>NZ_KE387253.1:25377-71284 GCF_000430785.1 Ectobacillus panaciterrae DSM 19096
CCCATTCCTGGACCCATACCCATTCCTGGACCCATACCCATTCCAGGAAAGCCTATAATACGTTGAGAATCTAATATCATGTTTTCTCACCTACTTTTTATAAATACTTCATAGCCTTCTACATGCTATGCTTAAAAAAAATAAGAGAGCTTATCTGCCTAAAAATTAGGCGGATATAAACAAGTTGTATGCAAAATTTTATACAAGAGCTACAAATTATATAAAACTGAATAAAAAAATCGTCTTTTTATAGTGGGGCGAGAGCATCCGGCGACGTGCAGAAGCGGTCAAACTCTTGGTCCATGCAAGGATAAACCAGAGAGAGGAAGTAAGTGCCAATGCCGTTTTGTTCGAAATAGCAAATGAAAACGTCGAAATTATAAATCATTTATATATAAAAAACTTCCGATAACGCAAATAAGGAATAGATCGCTATCTCTATAAATAGAATAATTCTTGTACCATTTGGATAAATAATTGTACAGCAAGCGAAGATTCCTTTAATGAAGGAACAGCTAGGCCGATTTCTCTCCAAACCGGCGGCTCCAAGTCCCGGACTTGCACATTAGGCGGCAGGCTTGATAATGACAGCTTGGATAAGATTGTCAGACCTAATCCTTCTTGTATCATGTTTAATGACGTGCTTATGTTAGAAACTGCGAACTCAATTCGAAGCTTTGCTTTAGCATGATGAAACATATCAATAATCGGAGATTCATACCCTCCTTTAAAGATAATCAATGGCTCGTTTTCCAAATCCTTTATACTAACTGAAGATTTATTATGCAGCGGGTGGTCATCTCGCAGTACCACGACCATTCTGTCTTTAGCCAGCGGAATAATTTCCATTTCTTTATTTGGAAGGATAACAATTCCAATATCTATAACACGAGACAATAACCATTCATTTACTTCCTCAAGAGTTCCTTCATATAGGACAAGTTCTAATTTAGGGTATTTTCGTTGGAAGGTGCTAATGATTTTTGGCAAGAAATGAGCAGAGGCACTCGGGAAACTTCCAATGCGAATCGTTCCTAATTCAAGACCTTTTTCGACAGCTACCTCTTGTTCAATCTTTTCTATCCCCTTCAAAATCTCCCGAATATGAACAATAATCCGTTTCCCTACATCGGTAAGAATTAAGCCTTTGCGGCGATCACGAATAATCAGTGTGACGCCTAGCTCTGCTTCAATACTAGATATTGCGTGGCTAACAGCTGGTTGTGTCATATTGAGCGCTTGTCCAGCTTTTGTAAAGCTTCCCATTTCGACAGTTTTTACGAATACCTGAAGCTGTGTAATAGTCATAACTAAATACTTATGCTCCTTATAAAAAACATTCATTTTATTTATTTCACGAGATATCTTACCATGATAAAGCAAGATATAACAAGGAGTGATACAACATGGAAGAACTTTCTCGAACGCGAACAGCTTTTCTCATCGTGTTTCTTGTATTAGTGTGGGGAGTCAATTGGCCTTTGTCCAAATTCGCCCTCTCTTACGCGCCGCCAGTGCTGTTCGCAGGAATGAGAACATTAATAGGCGGGATTCTATTGCTAATCATTGCAATACCAAGATATAAACAGATACGTTTCAAGGAAACATGGTATATATATCTTATTTCTGCTTTGTTTAATATCATTTTGTTTTACGGTCTTCAGACTATCGGATTAGGTTATCTGCCTGCCGGACTGTTTTCCGTCATCGTTTTCCTTCAGCCGGTGCTGCTTGGAATTTTTTCTTGGCTGTGGCTCGGAGAATCCATGTTTGGATTAAAGGTCCTTGGTTTGATTCTTGGATTTGCGGGGGTCGCGACCGTAAGTGTCAAAGGGTTATCTGGTCATATCTCAATCACAGGAATTTTGCTCGCCTTGGGCTGTGCGTTTAGTTGGGCTATTGGAACTGTGTTTGTGAAGAAAGCTGGCAACGTTGTAGATTCAATCTGGTTGACTACGCTTCAGCTTATCATCGGCGGACTTTTCATGATTGGTGTAGGGTCGGAATTTGAGAGTTGGTCCAGCATTGTTTGGGACGTACGATATATCACAGATTTACTGTTTATATCTATCTTTGTAATTGCGGCGGGTTGGTTGGTTTTCTTTAAACTTGTTGGTTCAGGAGAGGCAAGCAAAGTGGCGTCCTATACATTTTTTATTCCCTTCATTGCATTAGTAACCGGTATCCTCTTTTTTAATGAGCCATTTACTATCTATCTTTTAGCAGGGCTTATATTAATTCTCATCAGCATCGGTCTTGTGAATTCCAAACCTAGACTGCTAAGTGTAAAAGAACGGCTTGAACCCAAGAAAAATAGGGTCATAGAGTAACTTTGGCCGGTAGTAATAACTACGTAACTTCTACAGAGCGCCATCAGGCATCCGTTTTTCGAAAGCAGCAGTAGAATTGGATCATAATTGAGAGCCTGGCAATTTATTGCTAGGCTCTCCTGCTATTGACAATAGGTTACATAAATCATCATTCTATCTTATCTCTATAGGAACGTAGTCTCTATTTTTATTACATATGTTGTACAACTTTTTGTAACATGGTTCCATTCTTTGCATAATTAACATGCCAAGAATGGGCTTTTTCTAAGACATGCGGGGTTTGTCCGCCTTTTTTGAGGGCTTCTTGATAATACTCCGTTAATTGCTCACGGTACATCGGGTGAGCGCAGCGTTCGATAATGAGTTCGGCGCGCTCTCTCGGAGCCAATCCGCGCAAGTCAGCATACCCTTGTTCGGTAACAATGACATCCACATCATGTTCCGTATGATCCACATGTGAGACAAAAGGAACAATGCTTGATATTTTTCCGTCTTTTGCAATCGATTTCGTGACAAAAATGCCAAGACGGGCATTTCGTGCAAAATCACCAGAACCGCCAATTCCATTCATCATCTGTGTCCCCATTATATGGGTTGAGTTCACATTTCCATAGATATCTAATTCTAAGGCCGTATTAATTGAAATCAGTCCCATTCGGCGAATCACTTCAGGATGATTAGAAATCTCTTGCGGCCTCAAGATTAGCCTGTCACGATATTGCTCAAAATTTGAGAATACTTGTTCCATCTTCGAGGACGACAAGGTAATCGAACAGCAAGATGCAAAACGGACTTTTCCTGCATCCAATAAATCGAAGACCGCATCTTGCAGCACTTCTGAATACACCTCTAAATCTGTGAACTCAGAATCTAGAAGACCATGAAAGACTGCGTTAGCTACTGAACCAATCCCTGATTGCAAAGGGGCAAGACGATTGGTTAATCGCCCAGCTTCAATTTCCTGCCGCAGAAATGCAATTAAATGTTGGGCCATAGTCACGGTTTCTTCGTCTGGTGCGACGATGGTTGATGGGGAATCAAGCTGGTTCGTAAAGACAATGCCTTTAATTTTCTCTATGTCGACCGGTATTCCCATAGAGCCAATTCGATCATCTGGTTTGGTTAATGGAATCGGAGAACGTTCTCCTTGGCTGCCCGGCTCATACAAATCATGAATTCCTTCTAACAATTCAGGTTGGGCCAAATTAATTTCAACAATAATCGACTTTGCGTGCTGAGCGAATGCCATCGAATTTCCTATAGATGTAGTCGGGATGATCATGCCGTCTTCTGTAATAGAAACCGCTTCCAAAATAGCGAAATCAATTGGATCTAATACATTTGCACGTATCCATTCTGACGTATGAGACAGATGTTGATCGATGAAATACAATTCCCCTTGGTTAATCTTTTTTCGCATGGTAGGATCCGCTTGGAAAGGCAGACGCTTATTGATCATGCCGACCTCAGCAAATAATTTGTCAACGTCCGATCCTAGGGATGCCCCGGTATACACATTGACTTTAAGCGGTTCTTGTTCCGCACGCTTTGCTAACGCAAAGGGAACTGCTTTTACATCTCCTGCTCGAGTAAAACCGCTTAATCCTAGTGTCATGCCATCTTGAATCCAGGATGCAGCTTCTTCTGCAGAAACCACACGCTCCTGTAAACGCTGATCTTGAATACGTTTGTAAACGCTTTCCATTCCAACCACTCCTTACTTATATCTTTTTTTATTATTTTACATGACAAATTTCATAAGGAATGAATTTTGGAATGAAATGAAAAAAAATTGGGATGAAACAGATTATTTTATCCTAAAGCAGAATGAATCTTCAAAATCCAAGTAGTTTTCTGAAATAACTGGCGTAAGATTGACTGACAGGAATCTTGGCTTGATTTTTCATCACTAACAAAAACGTCGAATGCGTATCCGGATAAATCTCCTGAATGTGATTGACATTGACGATATAGGAGCGATGACATCGCACAAAGTAATCCTTTGGTAAAAGAAAATCAAATTCGTTTAACGTATACTTATGGGTACCAGAATATTCTTCGGCAAACACGTGGGTCTTTCGATCACTTGCTTCTAAATACATCACTTTTGAAAAAGGGAGGGGAATCCACCCATCATTGATTTTCACGGTGACTACTGATTTCCCACTCGTCAGAGCAGGAAAAATCGCAGTAACACATCCCTCGAGTTTTCCTTCGTCGAGAAGAGGAACAGCCATACCGTAATAGGGAGTCCCGAACACATCACGATGGATAAATTCAGAAACCTTTTGTTTATTGGCTAACGCTTTATGCGTAATCGTTCCTTCCTTTACCCGGTCTCCTGGCTTAATTTTTAGATTGATCCGTTTACTTGGTCGATAATAAGTATATGTATCTGTATCCGATACGGCAATGGATGTTTCGTCTGAGAATAATTCACTAATAACATCTAGAAGGGAGGATGCTTTAAACTGTTCCATTTCCAACACCTTTCTCGATAAATTTAGTTTTTTATCACCAGTATTAATTTTACCTGTTTTCCATCGCTTTTTCTATGTAATGCCCCGACAAGCCCCCTTATGTTATCCCCTTCAACATATCAAACCTTTGTTGAGTAATAGATATCTACTCAACAAAGGTTTCTTTATGCTGACAAGAAAGACACATGCCGCTATTGGCCAGGGTGATTTTTTATGTTAGCCCGCTTTCTTATTGACGAGTTTATCGCAAAGAAACGCGATGAGAATGTAAAGGAAATTCACCCAGGGTCCAACTATATATCTTGAACTTTAAAAAATTAAGAAAAAGTTAAGAATCAAGTGTTATGGTGAATGAAAATTCCATTTATGAAGATAAACGCAATAGAAGATTTAGGGGGAATACGGATGCGTACAAAAGTGCCAATCAGTAAAGGAGTGAATGCGGTTCTTGTCTCTATATTATGCATGGGTTCGTTTACGTACATACCAACTGCATATGCCGCGGTTGATGGACAAGAACATACATCTACAGTACAAGAGAAACCAAACACTCCTTCCAATTCATTGTCTCGCCTGGAAATAGACGGCGTGCAGCTCGATCAAGCTTTTTCAGCTGATGTGACTAAGTATACCGCTGCAGTTGAAAACGATGTACAGAAAATAACTTTGCTCGCAGCAAGCGATAATACGAATTCTGTTATTACCGTCAATGGTAAACCTGTAACAAGTGGAACATCTGCGGTGTATTCCCTCCAGGCCGGTGACAATACATTTCTCATCACGGTTAATGATGGGACAAACCCGCCCAGCACATATACGCTTACGGTCACCAGAAAGCAAAGCAATAATAACTTTCTTCAAGATATAAAGATATCCAAAGGAGAGTTATCACCAAAATTTGATTCGGCCGTCACCGCTTACGATGTGCAAGTAGCCAATGAGGTTGATGCTATTACGGTTACACCCCAAGATATGGATAAAACTTCCAGTATCAAAGTGAATGATTCCTTGTTTAAAGATACAGGTATTTCAGTCCAACTTCCGGTTGGAGCATCCGAAATTACCATAGCAGTTACCGCAGAAAATGGAGAGACAAAAACATACACCCTTCATGTAACGAGGGAGGCAAAAGAACATGTTTCTCTCCCGACAAAAGCGCCTTCTGCAACGCCTGCTATCCCAACCCAAGAGAGAGCTAAAGGGAAAGCTGCTACAAGTAACACGAAAAAACCAATACAGCAAACGATGCAAAAGAATACGAAAAAACCAATACAGCAAGCGATGCAAAAGAATACGAAATCCTTGCCAAAAACAGAGATGAACAGTGCCGCTACCCTATCCGCTCTGACGGTATCACAAGGGACATGGAACAAAACGTTTTCATCCAACGAGTTTACTTACCATATTTCCGAATCCAGTGACGTAAAAACCATTACAATCAATGCAAGTCCAAGTGATAGCGGGGCAGCCATTTCCATCAACGGCAGCAGTGACACCACGGTACAGTTAGAAGATACTAAACCGAAAACGATTATTTCTGTTGTCGTGACGAAAGGCGAAGAGCGAAAAACATATGTATTAGTTTTCGAGAAAGACATAAAACAAGAGAATACAAGCGAAGCAACAACAAAAGCGACAGAAAGTACATCATCAAACAATACAGTAAGCACACCAGCCAATGCTGACGCGCCTGTAACTGCAGCGGTGCAGAACGAAAGACAAACTAACAATTCATCTTCTCTTTGGGATCGTATAGTAAATAATATTGGTTCGTTTTTTAATTGGCTCTTATCTTTTTAATACTTTTAGATTTGGCCTATAGGTTCTTGAAGATTGAATCAGTTCCTTATTATGAAAGAGGACACTCGTTCGAGCCCCCTATAAAACCCTTGAGAGATCAAGAGTTTTATAGGGGGCTCTCTCAAAGGGCATTTTCTATATATGAGTGAATGATAAATGCGACATGTCCATATGCGATGTGCAACCAAAAGGGAGTATTGCATGCTTCTTCTCTCTGGTTTACCCTTGCATGGACCAAAGGGTTGACCGCTTCTGCACGTCGCCGGATGATCTCTCCTCACTATAAAAAGATGTTTTTTTATTCACTTGTATATATTTTTCATAATCTGTAAAATGTATCTACTTCCTCTTTCATATATAAAGGCTTACTAGATTGGCAACTGCTTCTTCAATTTAAATTCCTTAAGACACTCCTTGCATATGCATGACTTTCCTAGTTGCTCGTACGGAACAATCTCAAAAATCTCTTTCGGGAAAACCTCACTGCCGCACCAGCAAGGCTCATCCTTTTGACCGGCAAGGTTATAACAGCTGTTGCTTTTTCCGCAAATCGGGCACGTTCCGGCGCAGATCATTTCTTCGCTCATATTCTCGCTTCCCCTTTCCGAACTCTATGCGAATCCAACATTACCTTGCCTTCAAACTATAAAAATACGGCCCGCAATACTCTTCATGCGTATGAACATACGTCCATTCAAAATCCTGGTCGACAACATATACATCATCTTCATCGTCAAAGTCTTCAGCTTTCAAACTTTCTGTAGCACTCAGCATAAAGACCCGCTTGCTATGCTGATAGAATACATAGCAGATCTTCTTACTTTGGCTATTGAAAGCGCTCATCGCTTCTTCATTTGTCAGACACGGCAGCTTTTCATAACTGAATACATGCCACAAAAAATCTTCAAAAAATATGGCATTCTTTTCAGCCGAACTAATACCGCCGGCAAACTTGCTTTCCCACTGTTTTCGCAAATCTTCCGCTTTGTTGACAAGCTCAGTCACGACAACATTTTTGTTTCGTAATACTCGCATTAAATCCATATTTTCCCCCCTCTTTCATATAACATGCTAGCCGGAAGCATGCTCCCTCACTGTATTCATAAACTCCCTCGCCGCATGAGACAGCCACTTATCCTTATGCCAAGACATAATGGTTGAAACGCTGCCCAAGCCGGAATCCCAAGGGATGGATCGCAGCTTATTTTGAGCGATATCATTTTGCACTGTCACAAGAGGCAGCATGGAAATACCGAGACCGCACGTGACACATTGCTTGATGGCCTCAATGCTCCAAAACTCCATTCCTGTCTCTGTTGCGATGCCGCGGCTTCTTAAAAACGCCTCGAAGTAATCCCGATAGCTGCCCTGTTCCGTAAACAAAATATTTTCATTCTCCTGTAGCGCAAACGATGCAAGAGTCCTTGTATGATCAACATCTGGCGGCAGGATGACAACCAATGGCTCTTCCACGAGCGCTTCCGTATGCAGCTCATGATCCGCAAAAGGCGCCTGTATAAAGAAGCCTACATCCAATTCCCCTCTGCGCAGCTCCTGCTTCAAGTCCCAGCAAGACCCCGACTTCATGATAATATTCACCTTCGGGTAGCGCTTGCGATACGCCTGGATGATGAACGGCAGGCGGTAAATCGTAAGGGACTCCGGCGCCCCGATGCGCAGCATGCCCGTCTCCTGTTTCTCCATATGGAAAACATCCTTCGCTTTCGTATAAAGCTGTATCATTTCCGAAGCATGCGTCAAAAAGCTTGCACCCACCTCAGTAAGCTGTACCTTCTTTCCGATTCGATCGAACAAAGGCGCACCCAGCTCCTGCTCGAGCGCCTGAATATGAGCCGTAACCGTCGACTGTGCATATCCTAAATGCGTTGCCGCGCGCGTAAATCCTCCCATGTCCACAATCGCCTTTAACGTAATCAAATGCCGTATTTCCATTATTGATTCCCCTTCTATCGCTTTTCCCGATGATTCCTATCACAATTATTCATTTTACCGATGGAAAAATGCTACATATAATCAAAGTATATGAGATTACAATTCTTTTCAAGAACTTTCGAGGTGATACTATGCAAAATGGAAAAATCGGATTCATCCTGCTGAGCGGCTTGATGATCGGTCCTATCTTGGGATCTGGCATCATTATCCTGCCCCCGGCCGTATACGAAACGGCCGGAAACTACGCCATCTTCGCTTGGATGCTCATGCTGGGCTTGAGCATGCTGTTTGCTTACCTGTTCGGCAAACTGAGCATCATGATTCCAGGCGACTCGGGCGTTCCGCTTGCCGTGGAGCGGGCATTCGGAACACACATCAAAAACCTGTCGGCCATCTTTTTCGTGCTGGCCGTCTGCTTCGGTCCCGTCGCGGTTGTCGGAACAGCCGGTCATTATATGCAGCTTCTGACCTCCCAAACATTCGTGCAGGAGAAATGGCTTACGTTCGGCTTGCTGTGCATCGTGTACATCATATTGACACGCAATATCACGGCGGTAGGGAAATTTGCATTCGTTATGTCAAGCTTCATCGTCGTAACCTTGCTCGTTGGCAGCTTGCACACCCTGTTTACAGCGGATGGCAACATCAGCCTGACAGAACCGATCACTGTATACGACTTCGGCCACAGTTTGCTTCTGTTGTTTTGGGCATTGATTGGCTGGGAAATCATCGGCAGCTACTCATTGGAGGTAAAATCCCCGGAACGCACCATTCCGAAGGCTATCGCCTTAAGTTTTACCATCATCGCCGGAGTCAGTTTGGCCGTCGCGCTCGCGTTCCAATGGACAGCGGGCAAAGCCGGGATGAAAGACCAATCCTTGGCGTCCTTGTTGGAGAGTTTGTTCGGAAGCTGGGCAACTCCATTGATCTCGACCATTACAATTGCTCTATGCATCAGCACCGTCTTGCTTGTCATCGGCGCTGTCACAAGGCTTATTTATGATCAAGCAAAAAGCAGCGTACTGCCGAAATGGCTTTCTTTTAAAAATAGAAACAATGTTCCATCCCGAGCGCTCTTACTTATGTTTAGCATTCATTCCGGCATATTCGCGCTCTACTATATAAATATCGTAAGCATTCAACAGCTCGTTGCCATTGCCAACGCCTTCTTTCTATGTAATGCTCTGCTTGGTGTATTGGCATGTATGCGCTTGTTTGCTTCGCCGTTTTTGAAAGCGGGGGCTGCGGTGCTTTCGGTTTGTTTTCTTTGTATTTTACTGTTTTCTTCGCCTTTTATTTTGTTGGGAATTGCGGTTGTTTCGGTTTATTTTTTGTGGTTACAGAGAGTAGAGAACAAGCAGGAGCGAAGGAGTATGTTGAGGCGGGTTGAGGAGTGACGATAAATCGCACAGAGGAATTAGCAGCACATAACACCGCCGCTGTCCACATATCTCGGAGTAATTAACTATGTATCAAATCATGGCGACAAACCGATGAATATCAAATGGTGATTGCACCATCTTGTGCCGGAGAACCTATATATTGGCCTTATCCGATAACAGTGCCTCTACTGTCGGAATATCTGCGGGTGCCCATTCTAAAGAACGCAATTCTTGAAGGGGCACCCATTTTAATTCCGCGTGCTCCTTTGCCTCCGGCGTTCCTTTTGTGATTTTTGTTTTATAGGTGAGTAGATTTACAATTACCTTCTCGTATTCATAAGTCGTGTCTTCAATGAGCTCGTACACTTCCACAGTGCAATCAAGCTCTTCTTTAATTTCGCGCACGAGCGCCTCTTCAGGCTTTTCACCCTCTTCGGTCTTTCCACCTGGAAATTCCCATAAATTCGGATGGGACATTTCAGTTGAACGCAATGCGCATAGGATATCGCCTTGTTCATTGAATGATACGGCTCCTACGACTTTTACTGTTTTTTTCATAGGGGTTGCTCCTCTCTTTAAGTCATTATTAAAATTGTAACATCAATTAACAGCAAAGAAAAAGAATGAAGAAAGTTTATAACAACAAACTAAATACTCACAATACATGCTCTTATCCCTAATTCATTTTCACTCCCCGCCCGACCAAAAATAGAAATCTTCCGTTTTTTCCCAAACTGTTTTTTATGATAAAATTCCCTTATACAACCCACAATAGCTAATCACCTTAATGCTACAAAATTAAAGGAGTATGGAAAAATATAATGACTGACTACAAAATTTTATTTTTAGACATTGATGGAACGATTTTAAGGCCTGATGATACGATCGAGGATTCCACTAAAAGAGCTATTGCTCAAGTTCAGCAGAAAGGTGTGGAAGTTTTTCTCGCGACTGGTAGACCGCTGCATGAAATATCGCATATCGGAGAAGAGCTGAACATCCACTCTTTCATCGGTTATAACGGTGCTTACGCCATACATAAAGGGACGGATGTATTTAAAGAGCCGATGAACGCCGAGACTGTAGAGCACTTTTTAAATATTGCTAAAAAACATGGTCATGAAATAATCATGTATACAAATGCAAAGAATATCCTCACCTCTTTAGATGCTCCAATGATGAAACAGTTTATAAAGAGATTCCATTTACAAAAAAATGAATTGTTCACTCCGGATGTCATTCATGATATTTTGGGTATGACCCTTATTAACTTAAGTGAGAACGAACCCGCGCTTTATGAAAGGGACGATAAAATTCATTTAGCACAAGTGAATTTAGAAGGATTACGTCATAGTTATGATGTCATAAGAGACAATGTCAACAAAGGACTTGCCGTTAGAATAATATTAGAGCTTCTCGGCATTCCGAAAGAAGACTCTATTGCCTTTGGCGATGGCATGAATGATAAAGAAATGCTCAAGGCTGTAGGTGAAGGCTTTGCGATGGGAAACGGGCATCCTGATCTTTTTGCTTATGCTAAACATAAAACAACAGAAGTAACTCATTCAGGTATCTATAACGGATTAAAATCACTCGGGCTGGTTAACTAAAAAAGAAAGGTCTTCTCTTAGACCTTTCTTTTTCCATAATGAATACTTCATTGTTTTTTAATCTGCTCCTGCTACTTAATGAACATCTTTTATAGTAACACCTCTTACTCTTATATAAATCCACATTGTTATTCCGACATATCTATCTTTTGCCACGTAGAACAAAAGGGAAACTGCGCTCGCTCCCTCTCTATGGCTTACCCCTGCGTGGGCCACGAAAAGGGTTTGACCGCCTCTATGCTTAGCCGGATGCTATCTCCCCCCCCTAAAAGAAAAGTTTTTATGTCGATTTTTTTAATTGCATTTATATAGACACCAGCAGCAGAAGGAGCAACTTTTTATTTTACCTATCATTTTAAAAATTTAGACTTACATTCTTATTTAGATAACATCGTCAGAACAGTTTCTAATAGTACGTTTACTCCTTTTTCACAATCTTCCCAAGCGGTAAGCTCTTCTTCGCAATGACTTTTTCCGTTTATGCTTGGAACAAAAAGCATGGCAGATGGTATAAAGCCAGCTACGAATTGGGCATCATGTCCTGCGCCGCTAACCATTCTTTTATGCGAATACCCAAATAACTCTGCGGATTGTTCTAGTAGATTACAAATTTCTTTTTCAAACCAAACTGTATCCCGATCCCATAGTTTTGTGGCTTTTACCGCACAGCCCTCTGTCAATGATGACTGCGGAAGTTCACGTATGATGTTCTCAACCAAGCTGATAATCTCTTGATTCTTATGCCTTGCTTCCAGTGAAAAAACAACTTTATTAGGAATAACTGTATGTATATTCGGAAAAACGTTTACCCTTCCGATTGTATACACTAATTCACTATCAATCGCACCTAGTCTTTTGCGAGCTTCAGTAATTAAGTTATTCGCTGCAAAGAGGGCATCCCTTCTCATATCCATAGGAGTTGTCCCTGCATGATTGGAATCTCCTGTTATTTCTATCTCGTAACATACCATCCCGACTACACATTCAACGATACCGATAGAAAGAGATTCCTTATCAAGAATCGGACCTTGTTCAATATGCAATTCCAAGTAGGCTGCTGCATCTTTCAAGCGATTTTCTCTTTCACCTGCGTATCCGCTGGCATGTAAAGCTTCCTCAAATACGATACCATCTGAATCTGTTTTTTTCAGCATCACAGACTTTTCAAATTTCCCTGAAAGGACCCCAGATGCCATCATGGACGGTTCGAACCTGGCGCCCTCTTCGTTTGTAAAATTCACAATCGTGATTGGAATGTTTGGTTGAATATGATTCTCTACCAGCGTTCTGACGATTTCTAAACCAGCCACTACCCCTAGTACCCCATCGAACCGGCCGCCTTTTTTTACCGTATCTAAATGGGAACCAATGAGTATAGGAGGTTTATCTTCGACACCTTCAAGAGTAGCATATATACAACCCATATCATCAACTTTGATAGACATACCTAATTCTTCACAACAAGAACAAAAGTAATCTCTAACTAAACGATCCTCTTCTGATAACGATAGCCTCGTTACTCCATTATTTTCCGTACGGCCGTAGTTTGCAAATCGTTCAAGTTCATTCTTTAGCCTTTCCCCATTAATCAATAACTTTTGTCGTTGCATTTTCAACACTCCTTTTCAAATGTTTAGAGTTTGAATAGGTATGTCTTTCTTTGATGAGTATTTAGTGTAATCAAATTAATTATTACACAAAAAATATGTTAATCCTGCTCGTTTGTGAGTTTATCTGGCATACATTTTTATGTAGGGGGTTGTTTCAATGAAACGGTATAGTAACCCTTCGCAAACTTTTCAGTTTAGTGAAAAGCAAGTTATAATAAAATGATGGCTTTAACTGTTTTATAAGTTTTCCAAAAAAACTTTATACTGTCTATGTATGTAAGGCTATTACACCTGATCCAAAATATAGCTTACTATATACACATTATGGGGAAGCTTCAACATGTCCCCTTATAGTAAACGGGACCTCTACAGGACGCCGGAAACACTAATCAAACTCAATCCTGATGTTCTGTTGCAGATGATTGAAAAGTTAACGTTTATAAAAATATTTTGAACAAAACCTATGTATAGGAGATTTTATATGTTTGATGCCCATATTCATCTGAATCAGTATAAAGAGATAGATCAGCAGATTGAACGCTGGAAAAACGCAGGCATAACAGGTGTTGTAGCTGTTTCAACTGATTTACAATCCAGCTATGAAACTCTTTCCTTAAAACAAAAATATCCGGATTTTATTTTTGCTGCGATTGGATTTCATCCTGAACAGCCCTTGCCCCCAGCTCAAGACGTGGCCGAGTGGGAACGTCTTTTACACAATGAACGTCATTTGGTTTCAGCCATCGGTGAGGTCGGATTGCCTTATTACTCATTGCAAAAATATGAGAATGCTTCGTTAGAGAGCTATATAGATTTTCTTGATAATATGGTGTCTATCTCTAAGGCGGAAGCTTTGCCACTCGTTCTTCATGCCGTTCATTCTCACGCTCCAATTGCCTATGATATATTAGTTAAACATCAGATTAAAAAAGCACATTTTCATTGGTTAAAAGCAGCTCCTTCTGTCATCGCGCAAATCGTTAAAAGCGGGTATTACATTTCCGTGACCCCTGAGGTATGCTACCGAAGCCGAGACCAGGAATTGGTTCATCAGCTCCCGCTCAATCAATTATTAATCGAAACAGATGGACCTTGGCCATTTTCCGGGCCGTTTCAAAATAAATTAACCTCTCCCCTTTTCTTACAAGATGTTACTGAGAAGATTGGAGAATTAAAGAAAATGGCCTATGAAACCGTGTTACAGCAAGTGAAATTGAATACACTTGCCTTATACAAAGGATAACGGGTTATGGCGTGAGAAAAACCGGGTAAAAACCGCCCGATCCTTGTTTCTTATGTCGAATTTTTAAATTAGACTTATATAAAAAGCAACCCGAAAAATTCGAGTTGCTTCCATATAGATCATTATTATTGCTGTCCCCATATATCATGAAAAATTAAGTTTTGAAGAGATCTCCGTTTTTCCCAATTGACTTGTTCTAAAATGGGGGCTGATGGATAGTCATCTGTATATCCGATAGAAAGTAAGGCCACAGGATCAATATGAGGCGGGATTTGTAATATATCTCTTACATCATTTTTCTTATAAAAACTTACCCAGCCCATTGCCAGCCCTTCCGCACATGCAGCTAACCACATATTTTGGATAGCGCACGCTGTGGAAAGAATATCTGTTTCTGGAATCGAATTTCTTCCCAATACGTGAGATCCTCCACGCGTCGGGTCACATGTTACACAAATGGTCAGCGGCGCTTGTTTAATTCCTTCCACTTTTAGACTTAAAAAATGCGCTGCCCGTTCTTCCTGGTAGTGAATAGCTAATGCTTTTCTTTCTTTTTCCGCAGCCCATGCTAGTTTTTCTTTCTTTTCAGATGAACTTACTAAAATAAAATTCCATGGCTGCATAAACCCTACTGATGGCGCATGATGGGCCGCTTGCAGAATTCGCTGGATTGCATCAAGAGGAATGGGAGCAGGAAGAAAACTGCGAACATCTCTCCTTCTATAAATCACATTGTAAATCGCTTCTTTTTCTTCATTACTAAACATTTTATACCCACCTCTCCGGCTCTTCATTAAACCTTGTCTATTAGGCAAGAATATTAAGAATTGATTGAACGGTTATAGAAATGAATAAAGCATACGGTAATTGCCAATCGGTTTCATCCGATACGATTATCTATTCTAGAAGCTGTACAATCCTTCCTTTTATCGCCTATATAGAAATTTATCAACTGCAAAGGCACCCTGTATGATTGCCTCATTAAGATTAACACTTTACCTATATATGAGTGAACTATAATTTCGACATTTCCATGTGCGATGTGCAGCCAAAAGGGAGTATTGTATGCTTCTGGTTTACCATTGCATGAACCACTACAAAGGTTTGACCGCTTCTGCACCTCGCCGGATGATCTCTCCCCACTATAAAAAGACGGTTTTTTTTATTCACTTGTATATAGCTTATCGAAACTGATATTCCTTACAATTTACATCTCCGCCAAAATAGGAAAACGGTTTTATCCTAGAGTTTTTTATAATAAGTGATATTTGCCTTGAAATCTGTGAAAAGACTTCACTAATGCTTGGGTCGTTCGCATCTAATAAAATCCCTATAACAGTTCCGCTATGGGCTATGACAAGCCCTCCCTGGTATATATTAGATAATCTTTCAAATTCACTAAAATAAGGTTTTGGCAATATTTTTTGGTTAATATGAGCGCTGATCGTAGCTGCCTTACAAATGGAAGACAAATTCTTATTCCTTATTCCTATCTTTGCCAGCTCATACGCCTCTAAAAACTTATGTCGATCCCGCCAGTCATACGGTTTCGATAATTGATTGAATTGAATCGTATCTACAATTCCGCCTGCATCTATTCCAATTAACACGAAGGGAGGCAAGGGGCCCAGGCTTTCAATAAGTTGGCCATGTATGTAATCATACGCAACAACATCATCATACATTACTCCATCTGTAGGTTCGATTTCACTCGCAATAGCGGAGATAATGTCTTCTGTCAGAGGCAGGGAGTAACTATGAGCAGCCGCTTTGATTGCAGCCACAATATCCGCCGAACTGCTCGCCATTCCCTTGCCGGCTGGAATATTTGAATGAATTTGCAGACGTCCTCCGCCCTTCATATCAAACCATTGAAGCAGCTTTTTACAAGCTTCTATCGCTTTCGTGTTTGAGTGCGAACCAGTAATCTCAGAATCTGTTATATTAGGTATAAAGATAGCCTCACTTCTTAATGTTGGTATTGGCAGCGTTATTAAAAAAGGACGTTCGCCCAGAACGCCTTGTACAAGCTCTCCAAATGTGCCATTACAGCTCCCCTTGCCTACTTTCATTGTTAAAGCTCCTGTTCTGCTCATGATATTTAAGAAATATAGTATGCAACCAATAAAGAAATGGTAAAAAACAGAAGAACGCAAATCATCGATGTGGTTCTCATAACCTCGATTGTTCGTATAATATCATCTGATTCAATTAGGCGGTTCGGCTCCCCCATCTTGGCCCGATGCGAAGCAACTCCGTTATAAAAATTTGTGCCCCCGAGTTGAATGGCAAGTGCACCTGCGGTTGCCGCCTCTGGAATTCCGCTGTTTGGACTTGGATGACGCTTTGCATCACGCTTTATCATTGCCCATGCATTTCGTACATCTAGTCTCTTAACCCAACAAGCAAGCAGCATAAAAAGAGCTGTCAAACGAGCGGGTACATAATTCAAAAGGTCATCAAACCGAGCTGAGGCCCACCCTAAGTTCTGATACTTCTCATTTTTATACCCAATCATTGAATCTAACGTATTGACGGCCCGATACGCCATAGCAAGAGGCGCGCCTCCTATAAGCGCATAACAAAAGGGAGAAATGATTGCATCCACAATATTTTCCGCCACGGTCTCAACTGCTCCGCGTGAAATTTCCCCCTCATCAAGTTCCTCTGTATCTCTTCCGACAATCATCCCTAGACTTTGTCTCGCTTTGGATAAATCATTGTTTTTTAAATGCCGATACACTTCCATGCCTGCATCTCCAAGGCCTTTCGTTGCAACGGTTGTTGAAATAAGCCAAATTTCTGCAATGACCGCGAGCCAATGATTGACTAAACTTATTGTGTAAAGCAACAATGCAACAATACCATATGTCCCGCCGGCAATGAGGATGGGAAATAGGAGACCGGCAAGCTTTAATGCTTTTTCCTTCACTACAAATTTTCGAATGACCTTTTCTAATAGACTAATACATTTCCCCATCAACACTACCGGATGAGGGAGCGCACGAGGATCGCCAACAATCCGATCGATTATGTAAGCTGTGAAAATATAAATTGAATGAGACAGCATCTAGTCAGCCCTCCTGATTCCTTACTGCTTCACAAATTGCATCATAGACAACCTATCGCATTACCTATATACAAGTGAATAAAAAAACGTCTTTTTATAGTGGGGAGAGATCATCCAGCGACGTGCAGAAGCGGTCAAACCTTTGTAGTGGTTCATGCAAAGGTAAACCAGAGAGAAGAAGCATGCCATACCCCCTTTTCTTTGCACATCGCACATGGACATGTCGAATTTATCATTCACTCATATATACATGCGGATGCTCTAGCCCCTCCCGCAAAAAATAGGGTTTTTTCATCCAGAAATATACACCATCATGCTCGTTTCTTATGTCGAATTTTAAATTGGACTTATATATTTTTCATTACCGCCAGTGATATAGGTTCATATCATTGTTTCTTCCCCTCTTCAACCACTTCTTTAAAAGCTTCGATGAGATGATCGTTTTCTTGCTTTGTTCGGACCGCAATGCGAAAGTCGTGTAATGTTAATCCCGGATACATCGAGCAGGAGCGGATTAAAATCCCCTTTTGTCCCATTTTCCATTGCAAATCGGCGGCTGTTATCTCTTCTGGGAGCCGAACTAAGAGAAAATTGGCTTGTCCCGGGAAGACAAACCAGCCTAAATTCTCTTCTATGGAACACTTCACATAGCTTCGCTGCTCCTGAATAAGAGCAATCGTTCGTTCTTCATACTCCTGTTCTTCAAGACAAGCTTCGCCGGCAACGAGCGCAAGCTGATTTACACTCCATGTCACTTGTTTACCTTGTATCTTTGAAATGAGAGCTGGATGTGATACCGCATATCCAAGACGCAGACCTGGTATAGCGTAAAACTTCGTCATCGAACGAATGAAAATGACATGTTTAAATGTTTCCAAGTCTGGAAGCAGGGTAATTTGTTTCTCATATGGAAGAAAGTCAATAAAAGCTTCATCAATAACGAGATATGTATTGGTTTTTTCGGCCTGTTTCGCTATTTGAACTAGCTCTTCCCTTGAATACAGCACTCCTGTTGGGTTGTTCGGGTGACCAATAAACACGAGGTCTGTTTCTGTAAGCAACTGGAACAAATCTGAAATATCCGGTTTAAAATCATTGGCAAGCTTTCCGTAGCACGATTTGATTTTCGCTCCGAATGATACGGCAAGCTGCTCGTATTCCGAAAAACATGGATACACAACACCGACTGTTTCTGGCTGCAATCCTAAAATGACAAGGGCCATGCACTCTGCTGCCCCATTTCCAATTAAAATGTGTTCGGCAGTAACAGCAAGCTTCTCAGCCAGCCGCTGTTTTAACAAGCGCTGTGCAGGATCGGGATAATGAACGATCGTTTCAAGCTGATCCTTTAGTATCTTCATCATACCCGTTGGCGGACCGAGCGGATTAATGTTGGCACTGAAATCCAACAGCGGCTTCTCCTTGCTTCCAAACAGCTGCTTAGCTGTTAGTAAATCTCCGCCATGTCCATATTTTTCAATCCATGCCATTAAAATTCAATTCCTTTCACAGCCGGAATTCCTTCATTATAATAGTGCTTCACTGCCTTCATTTCCGTAACTAAATCAGCGCAAGCTTTAATCTCTTCCTTTGCCGACCGCCCCGTAATCACAAGGTGCATGCCCTGTGGACGATTTTTAATCAAATGAATTACCTCTTGCAGGGGAAGAACATCATCAATCGGGAATTTTTCGATTGCAAGAGCATTGTTGAGTTCATCTAAAATAACAACATCATACTGACCAGAGGAAACCTTTTCTTTTGCAAATGCCCACGCTGTTTGCAGCGCCTCGCGATGCTCCTCTGGTGTCTTCGTCCAAGTAAAGCCAACTCCTGTTTGATACATTTCAATTCCTAACTTATCAAACATTATCTTTTCGCCATATGTTCGCTGCGGAGATTTAATGAATTGAATGATCAATACGCGCTTTCCACGCCCGACTGCCCGCAGCGCAAGTCCTAGCGCAGCGGTTGTTTTTCCTTTTCCATCACCCGTATACAAGAGCACAAGCCCTCGTCTGTTTTCTGCTGCTTCCATATCTTTACCTCTCATTTACAGCCAGACTGTTTTTTCTTCAAAGGATGTTCGAGCCGGCGCCTTCATCTTTTTCAACGCCTCGTCATCTGGATAGCCGATAAACAGATTTCCGATTATTTTTTTGTTTTCAGGCGAACCGATGAACTGGTGCATCCGTTCGTCATGAACAAGACCGACGCCTCTTGTCCGCCAAACAAAGCCTAAGCCCAATTCTTTGGCGGCAAGCCACATGGAGTGAATCGCGCAGCATACCGCGTATTCATTATCCTGAGACGCCTCTTCATCTCCCGGAACCATGTCAGCTGTCACAACGATGTGAACAGGTGTGGTTTTCAGTACCTTCAGGGAGCTCTCTACTAGATGAGGTTTTGTTGGAAAACGCTCCTGTAAATATACAGTAGCAAGTTCCTCGTAGCGTTTTTTTGCCTCGCCTTTTATAACATAAAAGCCCCACGGCTCTCTCATGCGATCGTTCGGCGCCCATGTAGCGGCTTCTAATAATGTCTTAATCTTTTCATCTTCAACCTCACGTGCCACATAGTCGCGAATCGCTCTTCGATTTTTTAATTCTGCTATGATCGACATATTAGTTCCCCCCGATGTTACTCTCTTTTTTTCCTTCCAATTCTTCAAACCACTTTATTTTTTCTCGTAATCCGACCACTTCGCCCACAAGAACGATCGCAGGATGCGTGATTTGCGCATTGGCAGCAACATATTCAATCGTTTCCAGATTCCCTGTTACTGTCTGCTGTTTTTCCGTTGTTCCCCATTGAATAACAGCAACAGGTGTATCAGAACGCTTCCCATGCTCAATCAGCTTTTTGCATATGTAACTTAAATTGCCAACACCCATATAAAACGCAATCGTATCAATCCCTTGCGCCAGAGCTGACCAATTTAAGTAATCTTCTCCCTTTTCGGCGCGGCCATGACCTGTTACGATGGCGAATGAAGAAGCATGGTCGCGATGCGTAACCGGAATTCCCGCGTAAGCAGGCGCCGCAATACCCGATGTAATCCCGGGCACAATTTCATATCGTATGCCGCGCTCCGCCAGCACTTCTGCTTCTTCGCCGACACGGCCGAACACACAAGGATCGCCTCCCTTTAAACGAGTGACTGTTTTTCCTTCGCATGCTTTTTCCACTAAAAGCTCATGAATTTGTTCTTGAATCAATTCATGTTTACCTGGAAGCTTTCCGCAAAAAATGAGTTCCGCATCATCCTCGGCATACTGCAGCAGCGCTTCGTTAGCTAAGCGGTCATATAAAATAACGTCAGCCTTTTGAATGCACTCCATTCCGTAAACTGTAATCAACTTCGGGTCTCCTGGTCCTGCACCGACAAGATATACTTTTCCTGTTGTCATAATTGATCTCCTTTACACTTACTCTTTCGAAATGCCTGCTGAAGTAAACGTCGCCATTTCCTTTAGCATTAAAGTTGCTGACTGTAAAATCGGAAACGCAACAGCCGCGCCGCTTCCTTCTCCTAAACGCAAGTCTAAATCAAGGATCGGCTTCTTTCCTAACAGCTGAACTGCTATACTATGCCCAATTTCAACAGAACGATGTCCGACAATCATATACTCGCCGGCAGTGCTGCAAATTTCCTTAGCAAGCAGGGCAGCGACCGTACAAATAAAGCCATCAACAAGAATTGGAATACGATGCGCGGCTCCTGCTAACATCGCACCTGTCAGCGCGGCAATTTCCAATCCGCCGAGCTTTGCCAATACGTCAATTGGATCATTTCGATCAGGCTTTCTCGCTTCTATTCCCCGTGCAATAACCTCTTGCTTATGCGCGATTTTTTCAGGAGCGATTCCTGTTCCGCGCCCGACCAAGGCATCGATATCTTGACCGCTTAAAACTGCTAAAAGCGCGCTGCTTGCTGTCGTATTGCCAATTCCCATTTCGCCAAGAATCAAGCACTTGATTCCTTGCCCGATCATCTTCTCAGCCCGGTCATACCCAACTGCTATCGCTTTTTCCGCCTCTTCTCTTGTCATGGCATCTTGTTCACAAAAATTCGCCGTCCCATATCGAACCTTCTGCTTCACAACGCCATCAGCGTGAATATCTGCAGCAACCCCAACATCGACAACTTCAAAAGCTGCACCGATTTGTTTGCTGAACACATTAATCGCCGCACCGCCATGTAAAAAGTTCATTACCATTTGCACTGTAACTTCTTGCGGAAACGCGGATACGCCTTCTTTTACAACACCGTGATCGGCAGCAAACACGATAACCCCCGGCGGTGTAACAACAGGAAACGCTTCAGAAGTCATTTCAGCAAGCTGAATCGCCAGTTCCTCTAATCTTCCCAAACTCCCCGGCGGCTTCGTTAACGTGTCAATATACGCTTGCACCTTTTGGCCCATTTCCTTATCTAAAGGTTGAATCTCAGTTAATGTGCGACTCATTGGGTAATCCCCCTTTTTTGGAATTCCTCCATTTTTTGCTCAATAAAATCGAGCTTCACGTGCCCTCTTACATGGTCAGCTAGACGGTCAAACGCTTCTTCACGCAATTGATTGAACGAAACGCGATCATATATCGGAGCTAATCCTTTCGTTTGGCGAATATGATTTAACAGCATTTCACGAAAAGCATCATTATGAAAAATGCCATGAAAATATGTACCTATTACTTGTTCATCTGCGCTTTTGCAGCCATCAGTTCGGTCTGCAGTCTCAATAAGGGCTTCACACGCTCCCGTAAGCTCCGATTCACCCATATGAATCTCGTAGCCATTCACGCCAAATTCATTGCCATGAAAAGCAAGCCGTCCCTCCGATAATACTGTCGTTTTTTCTTTTGTGATCGCCGTACGGAGCGGCAGCAGGCAAAGCCCTTCCATAGCTTCATGTTGCGACTCGATCGCAAACGGATCGCGAATGTTTTCTCCCAGCATTTGATAGCCGCCGCAAATTCCGAATATGACTGATTTTTTCTTGCGGTGTAATTCCAGGATTCTTTTTGCAAGTCCGCTTTCCTTTAAAAATATTAAATCTTCAATCGTATTTTTGCTGCCCGGCAAAATGACCAGATCCGGCTCCTGTAATTGTTCTGCCCTCGTAATAAAACGTACGTGACAATCAGGCTCTGCAAAAAAAGGATCAACATCCGTAAAGTTGGAGATTTTCGGATACTGAATCACAGCGATATCCAGTTCCTTTTCCGCATTTTGAGCGGCTGTAAATTGATTTAAAATAACCGAATCCTCAGCATCGATATTTAAATGCGGCATATATGGAATCACACCGAGCACAGGTTTTCCCGTATACTCTTCAAACCAGGTCAATCCCGGCTCTAACAGGCGAACATCGCCGCGGAATTTATTAATGATGACTCCAATCACCCGGTCTCGGTCCTCCGGCTCCAATAGCTGAAGGGTACCTACTAAACTCGCAAATACCCCGCCTTTTTCAATATCCCCGATCAGAACGACCGGGGCATTTGCCATCCGTGCGACCCGCATATTCACCAATTCGCGGTCATTCAAATTAACCTCTGCAGGACTGCCGGCTCCTTCAATCACAATTCGTTCGTATGTATGGGAAAGAAACGCTAGCGATTCTTCAATGAGCTGTATGCCCGTTTGAAAAAATTCCTGTCTATATGCGCCGGCTTCCATATTTTTATACGGCTTTCCATGTACAACGATTTGCGATTCATTGTCACGATTCGGTTTAATTAAAATCGGGTTCATCTGCGTCGTAGCCTGAATACCGGCTGCTTCCGCCTGCACGCCTTGCGCTCTTCCTATTTCTTTCCCGTCAATCGTGATATAAGAATTCAAAGCCATATTTTGCGATTTAAACGGAACTATTTTATGTCCGTCTTGCGCAAAAATACGGCAAAAAGCCGTAACGATTACACTTTTCCCTGCATCCGAATGTGTACCTTGAAACATAATAGGGAGAGCTTTAGCCATATGCTTTAATCTCCTTACATTGCTTAATCCAGTTTTCAACCATTTCCGGACATGAACCAAAATGGAAATGGGTATAACCGGCAATCAAGTTTCCTTTCATATATCCCTCTTGCTTCGTGCCGCGCATCCCTTTTGTTTGGTAAGCATGCTGGACTTCGGTTTTGGGATGGAAAGTGGAGTAGTGAAACTCATGTCCCTTTGCCTTTACATTGCCGTCCAACAGGAAATTCCCTGCTTCTCCTGTTACTTCACGATACCCTAACGCTGCCAGCTTCGTTTGCATTTTAACCTTCCCTGGGATGATACCGACCATTTCATACTGCTTGTCATGTGTCGTTTCAATCGCTTCTGTTAAAAACATAAAGCCGCCGCATTCCGCCAATGTCGGCAGACCATTTTCAATCGCTGTTTGAATCGAGCGTTTCACCTCGGTTTGTTGTGCGAGCTCCTCCGCAAATTCCTCTGGAAACCCGCCGCCGATATATAAGCCGTCAACATGGTCCGGAAGCACCTCTCCGCGTAAAGGGGAAAATTCTACTAGCTCTGCACCGTACGCCTCTAGCATTTCAAGGTTTTCTTGATAATAAAAATTAAAAGCAGCATCCCTCGCAACAGCAATTCGGACAGTTTGTGCTGCTCTTTTCTTAAATTGAGACTCTTTTATTTCGAGTGCTGGCGCTTGCGCTAACTCATACAATCTATCAACATCGATCGTTTCGAGCACTAAATCGCCGAGCTGATCAAAAAACGAATCGAGTTCGCCTCGTTCCACAGATGGAATCAAGCCTAAGTGCCGTTCTGGGATTGCAATGTGGTTATCTCTTTTCAAATAACCGAGAACCGGAATCCCGCACTCTTGTTCAATCGCTGTTTTCACAATTTTAAAATGCCCTTCACTGCCGACGCGGTTCGCAATCACGCCGACAATATTCGTTTCCGCTAGAAAAGCTTGAAATCCTTTCACGATTGCAGCGGCACTGCGGGCCATACTGGCACAATTCACAACGAGAACAACAGGACTTTTTGTGATCATGCTTATCTCTGCTGTCGTACCATCGTTATTGGTTGGATTTTTTCCGTCAAAAAATCCCATAACCCCTTCAATGATAGAAATATCTGCGCCTTCACTGCCCCGATTTACAATTTCTTTTACCATTTCGTGATTTAGCATCCAACTGTCTACATTTCTTGAAATTCTGCCTGTAACAGCGGTATGATACGTCGGATCGATATAATCCGGTCCGCATTTAAATCCTTGTACATTGTAGCCCTTTTTCCGTAAAGCCGACATAAGCCCGATTGTCAGCGTCGTTTTTCCAACACCGCTTCCTGTACCTGCAATAACAAGTCTGCGACTTGACATCTTTTTCCCTCCCCCTTTCCATATTCATCAACAAATCAATACGGTATCACAGCTACTGAAATCGTGACATTTCCTGATTTTTTCTTGACGAGCGCCAATTTTTCCGCACCGCTGTATAACAGCGCTGCCGGTTCGCTTACCCCATACGCGCCTGTATATTTAAAAACGGTCTCTGAAGGCTGCTCCATTTGCACCGCGTTCAATTCACTCGGAGGATAGTAGACAAACTCCCAGCCGTTTTTATTCACGACCTCAATTAATCCGACTTCATCCTTTTTTAAATCAATCGTACAAAGCGCTTTTACACTTTTGCGTGAAAAGTTTAATTCCGCTAGCGTTTCGTTAATAACCGCTTCAATTTCCGCAGCGGATGTGCCCCGATTACAGCCCATTCCAAGCACAATCACTTTAGGACGATATAAAACGCCGTTATGTAAAATCTGATTTTCCTGTTCTGTTAAATTCCTGTGCGTCACAACAAGCGCAGCGGCAGGCTCCTGCACGAGCGCTTCTGCAACAGATGAATACGCATTAATATTTTCCGGAAGCGGGCGCTCATAGTGCCACCATTCCTTCTCCCCGGACTCTTGCACGACAGCGATTTTTTCTTCATTCACAACCGCAGCGCTAACAGGAGTCAGCTTTTCTGCTGACTCCCATACCCAGCCGAACCGTTTCCCGAACAGATCAACAGGAATGGTTTGCTGAACATCCGAAGCAGTCGTAATAATTGGACGCGCGTGCAACGCCGCCGCTACTTCTTTTGTCAGCTCATTAGCCCCGCCGATATGTCCTGACAATACGCTGATAACATGCTCTGCTTTGTCATCGATTACGACCACGGCAGGATCTGTTTTTTTATCTTTTAAAAGAGGTGCAATCATACGGACAACTGCACCAAGTGAAATAATAATAATAAGCCCTTTGTATGACTCGAAAAGAGACGGCAACAGCAAGCGGACACTTCCTGTGAACATTTGAATGTCCTGCGCTTCTTCATCGCCCTTTTCAAATTTACTCATATAGTACACATCAGCATTTTGAAAAGAACGCCCCAGCTTTCTGGCGACTTCCACGCCATGCTTTGTGATTGCAACGACCGCATAATCACCCTGCTGCTTAATAACAGGCTTTTGCTCTTCTTGTAATGCTATAATCACGACTCCACCCCCCGGCGGAATCCGTGGGTAAATGTTTTATCGTAAAGCTTGGAGCGGTAGTTTTTATCATGGATATTCGCATCAAGCGCCCATCCCGCCAAAATCATCGCCTGCTTGCGGATGCCGTTTTTGCGCATATCTTCATCCAAATTCTCAAGCGTCGTCCGCACAATTTTTTGATCCGGCCATGATGCTTTATAGACGACTGCAACAGGCGTCTCTTGACTCCAGCCCGCATCTATTAATTCCTTTACAACTTTTTTCGTTAGCGTCGCACTTAGAAAGAGCGCAATTGTACAATGGTGCTTCGCTAAATCACGCAGCTTTTCAAATTCAGGTACCGGCGTTCTTCCTTCGGCTCTCGTTAAAATAACCGTTTGTGTTAAATCAGGAATCGTCAGCTCCGCTTCTGCCGCCGCTGCTGCCGCAAACACAGAGCTAACGCCAGGAACAATCTCCACTCCAATTCCTTCCTTTTTCAAAAGAACCATTTGCTCCATGATCGCACCGTACACGGCAGGATCTCCCGTATGAACGCGAACAACCTTCTTCCCTTGCTTGATTCGGTCAACCATGGTGTCAACCATCTCGTCTAAATGCATGCCTGCCGTTTTCAGCACTTCCGCTGTCGGCTTTGCTTTTGCGATTAATTCTTCATTCACAAGGGAATCGGCATAAAGAACAACATCCGCTTCCTGAAGATGCTTTAAGCCTTTAACTGTAATCAAATCCGGGTCTCCAGGGCCTGCTCCAACTATATATAACTTCATTTTCTCACCACCATTAATGTTAAGTATTCGAGCTCAGCTCCTTCAAGCTCGTCGGCCTTCCAAATAATCTCCTCATCCGAGGTAACCTTCGTTACGACTGACGCCTTATGCAGCAAATCCAATTCGCGCAACACTTCAAGCATCAAATCGATAACCTTTGCTACCTTTATAAAAATAACGCAATCATGATCTTCAATAACCTGTTTCATTGTTTCATAGTCATCGCGCGCCGGAACAATCGCCACATGCTCGTCACCATCCGCTAAAGGAATGCCAAGCCTTGCAGCAGCTCCGTTCATAGATGAAATGCCGGGCACAACTTCAATCGGCACTTCCGGATGACGCTCCTGCATCAGGCGCATCATATGAATGAACGTACTGTACAGAAGAGGATCTCCTTCCGTCACGAACGCAACATCCTTGCCTTCTTGCAGCTTCTCCCATACGCTTTCAACCGTTTCGCTCCATCTTCTTTCCAATGTTGCCGCGTCTTTTGTCATCGGAAACACGAGACCGAGCATTTCCTTTTCATTCGGCTGGAAGTATACATCGATAATTCTTTGCGCATAGCTTTTACTTCCTTTTTGTTTCTTCGGATAAGCAATAACCGGCGACTCCTTTAACTTTCGAAATGCCTTTACTGTTATCAGCTCCGGATCTCCGGGGCCAACCCCTAAACCGTATAATGTACCAAGCATGCTTATTCTCCTTCCTGGCGCTCTGCAGCAATGATGTAAATTGGATTTAACGCGTCAAAGCGTGTTAAATTCAAAATCGGCTTGCTTCTTGAAATTTGGGCAAGCGTGATCTCCGTTTTAAATCCTCGCTCTTTAAATGCCGCCATTGCCTCTGCTAGATTTTCAATTGTTACTGCATTTAAAACAATTCGTCCCTTATCTTTCAGGCGACTGCAACAAATATCTAAAATGTCTCCCATTCCTCCTGCCGTGCCTCCGATGAACACAGCATCCGGATCTGGGAACGAATCTAATCCTTCCGGTGCTTTTCCGTGAACTACCGTCGCATCAACACGGAACTTTGCTAGATTTTGTTTACAGTTTTCAAGGTCTCCCTCATTCTTTTCAATCGCAAACACTTTACCTTCACGGGCAATCTTTGCTGCTTCAATCGCGACAGAACCTGTACACGTGCCGATATCCCATACTACGCTGTCTTTCTTTAAACGCAGTGCACTTATGCTTAACGTTCGAATTTCCTTTTTTGTAATTAATCCTTTATCCGGTTTGCGCTGAATGAATTCCTCATCATCAATCCCAATGGACCATGACGGATTTTCGGCTGTTTTCTTCAGAATTACGACATTCAGCGCCGAGAATTCAGCATCGATCATATCTTCTAAGTTAAACCAGCGGCATCTTTCATTTTCACCGCCCAAATTTTCCCCAACGAACGCCCGATATTCAGTCATCCCGAATGACAGCAAATACTGAGCAATTTTATTCGGCGAATTTTCGATATCTGTCAGCAGCGCGACCTTCTCTTTCCCGTCGATGCGCTGCGCCAGTCCTTTCATGCTTCTGCCATGAACGCTTGTAAGATAAGCGTCCTGCCAGCGTTCCCCCATTTTGGCGAACGCAAGCTGAATGGAGCTTAAATACGGATAGATTTCAATATGTATTTTGCTTGATAAATAGCTGCCGATGCCGTAAAACAACGGATCTCCCGATGCTAAAATAACGACGTTTTTTGTCTCAGCCTGCAACCGTTCCACGAGTGAAGAGAGTCCGCCTTCAATTGCGATTTGTTCGCCTCTGTAATCCGGAAAAAAGGCAAGCTGGCGCTTTCCTCCGATTAATATTTCGCTTTCATAAATCCACTTTTCATACATCGGAAGCAAGCTCTGTTTGCCGTCATCACCGATTCCAATCATTTTAATAGCTGTCATCATTTCGCACCGCCTTTCCTAACAATTCGCCCTTCATCGTATATAAAGAGGTGTCAACCTCTATGCCGCCGCCGACTTCCTGTAAAGCGGAGAAACAGCAATAAGCACAAAGCTGCTCAAAAAATTGCAGATAGCCGTGCGCTGTCATCATGTCACCGACCTGCGAGGCGGTATTGGCGTTTTTGATTTCTTCCACAAGCGCTGCAGGCGCGCCCGCTTCACTAGCTGCTTTCGCCAAAAAATTAAAATCAACCGGGGCGCTTTTGGAGTGAACCATCATCACGCCTTGGGCAACTTTTGAAAATTTCCCCATCATGCCCACCATGGAAACCTTCTTGACACCTTGGCGCTTGCACTGCTTCAGGGTAAAGCCGACAAAATCCCCCATCTCAACAAACGCTTCCTCAGGCAATTCCGGGTATTGCTTCATGGCGTATTTTTCACTGCGGCCGCCCGTTGTAATGACAACATGCTCGCAATGGCTTGCCCGCGCTACGCTGATCGCCTGTACGATACTGGCCTTATAAGCAGCTGTTGAAAAGGGAACGACAATGCCGCGCGTACCTAAGATGGAAATACCGCCAAGAATGCCCAATCGCGCATTTAACGTCTTTTTTGCCATCTCTTCGCCAGCCGGCACGGAAATCACAATTTTAATTCCTTTTTCGATCCCATGCTCCTGTAAAACCGCTGCGGCTGTCTCACGTATCATTTTACGGGGCACCGGATTGATTGCCGCCTCCCCGACAGGAACCGGCAATCCTTCCTTAGTCACACGGCCGACGCCGACTCCTCCGTCCAGGATAATCCCGTGTTCGTCGGACCAGGAAACAGCGGAGATAATCAATGCGCCGTGCGTCGCGTCCGGGTCGTCTCCAGCGTCTTTGATCACACTTGCCGTTCCCGTCTGGTCCGTAATCTCACAGCTTTCCATATGAAAAGTCGCAAACCGCTTCACCGGCAGGTAAATCGTCGCTTCTGTTTGTTCCTCGCCTGTAATCAATGCGGTCAGCGCCGCCTTTGTCGCCGCCGTCGCGCAAGCTCCCGTTGTATATCCTTCACGCAGCTTCTTTTCTGTTGGAACTTCTTTCATGTTTTACACCCGATCTGCAAGAATGGAAATTGCATTTAACGCTGCAACTGTAACTGTACTGCCGCCTTTCCTGCCGACATTGGTAATGAATGGGATATCAAGCTTCGCCAATTCCTCTTTGGATTCCGCCGCTGATACGAAACCGACCGGCAACCCGATGATAAGACTTGGTTTTGCTTCACCTTCTTTAATAAGACGGATAAGTTCTAGCAATGCTGTTGGCGCGTTACCGATCGCAAAAATGCCGCCGTCCGCTTCTTTGATCGCTTTTCTCATCGAAATAATCGCTCGAGTCGTATTTAAGCGTTTCGCTTCTACCATCACGTCCGGATCAGAAATATAAACTTTGATTTCGCCGCCATGTTTTTCAATTCTCGATTTATTCGCTCCCACCTGAACCATCTGTACGTCCGCCACTACCTTTTTTCCGCTGCGAATGGCGCGAATGCCGGCTTGGATCGCATCCGGATGGAATAGCATGCTTTTTCCTAATTCAAAATCAGCCGATGCGTGAATCACGCGCTGTACAATCGGGTATTGCTCATCCGTAAATGGATGCTCCCCAATTTCCTCAGTAATCATTTCAAAGCTTATTCCTTCAATTTGCTCTGGTTGAACAGTTAGCGGTTTAAATTCAGTACGAAAATCCATGAACCTCACTCCTTATTTAAAATGTATGTTCTTTTTTCAACTCATCTAATAGGCTTGGCACTGCTTTACGTAAAGCTTGGATTACATCGGAAAAATTAGAATACACAGTTCCGTAATCAATTTTCGGACGGCCAATCATAATGATTTCAATCCCGAGGTCTTTTGCCGCCTCAACCTTTTCATCAACAGAGCCGACCTTCCCGCTTTCTTTTGTAATCATCACTGTGACGCCGTACTGCTTATACAAAGCTTGATCAAATTCCCTTGTAAACGGTCCTTGAATAGCGACAATATTTTTTTGGGGAAAGCCTAGCAGCTCGCACTTTTCCATATTGTCAACGCGCGGCAGCATACGTGCGATAAGCCGTATGTCGGGCAGCCCTAATAATTTCTCCGTAAAAACCTGCAGCGTTTTACTGCCTGTCGTCAGCATAACAACCCCTGTTTTCGTTGCTGCCGCTGCTGCCGCTTCCTCGTAGCTTTCGACGACTGTCATCTTCTCATATTGAAATGTTTGCGACTCGCGCTCGTAACGAATATAAGGAATGTTTGCCAACTTTGCGGCACTGATCGCATTTTTGGAAGCTTCTTCTGCAAACGGATGGCTCGCATCGACAATAGCCTGGATTCCTCTTGCTTGAATCAAGCTCACCATTTCCTCATCCGTTAACCTTCCTGCTTGTACATCAATCCCTGCCTGCTTCATTTCATTCGCCGCATTCTCGGTAACAACCGTTGTAAGGATGTTGTAGCCAGCTTGCTTGATTTCTAGAGCCAGTGCACGTGCATCGCTTGTCCCGGCTAATGCTAGAATCATGTCAAATCCCCTACCTTCTGTCCTGCATGTTCATGACTATGATGATGCTCGTGATCATGGTCATGATGGTGATGGTCATGATCGTGGTGGTGATGATCGTGGTGGTGATGGTCATGATCGTGATGATGTCCATGATCATGGTCGTGATGGTGGTGATGATGAATATGCTCCATTGCGCCAAGTCGATACACACACGTATCACAGTTCATTTTCACTTCATCTTGCAGCGCTTCTTCTGCACGGTCCTTCAAAATCACTTGTAATTTAGGATGGAAGCCAAAGTAGCCTGCCAGCTTAAATTCTGTATGAGGATATTGATGTTCAAATTTCACCATCATCTCCTCTAAACGTTTGATCAAAATGCCCGTGAATAAAAAGTAAGGCAAAATCACGACTTTTTTTGCTCCGAGCTTTAGGCAGCGCTCTACTCCTTCCTCTACAAGAGGATCTGTCACACCCATAAAGGCAGGCTCTACAAGCTTATACTTCGTTTTCTCCCAAAGTAATCTCGCAATCTTATACAAATCGCTGTTTGCATCCGGGTCACTCCCGCCGCGTCCCAACAGCAGGACAGCCGTATCCGAAGCAGGGTTGTCCAAATCCTCCCCGGTTTCTGCTAATCTCGTTTTTAAGATTTCAAATGCTTCCTCATGAACACCGATCGGTCTGCCATATGTCATGGATACATGCGGATATTTTTTCTTTGCCTCATCGATCGCTGCCGGAATATGAATTTTAGAATGGCCGGCTGGCAGAAGCATGATTGGAATGACGAAAATTTCATCGGCTCCCTTCGCAACACATACGTCAATTCCTTGATTCACTGTTGGTCTTTCAAACTCTAAAAAGCAAGTCTCTATGAGTAATGACTCGTCCCATGTATCTTTCATATTGTCGATGAATTGAAGAACTTGACTATTTCCTTCAGGATCTCTGCTTCCATGCCCAACAAACAAAATTGCCTTCAAATTGTTTCCCCCTCAATGTTTAGTTACGGACCGCTTTCATATACGAAAGGGCACCCGCTCAGACTCTCCAAATCTACTATATGAAGCTTAATCCCCGCAGGCAGCTTCCTCTATTTTTAGTTTCGGCGTGATGTCCTGGTACTCAAACCCTCGCACGCGCTTTGCACGCTTAAAGAATTTGTAGAAGCGTTCATTCGGATAGCCCTTCTCTTTATATTCTTGAACGATCTCCTCAACGACGCTTACAATTTGATCAGGCGCAATGCCTTCCGCGACAATTTGACCGGAATGTGCACTTCTGCCGACTGTTTTCGCCCCTAAAAATAAATCGAACGCCCCTTTTCGGTACACAATGCCGATATCTTCTTGCACAGCACCGTAACATGCCATGCCGCAGCCGTTAAAGCCGATCTTCAATTCCTTTGGAAGTTCAATTCCCCCAAGCCGCTCCTGCAGCTCTTCCGCATGAGGAATCGCATCCTTTTTCTCTCCATCGCAAAAATCGCACGCTTTTAACGTTAAAACGTCCCCGATCGGAGAAAGCAAAAATTGCGCGGCTCTTAATTTTTCGATTACTTCATCAGGATTTGCGGTTGGAACTTGCAGCTTGATCTGATGATCTCGTGTGTATTCCATGTTCCCGTCTTCGCCCACTACCTCCGCAAGCGTCATCATTTGCTTTGGCGTGAACTTTTTATTGGCAACGCCGGGGCTTACCGCAAGCTCAAAAATGGATTGCATCGGCTGCTGAATGAAGGAATTCTCAGAGACTCCTACACTTTCACCAAGAATCGCCTGCAAGGCTTGCTCCGCTACTTCCCTTGATGAAGCCTTTGTTGCTGTGGCAGCCGTTTCCATTCGGGAGGCTTTCGCTTTCGCTTCCGCAGCCGCCGCTTCACTCTTTGCCGGTACTGCTTCTTCCAGCTGCTCAAGCGCCCATGGCTCAGCTTCTTTTCGCAAACGCTGATGCGGCTTGAGCGGTTGCTCAGTTTGATTCAACGTATATTTCCGTTGATATCCGCGCGGCGTAATCATTAAATCATCGTAGAAAAATGTGGAGGAATTCCCGATCACAACCGTCGTCAGCATGCCGATTTCATGCTCGAGCATCTCTTTTAAGTTCGTCATCACAACGCTCTGGCGGTCACGGTATGCACTTTTTACGAGTCCTACCGGCGTGTCAGGAGAACGATATTGTAATAGAATTCTTTGCGCTTCTGCAATTTGCCGTGTTCTTCTCCCGCTTTTCGGATTGTAAAACGCAATTACAAAATCAGCCTGAGCAGCTGCTTCAATCCGCTTCTCGATTAAGCTCCACGGCGTTAAATGGTCACTTAAACTAATCGTACACGCATCATGCATAACAGGAGCTCCTAATAAGGAAGCACAGGAGTTAATAGCGGAAATTCCCGGAATTACTTCTACTTCCACCCCTGTTTCTTTTCTCCAGCCCTTTTCAATCAATACTTCATAAACGAGACCAGCCATACCGTAAACACCAGCATCACCGCTGGAAATCACCGCAACCTTCTTGCCGCGTTCCGCTTGCTTCACTGCTTCTTGTGCACGGCTTACTTCTTCCGTCATACCCGTGCTAATAATCTCTTGCCCTGTTAATAATCCTTCAATTAATTCGACATACGTTTTATACCCTATGATCATGTCGCTTTCTTGGATAGCTTCTCGTGCCCGCTCTGTAATATGTTCAAAGCTCCCCGGGCCAAAACCAATAATAAGCAGCTTTCCTTTCATATCACGCACCACCTTTCCCAAATTCAGCTTGCATTGAAACATCTAATCCTAAACTATACATCCCGGTTATCGAACCTAGTACAAAATAAAGTTTTCTTCTAAGTTCAAAAGCGTACATAACTCCAAAAGAAACCGGATTTCTTTTTCGTTCTTCACTGCCTGCTATATCAGCAATTGCCGCCACATGGTCACTAGCCATTCCATGTCTCATTCCTATTAAAATCGCCAACAAAACAAACGTAATCAATTCCAAATTAAATACTCCTTTTCAGCGGTTTAGATACACCGACTGTACATTCTGTTTTTTCCGGCGCAATAAAGCCGTCTTGATCATATTCATAAATGACGTAATCTTCTAAAGCACGCCCGCCTGCTAAATGCTGCTGTACGATTTTGCTGCCTACTTCCGGTGTTACTTCCTTGTACCAAGTTCCTTCCGGGTAAACAATAACAACAGGAGCATCCTTGCATCTTCCATTGCAGCGGGTTCTCGTCGTATGTATCACTGTGTCTAAATCTAAATTAGCAATTTCATTGCGAATCGCCTGTGTTGCCTCCTCTCCTCCCTTTCGCATGCAGCTGCTGCCGTTACAAATTAAAACGTGATGTTTCGTACCTTTTAAATTCCAAGTAGTCATATAACACTCTCCCTATCTTTTTATGCCCAAAAAAAGCACCCCTACTAAATAGGGGTGCAGAGTAAATACAAAACTATAAAGTTTTGTATTCAATCAGCACTTCCACCTATAGGCCCGTAGGTTTTACTGAAGTGTCTAAGATAAGGCAGGTCTCCTGACTTAGGTTCATCGTTACATTGCGTCTTCCCAAATACGTTCAGTGACATTTGCAATGAAGCTCCCCAATACAGTGGCGGGTACCGTGACGGATTTTTACCGTTCTTCCCTTTTAAACGCAATCTTCTTGCTATCCAATTGCGCACCTTTCCCAAACTATATTTAATTTTTATAACCAGCATTATATTCTCTTCAACATGTTATGTACTCTAATCATTACTATCTATAAGACATCTATTTTCTACTGCTCGAAAGCTTTTGCACTATATGTTATGAAAATAAAAAATCCGCTCAACAGGAATTGAGCGGATGAAACGGAAGCAGAAAAAGACAAAGAATTCCCTCTACCTTTTATTACCTGCGTTTCACCTTCTCAATCCCCGAAGAAATCGAAACTTCATAAGTTAAGACAGGTCTCCTGACTTGTGCATCTTCCTACCTTGAGCCCTTCCCGTATAAATTACTTTTGTACATAAAAGCCTTCTTAAACAGTGGTTTGCTCATTTCGTTCGCACTTACAGTTGCGGGGACAGTTCTGGGTTTTCACCAGATTCCCTTTTAAGCCTTCTGGCACCTTAACTTGCTTTTAACAATATAAAAAATACATTTAATTTTCAAATAGTATGATTATAGCTAATATACTAGCTTAACTAATATTTTTCAAGCCTTTTCTACAACTATATAAATACAACTAAAAAAATCGACAAAAAAACGTTTCTTTTCGGTGGGAGAGATCATCCGACTAAGCGTAGAAGCGGTCAAACCCTTTTCGCTGCACATGGACATGTCGAAATTATAATTCATTCATATATAATTACTATAATAAAATTTTATAATATTAAACGAAATTTAGAATAGCAGATTATTATCGAAGGTTCGTTTGAAAAGCTGTACTTTTGCGAACGGCGCTTTCAGTTAGGATACAAGAAACATAAAGAGCATAAAGAACAAAAATAAAAATCCCAAAATGTGGGTTGAAAAACCGAGAAAATTCCATTAACTTTAAATAGTTAGTATAAACACAATTATACAAAAACTAAACAAAGGGGTTCAAAAATGGCAAAGAACAAATTAGCGTATTCAGTTTTATCAATTTCTCTTTCTCTATTATTAGTTGCTTGTTCTTCTAGTGCAACCGTAGCACCAAAGGAAGAAAAGGTTCAGAAGGAGAACAAATCAACAGAGACACATAAAGCTCATTGGTCTTACGAAGGAGACACTGGACCAGCACACTGGGGCGATTTAGATCCTGCAAACTCTGCATGTGTGAACGGGAAGGAACAGTCCCCTATTAACATCGAGATTTCACAAGCAAAAGCAGATGAAAAACTTGAGAAACTAGAAATTCACTACATACCGACTGAGTTTTCTTTAGTTAACAATGGACATACAGTTCAAGCGAATCCTAAAACAACAGACAACTCCATTGTCGTAGACGGCAAAGAGTATAAGTTAGCACAATTTCACTTCCATACACCAAGCGAACATCAATTTAATGGTCAAAATTTTGATATGGAATTGCACCTCGTACATAAAGATGCAAGTGGTCAATTAGCAGTTTTGGGCTTAATGATCAAGGAGGGGGCGTCAAATCTTTCATTAGAAAAGGCATGGGCAGCTCTGCCTAAAAAAGAAACAACAGAAGATGTTAAATTAAAAGAGCCGATCGACTTAATGAGTATACTGCCAAAAAATCAACAATCATTTCGATATAATGGTTCTTTAACCACTCCGCCATGTTCAGAAGGGGTTAAATGGATTGTATTGGAGCAGCCAATTGAAATGTCTAAAGAGCAAATCGATACATTCCGTAAAATTTTCCCGGATAACCACCGCCCTGTACAATCTGTAAAATAATTTCGGGTTCGTAATGTTTCCATTTGAATTCTGTTGGCTTTTTCATACGGATACACATCCTTTTAGATTGATAGTATCAGTATGTCCAAGACTTAGAGATTAATCGGAATTTTTGTGCCAGAACCGCATAACACGAGTTATCGGCAGTCCATGTATCGCCTATAAAAAGTCCCTTCAATTCTGAAGGGACTTTTCGTTTACATAACATGAGTTATCCGGTCAACTTTTACCCTTATATGACCACACAGAAGTTGCTAGAAGGCAATAAGGAACATGTTCTTTAAATGATCTATGAACGTAAAAAAAGCAGCCTCTTATTTGTTGTAAAACACTTTTAAAATGCACGTAAATACTGGCTCGGTACTTCCGGCTTTACCTTCAATGTTTCTGCTGCATGCAATGCCCAATACGGATCGCGAAGCATTCCCCGTCCCACAGCAACAAGGTCAGCATCCTTATTTCCAAGTACCGATTCTGCCAAAAGAGGATGATCCAAGTTTCCTACTGCGATTACTGGGCACGCGAGTTCCTGTTTGATGTGTCTCGCAAACGGAACTTGATACCCTGGGTGAATACCAGGTCTGCCCCCAGATCCAATCGGCCCCTCACCGCCGGAAGTAATATGGAAGATATCTACCCCGGCTTTCTGATATTCCTTACATACTTGCGTAATATAATCCAGTCCATATCCGTCATCCACATACTCTACTGCAGAAATTCTCATAATCATAGGCATTCCGGCTGGTAATTCTGCTTTAGCAGCCTGAATTACTTCCACACCAAATCTAGAAAGATCCTGTCCATATACATCTTCTCGGTGGTTCGTTAAAGGAGAGTGAAATTGATGGATAAGATATCCATGCGCACCGTGAATTTCCACAGTGTCAACACCAGCCTGAACCGCCCGGCGAACACCTTTTTGAAACTTTTCTACCATCTGTTTGACCTCATCAGTTGTAAGCTCCCGCGGTATACGATACTTTTCATTGAATCGGATAGCAGACGGTGCAACAGGAGGATTTGCATCTTCTGCCTTCCTACCTGCATGTCCTATTTGAATTCCAATTTTAGCTCCATAGGAATGAACGGAATCCACAATTCTTTGAAACGCCGGTATGTGTTCATCAGACCATATCCCAAGGTCAAAGTCTGTAATTCTGCCGTCTGGATCTATATCTGTCATTTCCATAATTATGAATCCCGCTCCGCCAATAGCCCGGCTTGTATAATGAAAAAGATGCCAATCATTTGGTTTTCCATCTTTAGCTGTTACAGAATATTGGCACATAGGAGGCATAACAATTCTGTTTTTCAATTCTAATCCTTTATAGGAAAACGGGGTAAATAAGTTTTTCATACTCTTTCTCCTTTCGTCTTACCTGTTTGAATTAAAGGTACACAATTATAAAAAAAATCACCCGTTATTTCCCTCCGCTCACAGGAGGAATGAACGTAACTGTATCCCCATTTTTTACACTATCTTCTTCAGTTGCGAAATCTTCATTTTTTTCTATTTAAATATTTACAATCCGTTTCGGATGAGTATACACATTTAGCGATTGATTACGGATAAATCCTATTGCGGTGATTCCCAATTGCTCCGCCAGCTGCAATGCCAGCTCGGTCGGAGCAGACTTTGACAATATCACTTCGCAGCCGATTTTTGCAACTTTCAATAAAATTTCGGAGGATATACGACCACTAAAAACGATAATTTTATCACCGATGGGAATGTCATTTCTCAAACAATATCCGTAAATTTTGTCCAAAGCATTATGCCTTCCTATGTCCATCCGGCTTAAAACAATTCCGTTGACATCACATAAGGCCGCATTATGGACACCGCCTGTATGATAAAAAACAGCCGCAGATTGTTGCATGTCATTCATTAAACGAAAACAATCTTCAATGGAGATTTTTACGCGAATATCATCCATCTTCTTCGCAGTCAACGCATCGTTTACGAAGACAAATCCCTGTCTGCTCATCCCGCAGCATGAAGTAATATACCGTTTACTTTGAAAATCGCGATAATAAGGATTGATTTTTGTCGTTTTTACATGGACAAATCCTTCTTTTTCCTGTATCCATATTTCTTCAATATCCTCGTATTTCCGGATAATGCCTTCGGATGCTAAAAAACCTATCACCATATCTTCCATATACTCCGGTGTACAAACCATTGTAACAAATTCCTGGCTATTAATTTTTACCGTAACTGGAAATTCCGTTACAATACTATCCTCTATATGCCCGGTGTGACCATTCTCAAAACGGAGGATTTCCCGTTTCACCTCTATCGGTTTCATGATCATCATTCCTTCTCTCATGTTATGTTTTTATCAAAGACAAACACAGAAACTATCTTCTACCTTCATATCTGAAAACAAGTGAACCAATTTGGCCCCAACCAGTTCCTCCAAACCTTCCGGACGGCAAGGCCTGTTAAGGAACTATTCCGCCATGAATACACGTATGTATACGTTGTTTTATGTATAAAATATCCCTCTTATGTGGACTGCATATCTTTCATACATGTGTCTGCATAAGAGGGATACTACCATTCTTTTTGCCTAAACTCAGCCTATTTAAGATGTTTTAGACAGTTTGAATTCTAAAGCAAAGATTTTTTATATTCGTTCAGCGTATAGTAGAAGTTATTCAACACCGGGAAACCATCCGGGCCTATTTATGATTGCTTGCCACAGTGGATCTGGAATGACAAGACGCTCTTGATCGTTTTTATTTAACCTTGTTTCGATTTCAGATTCTCTCCCTTGCTCCACTTTCTCTACCCAATCAGGATCGATAATAAGTTCACGTCCTAAGGCAATCAATGGGATTCCGCTTTGTAAAGCTTTCAAAGCGTCATCCGCTGTATAAATGGAACCTACTCCGATGACAGGAACTTGATCGCCCACTCGTTCCTGAATGATTTCGATACGTGAACGTGTATCTTCTACACCCCTAGGGCTGGACCAGAAATCCATCACTGAAACATGGAGATAATCTAGCTTTTTATCTGCCAAAGCATCCACTAATACTAATGTGTCTGCCATGGTGATTCCAGGTGTTTCAGGTTCCTCTGGCGAAAATCTATAACCTACAAGGAACGGTTCCTTAGCATGCTTAGCGACCACTTTCTTTACTTCATCTACAACCGACAACGGAAAGGTTAAGCGTTTCTCTAAACTGCCGCCCCATCGATCGTCACGACGGTTTGAATGAGGTGAAAAGAATTGTTGAATAAGATATCCATTTGCGCCATGAAGCTCCACACCATCAAATCCAGCTTCGATGGCCCGGCGCGTAGTTTCACCAAAGCCGCGCACAATCGATTCGATTTCAGCATCACTTAAAGCTCGGGGAACTGATGCCCCGCCTTCTCGCTCTGCCGGAACAGCACTCGCACTGACAATATCACCATTAGGTACTAACTCTGGCGGACACATGCGACCGCCATGGAAGATTTGCAATACAGCTTTTGCGCCTTGCGCTTTAATCGCTGCTGCTAATCTTCGTAAACTCGGAATCATGTCATCGCTATCTCCTGCAAATTCACCATGAAACCCTTTACCGTTAGCTGTTACATATGTACATGCTGTTATAACCATGCCAACCCCTTTTGAGCGGCGTACATAGTATTTTACTTCATCATCTGAGACAGTACCGTCCGGATTTGATGAGAAATTTGTCATAGGCGCCATCACAATGCGATTTTCTAACTGAATCCCGTTAGATAGAGTAAGCGACTCGAATAATGGTGTATATTTAGATTTTAACATATCCCTGTTCCTCCGTTCTTTTTCATGTCTTAATTATATAAAATAGGAAAGAAATAACTTACTAAAAGCAAGTTATTTCTGTGAACCTGCTTCAGTGATTCTTAATAAGCAATACCTCTTACGCATGCTTGGAAATAAGTTCTGCCAATGCCTCTTTTGGCTGATAGCCAATCACTTGATCCACTACTTCTCCGTCTTTGAAAAGAATGAGTGTCGGAATGCTCATGACGCCAAATTTTCTTGTTGTTTCCGGATTTTCATCTACATCAAGCTTGATGATTTTTACTGTATCGCCCATTTCCGTATCGATTTCTTCCAGTACCGGTGCAATCATTTTACAAGGTCCGCACCAAGGTGCCCAAAAATCAACGAACACTAGCCCTTCCTTGATTTCATCTGTAAAAGTTTGGTCAGTTACATGTAAAATTGCCATTGTCTATTCCTCCTATATAAAAAGACGGTTTTTTTATTCACTGTATATATGTCGTTTTTTCATAAAAATTTTTAAAACTGCTGCTTTAAGTTTAACTTCTTCATCCGCTAGCATGTATTAGGTTGTATCGGTATTATGTTTCCCAGATATTATCCTCTTGTATCGGATTTCTCTATTCTATTTCTGGCGGTTGGATATACTATACTTCCTATTGCTTCCTTCTTGGAACGTTGTCTTACAGCGTTTAATTTCGCGGATAAATCCATAAACCACTGCTCATCTCTCGTTAATAACGCCAGGTCAATTAAATGAACAATTTGTTCTTTGGTGCTTGTCGTCGAAATGGATAATTTTTCAACCCGTTTGTTTGGCATCCCAATCGTTTTTCCAATAATTTGTTCATTATCACATTCCACAACGTTTACTCTTACTATCCCTTGTAAAGAATCTACAGTTTGAATATAACCGTAGATCAATTCTCCATCCTTCGACTTGCCCTTGACCCAATCTCCTATTTCCAATCGATATTTATCGGTCATTGCCATTAATATTCACCATCCTTTAAAATGTTACAAAAATTGTTACAGTTTATTTACAAAAAGGAACTCTTCGCATGTTTCCTTGAAAGAACAAAACCTTTTCATCTGTAATTAAAAATATTACAGTATGGATAAAAAGAAAAAATTAAATCAATATCATCGACACTGCTTAATTTTTTCTAAAACAGAATAAATCGTAATCTTCTCTAGATATGTTTCAAGATAATCTTCCGCCTCATTGAAAATCTGATCCATAACCGCCTGAGTATTGGATGAAATCAGACAAGCTTCTTCCGGATCTCCTGTACACCAGTTTGGTTTAATGCCGCATGAGACCGTGCGATAAATCTGAGCTAAAGTTGTCTCTTGAGGATTACAATTCAGGATGTAACCTCCGCCGTTTCCCTCTTTTGTCTTTACAAATCCATTTTTACGCAAGCGGCTCATAATCTTGCGAATTCTTGCCGGGTTTGTAGAAACATTTTTTGCGATCAACTCACTGCTAGCCATATGATCAGGTAAATAGGCTAAAAAGACTAAGCTGTGCACGGCTATGGTAAATTCACTATTCACTTAATCAACTTCCTCCTTAAGAAGAGTACTGTAATCTTAATTTATACAGTTTATAAAGTCAATCAAAATGTTTTGATATAGTACTTCTCGACTTAATTATTAGAAGCTGCTTGTTCTTCCTTTACAATCTGGGTCAGAATTTCGTAGGAGCGCAGACGTGCCTCATGGTCAAAAATCTGGGCATTGACCATAATCTCGTCAGCCTGGGTGACATCCAGAAAGGCCTGCAGTTTCTCCTTAACGATCTCGGGGCTGCCAATAATCGAGGAGCCCAGCTTTTGTTCGATGGCAGACTTTTCGTAATCGTTCCAAAGATCATCCATATTTTCCACCGGCGGGTTCAGCGGACCGGGACGACCGCGTACTAGGTTCAGGAATTGCTGCTGCATCGAGGTCGCCAGCCAGCGGGCTTTTTCGTCAGTATCGGCTGCAATGACATTGACACCAACCATTGCGTACGGCTCCTCAAGCACTTTTGAAGGGATGAAGCTGCTGCGATACAGCTGCAGAGCCGGCAACGTATTGTCTGGAGAGAAATGGCTGGCAAATGCGAATGGCAAACCGAGTTGGCCGGCCAGCTGCGCACTAAAACCGCTCGAACCCAACAGCCAGATTGGGATGTTCAGCCCCTCGCCGGGAATCGCCCGCACATGCATGCTGCTCGGCGACGGGTTCAGATAGGATCGCAGTTCACTTAATTGCTCAGGGAAATCCTCACCGTTACTTCTGAGTTCGCGGCGCAGGGCGCGGGCGGTAAGCTGGTCGGTACCCGGCGCGCGGCCCAGGCCGAGATCAATGCGGCCGGGATACAGGGACTCCAGCGTACCGAACTGTTCAGCAATCACCAGGGGAGCATGATTGGGCAGCATGATACCGCCGGAACCGACACGGATTTTCGAAGTACCGGCTGCCACATAACCAATTACTACCGATGTAGCTGAGCTGGCGATACCGGCCATATTGTGGTGTTCAGCCAGCCAGTAACGATTGAATCCCCACTTCTCGGCATGCTGGGCAAGATCGAGAGTGTTTCGGAAAGAATCAGCGGACGTACCGCCGACCACGATTGGGGCAAGATCCAGAACCGACAGCGGGATATCACTAAGTCGTTTCGGGCTTTTATTCACGGAATTTCCTTTGGACATACGTTTGCCCTCCTTCTATATAAATAATGCTCTGACAAATGGGCAAGCTTTCGGCCGCTATTTGAGAAACAACCGGCTTCAGCCTACGGTAGAGCACCTATCCCCCACCTTATTCTTATAGTCACGTTATCATTTAAACGCAGCTCTTATTTGATAAGGGGTTAAAGTCTTTAATCATATGAACAAATTTATTATATCAATAATTATTGATGAATAAAAATATAAAGAACTGTCTTCGCATGACAGAAAGGTCTCAGAGATACTTAAGGCCGATTTTATATAAAATATGTTTGTTAATAGGATATATGCCGTTTCTATTAGAAGATAATCCGTATATTTTTATAATAGAATAGTAATGGATAAGCATTGCTATTTTATTATAAAAAAGGAGGTGATATTAATGGCAGAACCTCATTTTATCAAGGCAAGTGCTAGTTTTGATGGTAACACTCCCAACCTTAACGTAACATTCAAAGAGTCAGGATTAGGTAATAATGTGAGTATAACCTATGTAGCTAGTGCTGATGCTACCGCTACATTCCAGTGCTTTAACAATGGTGGTAAGCACCCTAAAGCCGCGAACAAAGAGACTGTATCTGGACCAGTAAGTGCTATGGGAACATTCTCTTCTGGTAAAAATGGAACTATCAGTCAAACTCTTACGCTGTTTCCACCCGGTCCCGGAAGCTTTACTTGCCCCTCTGGACAGACATTGATTCTTACAGATGTTACCTACACTAACGTTAAAATACTAGATATAACCAATGGAATATCAAAAAATATTCCAGGAACATTCATATTCCCATAAGATAGTGATAGGTTTTAGCTTCTGGACAAAAAACACCTAGATTTTAGCGAATGAATCTAGGTGTTTTTTTATTTAAATCAAATTTAATTGAATTAGGACCTTCACCCTGCGATCTAAATGATATATTTTTCTGTTTTTTGAAATCGTACGTTGATTTATAAAAGAGTTTGATCAAAATACGTCTTATGATGTTGATTTTTTAAATTTAAGGATCTGTTAAATAATATTGGTGATAATCGGTAAAAAACAAAGGACCCTATACAATTTGTATTTAAAAGGGGGGCGTCCCATCCCCATCAAGCTAAAAAAGAAAAACACCTGCTATCCAAAAGGACGACAGGTGTTTTTCTTTTTCTCTTATTTTCCAAACGATGAAAGAAATTTAACTCGGTCTCCCATAGGCGGAACGTTGTTGTCCACTAATGATACTTCTAATACAGCAGGACCGTCGAGGTTATTTAAAAGACTTAGCACCTCTAGGTTGATATCTTCCATTTTTTCAATACGAATATTTGGAATTCCCATAGCTTCAGCCATCGCTGCAATATGTACAACTTCTTGTTCAAAACGCGGGTGAGAACGTTTATATGGTAAGATCGCACTCTATACTTTTGAGGTGAACGGCTTGCTAAATCTTACATACTATTAATCTATATTTAACATGTACACTATTGATGTATTGACGATGGTACCATGGGAAGATGAACTGGATTGGATGAGTGGTTTTTGCGGTGGGTTCAGAGGCAACGATTAGGGATGACAACTTCATGCATATGGCTCATCTTCACGAATAGAAGCAGGATCCTTCACACTAAAGAAACTAGCATTGTCAAGAAGACGTCCGCCCATGTTGTTGAGTTCCTCTAAAAAACTAAAATCTGAAGTGAACGCAGATGAAAGACGGTTCATAAAACCACGTTTTTTGCTGAGATCTTTGTTAAATTTCCCAATTTCCATAAAGCTCCAGAAAATTTGTTCCTAAGAAGAGTCTCGTATTTGTTGTTTAGAAACATCCTGATCAAACGTAGCACCATCCGTTATAAACATTACATAATTTTGGCCTTTTTAGAAAGGTTTAATATAGCAGGCGCCTGCTTTTCTAGCTTTTTCTCAAGATTTATTCTTTTTTGATTAACAACTGGCTGCGCTAAAGACGTCTCTTGAGTTGGCTTTATATCTTGTTCTGGAATACTCTTGTCCTCTTGTAAAATCTCTCCGCCGAAATGAGTAAGCAGAGCTGCCAATCCGCCGTCGAGTCCTGTAGTTTAGTCTTTTGTCCTGTAATGAACCTGGTTAATAAAATCGTATCAAACCATACCAAATCGCAGAGAAACCAGGTGAAACCTCCGCTTCCATGACGACTCTCACGTCACTCCATCAGAGAAGGGATTGCCTTCGTCATATGCCTGCTGCATAAGACAGTCTGTGGCGACCTGTTAGGTCTGGCGGTTCCGAACTGCCATTTCTTCTATCATCGATCAGCAGCCCAGAAAAAAGGTTTACAATGTTTGTAACACGTATTGCCCTTGTAGAAGTCGAACGGTCTGCTTCAGGATGTTCCAAAGCGACCATTCCGGTTCCGTTTGAAACTGTTCGATTTTCTTCAGATACATGCCCAAACGCTTTCGCTTTGCTTTGCCAGACTCACTTGCTTTCTCGCTTTCTTCCATCGATGCGAGAGCACAAATGAGGTGCTGTTTTACCGAAGTCCGGAGAAGAGTCAGCACATCCTTAGGCAATGTTTCCCGAAACCCGAGTCCACGTCTTCCAATCACAAAGCTAGCCGCTTCATGAACCGAGATTCCATACTTCCGGCTGTACTTCAAACGGCCGATGACAGATGTGTACGCAGGATTCACCTTTTTGATTGTGAACGCATTTCGTAACGCCCCTGTCAAGATGGCGTTTGACAACTTTCGAAACGCGAATTGGCACGTCATCCGGTTTTGGCGTTTGTTTGTATCATACTGCTGCGAGAAAGAGAGGTCTTCCATTACGATGGCTCCGACTCCTTGCTGCAACAGCCAATCCA
>NZ_AUMR01000038.1 GCF_000430785.1 Ectobacillus panaciterrae DSM 19096
CCCACCCGTTCTGCTTCACGAAAAGCAATCATTGTATTTTCCGGATGTGTGCCTTTTACGCCGCGGTGCGCAAAAATGAGGGGTTGCTTCATAGAATCGCTCCTTATCTATTGATATGTAATACAAATTATGAAGAGGCTTAGGGAACGAAACAAGTCGTTTTACAAAAAAATAACATAATTTTACATATATATAAAACTGAATAAAAAAATCGTCTTTTTATAGTGGGGCGAGAGCATCCGGCGACGTGCAGAAGCGGTCAAACCCTTGTAGTGGCCCATGCAAGGGTAAACCAGAGAGAGGAAGTAAGTGCCAATGCTGTTTTGTTCGAAATAGCAAATAAAACGTCGAAATTATAAATCATTTACATATAGTTAAGAACATTCATAAAACTTAAGGTGAATCACACAGGGCGTTAACACTTGCTTGCGTACTATACGGCGAAAGCTATACTCAATGCCGTTCAACGCTTCTACACCGTTAGTGTATTACAACAAAACAGCATTCAAAGAAGCTGGCTTTTTCCGATTATAATTCTGCCTCCAATCGGAAACGATAAAACAGTAAGTTGTAAAAACTTCATCTTTTTTTTGTATTTTAACTATACATTTGAGACGTTTTGTTTTATTTTGTATAGGGAAGATTAAGTTTGTCCTAAAATATGCAACGGAAGGCGTGATAAACACAATGGGATTGTGGTTTACAGAAAAACAAACAGAAAACTTCGGTATTACGTTAAAAATTAATCGTACTTTACATACAGAGCAAACAGAATTTCAAAAGCTTGATATGGTAGAAACGGAAGAGTTCGGCAACATGCTTCTTCTTGACGGCATGGTTATGACGTCAACAAAAGATGAGTTCGTATACCATGAAATGGTAGCGCATGTGCCTTTATTCACGCATCCAAACCCTGAGAACGTTCTTGTAGTAGGCGGCGGAGACGGCGGCGTAATCCGTGAAGTATTAAAGCACCCAAGCGTGAAAAAAGCAACGCTTGTAGAAATTGACGGCAAAGTAATCGAGTACTCTAAAAAGTACTTGCCTGAAATCGCGGGTGAATTAGAAAACCCTCGCGTAGACGTAAAAATCGATGACGGCTTCATGCACATCGCACAAAGCGAAAACGTATACGATGTAATCATGGTTGATTCCACAGAGCCGGTAGGACCAGCTGTAAACTTATTTACAAAAGGCTTCTACGCAGGAATTTCAAAAGCGTTAAAAGAAGATGGTATCTTCGTAGCGCAAACGGACAACCCTTGGTTCACACCGGACTTAATCTCTAAAGTATTCAGAGACGTGAGCGAAATCTTCCCAATTACACGTCTTTACACAGCGAACATCCCGACTTACCCAAGCGGTCTTTGGACATTCACAATTGGATCCAAAAAGCATGATCCGCTTGCAGTGAGCGAAGAGCGTTTCCATGAAATCGAGACAAAGTACTACACAAAAGAGCTTCACAAAGCAGCTTTCGTGTTACCTAAATTTGTCGGCGATTTACTTAAATAATAGAAGACGAAAAGAACGCCTTGTCCGAGGCGTTCTTCATACATAAAGGAGGAAAACATTATGCGTTTTGATGAAGCATACTCTGGCAATGTCTTTATTAAAAGTCACCCAAACTATGAAGAAGCAGAAGCGGTTATCTACGGCATGCCGATGGATTGGACAGTAAGCTTCCGTCCCGGCTCCCGTTTCGGCCCGGCTCGTATCCGCGAAGTGTCTATCGGTCTTGAAGAGTACAGCCCGTACATGGATCGCGAATTGGAAGAAGTAAAATACTTTGACGCTGGCGATATTCCGCTTCCGTTCGGCAACCCGCAGCGCAGCATCGATATGATCGAGGAGTATATCGACGGACTATTGGCTGACGGCAAGTTTCCAATCGGTCTTGGCGGTGAGCACTTAGTATCTTGGCCGGTTATTAAAGCAATGCACAAAAAATATCCGAATCTTGCAATCATCCATATGGATGCGCACACAGACCTTCGCGAATCTTACGAAGGCGAGCCGTTATCTCACTCCACGCCAATTAAAAAAGCGTGTGACTTGATTGGTCCGAAAAACGTGTACTCTTTCGGAATCCGCTCCGGTATGAAAGAAGAGTTCCAATGGGCGAAGGAAGTGGGCATGCCGTTATTCAAATTCGATGTGCTAGAGCCGTTGAAAAAAGTATTGCCTGAGCTTGCAGGCCGTCCTGTATACGTAACGATCGATATTGATGTATTAGATCCGGCACACGCTCCAGGAACAGGTACATTAGAAGCTGGCGGCATTTCATCCAAAGAGCTATTAGCATCTCTTGTTGAAATCGCAAACTCTGATATTAAAGTAGTGGGTGCAGATGTAGTGGAAGTAGCACCTGTGTATGACCACAGCGAGCAAACACCGATTGTCGCAAGTAAAATCATCCGTGAAATCATTCTTGGTTTAGCGCAAAAAAATAAATAATCTTAAAAGCTAACTCTTGATGCAGGAGTTAGCTTTTCCTATTTTTTCACAAGACGGACGTGTTTTTTTTTGGTATGATGAGAGAAGTGTGTTTAAAAATGAATAATTCATGCTTATGCTAGATTTATTATATCTATACAGGTTGGAAAGGTGTGCGGAACATGGACAAGCAGCCTGCGGGTGTACCCATTCAATTAAAATTTGTAACACAGATTCGTGACGGCGCACGGAAGGAAACTATTGCTTTTGATACAAATGGTCTATACTATGAAAAGGGTCAAAGTACATATTTAACGTTTCAAGAGCCGAATGAGCAGGGCGAAGTGAATACGGTTGTTAAAATTCAGGGCACTGATGTGCTGATTATGCGTTCTGGAGCGGTGTCCATGCGGCAAACGCACAAAAAAGGGCAGCAGACGAACGGAATGTACACAAGTGAACTCGGCGCCTTTGCGTTACAAACAAAAACGGACAACGTTCTTTTTGAATGGTCGGAGAAAACGAAAAAAGGACGGTTGTTTTTAACGTATGCGCTGCTTCTTAACGGAAGCGACGCAGGACGATATGCAATTACCATTACCTTTAAGGAGGAGAAGAAATGAACTCTCTGGAGCAAGTAAAAGATCTAGTAAAAGAAGAGATTAAAGCCGCTGTACAAAAGGCTGGTTTAGCAACTGAAGAACAAATTCCAAATGTTGTGCTTGAAGTGCCGAAAGATAAATCACACGGTGATTATTCTACGAACATGGCGATGCAGTTAGCGCGCGTTGCGAAAAAAGCGCCCCGCATGATTGCAGAAGAGCTTGTGAACAGCTTTGATAAAGAAAAAGCATCTATTGAGAAGATTGAGATTGCCGGTCCTGGCTTCATCAACTTTTATATGGATAATAGCTACCTGACAGATTTGATTCCTGCCATTTTAGAAGCGGGAGAAAAATATGGAGAAACAGGTACAGGAAACGGGCAAAAGGTACAAGTGGAGTTCGTATCCGCTAACCCTACAGGCGATCTTCATTTAGGGCATGCCCGCGGCGCGGCTGTCGGCGATACATTATGCAACGTGCTTGCAAAAGCAGGCTATGATGTATCCCGTGAATACTATATCAACGATGCAGGTAACCAAATTCATAATCTTGCATTGTCTGTAGAAGCGCGTTACATGCAGGCGCTTGGCTTGGAAAAAGAAATGCCGGCAGACGGCTACTACGGTGAAGATGTAATCAATATCGGAAAGAGCTTGGCAGAAGAGTTCAGCGACCGTTACGTGAACGTTGATGAAAAGGAACGCTATGATTTCTTCCGTGAATACGGCTTGAAGTACGAATTAGAAAAGCTGAAGAAGGACTTGGAGAGCTTCCGTGTCGGCTTTGACGTATGGTATTCTGAGACATCTCTATACCAAAACGGCAAAATCGACGAAGCTTTGGCAGATCTGAAGAAGAGCGGCGAAATATATGAACTGGACGGCGCAACTTGGTTCCGTTCTACAACATACGGCGATGATAAAGACCGTGTATTAATTAAACAAGACGGTTCTTACACATACTTAACACCTGATATTGCGTACCACCGTGATAAAATTGAGCGCGGCTTTGAAAAACTGATCAACATTTGGGGTGCGGACCATCACGGTTACATTCCTCGCATGAAAGCGGCGATTCAGGCGCTTGGTCATGACAAAGATACGCTGGAAGTAGAAATCATCCAAATGGTGCAATTGTACCAAAACGGCGAAAAAGTAAAAATGAGTAAACGTACGGGCAAAGCGGTTACGCTTCGCGAATTAATGGAGGAAGTAGGCGTAGATGCAATGCGTTACTTCTTCGCAATGCGCAGTGCAGACTCTCATCTTGATTTCGATATGGACTTAGCTGTATCCAAATCTAACGAGAACCCTGTATACTACGCGCAATATGCACACGCACGCGTATGCAGCATCCTTCGTCAAGGCGAAGAGCTTGGCTTACCGGCAGAAGGTTCCGTGAATTACAAGCTGATCGACTCCGAAAAAGAATTCGAACTGCTGAAAAAGCTTGGAGATTTCCCTGCAGCAGTAGCAGAAGCGGCGCAAAAACGTCTGCCGCATCGCATGACAAACTATGTGTTTGATCTTGCTTCTGCCCTTCACAGCTTCTACAACGCTGAAAAGGTGCTTGACCGCGACAATATGGAGAAGAGTCAAGCCCGTTACGACTTAATGAAGGCTGTACAAATTACGCTTCAAAATGCTTTAGCGTTAATTGGTGTTTCTGCGCCGGAGAAAATGTAAATATAATGTTAGAAAAAGCTTCGTTTATCTGGATAAACGAAGCTTTTTAATTTTAAATACGATTGAGGACAGGGGAGCTGTGCATGTTTCTGGATGTGAACAGAGTTCATAAGCAGTCCTATGAGGATGGATATACAATTGGTGCTTCCATCCCATCGTACACCGCATTACAGAATTATGTATTGAAGCTGCGCTATTTGCGCCGGAAATCGTTCGAAGAGGGCTGGTCGCCTGAAGTGAAGGATGACTTGTACACGGATATATTGCGCATGTGCTATCGCAGAAAGTGTCCGCCGCCTTTATTTTTGCTGGAAACGGATTCTTCTTATTTGCATCATTATTTTCTTCAGTACGTGGAAGGGGTGGAGGAGGCGCTTGGGCAGAGGGAGGAAATATGAAAAGGAGGCTCATGCGGGTGCATGAGCTTTTTTAAAAAAGATAAAAATTTCCGTTAATGCTTCCAAGTCCTGTCCTTCTGTTGAAACCCAGGGTATACGCTACACCAAAGATACATGTTTAGAAACACAGGGCAGGGTGTCTTAAAAGCCCTGACCGTTACTATACTCAGGCAACTATAAAATCCTTGGAAAGCCAAGGATTTTATAGTTGTGTTAAAATAATAGGTTCGCCTTTTGTCACGACAATCGTGTGTTCGCACTGCGCTACCAGGCTTTTATCAGGTGTTACAAACGTCCAGCCGTCTCCTGATTCAACGATATGGTTGGCTCCTGCAGAGATAAACGGCTCCACCGCAAGTACCATGCCTTCTTTAAGAAGCATGCTGTCCATCGGATCAAAATAGTTTAAGATGTGCTCCGGCTCTTCATGCAGGCTTAACCCGATGCCGTGGCCTGTCAGGTTTTCAATGACATTGAATTTATTTTTTCTCGCTTCGTTCATCACCGCGCGGCCGATTTGATTCTTTCTCGCGCCGGCTTTTGTTTTCTTCATCGCCGCCCAGAATGCGTCTTCTGCAGTTTTGCAGAGACGTTCTTTTGCTTCATCCTGCCCAAGCACGAATGAAATGCCTGTATCCCCATAATAGCCGTCTAATGCAGCGGAGATATCAACATTTATTAAATCGCCTTCTTGTAAAACGCGGTCACCAGGGATGCCGTGCGCAACCTCTTCGTTTACGCTGATGCACGTTACGCCAGGGAAATCATATTCCTTTTGTGGCGCGGACATCGCACCGTGCTCATCCAGTACGCGCTTTCCGATTAAATCGAGCTCTTTCGTTGTCATCCCGGGCTTCGCAAGGCTTTTCATTTCCTCGCGCGCCAATGCCACAATGCGGCCGATTTTTCGCAATCCCTCTAAATCCTGTTCATTTCGAATAATCATTCCTACACTTCCTTCTTGTAAGTACTTAAATGATAGTATCATTTTTCCTGCAATCGTTCAAAGCTTTCATGACATTTGTCATCTTCATCTTATGACATCTCTTACTGTTTGAAGCGATGGGAAATTCATACAATGAGAGTAGAACATGGAGGTGGAACGATGGAAAAAGTAATTGATGTAAAGGGAGTTTCCAAGGTTTTTAAAAATAAAAAGGCTGTAGATGATGTTTCGTTTTCCATAGAAAAGGGCACGGTGACGGCTATTCTCGGTCCGAACGGGGCAGGGAAGACTACGACTATTTCTATGCTTTTAGGACTGCTGGACCCGTCTGAAGGAGAAATGAAGATATTTGGAAAAAAACCGAAGGATAGCTATGTGCGCAATCGTATGGGAGCGATACTGCAGGAGGTCAGCGTCATCGACCGCGTGACTGTCGGGGAAACGATTGATTTGTTCAGAAGCTACTATTCTCATCCGTTCTCAAAGAAAAAGCTGCTGGAAATGGCGAATTTGGCATCGGAAGAAAAAGTAATGGCAGAAAAGCTGTCGGGCGGACAAAAGCGGCGCCTTGGATTTGCGCTGGCACTGGCAGGGAATCCTGATTTGCTGTTTTTAGATGAACCGACAGTTGGGATGGACATTTCTTCGCGAAAGCGGTTTTGGGAAAGTATTCGCGAGCTTGCGGGCACCGGCAAAACGATTATTTTGACAACGCATTACTTGGAAGAAGCAGATCAGCTCGCAGACCGTATCATTCTTGTCGCAGACGGAAAAATTATTGCCGATGGCGCACCTTCTGACATGAAATCGTCGTTTACGAAAAAAGCCGTTTCGTTCCGAACGCATGGAATGCTTGCGCTTGGAGAGTTTTCGGCACTTCCTTATGTAACAGAGGTTGCGGCAGAGGGAGATGTGATTTCAATTTCCACAACGGACTCTGATGCGGTACTCCATTATATTTTCGATAAGAAGCTTCCTGTTTACGATGTGTTTGTAGAACGCGGAGGGTTGGAAGAGGCATTTGAGAAGCTTGTACAAAGGAAAGGGGAAGCTGTATGAATATGTTTATATCACAGTGCAGGATGGAAATATTGCGGGTGCTGCGAAATCGTCGTTTTATTATTGCATCGCTTATTATGCCGCTTATGTTTTATTATATTTTCACAAATATCGCAGGCGGGGCGTCGAACAGTAAGGAATGGCAGGCGCAGTATTTAATTTCTATGACGACTTTCAGTATTATCGGCTCTGCCATCAACACGCTCGGTCTTCGTCTCGTTCAGGAAAGAACGCAAGGCTGGTCTCGACTCATCCAAATTACTCCTCTGCCGGCGGGTGCCTATCTAACTGCAAAAATGGCAGCGCAAACGCTCATTAATCTATTTTCTATCATTGTTATTTTCTTGACGGGTGCTTTAATTAATAACGTTGAACTGACTGCGCTGCAGTGGATTGAAAGCGGATTGTGGATTTTAATAGGAGCATTTCCATTTTTGGCTCTTGGAACATTTATCGGTTCCTTCAAAAGCATTGATACGGCTGCGGCGGTAGGTAATATTCTGTATATGACACTCTCGATTCTTGGCGGTCTTTGGATGCCGCTTGAAGTTTTGCCAAAAACGCTGCGTACAATCGGGGAATGGCTGCCGACATACCGTTTTGGCCATGGCGCATGGAATATCGTTGCCGGCAAGGCACCTGATGTAACAAGTATAGCGCTCTTAGGAGGATATCTCGTTTTCTTTGTAGTATTATCTGTATATACAAGAAAACGTCAGGAAGCGGTGTAAATGCAAATTAAAAAATTTCAATTGTTCCCGGATAAACACGGCTACTTTCCTCTTATTTGGCTTGTGTATCTCTTCTTCCCCCTTCACTATCTTATGGAAGAGCCTCGCCTGAAAATGATCGTCGGCTACTTACTGCTGGCGATTTTTATTGTAGCTTACCGGCAAGTGTATTTTGCGAAAAAACGCATGTTTTCTCTTTGGGTCATGATACAAATTGGTATTATCTTTACGTACTCTGCTTTTTATCATATCAATTACGTATATATGCACTTTTTCGTAGCAACTTTTGTGGGAATGGCATTTACAAGAAAACAATTTATACAGCTTTTTAGTATGTTTGTCAGTTCCATTGCATTTTCCTTGATTTTGCAGCGCGGTACATGGAGTTTAGATGATATTTTGAATATGCTGCCAATGCTTATTTTAATGCTGCTGTTTCCATTTGGCCTTCAGGCGGGCAGAAAGCGCAAGGAGCTTGAGGGAAAGTTGAACAAAGCAAATGAACAAATACAAGAACTAGTCAAACGCGAGGAACGCCAGCGCATTGCCCGTGATCTACATGATACGCTTGGTCATACGTTATCGCTTATTACATTGAAAAGCCAGCTTGTGGAGAAGCTCGTCACGAAAGATCCAGAGCGGGCGAAGCTTGAAGCGAAGGAAATTGAACAAACATCCCGCGCTGCTTTAAAGCAAGTGAGGGAGCTTGTTACGGAAATGCGCTCTATCACGATCGCGGAAGAGATAGTACAGGTGCAAGCGATTCTGCAAGCTGCAGGTATTGCTTTTCAGTATGAAGAAGAAGCGGACACTGCTAATATCGCCCCTCTTACGCAAAATATAATGGGGATGTGCCTTCGTGAAGCGGTAACGAACGTTGTGAAGCATAGTCAGGCCACTGTTTGTACTGTGAGAGTTTATATTACGAAGGGGGAAACTGTACTTGAGGTAAAGGATAATGGCGTCGGCATTCAGAGTGCGGAGGGAAACGGATTAAATGGCATTCAGGAACGGCTTGCCTTGCTTGAGGGCGTGCTTAAGCTTGCATCGGGGAATGGCGGGACAGAGGTTGCGATTTCAATCCCGCTCGTTCGAAAGGAAAAGGACGGGATGACAGGATGATACGTATTGTAATTGCAGAAGACCAGCGGATGCTTCGGGGAGCCCTCGGGGCATTGCTTGATTTGGAAGATGATATTGAAGTCGTCGGGCAAGCGGCGAACGGGGAGGAAGCCCTGAAGCTTATACAATCCATGCAGCCGGACATATGCTTAATGGATATTGAGATGCCGCTCAAGAGCGGCTTGGACGTTGCAGAGGAGCTAAGGAAGCAACAATCGCCTTGCCGCGTTATGATTTTGACGACATTCGCTCGTCCCGGTTATTTTGAGAGAGCGATGAAGGCAGGCATTCACGGGTATTTGCTTAAGGATGGACCGAGCGAGGATTTGGCGGCATCCATCCGCAATGTTATGAAAGGCAAGCGCGAGATCTCGCCGGATTTAATGTTCGGCATGTGGCAAGAGGAAAATCCGCTGACAGATCGCGAGAAGGAGCTGCTCGTGCTTGCACGGGAAGGAAAAACGACAAATGAAATCGCAAACATGCTGTACTTATCTTCAGGCACTGTGCGCAACTACATGTCAGAGATTCTAAATAAGCTCGGGGCGCGCAACCGCATCGAAGCGATTGCAGCTGCAGAGGAAAAAGGCTGGATATAAGAAAAGCGGAACCGGCTCGCTCAGGCACAGAGCCTAAGGTTCTCCGCCCTAAAAGGCGCTTTTTGCCTTTTTGTGGCGGAGGTTCTTAGGCGGCAGTGCCTAGCCGGTGGAGCTGGACATGAAGAAAAGCAGGATTCCTATAAAGAAAGCATGTTTTTTGATGCCAGCTTAATGCGGTTGGACAGCAGGACATCCCATACTTTGTCTGCGTCAACCGGCTTGCTTATATAAAATCCTTGGATTTGATCGCATTGCTGTCTGCTTAAAAAAGACCACTGTTCGTTCGTTTCCACACCTTCTGCGATGACCGTCAGCTGCAGGTTTTTGGCCATCATAATAATGGATGAAATAATCGCTTCTTCCTGCGGGTTGTTTTGAATTTCCTTAATAAATTCCCGGGCAATCTTCAATGTATGAATCGGATACTTCGTTAAGTAAGATAAAGAAGAATAGCCCGTGCCGAAATCATCAATGGAGATTTGGACGTTCAACCGCTTTAACTGATTCAATTTTTTAATGACTTGCTCCTCTTTTTTCATCGCGACGCCTTCTGTAATTTCTAAATCCAGCAAATGCGCCGGCAGCTTTGTTTCTTCCAGTATACTTGAAACGAGCTCTACAAGGTTGGACTGGTTGAACTGCAGAGGAGATAAATTCACGCCCACCTTTAAATGTGCATAGCCCCTATCGTGCCACTCGATAGCTTGCTGACAAGCCGTTCGGAGAATCCATTCTCCGATAGGAATGATAAGCCCGGTTTCTTCAGCGATCGGGATAAATTCAGCAGGAGATACCATCCCAAATTTCGGATGCTTCCAGCGCAGCAATGCTTCAAAGCCTATGATTTCATGCGTTTCCATATTCACCTGCGGCTGATAATGAAGAACAAGCTCATTGTTTTGCAGAGCCTGATTCAGTTCTCCTTCTAAGAAATGCTTCTCATCCTCTACATCACTCATTTCTTGGGAATAAAATATGTATTTGTTTTTTCCGCTTGCCTTGGCTCGATACATAGCGATATCCGCGTTTTTCATAAGTTTTGTTACATTTGTGCCGTGAGAAGGATGAAGAGCAATTCCGATGCTTGGCGTAATTTTTAATTCATTTCCGCTGACATATATAGGTTCATTTAATAGCTCCAGCAAGCGCTCCGCAGTAAGCGCAGCTCCTTGTTGCGAGAAGACATCGGTGAGAAGAACCGTAAATTCATCTCCACCTTGGCGTGCTACAATATCTTTAGAGCGCAGAGATTGCTGAAGCCGTTTGCTGACCTCAATAAGCAGGAGGTCGCCGATATCATGTCCGAGACGATCATTAACCTTTTTGAATCGGTCTAAATCAATGAACAGAACAGCTGTCATCGTTTCACGCTTCGTTGCTGTTTTCAGAGCTTCTGCCAAGCAATTCTCAAACTTTCTTCGATTCGGCAAGCTTGTGAGAGCATCGTGGAATGCCATATGCTCTACTTGCCGCTGTTTTTGCTTCAATTCTGTCGTATCCCTTGCAATGCCATACATGCCGATAGTTTTATTGCCTACCAAGGTGGGGATTAAGGTAACTTGCAAATAAGAGAACTCCTTCTCTTTGTCGCAGGCGCGTACTTCAAAAGTTTGCGATAAACCAGTTTTCGCCTGGCGTATAGCGTCACGTGCCATATACTGATCGTCTTCTACCACATAATTCAAGAAGGATTGTCCATTTAGCTCCTCGAATGTGTAGCCTAGGATTTCCATGCAGGATGTATTGGCACTTTGGAAATTTCCACTCATATCTAAGGAAAATACGGCATCCGGATGATTTTCAAACAATGTTTTATATTGTTGCTCGCTTTTAGAAAGAGCTTGAATGCCTTCATTGACTTTATCTTCGAGCTGTTCGTTCAAGCTATGATACGTGCGAAGAAGCTGCCGGTTATCACGCCACATGAAGATTTGCCGGAAAAACAATAATGCGAAGGCCGTGCAAAGTCCTATCCTCATAAAACGATCTTGCGCTATGTCCAGCACAGTGAACTTGAAAATAATGAGAATGTAAATATAAAGGGAAAAAAAGCGGATGTAATGCCAACTTGTAAGATACTTTGCGGAATGTACTTCCTTTAAGGTTTCCTTATGAAATCTATCCATTTCTATATACTCCATTTCTGGCATAAGGCTATTACATTCAAATGATATTACAAAATGTAAATATAACGTTAAATTAATATTACGTTTTGTTGAATGAATATGGAGGATTACATTTCAAATGCGCCATCTACAAAATCAGCATACGAGCGAAATTCCTTTTCAGATTTGGGAGAAGAGAGATGCACCTTCGGAATGATATTTGTATGCGTCTATGTAGCAAACACCACCGGAAGCATCATTGTTTTACGGGAGAGCAGTCCCAAAGCGCCAGGGCGTGAGATATATACTCAAATTGAATTCTCATAGATTCTTCTCCTTCTTGTTCTTAGAGGAAAAATGCAACTGCTGTAGCCAGCCACTCCTTGCATCGTTTCGAAAACGGAAGATTTGATATTTCTTCCAAGGTGAGAAGCTGGGAATTCTCCAAATCTTGATCAACCTCCTTTTTCACAACTTCAATGAAAGACTTATCATAAATAAAACAATTTATTTCGTGGTTAATATATAAGCTGCGTAAATCGAAATTCGCTGTGCCGATGTCGCAAATACGTCCATCAACCATTATGATTTTTGCATGAAAAAAACCGTCTTCAAATTGATAAATAGAGCAGCCTGCACGAAGCAAAGGCCGGCAGTATGGAAGCTTTGCTTCCCGGACGAGCGGATGATCTGCTTTTTTTGGCACTAGAATTGTAATGCGGATACCGCGCTCGGCTGCGCGAAGCAAAGCGCGCTGCAGCTTGCGTCCCGGAATGAAATACGGCGTGCCGATATATAAATCATGCTCGGCTTCCTCAATCAAATCCAGAAAGGCTTGCTGCAGGTAAGCGCCGTCTGTCGGAACGAAGCGATGCAGAGCGGAGCCTTTCGCAAGGGCGGGGTAATATTTCGATTCTTTGATCAAATCTTCTTTTGTTTCATCGCGCCAATCGTGAAGAAACTGCACCTGTAAATCCTGTACGCCTTCACCTGTAAGGCGAAGATGATAATCGCGCCAATTGCCGAGCTGCGGATCGTGCCCCAAATATTCTTCACCGATGTTAAAGCCGCCGATATAACCGATTTTACCGTCAATAATAGTAATTTTCCGGTGATTGCGCTGATTGGCTGAATAAAATAGAAATGGCAGCCGAATCGTGTGGCAAAATGAGAAATGAACACCGTTTTCGCGCAGCTGCCGAATGGAATCTTTTGATAGATGGTGGCTGCCGATGCGATCTAACAGCAGACGCACTTCAATTCCTTGCCTTGCTTTTTCCATTAAAAGCTCCAAAAATTTATGACTAACGCGGTCATTGTTCACAATAAAGAATAAAATATGAATATGATGGCGCGCGTGTTGTATATCAGCGAATAAATCATCATAAAGCGTCTGGCCGCATGTATATAAACGAAAATCGCTATGGCGCATCGGGAATTTGCGAACCTCCGCCCGCTTTAGCTGATTTCGTCTTCCGAGACAAAAATCCACGCCGGCCCATACGACAAGCAAGACGAGGAAGCGAAAGAAAAAAGACATAAAAACCCCCCTCCTGATACACTGGTTCTTATAGTTTCGCCTGAAGAGGAAAAAAAATTCTTTTGTTGTATAACAAAAACTGTTGACTGAATGCTCACTCATACTATAATAAAAGTAGATAAAAAATTCAGAAGATTTTTTTGGTTCTAAATGTTTAAAAAAGGGGGGTAAAAATTTTTACTAGTTCCTCACGCAAATCGTATACATATAAAGAGAGGGGATGAAGCATGAACGGCTGGCTTCTTGTAAACTGGTTAGCATTTCTCGGCATAACGAGTTATGGCGTGTATCTGTTTGTATACCTCATTCAAACGAGACTTGCTTACATCAAATTGGGGAAAAAGGTTGAATTCGATAACAAAGTAAAAGAGAGATGGGAACGCGTAAAAGTGAACGTGTTCGGACAAAAAAAGCTGCTCAAAGATAAGAAAAGCGGCATTATGCACGTTATGTTCTTCTATGGATTCATTCTCGTCCAGTTCGGAGCATTAGACTTCATTTGGAAAGGCTTAGCACCAGGATCACATCTTCCGCTTGGACCACTCTACCCTGCATTCACATTCTTCCAGGAAATTGTTACATTCGTTATTTTAATCGCTGTGTATTGGGCTTTTTATAGACGTTATATTGAAAAGCTTGTTCGCTTAAAACGAAACTTTAAAGCGGGACTTGTTTTAATCTTTATCGGCGGCTTAATGCTTTCTGTATTGTTAGGAAACGGTGCAGGCATCATTTGGCACGGTGAAGAGCTGTCATGGAGCGAGCCAATCGCTTCCGGCATCGCTTATTTATTATCCGGCATCGGCACAACAGGCGCGATCGTCATTTTCTATATCGCTTGGTGGATTCACTTAACAATTCTATTAACATTCTTAGTATACGTGCCTCAATCGAAGCACGCCCATTTAATTGCCGGTCCTGCAAACGTTTACTTCGGGCGTTTGACGAATCCGGGCAAGCTTGAAAAAATCGATTTTGAAGATGAATCACAGGAATCCTTCGGGGTCGGAAAAATTCAAGACTTTAAGCAAACACAGCTTATCGACTTGTACGCTTGCGTAGAGTGCGGCAGATGTACGAATATGTGTCCAGCAACGGGAACAGGCAAAATGCTGTCTCCGATGGACTTGATTGTAAAACTGCGTGACCACTTAACAGATACAGGTGCGGCTGTTACGTCCCGCACGCCTTGGGTTCCGGCATTTGCATTTGCCAATACACAAGGAAATCAGTTGGCAATGGCTGCAGGACAGCAGGAATCCGCTGCGGCGCTTGCATACAGCCCGAGCTTAATCGGCGAGGTTATCACAGAAGAGGAGATTTGGGCATGTACAACGTGCCGTAACTGTGAAGACCAGTGTCCGGTTATGAACGAGCACGTGGATAAAATTATCGACCTGCGCCGCTACCTCGTATTAACAGAAGGAAAGATGGACGCAGATGCGCAGCGAGCGATGACAAATATCGAACGTCAAGGCAACCCTTGGGGCTTAAGCCGCAAAGAACGCGAAACTTGGCGTGAAGCAAGAGAAGATGTTCATATCCCGACTGTAAAAGAAATGTCCAAAGCGGGAGAAGAATTTGAATATCTCTTCTGGGTCGGATCTATGGGTTCTTACGATAATCGCAGCCAAAAAATCGCGCTATCCTTCGCGAAGCTTATGAACGAAGCTGGCATTAAGTTTGCGATTCTTGGAAACAAAGAAAAGAACTCCGGCGATACGCCGCGCCGTCTCGGAAATGAATTCTTGTTCCAAGACATGGCAGCGAAAAACATCGAAGAGTTTGAAAAAGCAGGCGTGAAGAAAATTGTAACAATCGACCCGCATGCATACAACATCTTTAAAAACGAGTATCCAGACTTCGGTTTAGAAGCGGAAGTCTACCATCATACAGAACTATTGGCACAATGGGTACAAGAAGGAAAACTGAAGCCGAATCACGAAGTAAATGAAACGATTACGTACCATGATTCCTGCTACTTGGGACGCTACAACGAAGTATATGAAGCGCCTCGTTCCATTTTGAAAGCGGTTCCGGGCGTAAAGGTTGTGGAAATGGAACGCAACCGCGAAACAGGAATGTGCTGCGGCGCCGGCGGCGGTCTCATGTGGATGGAAGAGCACGCAGGCACTCGCATCAACGTAGCGAGAACCGAGCAAGCTCTTGCGGTCAAGCCAACCGTTATCAGTACAGGATGTCCGTATTGCTTGACGATGATCAGCGACGGAACGAAGGCGAAGGAAGCAGAAGAGCAAGTACAAACGCTCGACGTAACAGAAATCCTAGAGAAATCTGTTATAGGCATGAATGAAAGAACACCCGCAATTTGAGAAGAAAAGAGGTGCGCCTGCACCTCTTTTCACAGCAGCAACATCGAGCGAGCGTTCAATCAAGAAAAGCGGAACCGGCTCGTTCAGGCGCAGAACCTAAGGTTCTCCGCCCTAAAAAGCGCTTTTTGCTTTTTTGAGGCGGAGGTTCTTAGGTGGCAGCGCCTAGCCGGCAGAGCTGGACATCAAGAAAAGCGGAATCGGCTCGTTCAGCTCCAAAAATGAATTCTTTCAATTTCAAAAGTAACAAAGGGGGACTTTACATGGGGAAAACAGTAATTATTGGGGCGGCAAGAACGCCTATCGGTAAATTCGGCGGTGCTTTAAAAGACGTGAAGGCGGCAGAGCTTGGGGGAACTGCCATCAAAGCGGCTTTAGAACGAGCAAATGTTATACCGACTGATGTAGAGGAAGTTATTTTCGGTACAGTTGTGCAGGGGGGCCAAGGGCAAATCCCATCTCGTCAGGCAGCACGCAATGCAGAAATTTCCTGGGAAACGCACACGGAAACAATCAACAAAGTGTGTGCTTCCGGGTTAAGGGCGGTAACGTTAGCGGATCAAATCATCCGCGCTGGCGACCAATCGCTAATCGTGGCAGGAGGCATGGAATCCATGAGCAACGCTCCTTATATTCTGAAGGGAGCGCGCTGGGGATATCGCATGGGGCATAGCGAGGTAGTGGACCTTAACATCGCAGATGGATTAACGTGCTCCTTCTCCGGTGTTCATATGGGCACATACGGAAACGAAGTGGCAAGCGAAGACAATATTTCTCGCGAAGAGCAGGATGAGTGGGCATACCACAGCCATATGAAAGCAGTAACAGCTCGTAAAGAAGGCCGTTTTGAAGAGGAAATCGTGCCTGTAACTATTCCGCAGCGCAAGGGAGACCCGATTGTCGTGGCTCACGATGAAGCGCCTCGTGAAGATACGACTGTTGAGAAGCTCGCGAAGCTGAAGCCGGTATTTGGCGCAAACGGAACAATTACGGCAGGAAATGCGCCCGGCTTGAACGACGGAGCGGCAGCACTTGTTTTAATGAGCGAAGAACGCGCGCAAGCAGAAGGCAAAACGCCGATTGCGACAATCCTCGGCCAAGCGGCAATTGCGGTAGAAGCGAAGGATTTCCCTAGAACACCGGGTTATGTCATTAACGAGCTGTTAAAGAAAACAGGAAAAACAGTAGAAGAAATCGACTTGTTTGAAATCAACGAAGCATTCGCAGCAGTTGCGATTGCAAGCAGCCGAATTGCAGGCTTGGACTTGGAAAAAGTGAACGTAAACGGCGGTGCTGTAGCGATGGGTCACCCAATCGGCGCAAGCGGCGCCCGCATCATCGTATCCTTGATTCATGCATTAAAGCAACGCGGCGGCGGCATCGGCATCGCAGCAATCTGCAGCGGCGGCGGCCAAGGCGATGCGATCATGATCGAAGTGAAATAAGAAAAGCGGAGCCGGCTCGTTCAGGCGCAGAACCAGAGGTTCTCACCCCATAAAGGCGCTTTTTGCCTTTATGTGGGTGAGGTTCTCTGGTGGCAGCGCCTAGCCGGTGGAGCTGGACATAAAGAAAAGCGGAATCGGCTCGTTCAGCTTTCGATGATATGGGGATGCCCGCGGGACTGGCGAAATGGCTTTATTAAAAAGGTGGAGGCAAACCCTCTCCCTCTTAAAACAAGGAGGATGAAATATGAACGTTCAAAACATAGTGGTAATCGGCGCAGGACAAATGGGGTCTGGGATTGCGCAAGTATGTGCGATGGCAGGGTATTCCGTAAGCTTGCAGGATTTGAAGCAAGAGCAAATCGACAAAGGAATTGGCATTATTACGAAAAACCTTTCCCGTCAAGTGGAAAAAGGCCGCATGACAGAAGAGGAAAAGCAAGCTGTATTAGATAGAATTTCTCCGGCATTGGACCTTGCGTGCGCAAGGGAAGCGGATCTTGTCATTGAAGCGGCAGTAGAACGCATGGATATTAAAAAACAAATTTTTGCGCAGTTGGATGAAATTACACCTTCACATACCATTTTGGCTACAAATACTTCATCGCTCCCTATCACAGAAATCGCAGCAGCTACGAAGCGTCCGGAGCAAGTAATCGGCATGCACTTCATGAACCCGGTACCGGTCATGAAGCTTGTAGAAATTATCCGCGGACTCGCCACAACAGACGAAGTATATCAAACGATTGAAGACATCACGAAGAAAATCGGCAAAGTGCCGGTAGAAGTAAATGATTTTCCTGGCTTTATCTCCAACAGAATTTTGCTTCCAATGATCAATGAAGCCATTTATGCATTATATGAAGGTGTCGCAACGAAAGAAGCAATCGACGATGTGATGAAGCTTGGCATGAACCATCCGATGGGACCTCTTACACTGGCTGACTTTATCGGCTTAGATACATGTTTATACATTATGGAAGTGTTGCATGAAGGCTTGGGCGACAGCAAATACCGTCCGTGCCCGCTTCTTCGCAAATATGTAAGCGCAGGCTGGTTAGGCAAGAAAACAGGCCGCGGCTTCTACGTATACGAGTAAGGCAATACTTCACAAGCGGAGATTTCCCCAATGATGTTAAAGAGGAAGCAAGTCATAATTTCTACACCGAGGTGAGGGGCATGCATCTTTTATTCACAGAAGAACAAAACATGATGAGAAAAATGGTTCGTGACTTTGCGGAAAACGAAATTGCGCCATTTGTGCCGCGCATGGAGAAAGGTGAGTTTCCTAGAGAGGTATTGAAGAAAATGGGTGAGCTCGGCTTGATGGGCATTCCGATTCCGGAAGAGTATGGCGGGGCCGGCATGGATTTCATTTCTTATATTCTTGCAATCAATGAGCTATCCCGTGTGAGTGCAACGATTGGCGTTATTCTTGCAGTTCATACGTCTGTTTGCACAAATCCGATTCTTTACTTCGGCACGGAAGAGCAGAAGCGCAAGTATATCCCTAAGCTTGCGGGCGGGGAATATCTCGGCGCATTCGCTCTGACAGAACCGAGCGCGGGTTCTGATGCCGGCAGCTTGAAAACGCGTGCCGTAAAGGACGGAGATTTCTATAGAGTGAACGGTTCTAAGGTATTCATCACAAACGGCGGCGAAGCGGACACGTATATCGTGTTTGCTACCATGGATCCGACAGCAGGCACGCGCGGCATCTCTGCTTTTATCGTGGAAAAGGATACGCCAGGTCTCATTGTCGGCAAGGATGAGCACAAGATGGGTCTTTACGGCTCACGCACTGTGCAGCTGATTTTTGAAGATATGAAGGTGCCGGCAGAAAATTTGCTTGGCGGTGAAGGGCAAGGCTTTAAGGTCGCAATGGCGAACTTGGATGCCGGCCGCATCGGAATCGGGGCGCAGGCATTGGGTATCGCTGAGGCGGCGCTGAAGTGCGCGAACGAATATGCAAGAGAGCGTCAGCAATTCGGCAAGCCAATCTCCACGCAGCAGGGAATCGGTTTTAAGCTGGCGGACATGGCAACGAGCGTGGAAGCAGCGCGTCTTCTCGTATATCGTGCGGCATCTCTTCGCGCACAAGGTATTTCCTGCAGCAAGGAAGCATCCATGGCGAAGCTGTTTGCTTCCAAAACGGCAGTGGACGTATCCATCGAAGCAATTCAAGTGTATGGCGGGTATGGCTATACAAAAGATTATCCGGTTGAGCGCTACTTCCGCGACGCGAAGGTATGCGAGATTTACGAAGGAACGAGCGAAATTCAAAGACTTGTAATCAGCAAACAGCTTTAAAAACATATATACAAGTGAATAAAAAACCGTCTATTTATAGTGGGGAGAGATTAAAAGACGTGAAGAAGCGGTCAAACCTTTGTAGCGGTTCATGCAAGGGTAAACCAGAGAGAAGAAGTATGCAATACTCCCTTTTGGTTGCACATAGCACATGGAAATGTCGAGATTATAATTCACTCATATATAGAGGAGGACTCATCCATGCAATTCAAACTATCAGAAGAACATGAAATGATTAGAAAAATGGTTCGCGATTTTGCGAAAAATGAAGTAGCTCCTACAGCTGCAGAGCGTGACGAAGAAGAACGCTTTGACCGCGAGCTGTTCGATAAAATGGCAGAGCTTGGTTTAACAGGTATTCCATGGCCGGAAGAATACGGCGGCATCGGCAGCGATTACTTAGCTTATGTAATTGCGGTAGAAGAATTATCACGTGTTTGTGCGTCTACTGGCGTAACATTATCCGCTCATACATCTTTAGCGGGTTGGCCAATTTACAAATTCGGTTCTGAAGAGCAAAAGCAAAAGTATCTTCGCCCGATGGCAGAAGGGAAGAAAATCGGTGCGTACGGCTTGACTGAGCCAGGCTCCGGCTCTGATGCCGGAGGTATGAGAACGACGGCGAAGCGCGACGGCGATCACTACATTTTGAATGGCTCTAAAATTTTTATCACAAACGGCGGTGTAGCGGATATTTATGTTGTATTTGCATTAACAGATCTTGAATCTAAACAGCGCGGCACAACTGCATTCATCGTAGAAAGCGATACGCCTGGCTTCTCCGTAGGCAAGAAGGAAAGCAAGCTCGGTATTCGTTCCTCGCCTACAACAGAGATTATGTTTGAAGATTGCCGCGTTCCTGTCGAGAACCGTCTTGGCGAAGAAGGGCAAGGCTTCAAAATTGCGATGCAAACATTGGACGGTGGCCGTAACGGTATCGCGGCACAAGCTGTCGGTATTGCACAAGGTGCATTGGATGCGGCCGTCGGGTATGCAAAAGAGCGTCAGCAATTCGGCAAGCCGATTTCCGAACAGCAAGGAATCGGCTTTAAGCTGGCAGATATGGCAACGAGCGTAGAAGCAGCGCGTCTTTTAACCTACCAAGCGGCATGGCTTGAATCCGAAGGTCTTCCTTATGGTAAAGAATCCGCGATGTCTAAACTGTTCGCAGGAGATGCGGCGATGAAGGTAACGACAGAAGCGGTGCAAGTATTTGGCGGCTACGGCTACACGAAGGACTATCCGGTAGAACGCTACATGCGCGATGCGAAAATCACGCAAATTTATGAAGGAACACAGGAAATTCAAAGGCTGGTTATTTCCCGCATGATTGCGAAGTAAGAAAAGCGGAACCGGCTCGTTCAGGTGCAGAACCAGAGGTTCCTCTCCCTCAAAGGCGCTTTTTGCCTTTGTGTGGAGAGGGTTCTCTGGTGGCAGCACCTAGCCGGAGTAGCTAGATATGTCATCAAATTTTATATTTCCTTATTATGTAAATAACGCGCAGGAGCGCCATTCCTGCGCCGGCAAGAGAGGTGAAGAGGGATGGCGAAGCATAATGTCCACGCGTCTGTGAAGAATGAAAAGCTTGTAGCGATCCGCCGTGAACAAATGATTAAAGGGGCGGTTCAGCTTTTTAAGCAAAAGGGGTTTCACCGGACGACGACGAGGGAAATTGCAAAAGCGGCCGGGTTCAGCATCGGCACGCTCTATGAATATATCCGTACAAAGGACGATGTTTTGTATCTTGTGTGCGACAGTATCTATGAAAATGTAAAAATGCGGCTTGAGCAAGCGTTAAGCATGGAGAAGGTAAGCGTGGGAAGCTTGCGTCTTGCGATAGCCAACTACTTTAAGGTTATGGATGAGCTGCAGGAAGAGGTGCTCATCATGTATCAAGAGGTAAGCTCTTTGTCAAAGGAGTCTGTTCCATACGTATTGAAGAAGGAGCTTGAAATGGTGGAGCTGTTTGAAGACATCCTGCATCAATGCGTAGAGAACGAGGAAATCGTATTAACAAGCGAAGAAATAGGGGTTATCGCTCACAATATTTTTGTGCAGGGGCAAATGTGGGGCTTCCGCCGCTGGGTTATGCAGAAGCTGTATACGCTCGAGGAGTATACGGAGCTGCAGACGAATTATTTGCTGCACGGCATGCATATGAAGAAATAGGGGGATGGAGAGATGGCAGTGATTGATGTATATCGTCCAAAGCATAAGGTGCGTTTTGTGACAGCTTCCAGCTTATTCGACGGTCATGATGCTTCTATTAATATCATGAGACGAATTTTGCAGGCAAGCGGCGCAGAGGTTATTCACCTCGGGCATAACCGTTCCGTGGAAGAAATCGTAAATGCAGCAATTCAAGAGGATGTGCAAGGGATTGCGATATCCTCCTACCAAGGCGGTCACGTAGAGTACTTTAAATATATGTGCGATTTATTAAAAGAAAAAGGTGCTGATCATATCCGCATTTACGGCGGCGGGGGCGGCGTTATCATTCCTCGTGAAATCGATGAGCTGCATGAATACGGCATTGCGAAAGTCTTCTCTCCGGAAGACGGGCGCCGTTTGGGGTTGCAGGGCATGATTAATGAAATGCTGAAGGAATGCGATTTCCCGACGGCAGGAGACTTAACGAAGGAGCTTGAAAAAACAGAGCAGCTCGATACAAACACAATCGCAAAGCTGATTACGCTTGCGGAGCAAAGTATCGGCAAAGGAAACGAGATTTTTAAGTCTCTTTCTGATCGCGTAAAGGAAGTTGCGCTGGTTCTTGGCATTACGGGAACAGGCGGCGCCGGAAAAAGCTCTTTAACAGATGAGATTATTCGCCGTTTCTTGCATGAATTCAAAGAAATGAAAATTGCGGTCATTTCCATCGATCCGACAAAGCAAAAAACGGGGGGCGCATTGCTTGGAGACCGCATCCGCATGAACGCAATTAATTCTCCGCGCGTGTACATGCGAAGCCTGGCGACGCGTGAATCACGCTCCGAGCTGTCTCTTGCGATTCAAGATGCAATTACAGTTGTAAAAGCGGCAGGCTTTGACTTAATTATCGTGGAAACGAGCGGAATCGGGCAAGGTGATGCCGGCATTACAGAGTACAGCGACATGAGTATGTATGTCATGACGAGCGAATTCGGTGCGCCGACACAGCTTGAAAAGATTGATATGATTGATTACGCTGACCTGATCGTCATCAATAAGTTTGAGCGCAAAGGCTCTGAAGATGCGCTTCGCCAAGTGCAAAAGCAATATCAGCGCAGTCATATGCTATTTGAGCTGCCGCTTGAAGAAATGCCTGTATACGGCACAATTGCAAGCCAGTTCAATGATGCCGGCACAAACACTGTGTTCTTGAAATTAGTAGAATTAATGAATCAAAAGGCACAAAAGAACCTGGAGCCGCAAACGATTAAGGCAGGGAAAGTCGAGAAGCAGCATGTAATCATCCCGAATGACCGTCGCTATTATTTGCGTGAAATCTCCGATGCGGTACGCAGCTATCACAAAAGTACAGAGCAGCAAGCAAAAACAGCAGAGCGTCTTTTCCAAATTGAAGGTGCAGTAGAAGCAATCAAAGAGCAAGGAGCGGATTTACAGGCTATCGAAACGTTAGAATCAGTTAAACGCAGCTACGGAAATGTCCTGTCTCCGCAAGCGAAGCTGATTCTTGATACGTGGGATACAGTAAAAGAACAATATGCTGCCGATGAGTTTGTCACAAAGATTCGTGACAAGGAGATCCGCACACAGCTGAAAACAAAAACGCTGTCCGGTACGGAAATTCCGAAGGTTATGCTTCCAAAGTACAGCAACTACGGCGAAATTCTGCGCTGGGTGCGCAAAGAAAACGTACCTGGACAATTCCCGTATACTGCCGGCGTATTCCCGTTCAAGCGTTCCGACGAAGATCCGAAGCGCCAGTTTGCAGGAGAAGGAACACCGGAGCGCACGAACCGCCGCTTCCATTACCTATGTAAAGATGATCATGCGAAGCGCTTAAGCACAGCGTTCGACTCCGTAACTTTATACGGGGAAGATCCGTCCTACCGCCCGGACATTTTCGGAAAAATCGGCGAGAGCGGCGTAAACGTATGTACGCTCGATGACATGAAAAAGCTGTACGGCGGCTTTGACCTATGTTCTCCTTCTACATCCGTATCCATGACAATTAACGGTCCGGCACCAATCATCCTGGCGATGTTCATGAACACGGCAATTGCGCAGCAGGTTGAAAAGACTGAAAAAGAGCTAGGTCGTACGCTGACAGCAGAAGAATATGAGCAAGTAACAGCGAAAACATTACAAACAGTACGCGGAACAGTACAGGCGGATATTTTAAAAGAAGATCAAGGACAAAACACGTGCATCTTCTCTACGGAATTTGCGTTGCGTTTAATGGGTGATATTCAGGCGTACTTTATCCAAAGTAAAGTAAGAAATTATTATTCTGTATCCATTTCCGGCTATCACATTGCCGAAGCGGGAGCGAATCCGATTTCTCAGCTTGCTTTCACGCTTGCGAACGGATTTACGTATGTAGAGTACTACTTGAGCCGCGGCATGAACATCGATGATTTTGCACCGAACCTATCCTTCTTCTTCAGCAACGGCTTGGATGCGGAGTACTCCGTAATCGGACGCGTAGCAAGACGCATTTGGTCTATTGTGATGAAGGAAAAGTACGGAGCGAATGATCGCAGCCAAAAGCTGAAGTACCACGTGCAAACATCCGGACGCTCCTTGCATGCGCAGGAAATCGCATTCAATGATATTCGTACAACACTGCAAGCGCTTATGGCTCTTCATGATAACTGTAACTCTCTTCATACGAACGCTTATGATGAGGCAATTACAACACCGACTGAGGAATCCGTACGCCGTGCCATGGCAATTCAGTTGATTATTACAAAAGAGCATGGCTTAACGAAGAATGAAAATCCGCTGCAAGGTTCCTTCATTATTGAGGAATTAACAGATCTTGTAGAAGAAATGGTATTACAGGAGTTCGATCGCATGAATGATCGCGGCGGTGTGCTTGGTGCGATGGAAACACAATACCAGCGCGGAAAAATTCAAGATGAATCCATGCATTATGAAATGCAAAAGCATACAGGCGAGCTGCCGATTATCGGAGTAAACACATATTTAAACCCGAACCCGGCATCCGAGGAAGAGGTCAACAATATGGAAATCGCCCGTGCTTCCTACGAAGAGAAAGAAACGCAGATTATTAATTTACAAGCATTCCAGGATGCGCATAAAGGTAAGACAGAAGAGGCACTGAAGCGCCTCCAGCAGACTGCCATTTCTGGCGGAAATATCTTTGCGGAGCTTATGGAAACGGTCAAAGCAGCGAGTCTCGGCCAAATTACAAGAGCATTATACGAAGTAGGCGGCCAGTATCGCCGCAACATGTAGGGAAGTCATATTTGATTAACTGCGCCCTAACACATGACTCCCGTGTGTTAGGGCGTTTTATTCTTACATATTGTGTTTCTGGGGATGTTAATAACAAATGTTTGTGCTAAAATTAATTTTGTGGAAATAGATGGAAGTGGGGGCGTGTGGTTAAGAAAATGAAGTAAAATTCATACGTCAGCACGGGCTTGTCATTGGGGTTTTTTCCAAATAAGAAACAAGAGATACAAATTCCTCAAACCTTTCACTTTAGTGGATAGTTCAATTCCCCCTTTTTTTGTAGCATAATTCATGATGAATTGTTTATAATGAATAGTATGTATTTTTTTGTACAGGCCTTATAATAATAGAGGATTATTTTGAGAGAAAGGAAGTGCCTCGCCCGTGAATTTAGAGCAATATTCACCAGAAGAGTTAAAAGAAATGTCCATGATCGAGCTTGCTTACTCCATTATGGAAGGGAAAAGGCAAGCAATCGCGTTTGCGGAACTTGTACAGGAAATCTCCGGAACGCTTAGCTTATCCCAAGACGAGGTAGCGACAAGACTGGCTCAATTTTATACAGATCTGAACATCGACGGGCGCTTCATTAGTATTGGGGAAAATCGTTGGGGACTGCGCAGCTGGTATCCGTACGAACAAATTGATGAGGAAATACTGCCTCAAGCAAAACCTAAGAAGAAGCGCAAACAGGATGAAGAAGAATTTGATGAGTTCGTAGCGGAAGATGAAGAATACGATGAGTTAGATGAAGATGTAGATGTAGATGAATTAGATGAAGATGAGTTAGATGAAGAAGAGTTGGAAGACGACGAGCTTCTGGATGAAGAAGAGTTGGAAGAGCTAGACGATGACGAGGATTTCGTGGACGAAGATGAAGCGGAATACGATGAAGTCGAAGAAGAGGATGAACTATAAGCCTTGACTTTTCTATAGAGTCTATGTAGAATCATTTTTGGGCTCTTTAAAAAAGGATAACAATTACGTTTTATATAAAAAGAAAATAGCTCCCTATCATAGTTTAGGGGGCTATTTTCTTTTTTTGTTTAGAAATGCAAAAAAGTCTAACAATAAAACATATGGGCTGCTCCTTACATACGTTGCAAACAGCAACGTTTTATATAGGCTCTTAGCGTCCGTTCGAGCTTCTCTAGCAGAATGCCGCGGATTATTGGAGCGGAAACAAAACGACCGAAGGGAGAATTTTCATGACTAAGTATATTTTCGTAACAGGCGGTGTTGTATCGTCTTTAGGAAAGGGCATCACAGCAGCATCTTTAGGGAGATTATTAAAAAATCGCGGAATGAACGTAACGATTCAAAAATTTGATCCGTATATCAACGTAGACCCGGGAACAATGAGCCCGTATCAGCACGGAGAAGTATTCGTAACAGATGACGGTGCAGAAACAGATCTTGACCTTGGTCACTATGAGCGTTTCATCGACATTAACTTAAACAAGTACAGCAACGTAACGACTGGTAAAGTATACTCGTCTGTCCTGCAAAAAGAGCGCCGCGGTGACTACTTAGGCGGAACTGTACAGGTTATTCCGCACATTACGAATGAGATTAAAGAGCGCGTATTCCGTGCAGGGCGCGAGACAAACGCGGATGTTATTATTACGGAAATCGGCGGAACAGTAGGGGATATTGAATCTCTTCCTTTCCTTGAAGCGATTCGTCAAATTAAGAGCGATATCGGTCGCGACAACGTTATGTACATTCACTGTACGTTAATTCCTTACATTAAAGCAGCAGGCGAAATGAAAACGAAGCCGACGCAGCACAGCGTGAAAGAGCTTCGCAGCTTAGGCATTCAGCCAAACATTATCGTAGTTCGTACAGAATTGCCTGTTTCACAAGATATGAAGGACAAGCTTGCGTTATTCTGTGATATCGATCCGAAGGCAGTTATTGAGGCTCGTGATGCAGATACACTATATGCAGTGCCATTATCTCTGCAAGAGCAAAAAATGGACCAAATCGTATGCGAGCATTTGAAATTGGATTGCACGCCTGCTGATATGGAAGAGTGGAAAGCATTGGTACAAAAAGTGCGCAATCTGTCCAAGAAAACGAAAATTGCTTTAGTAGGAAAATATGTTGAGCTTCAAGATGCATACATTTCCGTGGTAGAAGCACTTCGTCATGCAGGTTATACGTTCGATGCAGACGTTGAAATCAAATGGGTCAATGCTGAGCATGTAACACCTGAAAACGTGAAGGAGTTAGTAGGCGATGTAGACGGCATCCTTGTACCAGGCGGCTTTGGTGATCGCGGCGTAGAAGGAAAAATTGCAGCGACACAATACGCACGTGAAAATCATGTTCCGTTCCTTGGCATTTGCTTAGGCATGCAATTGGCATCCATTGAATTTGCACGCAACGTATTGGGATTAGAAGGAGCGAACTCCTCTGAAATTAATCCGGATACAAAATATCCGATTATCGACCTTTTACCGGAGCAAAAGGATGTAGAAGACTTGGGCGGTACGCTTCGCCTTGGCTTATATCCATGCAAGCTTGCGGAAGAAACAAAAGCATATCATGCTTACGGCGAGCCTGTAGTATATGAGCGCCATCGTCATCGCTACGAGTTTAACAATCAATTCCGCCAAGATATGGAAAAGGCAGGATTCTTATTCTCCGGAACAAGCCCTGATGGCCGTTTAGTGGAAATTATTGAATTGAAGAACCACCCTTGGTTCGTTGCGTCTCAGTTCCACCCGGAATTCGTATCCCGTCCGACAAGACCGCAGCCGTTGTTCCGTGACTTCGTGCATGCGACTATCATTAATAAAGAAAATAAATAATTAAGAAAAGCGAAGCCGGCTCGTTCAGCTCCGGAAGGCAGAGGTTCTTCCCTCATAAAGGCGCTTTTTGCCTTAATGGGGGAAGGTTCTCTGACAGGAAGAGCTAGCCGGCGGAGCTAGACAACAAGAAAAGCGAAGCCGGCTCGTTCAGGCGCAGCTAGACAAACCTAAATTTTATCATTTCGTACCTTTTGAAAAAGCAGCTCTTATATAAAAGAGCTGCTTTTTGTTTACGATAAAAATTATAAAATTTCGCGGCAATACTTTCCTTTGTTTACAAGCCATGCTGCTCGTAGTATACGATAAACAAACGAATCAACCTGTATGCTTCTTCTTTCTGGTTTACCCTTGCATGAACCGCTACAAAGGTTTGACCGCTTCTGCACGTCGCCGGATGCTCTCTCCCCACTATAAAAGACGGTTTTTTATTCACTTGTATATAAAACAATTGAGCACGGGTTTCTCTCCCGTGCTCAGCGTTTTTTAATATTCAGCTAGAATTTCCTGAGCGGTAAACTTCAGCCCATAATAGGCAAACAAAGCGGTCATGCCGCTCGGAAAGCCGTAGCGTGTGCCGTCTTCATCCGGAATTAAAGCTTTTAGGAGCTTTGTATCAATATGAGCATCTGTAAATTGCTCTAAGGATTCTTCTCCTTCTTTTACGGCCGAAATGCCGACCACCGCATGTCCTTGTGTCTGCAATTCCTTCGCAAGCAGGATCGCTTCTTCGTCTGTGGAAAAGCGGCTGATGAGGATGACCCGGTCAGCCGGTGTTACTTCTTCTATGGCTTCTCGCTTCAACTGCTTCGCTCTCTGCAATGGCTCTGCGCCGTATAACGCTTCAAGCACAACGCCCTGCATCTCCTTCACGCCGTACATATAAATATGGCCGTCTCCTACAAGCGCCTGCGCGAGAAGACGGGCGCTGTCCTCTATGTTCATTTCTTCTTGTTCTGCGATGCGCTTGAAATAGCCGCTCAGCTGTGTGGAAAAAATTTTCAGCACGTTCGTTGCTCCCTTCCATACGTCTCGTAATATTATATAAGATTTTACTTAAAATCTAAAATCAGAAGGTAGCGCATAAAAATAAGAAGATATACAATAAGGAAGAAGCAGGAAAACATTTGTAATGCATAGAAGTAGTTTTGAGGAAAAATATTAGGGAAAATTACATTTTATTGATAGAAAGGCTGGGGGAGAATGGACGAGAAGATTTTGATCGTAGATGATCAGTACGGCATTCGTATCTTACTAAATGAAGTATTTCAAAAAGAGGGCTATCGGACATTTCAAGCGGCAAACGGTTTTCAAGCAATTGATATCGTGCTGAAGGACAAGCCTGATCTCGTCATTTTGGATATGAAAATCCCGGGAATGGACGGCATTGAGATTTTAAAACGCATTAAAGAAATTGACCAAGATATTAAAGTCATTTTAATGACAGCATACGGTGAGCTTGATATGATTCAAGAAGCAAAAGACCTTGGAGCGATTATGCATTTTGCCAAACCGTTTGATATCGACGAAATGCGAACAATAGTGCGCCAAGAGATCGCTGTAAACGCCTAGCGTAAAAATTTTACAAAAAATATTTAGAGAAAGCGTTTCCATAAGGGTTGCGGCAGGTGAATTCAGTTGAGTTTTCTAAGACAAGTTGGTATCCTATGGAGTGTAGAAGAAAGTCCGGTACGATTCGACACATAATTTTTTGTATTTAGTTGAAACTATACGGGAATTTATCGGATGCAAAAAATGTTTTAGGAGGATTCACTATGCCTTTAGTTTCCATGAAAGAAATGCTGAACAAAGCATTAGAAGGTAAGTACGCAGTTGGACAGTTCAACATCAATAACCTAGAGTGGACGCAAGCAATCTTAGCAGCTGCTGAACAAGAGAAGTCTCCAGTTATCCTTGGTGTGTCTGAAGGTGCAGCTCGTCATATGGGCGGCTTCAAGACTACAGTTATGATGGTTAAAGGTTTAATGGAAGATATGAAAATTACAGTTCCAGTGGCAATTCACTTAGACCACGGCTCCAGCTTCGACAAATGTAAAGAAGCAATCGAGGCGGGTTTCACATCTGTTATGATTGACGCTTCTCATCATCCTTTCGAAGAGAACGTAGAAACTACTTTAAAAGTAGTAGAGTATGCACATGCTCGTAACGTGTCTGTAGAAGCAGAATTAGGAACAGTTGGCGGACAAGAGGACGATGTAGTAGCTGAAGGCGTAATTTACGCAGATCCAAACGAGTGCGCTGAGCTTGTGAAACGTACTGGCATCGACTGCTTAGCTCCAGCATTAGGCTCTGTTCATGGTCCTTACAAAGGTGAACCAAACCTAGGCTTTAAAGAAATGGAACAAGTTCGTGACTTAACTGGCGTACCATTAGTATTGCACGGCGGCACTGGTATCCCGACAAAAGATATCGAGCGCTCTATTTCTTTGGGTACATCCAAAATTAACGTAAACACTGAAAATCAAATTGCATTTACACAAGCAGTTCGCGAAGTGTTGAATACAAACAAAGAAGTGTATGACCCACGTAAATATATTGGACCAGGACGCGATGCGATTAAAGCGACAGTAGTCGGCAAAATGCGCGAGTTCGGTTCCAACGGTAAAGCTGAATAAGCGGAACCTTCATCAATTGTATGATTTTTTACAGAAATTATACATTTTGGAAACCGTCTAGTCTTTTAGGCGGTTTCCTTTCGTTGTATAATGAAAGCGGCATCAGCTTACAAAAATAGACAAGGTTCGCAAAAAGTTGGCTATACTGTGGAAAAAGCGGAAAAAATCAGTTGAAATTCAAACAAGGAGGCTTATAAAATGAAATTTTTCATTGATACGGCAAATCTTGAAGAAATTAAAGAAATCAACAGCATGGGAATTATTGCGGGGGTTACGACAAACCCGAGCCTAGTAGCAAAAGAAAAGGGCGTATCATTCCATGACCGTCTGCGTGAAATTACGGCGGAAGTAAAAGGCTCTGTAAGTGCAGAGGTTATTGCATTAAACGCAGAAGAAATGATTGAAGAAGGAAAAGAGCTTGCGGCAATCGCACCAAATATTACGGTTAAGGTTCCGATGACGGAGGATGGTTTAAAAGCAGTTAAGGCATTCAGCGACCTTGGAATTAAAACAAATGTAACATTGATTTTTAACGCAAACCAAGCATTGCTTGCAGCTCGTGCGGGAGCTACATACGTATCTCCTTTTCTTGGACGTTTAGACGATATCGGTCAAGACGGATTAGAATTGGTTGAAACAATTTCTGCTATCTTCCTTCAGCACGACATTAAAACAGAAATCATCGCAGCATCCGTTCGCCATCCTGTTCATGTAACAGAAGCAGCACTTCGCGGCGCTCATATTGCAACGATTCCGTACAAAGTATTCGGACAATTAATGAAGCACCCATTAACAGATAAAGGAATTGAGCAGTTCTTGCAAGACTGGAACAATCGATAGGATGGTGCTGGAAAGGGGACGCGAGATGGAAAAGTTACTCATTGAAGGCGGTAAACCTCTAAGCGGATCTGTTCGCATCAGCGGTGCGAAAAACAGCGCTGTTGCTTTAATTCCTGCAACGATTCTTGCAGAAACTCCCGTTACTATCGGCGGTATTCCCAATATTTCAGATGTAGGTATACTGGGAGATTTGCTGGAGGAAATCGGCGGAGCTGTTACGTATCAAGAGCAAGAAATGACAATTGATCCTTCCAGAATGGTCGACATGCCTTTGCCTAACGGGAAAGTAAAGAAATTGCGGGCTTCTTATTATTTAATGGGCGCGATGCTGGGCCGGTTTAAAAAAGCGGTTATCGGTCTCCCGGGCGGCTGTCATTTAGGACCGCGCCCAATTGATCAGCATATAAAAGGATTTGAGGCGCTCGGTGCGCACGTCACAAATGAACAAGGCGCCATTTATTTACGGGCAGATGAGCTGCGCGGCGCACGCATTTATTTGGATGTTGTAAGCGTAGGAGCGACGATCAACATCATGCTTGCAGCTGTACGTGCAAAAGGAAGGACCGTCATTGAGAATGCGGCGAAGGAGCCGGAAATTATTGATGTGGCAACACTGCTTTCGAGTATGGGCGCGCGTATTAAAGGCGCCGGTACGGACGTGATCCGCATCGATGGCGTAGACTCCCTGAAGGGCTGTTATCACTCTATTATTCCAGATCGCATTGAAGCAGGAACGTACATGATTTTAGCGGCTGCGGCAGGGGAAAAGATTACCATTGATAATGTAATCCCGCAGCACTTGGAATCTGTAACGGCGAAGCTTCGTGAGATGGGCGTGCAAATTGAAACGAACGATGACCAAATGGTAGTGACAGGCGGCAGCAACTTGAAGACTGTAGATGTGAAAACGCTCGTGCATCCCGGCTTTGCAACGGATCTGCAGCAGCCGTTCACATCGCTTTTGACAAAAGCGAATGGGACAGGGGTAGTGACAGATACCATTTATGGTGCGCGTTTTAAGCACATTGATGAGCTGAGACGCATGAATGCAAATGTTAAGGTAGAAGGCCGTTCTGCTATTGTAACGGGTCCTATTGAACTGAACGGTGCGAAAGTAAAGGCAAGCGACCTTCGTGCCGGTGCAGCGCTCGTCATTGCAGGACTCATGGCACAAGGAACGACCGAGGTAACTGGCTTGGAACATATTGATAGAGGATATGAAGATTTAGAAGAAAAGCTGCGCGGTCTCGGCGCGCGTATTTGGCGGGAAAAGCTTACCCAGAAAGAAATCGAACAAATACAAAGCTCGTAATTTACAGAAGAAGGAGAGGTATTATTATGGAGAGAAGTTTATCTATGGAACTGGTTCGTGTAACAGAAGCGGCGGCTTTATCGTCTGCGCGCTGGATGGGGCGCGGCAAAAAGGATGAAGCAGATGAGGCGGCAACATCAGCTATGCGCGATGTGTTTGATACGATTCCGATGAAGGGAACTGTAGTAATCGGCGAGGGCGAGATGGATGAAGCTCCGATGCTGTACATTGGAGAAAAGCTTGGAACAGGATACGGTCCGCGCGTTGACGTGGCGGTCGATCCGCTTGAAGGAACAAATATCGTCTCATCAGGCGGCTGGAATGCTCTTGCGGTCTTGGCCGTGGCAGACCATGGCAACCTGCTTCATGCCCCTGATATGTATATGGACAAAATTGCAGTCGGTCCGGAAGCTGTAGGAATGGTGGACATCAATGCATCGATTCTTGACAATCTCCGTGCGGTAGCAAAAGCAAAAGGAAAAGATATAGAAGATGTTGTTGCTACTATATTGAACCGTCCGCGCCATGCTCATATCATTGAAGAAATCAGAAAAGCCGGCGCGCGCATTAAGCTTATTAACGATGGCGATGTAGCAGGCGCTATCAACACAGCTTTCGACCATACCGGTGTAGATATCTTGTTCGGTTCCGGCGGTGCGCCGGAGGGCGTATTGTCTGCCGTAGCGCTGAAATGCCTTGGAGGAGAGCTGCAAGGTAAACTTCTTCCGCAAAACGAAGAGGAATTGAACCGATGCAAAGCTATGGGAATTGACGATGTAAACAGAATTCTTCGCATGGAAGATTTAGTGCGCGGCGATGATGCGATTTTTGCAGCAACGGGCGTAACAGATGGCGAGCTTCTGCGCGGCGTACAATTCAAAGGCACAGTCGGCACAACGCAATCAGTTGTTATGAGAGCGAAATCAGGAACGGTTCGTTTCATCGATGGCCGTCACAGCTTGCATAAGAAACCAAATCTAGTGATGAAATAATAGAATAGGCGAAGGCGTTTTGCCTTCGCTCCTTCTTATATATGTTCTGCACTCCTATTCAAACAATCATCATATATTTTCACATTAACAGCAGGATTTACGCAAACAGTGATTGATTAAATGTGGAAAAAGAGGTTACAATAGTGAATATTATTCTACATGTACTCACTCTTTCATAATACCTTCCGTTTTTTCCTTTCTATCCATAAAAAAAAGAGAATAAATTAAAGCGTGGTGTCCCAATGAGTTTAACAATTTCTACATTAGAAAATATGAAATTAAAAGAGCTGTATGAACATGCGAAAGAGTTTAAAATTTCCTATTACAGCAAATTGACAAAAAAAGAATTGGTTTTTGCTATTTTGAAAGCACAAGCAGAGAAAGAAGGATTTTTCTTCATGGAAGGCGTTCTTGAAATCATCCAATCTGAAGGATTTGGATTCTTGCGCCCAATCAACTACTCCCCAAGTTCGGAAGACATTTATATTTCCGCATCGCAAATTCGCCGATTTGACTTGAGAAATGGAGACAAAGTATCAGGAAAAGTACGTCCTCCAAAAGAGAACGAGCGTTATTTTGGACTGTTACAGGTAGAGGCAGTGAATGGAGACAATCCGGAGTCCGCGAAAGAACGCGTGCATTTTCCAGCATTAACACCACTATATCCGGATCGTCAAATGAAGCTCGAGACCGAGCCTAAAAACCTATCCACTCGCATTATGGATTTAGTTGCGCCGGTCGGCTTTGGACAGCGCGGTCTTATCGTAGCGCCGCCAAAAGCGGGTAAAACGATGCTGTTAAAAGAAATCGCGCACAGCATTACAACGAATCATCCGGAAGCGGAATTGATCGTGCTTTTAATTGATGAGCGCCCGGAAGAAGTGACAGACATCGAACGCTCCGTCGCAGGAGACGTAGTAAGCTCTACATTCGATGAAGTGCCTGAGAACCATATCAAAGTAGCGGAGCTTGTGCTCGAACGCGCTATGCGCCTTGTAGAGCATAAGAAGGACGTTATCATTCTTATGGACAGCATTACACGTTTGGCGCGTGCGTATAACCTTGTGATTCCGCCGAGCGGACGCACCTTGTCCGGCGGTATCGACCCTGCTGCCTTCCACCGTCCGAAGCGCTTCTTCGGTGCGGCCCGCAACATTGAAGAAGGCGGCAGCTTAACGATTTTAGCAACCGCTCTTGTAGATACAGGCTCCCGTATGGATGATGTAATCTACGAAGAGTTCAAAGGAACAGGCAACATGGAGCTTCATTTAGACCGCTCCTTAGCAGAGCGCCGTATCTTCCCGGCAATTGACATTCGCCGCTCCGGTACGCGCAAAGAAGATTTGCTGATCCCAAAAGAGCACTTAGACAAGCTTTGGGTCATCCGCAAAACAATGACAGATACGCCGGACTTCACAGACCGTCTGCTGCGTACGCTGCGCAATACAAAATCAAACGAAGAATTTTTCCAAATGATTACCCAAGAGCAAAAAGGCGTAGTCACGATGAAATAAAGAAAAGCGGAGCCGGCTCGTTCAGCTCCGGAAGGCAGAGGTTCTCTCCCCAAAAAGGCGCTTTTTGCCTTTATGGGGGGAGGTTCTCTGACAGGAGGAGCTAGCCGGCGGAGCTGGACATGAAGAAAAGCGGAGCCGGCTCGTTCAGGTGCAGAACCAGAGGTTCTCTCCCCAAAAAGGCGCTTTTTGCCTTTATCCCGCTCTAAGCGTCCGTAACAGGATTGCTTAGACAAGATGAACAAACGGACGCTAAGAGCCCGATTGATTCAACTAACATCCGTGGAGGAAAAATCATCTCCACGGATGAAGTTTCATCTTATGGTGGCAGCACCTAGCCGGAGGAGCTGGACACCAAGAAAAGCGGAGCCGATTCCAGCACAAAAAATAAACGAAAAAGAAAAGTAAATAATGCTAAAAATAGGTAGTTGCAAAATGCATCCTACCTTGTTATAATTTCATCATGTGTGTTTCATCGTTAGACTATGCTGCTATAGCATTTGATGAAAAACTCTGTTTCTAAAATGATTCAGGGCGGAAGGAGATGAAAAGAATGAAACAAGGAATTCATCCAGATTATAAGAAGGTTGTTTTCATGGATACTAACACAGGATTCAAGTTCTTAAGCGGATCTACTAAGTATTCTGCAGAAACAATCGAATGGGAAGACGGCAACACTTATCCGCTGCTTAAAGTGGAGATCAGCTCCGATTCTCACCCATTCTACACAGGACGTCAGAAATTCGCTACTGCGGATGGACGTGTTGATCGTTTCAACAAAAAATACGGCATTAAGTAATAGCTACGTTCCTAATGATATAATGGAAATAAAGCAGGCAAGCAGAGCTTGCCTGCTTTTTTTTTTTTTGAAAAAAATTTATAAAATTCCGCGCTCTTTCCATTCCTTTTATTCGCAGTATGCACAAGCCTATGTGCTTAGTAAAAAGACACAGAGGAGCGGGTTTAACCGTTACTATATATGAGTGAATGATCATTTCGACATTTTCATGTGCTATGTGCAACCAAAAGGGAGTATGGTATACTTCTTCTCTCTTTATCCTTGCATGAACCACTACAAAGGTTTGACCGCTTCTGCACGTCGCCGGATGATCTCTCCACTATAAAAGACGGTTTTTTTATTCACTTGTATATATATTCTGCAGGTGCTCTACGCCCATTTAAAAAGGATTGGACGGTTTTTTCTTACGATTTCGCTTCTTGCTTTTAAAACGAGGAGGCATTTTTTATGTACTTAATGAACCGAAATGGCTGGGTCGAGGTCATTTGCGGCAGCATGTTCTCTGGTAAATCAGAAGAGCTGATTCGCCGCGTGCGCCGTACGCAATTTGCGAAGCAACACGCAGTTGTGTTCAAGCCCAGTATTGATAAACGATACAGTGAAGAAGATGTAGTATCCCATAACGGTGCAAAGGTGACGGCTGTTCCGGTTACATCTTCAGCCGAAATATTGGATTGCGTAACAGAAGAACTAGATGTCATTGCAATAGATGAAGTGCAATTTTTTGATGAGGACATTGTGGAAGTGGTGCAAACCCTCGCAAACCGCGGCTATCGAGTGATTACAGCCGGTTTAGACCAAGATTTTCGCGGTCTACCATTTGGACAAGTTCCTCAGCTTATGGCTATTGCCGAACACGTAACGAAGCTGCAAGCCGTATGCTCAGTATGCGGGGCGCCGGCAAGCCGTACGCAGCGCTTGATTGATGGAGAGCCGGCATCTTTTGATGACCCGATTATTTTAGTCGGCGCATCCGAATCGTATGAACCGCGCTGCCGTCATTGTCATATTGTACCGAGAGAAGTAAAGTGCAATCAGGATTAAAACTCGCTGGAAAAGCGGGTTTTTTTCACAGAAGGAAACGGGGGAAAAAGATGCGGCTTTCGCTGCTGCATCTTGCTTTTCCTTCTTTACACAAGCTATACTATTTAAAGACTTAGGATGTTGAGGTGAGTGACGTGTTAGATCGTTTGCAGGCTGTAGAAGACCGTTACGAGAAACTGAACGAGCTTTTGAGCGATCCTGCTGTAGTAAATGATCCGAAGAAGCTTCGTGAGTATTCGAAGGAGCAGTCCGATATTCAAGAGACAGTACAAGTATATCGTGAGTATAAAATTGTACGCGATCAATTGAAGGATGCAAAAGCAATGCTTGAAGAGAAATTGGACGCAGATATGCGCGATATGGTAAAGGAAGAGATCTCTGAGCTCGAAGCACAAGAACGAGATCTTTCCGAGCGCCTGAAGGTATTATTGATTCCGAAGGATCCGAATGATGACAAAAACGTTATCATTGAGATTCGCGGCGCTGCCGGCGGAGACGAAGCAGCGTTATTTGCAGGCGACTTATACCGCATGTACAGCCGTTACGCGGAAGTGCAGGGCTGGAAATCTGAGGTTATTGAGGCAAGCTCAACAGGGCTTGGCGGCTTTAAAGAAATTATCTTTATGATTAACGGTACAGGCGCATATTCCAAAATGAAGTTCGAAAATGGAGCGCACCGCGTACAGCGCGTACCGGAAACAGAATCAGGCGGACGTATTCATACATCTACAGCGACTGTTGCGGTATTGCCGGAAGCAGAAGAGGTAGAAGTGGATATTCATGAAAAGGATATTCGCGTGGATACTTTCGCATCCAGCGGCCCGGGCGGACAAAGCGTTAACACGACGATGTCTGCGGTTCGTTTGACGCATATGCCGACAGGCGTTGTTGTATCATGCCAGGACGAAAAGTCCCAAATCAAAAACAAAGAAAAAGCAATGAAAGTATTACGTGCCCGCGTTTACGATAAGTTCCAGCAGGAAGCGCAAGCGGAATATGATCAAAACCGTAAGCAAGCGGTAGGAACAGGCGACCGTTCCGAGCGTATCCGTACGTATAACTTCCCGCAAAACCGTGTGACAGACCATCGAATCGGCTTGACGATTCAAAAGCTTGATCAAATTCTGCAAGGCAAGCTTGATGAATTCATCAACGCTTTAATCATGGAGGATCAAGCGAAGAAGATGGAGGCCGCGGAATAATGCGCGTGTACGAAGCCCTTAAATGGGCTTCTTCTTTTTTGCGGGAAAAAGGACGCGAGGAAAATGCGGGAGATATGCTGCTTCTTCATATTCTGCAGACAAACAGAACGGGGCTCCTCATGAGAATGCGTGATGAACTGACCATAGAACAGGCTGCTGCCTTTCGTGAAATGGTAGAACGTCACGGCGAAGGTGTACCGATTCAATACATGACCGGCTATGAAATCTTTTACGGCCGGACGTTTCACGTCAATGGGGAGGTTTTGATTCCTCGCCCGGAAACAGAAGAGCTTATCCTTGGCGTGCTTGAACGCATATCCCATAAGTTTGGTTCGCAAGCCTTGGAGGTTGCAGATATCGGAACGGGAAGCGGCGCTATTGCGATTACCTTGGCGCTGGAAAATGAAAATCTTTCTGTTTCTACTGTAGATATCGCGCAGGAGTCCATTGAAGTGGCGAAAGAAAATGCACAAAGGCTAGGTGCTCGTGTTGCATTTTATCATGGAGATCTTCTGCAGCCGTTTATTGAAAGCGGAAAGAAGCTTGATATTGTTGTGTCCAATCCTCCTTACATTCCATATGAAGAGTGGGAAGGTCTGTCTCCGGTCGTAAAGGAGCATGAGCCTGTACGCGCATTGGTGGGCGGAGAGGATGGCTTGGACTTTTACCGCCGCTTTATGATTGAATTGCCGCAAGTGCTGAAGGAAAAAGCAATTGTCGCATTTGAATACGGTGCAGGCCAAGGAGAGGCAATCAAAGCCATGCTTGAAGAAACATTCCCTCATGCAGCCGTAGAAATCGTTTTTGACATCAACGGCAAGGACCGCATGGTATTCGCCCAGATGTAAAATGCCCTTTGCGAAACAAAGGGCTCTTTTTTTAATACTATATATAACTGACTTATAGATTCGTCATAAAATTGAAATTTGGATAGTAGATGTGTGAATTTGGATAGTAAATGGTCCGAATCGGATAGTAAATGCATCATTTTGGATAATAAACGGTGCAATTTGAGAGATGAAGCGTTGAAGAAACGAGCCAGCTTCGCTTTTCTGTATGTCTATATATGAATGATTTATGATTTCGACATTTCAATGTGCTGTGTATAGAGGCATTGGCGCTTTCTTCCTATCTATGGTTTACCCTTGCATGGACCACTGCAAGGGTTTGACCGCTTCCGCACGTCGCCGAATGCTCTCGCCCCACTGTAAAAAGACGGTTTTTTTATTCAGTTGTATATAGCTCCGCTTTTCTTAACAATTTTCTAGATTGCTAGTTTAGAAAACAGAAAATATGCCTACACTGTTTTACTGAAGGGGCGGTGTGGGAGAATGAAAAAGCAAGTTATCGCATTTTTAATTTTATTGGTAATCGGCGCGCAGCTTACAGCGCATTTTGGATATACAAAAGCAGAAGCAAAGGTCATTCCGAATGAGGCGATTCGCCTTCGCATTTTGGCAAACAGCGATTCCGAGAAGGATCAAGCATTAAAGCGCAAGGTGCGTGATCAAGTGAAAGCGCAAATTGATACATGGGTAGCGGATTTAACTTCCATCGACGATGCGCGCCTCATCATTCAGAGCCGCATCCCGGAGCTTGAACAAACCGTAGCGCAAGTGTTAAAGGAAGAAGGAAGCAAGCAAAGCTATAAAGTAGAGTTTGGCAAGCACATCAAATTTCCGACAAAGCTGTACGGCAATTTTCTATATCCGGCAGGAGAGTACGAAGCAGTGTTAGTAACGCTTGGGAAAGGCGAAGGCGCAAACTGGTGGTGCGTGCTGTTCCCTCCGCTTTGCTTTTTAGACTTCTCAAGCGGCACAGCGGTTCGCAAGGAAGAAAAAGTGGCGAAAGCAGAAACGGTTAAAAAAGAAAATACAAAACCAGAAAAATCTACGGAAGAGATTGTGGATAAAAAAGAAACACCTTCTGTGGAAAGAATTGTGGATAAAAAAGAAAAGCCTGTGGTGAAAAAAGCAGTTGCAAAAGCAAAAGAAGCGGCACGCATCGCTAAAGAAGAAAAGCTGATGAAGGAATTAGAAGCAACCTCGGCGGAAAAGAAAGCAAAAGTAGAAGTGAAGGAAGTAAAAGAAGAGGAAGAAGTAAAGGTAAAGTTTTTCTTTGCAGAAGTCGTTGCCGCTTTATTTTCTAAATAAGTTCTAAGCGGACGTCTCTTTTCATATCATGGATACAAGAAGGGAGAGATGTCCGCCATGCGTTTTGCGACGGAACAGGATGTAGACAAGCTTATTCGTTTTCTTGGACAAGCTGAAGTGAACGGGACGAAAGTAGATCGTATTTATCCACAATTTATGCTTCTTGAAGATGAAAATGGAGTGATTCAAGCGACAATCGGCTACGAAAAAGCCGGCAGCGATGGACTGCTTCGCTCGCTTGTGCTGTCTCCTGCTGTGGATAAGGTGCAGTTTTTACGATTTTTTCAAGCATTTCTCATCTATATACAGCAACAAGGTGTAGAAAAATTGTATTTAATTACGAACAAAAAAGGATCATTGCCGCTTTTCCACACGTTCGGTTTTACAATTGTGGAAAAAGACAATGTTCCTGAGGGAATTCAAGATTTGGAGCATTTTCAAACAAGCATGAAACAGCAGGAAGCGTTTGTTCTGTTTAGTTGTACCGGATAATTCCGCTTTTCGTGTGAATTATCAGCTATTAACAAAGTTATCCACGGAATTTTGAGGTTTATCCACATTTTGTGGATAAACCTTGTTTGTGTTTTTTGTTTTCATCGTAGTAAACTATATATATCAAGGATTTTTTATGGAATAAGGACGTGAAGAAGAATGAATACAAAATTATGGGTTGTGGATAAAGATGTTGAAAATAAAAACAGTTATCCACAAATAGAGGAAGCGGCTGTTTTGCTTCGGCAAAAAGAGGTTATCGCCTTTCCGACTGAAACAGTATATGGGCTCGGTGCGGATGCCACAAGCGACGAAGCAGTAGCCAAAATTTTTGAAGCGAAAGGGCGCCCGAACGATAATCCGCTTATCGTACATATCGCAAAACTTGAACAGTTGAATCATCTCGTATCAGCGGTTTCGCCTGTTGCACAGCAGCTGATCAAGCATTTTTGGCCGGGGCCTCTTACGCTCGTTCTTCCTAAAAAAGACGGCGTATCCGAAAAAGTAACGGCAGGCTTAGAAACGGTAGCGGTACGTATGCCGGACCATCCTGTCGCTCTTGCGTTAATCGCACAGGCAAATGTTTCTGTTGCAGCGCCAAGTGCCAATCGTTCCGGCCGTCCGAGCCCGACGCTTGCATCTCACGTATACGAGGACTTGAACGGTAAAATTGCAGGTATCGTAGACGGCGGGGCAACAGGAGTAGGAGTAGAATCCACGGTGTTGGATTGTACAAGTGACATCCCGACAATTCTGCGTCCGGGCGGTGTAACGAAAGAACAGCTGGAAGAAGTAATCGGGCAGGTGATGATAGATCCGGGGCTGGAAAACGAAACAGAGAAGCCGAAGTCTCCTGGGATGAAGTATACACATTATGCGCCGAAAGCGCCGCTTACTGTGGTGGAAGGTACGCGAAGCTATATCCAGCAGCTCGCCAAAGAAAAACAGGCAGAAGGGCTTAAAGTCGGTGTGCTGACAACAGAAGAAAATCACTCCTTCTATCAGGCGGACGCTGTGCTCTCGTGCGGTAAACGCTCGGAACCCGCTACTGTCGCTGCCAAGCTGTATGAGGCGCTGCGCGCATTTGATGCAGCAGGCGTGGATGTCATTTACAGCGAATCCTTCCCAAAAGAAGGCATCGGCATTGCTATCATGAACCGTCTCATCAAGGCAGCAGGGCACCAAATCATTGTAGAATAAAGATTCTGAACCTGTACAAAAATCACTTCTATCCTTCCTTGGACGTGCATATCTTTAATTAGCAAGTCCAAGGAGGGGGAGCATGGACATTCAACATCTTATCGGTGAGCTTCTGACGCTCGCCATTATGGCATTTGCCTTAGGGCTCGATGCCTTTTCTGTAAGTCTTGGCATGGGTATGGTTCATCTTAGACTAAGGCAAATCTTTTACATAGGCCTTACCATCGGGGCTTTTCACGTCATCATGCCGCTTTTAGGCATATTAATCGGACGCTTATTAACAGAAAAATTCGGCTCCATGGCCATAACAGCGGGCGGTATCCTGTTGATGGGGCTCGGCTTTCATATTATTTATTCCTCATTGCTCAAATCAGAAGGCAGCAACATGGCTCCGTCCGGATTGGGTTTATATCTCTTTGCTTTCAGTGTCAGCCTCGACAGCTTCTCGGTCGGGCTCAGCCTTGGCATTTACGGTGCCAGAACATGGGCGACCCTCGTCATCTTCGGTCTCACCAGCGCCATTTTAACATGGTCGGGCTTGCTGATGGGGCGCCACGCGAAAAAGGTGCTCGGCACATACGGCGAAATGCTGGGAGGCAGCATATTGGTGGGGTTCGGGTTGAAGCTATTGTTTCCTATATGAAAAAGCAAGGAGTCAGCTCCTTGCTTTTTTTGATGAATCATATTGCATAACATTCAAAAGAATAGATATCATGCAAAATACAACGAAATACAGCACGGTCACAAGAGCGAGAAAAGGCAGCCTTTTTTCTTGTAGAGACGTGCTTATTATGAGTATGTAAGTGATGAATGCCATCTTCCAGCACTTAAATTCCACTTTTAAATATGTCATACAATTCTCCCTACCTCGTAAGAATCATAATGCGCTTCGCTGAAACAGATATATGCGCTGAGAACAGAAAGTGCACGAATCATGGAAAACTCTCCTTCCTTTATGGCCGATTCTGTTGGCCCTGTACAGTATGGAAATATCGATTTGGCTTTAGAGTTTGCGTCAGAAGAAGAAGCCCGCAAAGCGTTTGAAGGCTTATCAAGAGGCGGAGAGGTGCTGATGCCGTTCGACCGCGTGTTTTGGGGTGCGATGTTCGGACGTGTAACGGATCCGTTTGGGATTAGCTGGAATATTATGGCAGAAACATAACAAATGGAAGCCGCTCCTTGATGGGGCGGCTCTTTTTTGCGGATATAAAAAAAGCACGGCAGAACGCCGTGCTTTCTTTCATGTCCAGCCCCTGAACGAGCCGGCGCCGCTTTTCCTTTATGTCGGGCGTACAATCTCAAACTGCTCTCCAAGCTTCGCGTAGCTGTTGCCGGCCAAGCGGCTCACAGGCTGCAGTCCTTCTGCATCAATGCGTCCTTTTTCATATAAACGTTCTGCGACATGAAAGCGGACGACTCTGCCAATCAAAAGGTCGCAGGCTGGCTGCGCTTCGGTGCCCCCTAAGGGAATGGCTCGCTCCAGTACGCATTCCATACGGATGCTTGCTTCTTGGACGCCCGGTACGGCGATGGCTTCGCTCTTGATTGGTGTCAGCTTCGCCAGTTCGATTTCGCTTTCGTTTGGAGGAAGCGGCGCTGCAGTTTCATTGATGGCCTCCACATACGTTTCGTCTGAGATATGAACGACAAATTCTCCTGCCCCTATTGCATTTCGCGCGGTGTCCTTCTGATTGCCGGCCTGGCGTTGTACAGACACGGAAATCATCGGGGGATTGGCTGTAACGATGTTGAAGTAGCTGAACGGCGCGCCGTTCAATACGCCTTCTTTAGAAAGTGTTGTAACGAATGCGACGGGGCGCGGAATGATGCTCCCGGTCAGAAGTTTATAATTGTCTCGTTCACTTTGCGTATTCGGATCGATAGAAAGCAACGTCTCTTCCTCCTTAATAGTTAAAAATTCGCTTCAAACCAGCGCTTCGCTGCTTCGACCTCGCTGCGCGTCAGCTGATGACCGAAGTTTTCCCAATGCACCTGTACGCTGGCACCGGCTTCGCTTAAAAGCTTTTCAAGGTCAGTCGTTTCTTGCGGCGCGCAAATCGGATCATTTGTGCCCGCGCTGATAAAGATAGGCGTTCCGGTCAACAACGGCAAGGGAATCCCTCGTCTTGGCACCATCGGATGGTGAAGGATAGCACCTTTTAATGCGTTTTCGTAATGGAATAAAAGACTGCCGGCAATGTTCGCGCCGTTTGAGTAGCCGATTGCGACTACATTGCTGCGGTCAAAATCGTACTTCTCGGCGGCTTCCGCCAAGAAGCCGTGCAATTCTTTCGTGCGGAACACCAAGTCTTCCTCATCGAACACGCCTTCCGCCAAGCGGCGGAAGAAGCGCGGCATGCCGTGTTCCAATACATTTCCTCGTACGCTCAATACGTTGGAGGACGGGGAAATGATTTCTGCGAGGGGCAACAGGTCGTTCTCTGTTCCGCCTGTACCGTGCAGTAAAAGTAAGGTCGGTGCAGCATTATCTGTACCTTTTTGAAAGAGATGATGCATCATTTATCCACCTCCAGTACGCGAACTTCGGCCGGGAGCAGGATGCTTTCAAGCTCAGCACGCTTCGGTTCCAGCCACGGCGGAAGCAGCAGCTTTTCACCCAATTGCTCGAACGGCTCGTTATGAAGGAACCCTGGCGGATCTGTCGCGATTTCAAACAGAATGGCACCCGGCTCGCGGAAGTAAATCGCATTGAAATATTGCCGGTCGATGATAGGCGTTACTTGCTGTCCATGCTGACTGACGTGCTCTCTCCAAGCTTCATGATCCTCATAATCATCTGCGCGCCATGCGATATGGTGCACCGTGCCAACGCCCATACGGCCGGGAATCGCGGTTTTCTTCACATCAATAATATTGCCCATGTCGCCTGCTGCGCGGAAGCGGACAAAATCGTCTTCCTCGCCGATGCGTTCAAGTCCCATCACTTCTGTCAATACTTTCATAGTTTCAAGCGGATTGGCAGAAAGCAATACCGCACCGCCAAAGCCTTTAATCGCATGCTGGGCAGGGACGCCCCCAAAGGACCATTCGCTGTCTTGCCCTTCTTCGCGCTCTACAATTTCAAGATGCAGACCGTGCGGGTCGTCGAATTCCAAATACGTTTCGCCAAAGCGTGTGTACTTTGTAAATTCAATCTGAAATTTGTTTAAACGTTCTTCCCAGAAAGCAAGGGAACCGACAGGAACAACATACGTTGTTACGCCTACCTGACCGGAACCGATCCGCCCTTGATAGGCGTCCGGCCACGGAAAGAAGGTAATGATGGTGCCCGGGCTGCCTTGTTCGTTTCCGAAGTATAAGTGATACGTACCCGGATCATCAAAGTTCACTGTTTTCTTTACGAGGCGAAGTCCTAAAACTCCTGCATAAAAATCAACATTTTCCTGTGGATTGCCAACAATTGCTGTAATATGGTGGATACCTGTTGTTTTCTTCATCATTTTTCACCCCTGTAGGACTAGTGTCTCGAATTCGAGATATATTAGAGTAAAGTGTAAGCGCCAGGACCGATTAAGGCAACTCCAATCGCTACTACAATTAGTATTAAGTTATATTCATATCCGTTTTGTGTCACCCAGAAGCCGTTTTTGCCGTGTACTGTGAAGATCGCGACTAACATAGTAATGGTAATCAATGCTGCACCTGCCCAAGTGAATACACCGGCTGCGAAAAGAAGCCCTCCAAGCAATTCAGCTGCACCGGCCAAGAATGCCATAAATACGCCTGGTTTTACTCCGATTGACTCCAGCCAGCCGCCTGTGCCTTTTAAGCCGTAGCCGCCGAACCAGCCGAATAATTTTTGTGCGCCATGTCCCATAAATGTAATTCCTACAACTAAACGAATAAGTAAAAGACCTAAATTCACCATTATGAATTCCTCCTTAAAAATTATTATCAACTTATCTTACGTAAGTAATGATAAAATTATTACTTACTTTTGTCAAGTAACTTATTAAAAATTATAAAGAGAAATTATTAACAATTGCATATCCTATACAAATGGAACAGGGTTGTTAAGATTTCTAGACAATTGGACAGAAAAACGGCAAAATAAAAAAGACTACACTACAATATAAGTATGAGCTTAAAGGAGGATTTTATATAATGTTTAAAAAATTATTCGGTTTAGGTTCTAAAGCACAAAAAGAAGAAACGATTGTAGCTCCTCTGACAGGAGAAGTAAAGAATATTGAAGAAGTACCAGATCCGGTTTTCGCACAGCGCATGATGGGAGACGGCATCGCAATTGTCCCGACGGAGGGTATAGTAGTATCTCCTGTAGACGGGGAAATTGTTCAGGTGTTCCATACGAAGCACGCGGTAGGCATTAAATCTAAAAACGGTTTAGAAATTTTGATTCACGTTGGGTTAGAAACTGTAAGCCTGAACGGAGAAGGCTTTGAAGCTCACGTAGCTTCGGGACAAGAAGTGAAGGCAGGGGATAAGCTGTTAACATTTGATTTAGCCTTTATCGGAGAAAAAGCGAAAAGTATCATTACTCCAATGGTTATTACAAACGGCGATGCATTCGGCGCAATTGACAAAAATATCGATACGCAAGCCCAAAAGGGTCAAACAACTGTTATGACGGTTACGCTGGGAAAATAAGTTCTGCTTATAGAAAAGTCTTTACAAAAACAAGCGTGAATTTTTACATTTGTATGTTAAGATTGAGCTGTACTTGGGAACAGGGCTTCACGATATATACCTCTATCAGAAAAACGCGCATTTCGTGTACGGGAAATGCGCGTTTTTCATTTTTGAAAGATAGGGAAGGATAAGTTTTAGAACTGTCCAGCTCCATCGGCTATATACAACTGAATAAAAAAACCGTCTTTTTATAGTGGGAAAGAGCATCCGGCGGAGCATAGAAGCGGTCAACCCCTTTTCCTGCCCCATACAAGGGTAAGAGAGAGAAAGCGAGTGCAGGATCAGGATGCCTTTTGTTCTGTATAGCAGTTCCTATGTCGAAATTACAAATCATTTATATATAGGTGCAGAACCAGAGGTTCTTCACCTGAACGAGCCGATTACGCTTTTCGGCATAATATTTGACGATAAGAAGATTGTTTGTTATGATTGTGTCAAATTTAATTGTGCACAACTAAATTAATGAAGGATTTGTGTTTATGGAGAAAAATGATGTATTGAAACTTGAAAATCAGCTTTGCTTTTCGATATATGCGTGCTCTCGAGAAATCACGCGGTTATATCGTCCGTATTTAGAAGAAATGGGTCTTACGTATCCGCAATATCTTGTGCTTCTCGTGTTGTGGGAAAAACAGCGGGGGACGGTGAAGGAGCTGGGGGAGGAGCTATTCCTTGATTCCGGCACGCTTACTCCAATGCTGAAGCGTATGGAGGCAAACGGACTGGTTCGTCGTGAGCGCTGCACAGAAGACGAACGCAAGGTATATGTGGCAATTACAGAGCAAGGCGCAGCTTTAAAAGAACAAGCATATTGCATTCCCGAGACGTTAATGTCAGAGAGCGGCGTTTCTCAAACAGAATTCGCCGATTTATTGAGGCAATGCCAGAAGCTTTTACAAACGATTCACCATCAAAATGAAAAAGGAGACTGAACTATGGAGCATCTATATACTGCAACTGTGACAGCAACAGGAGGAAGAAACGGGAAGGTCGTATCTACTGACGGCGTGATTGATTTAGATGTGAAAATGCCAAAAGCACTTGGCGGTCCAGGCGGCGACGCTACAAACCCTGAACAATTATTTGCAGCCGGCTACGCAGCATGCTTCGACAGCGCATTGAACCTTGTAGCACGTACAAAACGTGTGAAAGTCGGTACGACAGAAGTAACAGCTCATGTGTCTATCGGCAAAGGTACTGACGGCGGTTTCCAATTGGAAGCTGTATTGGAAGTAAAGGTACCGGGCGTAACGAAAGAAGAAGCAGAACAGCTTGTGAAGGAAGCGCACCAAGTTTGTCCGTATTCTAAAGCAACAAAAGGAAACATGAATGTAGAATTAAAAGTTACAGAGTAAGGAGAATTGATGAATCTGAAATACGAAGCAATCTTTCAGCCGATTGCACTTCGTTCCGGTGCTGAACTCAGCAACCGTACTGGCTGGTTTCCTGTTATAGATTAATGAAAAGCTGTCCGCAAAAAAAACGGACAGCTTTTTTTCACATGATAAGGCTAAGGTATTATAATAATGAATAAAGATAGGAAAACATTATAAAGATTGAAGAGATGATAAGAGCGTAAACTAAGGAGGGAGCGCCTATGAAACGTATCCTATTTGTCTGTACAGGAAACACATGCCGCAGCCCTATGGCAGAAGCGGTGTTGCGTCATTATGGGGATGGAGCTTTTGAAGTGAAATCAGCGGGTGTATTTGCAGCGGCTGGCAGCGACGCCTCAGCGCATGCAAAAAGCGCTTTGGAAGAAAAAGGAATACAGATTAATCATACGGCAGCCCAGCTGCATGAAGAGCAGCTGGAATGGGCTGATGCCGTATTGACAATGACCGGGAGCCATAAGCAGCTCATTCTGCAATATTTTCCGAACATGCAGGAAAAGGTGTTCACATTATATGAAGCGACTGATGACAGAAGCCGCGATATCTCGGACCCGTTTGGCGGCTCTCTTGAAGTGTATAAGGCTACGCTTAATGAAATGGAGCAATTAATTCAGCGTTTTATAAAAAAGCATAAAAACAAATAATCCGAAATGTCATCTTTCGTGTATAATACAATATTGGTTAAGACAATTGGAGGGGAAACACATGAAAGTAGTAGTGGCATCTGATCATGGCGGCATGAATATTCGCAAAGAAATTATCGGCCTTTTGGAAGAAATGGGAATCGAGCATATCGACCTTGGCTGCGAGTGTGAAGCCGGTTCTGTCGATTATCCGGATTTTGCATTCCCGGCAGCAGAAATGGTTGCAAAAGGCGAAGCGGACAAAGGAATTTTAATTTGCGGGACAGGCATCGGCATGTCTATTGCGGCCAACAAAGTAAAAGGCATTCGCTGCGCGTTGGTTCACGATACATTCAGCGCGAAAGCAACACGCGAGCATAACGACAGCAACATGCTTGCGATGGGTGAACGCGTAATCGGACCGGGCCTGGCAAGAGACATTGCACGTATTTGGTTAATGGCAGAGTATGAAGGCGGACGCCACGAAAATCGCGTAGGCAAAATTAAGACATACGAAGCAGAATGATCCCATTCTTTTTAGAAAAAACGAGTATAATTCTTATTTCAATGCCTGAAACAAGCGTGATATAATTTGTTGAACTAACCCCGCGAAAGGAAGAATCGTGATGGATGAGTTAGAACAATTAAGGGAGCAGCTACAGACGGCACTGTCAGATTTTCAGGAGCAAGCTCTTCTTAAAGAAGGAAATATTTTTGTTGTAGGCTGCAGCACAAGCGAAGTCATGGGGGCTCGAATCGGAACGTCCGGGACGATGGAAGTGGCAGAAGCCATTTTTACCGAGCTGAAACAATTTCAAGAGAAGACTGGCGTTTCTCTTGTTTTTCAATGCTGCGAGCATTTAAATCGTGCATTAGTAACAGAAAGAGAAATAGCTATGAAGCATGGCTGGGAAATTGTTTCTGTCCTTCCGGTGCGTTCAGCCGGCGGCGCTTTGCCTACGTATGCGTACTATAATATGAAAGAACCAGCGGTTGTCGAGTTCATCAAAGCAGATGCAGGCATGGACATCGGCGACACATTCATCGGCATGCATTTAAAGCACGTAGCTGTACCGGTGCGTACGAGCGTTAAGAGAGTCGGTCAAGCGCATGTAACAATGGCAAAAACACGTCCGAAGCTCATTGGCGGCGCTCGCGCGGTATATGCTGAAAAGCAAGAATCGTTTACTTGTCAGTAGGGGCCATCTTAGGATGGTCTTTTTTGTATGTATAGTTACGACACAAGAAACCGATTTTCCCTCAATATGGAACGGATGCTGGGAAGGTCGCTTACCCCATACTAAAACATCAACTTGCAAAGGATGTGACGTAATGGGCAAAACGAATCAACAAGGCGGTTCCATGAACAGATTCGGCGGCAATGTCCGGGCCGGAAAAACGGCCTCCAGCCACCGGATGGATGAAGAGTTCGCAAGAGAGATGGAAGGGAATATGAATCGAGACCAGCTGATCAAGCAGTCGAAATCAAAATAAATGGTTCAATTCAGACAGCTCGCGGCAAGCCTCGGGCTGTTTTTTAGATGTGTTTGGTTAATTGATGAATAAATGGGTAAAATTAGTGGGGGATTTGGCGTGATCAGCAAAGAAATTTACAGAATGAGTTCGGCAGTTCGGCTGGACGTTTTGTAAAAACAGCTATTTTGAAATAGCTTGGTGATTTTTTCTTCCAATGCAGTGCAAAGTCATGTTAGAATGAAGTTGAAAAAAACGTGAATGTTAAAATGAATTGTCGCTCTATAATTCGTATTTTTGGTGTAAAATCCGAATTATTACAAGTTAAGCGCATAATTCGTTCAGAAAAAGGAGGATTTTCATGGAGCATTTAAAGCAGCAGGATGAAAAAGTGTTTCAATCAATTCAAGAGGAATTAGGAAGACAGCGTTCCAAAATCGAATTGATTGCTTCCGAAAACTTTGTAAGTGAAGCGGTAATGGAAGCTCAAGGCTCTGTTTTGACTAATAAGTATGCTGAAGGCTACCCAGGCAAGCGCTACTACGGCGGCTGTGAGCATGTAGACGTAGTAGAAGACATCGCAAGAGACCGCGCTAAAGAAATTTTCGGTGCGGAGCACGTGAATGTGCAGCCTCACTCCGGTGCACAAGCGAACATGGCGGTATACTTCACGGTTCTTCAGACAGGTGATACAGTGCTCGGTATGAACTTATCCCACGGCGGCCATTTAACACACGGAAGCCCGGTAAACTTCAGCGGTGTGCAGTACAACTTCATCGAGTACGGAGTAGACCCTGATACACATCATATTAATTATGACGATGTGCTTGAGAAAGCGAAACAACACAAGCCTAAGTTAATCGTAGCAGGTGCAAGTGCGTATCCTCGTGCCATCGATTTCAAGAAGTTCCGTGAAATCGCAGACGAAGTGGGCGCTTATTTAATGGTGGATATGGCACACATCGCTGGTCTTGTAGCGGCGGGTCTTCATGCGAATCCAGTTCCTTACGCTGATTTCGTGACGACAACAACTCACAAAACATTGCGCGGACCTCGCGGCGGTATGATTCTGTGCAAAGAAGAGTTTGCGAAGCAAATTGACAAATCGATTTTCCCAGGCATTCAAGGCGGCCCGCTTATGCACGTTATCGCTGCAAAAGCAGTAGCATTCGGCGAAGCGCTGCAAGACAGCTTCAAAACGTATGCACAAAACGTCATCAACAATGCGAAGCGTTTAGCAGAAGGCTTACAGAAGGAAGGCGTAACGCTTGTTTCCGGCGGAACGGACAACCACTTGATTTTGATTGATGTTCGCAGCTTGAACCTTACAGGTAAAGTGGGAGAGCATGTATTGGATGAAGTAGGCATCACGGCAAATAAAAACACAATTCCATTCGATCCGGCAAGCCCGTTCGTAACAAGCGGAGTCCGCATCGGTACAGCAGCTGTGACGTCGCGCGGCTTCGGAGTGGAAGAAATGGATGAAATCGCATCTATCATCGCTTATACATTGAAGAACCATGACAATGAAGCGGCGCTTGAAGAAGCGAGACAACGCGTAAACGCATTAACAGAAAAGTTCCCTATGTATCCTGGACTATAAGAATTTTTGAAAGGGCTGTGTCAAACTTGGCACAGCCCTTGAATATTTTCCGGGTTTTCTATACAATCGTAAATAGTGCAAAAAACGTCCAAAGGAGAGTGTGTCACATGGGAAAACTTTACGTATTTGATCATCCTTTAATTCAACACAAGCTTACATATATTCGTGATAAGAATACGGGCACAAAAGAGTTTCGCGAGCTAGTGGACGAAGTGGCGAGCTTAATGGCTTTTGAAATTACGCGCGACCTGCCATTAGAAGAGATTGAAATCGAAACGCCTGTAAGCATGGCAAAAACAAAAGTGATTGCCGGCAAAAAGCTGGGTATCATCCCAATTTTGCGTGCGGGATTAGGAATGGTAGACGGTATTTTAAAACTGATTCCGGCTGCTAAGGTAGGCCACGTCGGCTTATACCGCGATCCGGAAACATTACAGCCGGTAGAATATTACGTAAAGCTTCCTACTGACGTAGAAGAGCGTGATTTCATCGTAGTCGATCCGATGCTTGCGACAGGAGGATCTGCAGTTGAAGCGATTAACTCCTTGAAAAAGCGCGGCGCGAAAAACATCAAATTAATGTGTCTTTGTGCGGCACCAGAGGGCGTAGAAGCGGTGCAAAAAGCCCATCCTGATGTGGACATCTACTTGGCGGCGCTTGACGAGAAATTAAATGACCACGGCTACATCGTGCCGGGACTAGGCGATGCCGGGGATCGCTTATTCGGAACGAAGTAAGACCGAGAGAAGAAGGGGAACCCTTCTTCTTTTTTTTATTCAGTTGTATATAATTCTGCTTCCGTTCTAACGAGCTAAGTATTGCTTGATCTGAATTAAACGTATTCCAAATGTAGCGCACCCTCTAATTTCTTCTCTACCTGCATTTCAACTCAATCAGGTTTTTTCCTTGTTTAACGAGTGGGAAATTATAGTCTGTTTTGATACATGAAATAATTTCCCGGGGAACAAGATAAAGGAATAAGGAGGAGTAGACATGATTCGTATTCTTTTGATTCTATCTTGTTTTCTGCTCGCATCAGAAGCGGAGGCCGCGACGTTTCCGGAGCATCCGTCCGCTCCGCCGCAGTATGAAAATGAATGGGAGATTGCAATTATCGAGGTGGCACCTGAGCGATTGGCTGCAATAGAAGTAGAAATCCGCAGCCGTTACCCGGGCGTTACGGTGCGTCATGTATATAAAACGGCGCTGCATGGCTTGAGCGTGAAGGGGCGCCGCAAAGAATTGCACGAGCTGCAGCGAATCCCGGGCGTTGTGCGGGTTACGCCGATTTCTACCTATAAAGCAGATTTGGATCAAAGTGTTCCGCTGATTGGCGGAGATACGGTGCGCGGTTATTATGACCGGAGCGGAAACCGACTGACAGGAAGAGGAATCAAAGTCGGAATCATCGATACGGGTATCGATTATGAGCATCCTGATTTGCGACGCAATTATAAAGGCGGCTATGATACGGTGGACGGCGACCATGACCCGATGGAGTCCAGAAGTGTAGGACCGACGCTGCACGGTTCGCACGTCGCCGGTATTATCGGGGCGAACGGGAAGCTTCGAGGCGTCGCACCGGATGCGGAAATCATTGCGTACCGCGCGCTTGGCCCCAGCGGTGTGGGTTCCACTGAAACGGTGCTTGCGGCAATTGAAAAAGCAATAGAAGACAAGGTGGATGTTCTGAATTTATCTCTTGGAAACGAGGTGAACGGTCCGGATTGGCCGACAAGCACTGCATTGAATAAAGCAGTCGAGCACGGAATCATAGCAGTCACCGCTTCCGGCAACTCTGGTCCTGGTGTCTGGACGGTGGGCTCTCCCGGCACGGCTTCAAAAGCGATTGCGGTCGGAGCCTCCTCTCCGCTTATGCGCGTTCCTTATGTACAAATAGCAGGAAGAGAGCTGCGCCTTGATATGATGGAGGGATCGCCGGCATGGAGCTTGTCCCGCGCCGCGGAGTGGGTGTATGCGGGTCTTGGGAAGCAAGCGGATATGAAGAATGTAAGCGGCAAGGTCGTGCTTGTGGAAAGGGGAGCCCTTACCTTTTCTCAGAAGGTGCAACATGCACAGAAGGCTGGCGCAGCCGCCGTAATCATTTTTAATAATATGAAGGGCTATTTCCAAGGAGCTGTGGAGGGCGTAACCATTCCGGTTGCCGTTTTGTCGGGAAGGGATGGGAAATGGCTGAAAGTGCAAACGGAAACATTCCTTCGCACAACGTTCCGGAAAGAACAGGACCGCCTCGCTTCCTTCAGCTCGCGCGGACCAGTAACAGCTACATGGGATATTAAGCCGGACGTCGTGGCTCCTGGCGTCAGCATTAAGAGCACAATTCCCGGCGGTTACCTATCGCTGCAGGGAACGAGCATGGCTGCGCCGCACGTAGCGGGTGCGGCAGCGCTTATGAAGCAAGCGCATCCCGAATGGAATCCTGAGCAGGTCAAGGCAGCGCTTATGAATACGGCAAAGCTTCTATATAATGAAAACGGAAGGCTGTACACCGTTTACGAGCAGGGGGCAGGCCGCATTCAGATGGGGAAGGCGTTTAGGCCGGAAACGCTCGTATACCCTGCATCGCTCCCGTTTGGTCTTGTGGAAAAGAAAGACGGACAGTCGGTAAAGAAAATCCCTCTCGTAATCGATAACCAAAGCGATCGTGTGCAGAAATATGTTTTCCAAAGCCCGCGGCTGGCGACGGGTATACAATGGAGTCTGCCGCATACATTGTATGTAAAGCCGCATGAAAAGCAGCAGGTGAATGTGGAAATTGATATTAATCCTTCTTTTTTAAAAAGAGGACTCTATGAAGGATATGTTACGATGCTGGGAGAGAAGGAAACGATCCGCCTTCCGTATTTATTCTTCGTGGAGGAGCCGAACTATCCGCGCATCATGGGTTTCCAATTTGCGCGGGGAGAAGGAGAAGGTATATATAAATATGAAATGTATTTGCCCGGCGGCGCCGACGAGATGGGAATCGTCCTCTATGATCCGGCAACTTTCCGATATGTGGACTTCATTGATTATCGCCAAAATGTGACAAATGGAAAATACGAGCAAATTATATCAGTCAAACAATCCATTAAAGGAACGTATAAAGCTCTCGTATTCGTGAAAAAGGGACGGCGGGAAGACACATTCGAGACGGTGCTCACCTTTTCCTAGGACTGCGTCCTCAATGTCGATAAATGTTGGATATCTCTTAAATTTTTCGATTTTTTTCGATTTCTCGTTGACACTGTTAAACACACTATTGTATGCTTAACAATGGCGATAGATGATAGGGTTTTCAGTAGTAACTTTTCATCTATTTTTTGACAAAAAAGTAACTTTTTCAGCTTTTCAAAATGATTCTCTCGAAAATAAGTTACTATTATCTCATCACAATGTTTCTGCATTAACTCCCCACACTCGTTTGGAGGGATGAACGTATGCAAAAAAAACAGCGCAACCCAATGAAGGCTTATGCTTTAATGACCGGCATCCTTTCCCAGCTCGTAGGTTCCATTTTGGTCGGAATTTTCTTGGGCAAGTGGATTGACGGCAAGCTTAATACGTTTCCCTTATTTCTCATTATTGGATTATTGCTAGGTCTTGCAACAGGTACTTACGCAATGACTGTGCTTATTCAAAAATTTAACTCAGGAGATCAGCAATGACTGACATGCACGAGCTCGTCCGAAGACAAAAGAAATATATGTATTATCTCCTTGCACTTTTTGTGCTGGGCTGGGGATTTACACCTTATCCAAAGGTGTTTCTTGGTGTGATTATCGGAACGATCGTGAGCTTCATGAGCTTGCGTCTCGTCGCATGGAAAACGGACAAGCTGCTCGACCGGGTGGAGCAGGGAAATGAGAAAATACGTTTTAAGGCTAATGCGGTTAGTACATACCCGCGCTTAGCGGCAATGGGTCTCGTTATTATATTTGCAGTGCGTTATCAGCATCTCATGGAGACGTGGAGTTTAGGACTTGGATTAATGACAGGCTATCTTGTCATGATCATAGATTTTCTTTACTTACAGTATATCGGCAGGGAAGAGAGGTGAATTACTAGTGGAACACGGTAAGTTAGTTGAGTTTTTAGGCTTAACGTTTGACTTGTCCAGTGTAATGATGACAACTATTGCAGCACTCATTGTGTTCTTAATCGCTGTAGCAGCAACGCGCACATTGGCGCTTCGCCCCGCAGGAATGCAAAACTTTATGGAGTGGGTTATCGACTTCGTAAAAAATATCATCAACAGCACGATGGACTGGCAAACTGGAGGCCGCTTCTTGACTTTAGGAGTGACTCTAATCATGTACGTTTTCGTATCTAACATGCTTGGATTGCCATTTATGCTTTCCATTCATGAAGGACATGAGCATATCGCATGGTGGAGATCTCCGACATCTGACCCAGCTATTACGCTAACATTAGCCGTGATGGTAGTTACCCTCACCCATTATTATGGAATCAAGATGAAGGGTACTGGCGAATATATGAAGGGCTTTTTCCAACCGATGCCTTTCTTGTTCCCGTTAAAGATTATTGAAGAGTTTGCGAACACATTAACGTTAGGTCTTCGTCTTTTCGGTAACATTTACGCAGGTGAAATTCTGTTAACATTGCTTGCAGGATTAGGAACAAGCGGCGCGTTAGGCGCTGTAGGCGGCGGTTTAGCAATGCTTGCATGGATGGGCTTCAGTATTTTCGTAGGTGCAATTCAGGCATTTATCTTTACTATGCTAACAATGGTGTATATGGCTCACAAAGTAAGTCATGACCATTAATAAATTTCAGTAAACTATACTTTTTTCTAATACAAAGGAGGACAAATTAAAATGAGTTTAGGTGTAATCGCAGCTGCAATTGCAATTGGTTTATCTGCACTAGGTGCTGGTATTGGTAACGGTTTGATCGTATCTCGTACAGTTGAGGGTGTTGCTCGTCAACCAGAATTACGTGGCACGCTTCAAACTATCATGTTCATCGGGGTAGCATTAGTTGAGGCCCTTCCTATCATCGGCGTGGTTATCGCGTTCATGGTTCTAAACAAATAAGGAATGCTCCTTACTATAAATGGCGAAGATCGTTTGCAAGCCTTCTTCGCCATTGCTTTATAAGAAAAGCGGAGCCGACTGCCCAGATGCGGAAGCAGAGGTTCTTTCCCCAGAAAGGCGTTTTTTGCCTTTTTGTGGGGAAGGTTCTCTGCAGGAGCATCTAGGAGGCGAAGCTAGACATCAAGAAAAGCGGAGCCGACTGCCGGCGAAGCTGAATACATGCCAAAAATTGAGGCTTTTTTTTGTCAAGTTGAAACTACTGAAGGGAGTGAATCCTTGTGCTTTTAGGAGCTGCCATTCCATATGGAACGATCGTGTACCAATTGGTTATTTTCCTAATTCTATTAGCGTTGCTTCGCAAATATGCATTCGGACCTTTAATGAATATCATGAAGCAGCGTGAAGAGCATATTGCCAGTGAAATTGAAGCGGCTGAAAGAAACAATGCCGATTCTAAGAAATTGGTAGAAGAGCAACGCGCATTCATGGTGCAATCTCGCCAAGAAGCGAAGGAATTGATTGAGAGAGCGAAAAAGCAAGCGGAAGAGCAAAAAGAAGGTATTATCGCTGCTGCTAAAGCAGAAGCAGAATCCGTGAAAGAATCTGCAGTAAAAGAGATTCAGCGTGAAAAAGAGCAAGCTATCGCTGCTTTACAAGCACAGGTTGCTACTCTATCCGTTCAAATTGCTTCTAAAGTAATTGAAAAAGAACTGAAAGAGGAAGACCAAGCGAAGCTGATTCGTGACTACATCAACGAGGTAGGCGAAGCGCGATGAGCAAAGACATTGTAGCCAATCGTTATGCAGTTGCTCTTTTCCAGCTCGCAAAAGAAAAGTATATGTTAGAAACGTTTGAGGAAGAATTGCGCTCTGTGAAAGACGTATTCCAAAACAGCAAGGAATTGCATATGTTTTTGGAACAGCCTAACATTTCTAACGAAAAGAAGAAAGAAATGCTAAACAAAGCATTCTCTTCTCTATCTCAGCCTATTTTGAACACATTGTTCCTTCTTATCGACAATCATCGCGAGAACATCGTAACCGAAATCGCAGACGCGTATTTTGTTTTAGCGAATGAAGAGCGCAACGTTGCAGATGCGATCGTGTACTCTGTTCGTAAGCTTACAGAAGACGAAAAAGCAGGAATTGCTGAAGTGTTTGCGAAGAAAGCGGGAAAAGATGCAATCCGCATTAAAAATATTGTAGACAATAATTTATTAGGCGGCATTAAAGTCCGCATCGGCAACCGTATTTATGACGGAAGCCTGCAAGGAAAATTAACGCGTATTCAACGTGAACTTTTGAAGAATAGATAGGGGTGAAACGCATGAGCATCAGAGCTGAAGAAATTAGCGCACTGATTAAGCAACAAATCGAAAACTATCAGTCTGAAATCGAAGTTAGCGATGTTGGTACAGTTATTCAAGTTGGTGACGGTATTGCACGTGCTCATGGTCTTGATAACGTAATGGCAGGGGAGCTTGTAGAGTTCTCTAACGGAGTTATGGGACTAGCGCAAAACTTAGAACAAAACAACGTAGGTATTGTCATCTTAGGACCTTACACAGGCATTCGCGAAGGTGACGAGGTTCGCCGTACTGGACGCATCATGCAGGTGCCAGTAGGACCAGAGTTAATCGGACGTGTAGTAAACCCATTAGGACAGCCTGTTGACGGCTTAGGCCCAATCAACACAAAGAAAACTCGTCCTATCGAAAGCCAGGCTCCTGGCGTAATGGATCGTAAATCCGTACACGAGCCGCTTCAAACAGGTATCAAAGCGATTGACGCTCTTGTTCCAATCGGACGCGGACAGCGTGAGTTAATCATCGGTGACCGTCAAACTGGTAAAACAGCAGTGGCGCTTGATACAATCTTGAACCAAAAAGACCAAGATATGATTTGTATCTATGTTGCAATCGGACAAAAGGAATCTACTGTTCGTAACGTAGTAGAAACTTTACGTAAGTTCGGTGCATTAGAATACACAATCGTTGTAACGGCATCTGCTTCTCAACCAGCTCCACTTTTATACTTGGCTCCTTATGCCGGTGTAACAATGGGTGAAGAGTTCATGTATAACGGCAAGCACGTTCTTGTTGTATACGATGATCTTTCTAAGCAAGCTGCGGCATACCGTGAGCTTTCTCTATTATTACGTCGTCCTCCAGGCCGTGAAGCATATCCAGGGGACGTATTCTACTTGCATTCCCGCTTACTTGAGCGTGCTGCAAAATTAAGCGATGCAAAAGGCGGCGGTTCTTTAACTGCACTTCCTTTCATCGAAACACAAGCAGGGGACGTTTCTGCTTACATTCCGACAAACGTAATCTCCATCACAGATGGACAGATTTTCTTGCAATCTGACTTGTTCTTCTCCGGCGTTCGTCCAGCGATCGACGCAGGTACTTCCGTATCCCGCGTAGGGGGAGCTGCACAGATCAAAGCGATGAGCAAGGTATCTGGTACGCTTCGTCTTGACTTAGCATCTTACCGTGAACTGGAAGCATTCGCTCAGTTCGGTTCTGATCTTGATAAAGCGACACAAGCGAAACTAAACCGCGGTGCTCGCACAGTAGAAGTATTGAAGCAAGGCTTGCACAAACCGCTTAAGGTAGAAAAGCAAGTTATGATTCTTTTTGCGTTAACTCGCGGATTCCTAGATGATATCCCAGTTACGGACGTCCAACGCTTCGAAGATGAAATGTTGGGATGGATGGACTCTAACAGTGCGGACGTTCTTGACAAAATCCGTACAACAAGACAGCTTGCGGAAGAAGAAATGATCGCCGCAATCAACGAGTTCAAAAAGACATTCATTGTTTCTGAATAAAACAAGCGGAGCCGGGTTAGCTCCGAAGTAATAAATAAAGGAGAGAGTAGGCTCGCCCTATTCTCTTCGTATGCCTACTTCCGACTAAAAGGTGGTGAGAACCTGTGGCATCTTTACGCGATATAAAAGCAAAGATTAACTCCACGAAGAAAACGAGCCAGATTACAAAGGCAATGCAAATGGTGTCTGCCGCCAAGCTGAACCGTGCAGAGCAAAATGCGAAAGCATTCGTTCCGTACATGGATAAGATTCAAGAGGTGGTAGCGAACGTAGCAAACGGAAGCAAAGGTGTAAATCACCCGATGCTGACGGCGCGTCCGGTAAAACGTACAGGCTATATCGTAATCACATCCGATCGTGGACTTGCCGGTGCATACAACAGTAACGTACTGCGTGCACTCAGCAAAGAAATCAAAGAACGTCACAATATGGATTCCAGCCAATATGCAATCATCGTGCTCGGACGTGTTGGACGCGACTATTTGAAGCGTCGCGGCCTTAACATTATCGATGAGATTACAGGCCTTTCCGATCAGCCTGCGTTTGCGGACATTAAGGAAGCCGCATCCCGTGCGGTAGCTATGTTCACAGACGGTGCATATGACGAGCTGTATATTTATTACAATCACTATGTCAGCAAAATTCAACAAGAAGTAGAAGCGAAGAAAATTCTTCCTTTAACTGACGTAGCATCGAATAAACCAACAACATTATACGAGTTCGAGCCTTCTGAAGAAGACATTCTGAAAGTGTTATTGCCGCAATACGCAGAAAGCTTAGTGTACGGTGCCTTGCTGGACGGAAAAGCAAGCGAACACGCAGCGCGTATGACAGCAATGAAGAACGCTACAGACAACGCGCTCGAAGTTATCGATACGTATACACTTTCTTACAACCGCACTCGACAAGCAGCGATTACGCAAGAAATTACGGAAATCGTCGGCGGCGCAGCGGCATTGGAGTAGAATACTTACTCTAGTAAAGTACATCAATTGGGTTTTTATTACGGTCGCCTCTAGGGGCTTCCTGTCAGTAAAAACGGGACCAAAAATAAGGAGGGAAACCGATGAATAAAGGACGCATTACCGCTATAATGGGTCCGGTTGTAGACGTAAAGTTCGAAGACGGAAAGCTGCCTAACCTCTACAACGCCCTTAAAGTAACGCATGAAGCAAGCAGTGAAAACGAAACAAAAATCAACCTAACATTAGAGGTTGCGCTTCACTTAGGCAATGACACAGTTCGTACGGTTGCGATGTCTTCTACAGACGGACTTGTTCGCGGTATGGAAGTAACAGATACGGAAGGACCAATCTCTGTTCCTGTAGGAGATGCAACACTTGGCCGCGTATTTAACGTACTAGGCGATCCAATCGACTTGGACGGTGAAGTAGCAGCTGGCGTTCGCCGCGACCCTATCCACCGTCAAGCTCCTGCATTCGAAGAGCTTTCTACAAAAGTAGAAATTCTTGAAACTGGTATCAAAGTAGTAGACTTGCTTGCTCCTTACATCAAGGGTGGTAAGATCGGTCTATTCGGCGGTGCCGGCGTAGGTAAAACGGTATTAATTCAGGAATTAATCAACAACATCGCACAAGAGCACGGCGGTATCTCTGTATTCGCAGGTGTAGGTGAGCGTACTCGTGAGGGTAACGACCTTTACCACGAAATGAGCGATTCCGGCGTTATTAAGAAAACTGCCATGGTATTCGGACAAATGAACGAGCCGCCTGGAGCACGTCAACGCGTAGCGTTAACAGGCTTAACAATGGCAGAATATTTCCGTGATGAGCAAGGACAAGACGTACTTCTGTTCATCGACAACATCTTCCGTTTCACGCAAGCAGGTTCTGAGGTATCCGCGCTTCTAGGCCGTATGCCTTCTGCCGTAGGTTACCAGCCGACACTTGCGACTGAAATGGGTCAATTGCAAGAGCGTATCACATCCACTAACAAAGGTTCCATTACTTCCATTCAGGCAGTATACGTACCGGCGGATGACTACACTGACCCGGCTCCTGCAACAGCGTTCGCTCACTTGGATGCAACAACAAACCTTGAGCGTCGTCTGACTCAAATGGGTATTTACCCAGCGGTAGATCCATTGGCGTCTACATCCCGCGCCCTTTCTCCAGAAATCGTAGGAGAAGAGCACTACAACGTAGCTCGTCAAGTACAGCAAACATTGCAACGCTACAAAGAATTACAAGATATCATCGCGATTCTTGGTATGGATGAGTTATCTGAAGATGATAAGCTGGTTGTACACCGCGCTCGTCGTATTCAGTTCTTCTTATCTCAAAACTTCCACGTAGCAGAGCAATTTACAGGTCAAAAAGGATCTTACGTACCTGTAAAAGAAACTGTACGTGCGTTCAAAGACATCATTGAAGGTAAATATGACGATCTTCCAGAGGAATCCTTCCGTCTAGTAGGTCGCATTGAAGAAGCTATCGAGAAAGCAAAAACTTTAGTATAACAGGTCTAGGAGGGACTAAACATGAAGACAATTCAAGTCAGTATTGTAACCCCTGACGGACCGGTATACGAAAAAGACGTAGAAATGGTAAGCGTCAAAGCAGAAAGCGGGGAAATGGGGATTCTTCCCGGCCACGTCGCAACAGTGGCTCCTCTGCAAATTAGTCCAGTTCGCATCAAAACAGGCGGCACAACGGATTATGTAGCAGTAGGCGGCGGCTTCATTGAAGTACGTCCGGATAAAATAACCATCCTGGCACCTTCTGCAGAAGTGGCGTCCCATATCGATATTCACCGTGCGAACGAAGCGAAGCGTCGCGCTGAGCGCCGCTTGGATGACAAGCAGACACATGTGGATTTCAAACGTGCAGAGCTTGCATTAAAGCGTGCAGTTAACCGTCTGAACGTTGCTAATATGAAGTAATTACAAAGCCGCAAAGGGTTTCCCTTTGCGGTTTTATTTTTAGGGAGTATGGTATGCTCCTTCTCTCTGGTTTCTCCTTGCATGAACCACTACAAAGGTGTGAGCGCTTCTGCACGTCGCCGGATAATCTCTCCCCACTATAAAAGACGCTTTTTTATTCACTTGTATATATTTGAAAGTGTCGGGGCAAGAACAGACTGAGGCAGCGGCTTAATATAATAGAAAGACAATAAGCATTGACGGCAGCAGGATGCTTTCTTTTCATGAAGAAAGAGTAAAGCAGGCACATTTGTGCGTGTAATTGATGTTTTGTATACTGAAGTAAAGGAGTTCATGAATATGCCGGATGCGAACTTGCGAAAGTATACGTATGAAGATTATGAGCAGTGGGAAGGCCGTTGGGAACTCATACAGGGAATCCCATATAATATGACGCCAGCTCTGTCCACTAAGCATCAATATGCGGTAGGGGAACTATACGGACATTTGCGAGCTTTTTTCTCAAGCCGCGGCTGTCATGTGTTCGTCGCTCCTTTTGATGTTCGTTTCAGCGAAACAGATGATTATTCTCAGGCGGATACGGTTGTACAGCCGGATATTTCTGTATTCTGTCATAGGAAGCAGCTGGATCAATCGGGAGCGAAGGGAGCTCCCAGTTTGACGGTAGAAGTACTATCTCCTTCAACTGCTGTAAAGGACCGGAATAAAAAGTTCAAGCTATACGAAAAGTATGGGGTAAAAGAGTATTGGATTGTAGATCCCGTACATGAGACAGTAGAAATATATAATTTACAAGAGGGGAACTATCATCTAGGAGAGGTGTACGGCACAGAGCAAATACTGCAGTCCATTCACTGGGAGGAACTGCAGATTCCGATCGAATCCTTGTTTCTCTCATTTTAGCTTTTTCGACAGCGTCGTATCCCTTAGGAAATTTCATATACAAAAAACACATTCTGTTGCCGTGGAATGTGTTTTTTTATTTCTTTAAGCTGAGCGAGCCGGTTGCGCTTTTCTTGGTGTCCAGCTCCATCGGCTAGCTCCTCCTGTCAGAGAACCTCCCCCCATAAAGGCAAAAAGCGCCTTTTTGGGGAGAGAACCTCTGCCTTCCGGAGCTGAACGAGCCGATTCCGCTTTTCTTGGTGTCCAGCTCCACCGGCTAGGCGCTGCCGCCTAAGAACCTCCGCCACAAAAAGGCAAAAAGCGCCTTTTAGGGCGGAGAACCTTAGGCTCTGCGCCTGAGCGAGCCGGTTGCACTTTTCTTGGTAGCATATCCACCTTTTCCTGCGAATACAATCTTAATAGTTTGGCATCATCAGGAGGGGATCAGAGATATGACGAGCGATTTAAAGAAAAAGGCGTTGGCCTCATTGGAAGGCAAGTGGGGCTTGGGAGCTGGCGTGACATTTTTATATTATATTCTTACTGCTGCAGGGATATATTTGGTTCTTGGCGCCGTTATGCTGCTTATGATTCCGCTTATGGGCTCTGATATGGAAGAGATTTGGAGCGGTTTGCTACATCTGATTTATATGGTTGTATCGCTGTTCATTACGGGTATTATGATGTTAGGGCTGCTGAATGTATATTTGAAGCTGGCACGGGGGGAGAATGCGGGAGCAGAGGATTTATTTCGTTATTTCCGCGGCAAGAGCCAAATGTGGCTAGCGTTTAAAAGTGTATTTCTAGTAGGGCTTTATACGCTTTTGTGGTCTCTTTTGCTCGTCATACCGGGCATTATAAAATCTTTTTCCTACTCGATGACATACTTCATTTTACTGGAGAAGCCCCACTATACGGTGCACCAGGCAATTGATGAAAGCAAGCGCATCATGCAAGGGCATAAGATGGATTTATTTCTTCTTATGCTCAGCTTTATCGGCTGGTTTCTTCTATGCGCCGTTACGTTCGGCATCGCTTATTTCTGGGTGACGCCGTATGCGACGGTGGCGATGGCTCATTTTTATGCCAAAATTAAAGAAGAGGCAGCGGAATGAAAAACAGGCATTAAGCGTTCATGCTTAATGCCTGTTTTTCATATCCCATGCTTCTTCAAACGATACTGCAAACTCTGCCTGCTCAGCCCTAACATTTTCGCGGTTTTGGAAACATTCCCGCCGTTTTCCACCAAGAGCTGTTTGATGTAAGCTTGTTCCGTATCGTCTATTTTCTTTTTTAAAGGCTTCACTGGCTGAGCATTAGCGGGAGGGAGCAGCGTCTTTGTATCCGGTACGTCGCTTTTCTCGTAATGTTGCGAGGCCAATTTATAAAAACGGGTCGGAAGGTGCGAGAGTTTGAGCTCATCCTCGTATTCTGCTAAATTCATCGCTCCTTCGACCATATGCTCTAGCTCCCTGACGTTGCCGGGCCAATCGTGGCGAAGGAAAAATTGCTTCACATCCTCATCAATTCCCCTCACATGCATGTCAAAGAGAGTATTGTATTTTTGGATGAAGCTGTGAACAAGAAGTTCGATATCGTCTTTTCTTTCTCGCAAAGCCGGTAAAAACAGGGTCACAACGCTCAGACGGTAGTAAAGATCCTTTCGCAAACGGTTATTTGCGATGGCTTCAACTGGGTCCTCGTTGATGGTGGCGATAATGCGTACATTCACTTCTTTTTCCTGCATGCTGCCTACTCTTCGTACGGCGCGTTCCTGTATCACGCGCAGCAGCTTCGCCTGCAGATGCGGACTTAACGAGTTCACCTCATCAAGCAGCAGCGTTCCCCCGTTAGCTTCTTCAAACAAACCGGGTTTATCAATGGAACCGGTGAAGGCACCTTTTGCTGTGCCGAATAAAATGCTTTCCATCAAGGTTTCAGGGATGGCGGCGCAGTTTTGAGAGATAAAGGGCTTTGCTGCCCGGACGCTTTCATTATGAATGCTTTGTGCGAATACTTCTTTCCCAGTTCCTGTTTCTCCTACCAAGAGTACGGAAGAAGAGGTGCGGGAGGCGCGCTTCGCTTCCTGTATAATGGACAGGATCGCTTGTGATTTTCCGATAATCTCATCAAATATGAACTTGGAGCCTCGATGCTTCAAAACCGTTTTCTGAATGTTTTGCTTCAGCTTTGTAATATCCTTGACGATTTCAATGGCACCCTTAATTTTGCCGTTTTTGATGATTGGGGCTGTATCGTTGATTGTCGTAATTTCTTTGCCCCGGTTGTTGAAGTATGTTTGTGTAATATTCCGTCTTGTTTTGCCGTATTTGAGCGCATCAATTAATGTGCTGCTTTGATTTTCTCCGAACGCGAACACTTCCAGCAGACTTTTATGGAGAACGTCCTTGCTGTCCATCGATTCGATTTCCATCATTTTTCGGTTATAAATAACCGTCTTTCCTTCTTCATTGATGACATGAATGCCTACATCCATTTCGTCAAGAAGATGCTCGTAAAATTCATTTTTCGCGAGAATGGTTTGTATATCTTCTGATGTGAATATCAATGGAATCCCCCCGCAGTAATCTATATATGAGTGAATGATAATTTCGACATTTCCGTGTACTATGTGCAACCAAAAGGGAGTATGGTATGCTTCTTCTCTCTGGTTTATCCTTGCATGAACCACTACAAAGGTTTGACCGCTTCTGCACGTCGCCGGATTATAAAAAGACGGTTTTTTAATAACTGGTTTAAAGTTGAAGTTTGGATAGTAAATGGTCCAAATGGAATAATAAATGTATCATTTCGGGTAATAAATGGTCCAAATTGGATAGTAAACGGCGCAATTTGAAAGATGAAGAAGCTAGTCAGTTAAGTTATATATTTGTCTTTATTGTATATGTTTTTTGCGTTATTCGCAAAAAAAATTTGCGTATTTTGCACACCTATAGAATGTAAATGCAAAATTATTTTGCATTTTTGCACTTTTACTCTATAGAAAGTGTGTTTATATAAGGATTTAAAGTTGGCATGCATTTTGCATATATACGTATGAAGAGAAAAAACAGCGGAAGAATTCATGATGTGTTTCTTTAGCTGTATAAAATATAAACATATGAAAAGGAGAGACAAACATGATGAATACTGTATCTCGTACAAATGATATTATCGAGCAAACTAATCAATACGGCGCAAATAACTATCATCCGCTTCCAGTGGTAATCTCTAAAGCGGAAGGTGTTTGGGTATATGATCCGGAAGGAAACAAATACATGGATATGCTAAGTGCATATTCTGCGGTAAACCAAGGTCACAGACATCCGAAAATCATTCAAGCGCTGAAGGATCAAGCGGATAAAGTTACGCTGACTTCCCGCGCGTTCCATAGTGATCAGCTGGGACCGTTTTATGAGAAAGTCGCGGCACTTACAAAAAAAGAGATGGTTCTTCCGATGAATACAGGGGCGGAAGCAGTAGAAACAGCCGTTAAAGCAGCAAGACGCTGGGCTTACGATGTAAAAGGAGTAGCGGAAAACCAAGCGGAAATTATCGCATGTGTAGGAAACTTCCATGGCCGTACAATGACAGCGGTTTCTCTTTCTTCTGAAAAAGAATATCAACGCGGCTTCGGTCCGTTCCTTCCAGGTATTAAGCTCATTCCTTACGGCGACTTGGAAGCGCTAAAAGCAGCAATTACACCAAATACAGCTGCATTTCTTCTAGAGCCGATCCAAGGAGAAGCTGGTATTATCATCCCGGCAGACGGCTTCTTTAAGGCGGCGCAAGAGCTATGTAAAGAGCAAAATGTACTGCTTATCGCGGACGAAATCCAAACAGGTCTTGCGCGTACAGGAAAAACATTTGCTTGCGATTGGGAAGAGGTTACTCCTGATATGTACATCCTTGGAAAAGCGCTTGGCGGCGGCGTATTCCCGATTTCCTGCGTAGCGGCGAACCGCGATGTATTAGGCGTATTCAACCCGGGCTCCCACGGCTCTACATTTGGCGGAAATCCGCTTGCTTGCGCGGTGTCCATTGCTTCCTTAGAAGTATTGGAAGAAGAAAATCTTGCGGAGCGCTCCCGCGAGCTTGGCGAATACTTCATGCAGAAGCTGAAGGAAATCGACAATCCGATGATCAAAGAAGTGCGCGGAAGAGGCTTGTTTATCGGCGTAGAGCTTGACGGTCCGGCTCGTCCATACTGCGAGCAATTGAAGGCTGAAGGCTTACTTTGCAAGGAAACGCATGAAACGACAATCCGTTTCGCTCCACCTTTAATCATTTCCGAAGAAGATTTGAACTGGGCGATTGCCAAAATCCAAAAGGTATTGGCCTAATATATAAACTCACGATGACGAGGTGTCAAGGATGACTGTGACGAGCAAAGCGAACCAGATCGAAAAAGAGCAGCAAGAGGAAAGCTTAAACTTATTTCTTTCAACGCAATCTATTATTAAAGAGGCAGTGGAAAGGCTTGGATATCCTGAAGAGATGTATGAGCTGTTGAAGGAGCCTCTGCGACTGCTGCAGGTGCGCATTCCTGTCAGAATGGATGACGGCAGTACGAAAATCTTTACGGGATACCGCGCTCAGCATAATGATGCGGTCGGTCCGACAAAGGGCGGAATTCGTTTCCATCCTGAAGTGGATGAAGAGGAAGTCAAAGCGCTTTCTATGTGGATGAGCCTGAAATGCGGAATTGTGGATCTTCCGTACGGGGGAGGGAAAGGCGGTATCATTTGCGACCCGAGAAAGATGTCCTTCTACGAATTGGAGCGATTAAGCCGCGGTTACGTACGTGCCATCAGCCAAATCGTGGGTCCGACAAAGGATATTCCGGCACCGGACGTGTACACGAATCCGCAAATTATGGCTTGGATGATGGACGAATACAGCCGCATTCAAGAATTTGATTCTCCTGGCTTCATTACAGGGAAGCCTCTTGTGCTCGGCGGATCGCAGGGCCGCGAAACTGCTACGGCAAAAGGCGTAACGATTTGCATAGAAGAAGCTGCTAAAGCAAAAGGCATTGCAATCAAAGGTGCCCGCGTCATCGTGCAAGGGTTCGGAAACGCAGGAAGCTATCTTGCGAAATTTATGAAGGAAGCTGGCGCCAACGTAATCGGAATTTCCGATGCGAACGGTGCGCTTTACAATCCGGACGGACTGGATATCGATTATTTATTGGAAAGACGGGACAGCTTCGGTACGGTAACGAACTTATTTAAAGATGTTCTCACCAATAAAGAGATTTTGGAAAAGGAATGCGATATTCTTGTTCCTGCGGCGATTTCAAATCAAATTACCGCGCAAAATGCACATCGTATTCAGGCGAAAATCGTGGTGGAAGCTGCTAACGGTCCTACTACATTAGAAGCTACCAAAATTTTAACAGAACGCGGCGTTCTGCTTGTGCCAGACGTTTTGGCGAGCGCAGGCGGAGTTACGGTTTCGTATTTCGAATGGGTGCAAAACAATCAGGGCTATTATTGGACGGAAGAGGAAGTCGAGGATAAGCTTCGTCTTAAAATCGTAGATTCGTTCCAAAAGGTTCTCGAGACAGCAATACAGCGCAAAGTCGATATGAGATTGGCTGCCTATATGGTCGGAATGAGAAAAATGGCAGAAGCTTCACGCTTCCGCGGCTGGGTATAAGAAAAGCGGAATCGGCTCGTTCAGGTGCAGAACCAGAGGTTCTCACCCCTCAAAGGCGCTTTTGGCCTTTGTGTGGGTGAGGTTCTCTGGTGGCAGCACCTAGCCGATGGAGCTGGACACCAAGAAAAGCGGAATCGGCTCGTTCAGGTGCAGAACC
>NZ_AUMR01000039.1:0-2802 GCF_000430785.1 Ectobacillus panaciterrae DSM 19096
TCAACAAAAGCATCTTTAATTAATTGTCGTGTACGGAGTATGCGAGGGTCTGTGTGCGGCTTTTTCTTTTCCATCATATCCTCTTTCCTTTCTTAATTAAATAGTAAGCTACACTTCAAAGAGTTACGTCGTATTTCTTCCAGATAAACAACATAAAACTTATTTATGTAAACTAATTAACATTTTTTGGATATTTGTAGCTTGTAAACACTATAAATTGTGCTTATAATCTCATTTATACAATGTTGATTATACAACATATTGTAAATTACAACTATGATAAACTTGAAAGGATGAATGAAATTGAGTAAGAGTGTAACAATTAATCCCTCTATCAAAAAGGGACCAATCATGTTTGTCATGATAATAGGTGCTTTCCTTGCCACCTTTAATCAAACAATCATGAGCGTTGCTATTCCGGAATTAATGAATGATTTTGATATTAAAGCTTCAACAGCTCAGTGGCTTACAACAGGTTACATGTTGGTAAATGGAGTTTTGATTCCTATCACAGCCTTCTTAATGCAGAGATTTACCACCCGTCAATTATTCCAAAGTTCGATGATTATCTTTCTTGCCGGAACAATTGTTTCTGCAGTCGCAACCAATTTTCCTGTACTTCTAACCGGGCGGTTGATTCAAGCAGCCGGTGCTGGAATCATTATGCCTTTGCTCATGAATGTTGTTTTCGCTATTTTTCCTGCAGAGAAGAGAGGATCCGCTATGGGTATGGTGGGGCTAGCGATTATTTTTGCCCCTGCAATTGGACCAACTCTTACCGGTTATGTTCTTGAGACATTTCCTTGGCAAGCCATGTTTTACGGCATGATTCCGTTTGCGGTTATTGTTATCATCTGCGGTTTTATTTATTTGAAAAATGTGTCAGAACCTGTCCGATCCAAGGTAGACTTTATTAGTGTAGTCCTTTCAACCATCGGATTTGGTACTTTAATGTACGGCTTCAGCCAAGCCGGCAACGATGGTTGGTCAAGTACAGAGGTAGTTGTTTCTCTAGTTATAGGAATCCTGGCCCTTGTCCTGTTTACTTGGCGGCAACTGGCCTCCAAAAATCCGCTACTGGATCTCCGAGCCTTTAAATACAACATGTTTACCTTAACTACCATTATAAATATAGGTGTTACCATGATGATGTATGCAGATATGATGCTGCTTCCTCTGTACCTTCAGAATGCACGCGGTTTTACTGCATTGGAATCCGGTTTTCTTATGCTTCCAGGGGCACTTCTAATGGGCTTACTAAGTCCTGTAGTTGGTAAGCTCTTCGACCGATTTGGAGCGAAATGGCTTACTATAATCGGTGTAGCCATTATTATCATCTCAACCGTTGGCTTTGTTAATTTGACGGATTCGACCAGCTATACGTTTCTCATCCTAATGTCTACATTTCGTCGTATTGGGATGGCGATGTTCCTTATGCCAATACAGACTGCAGGGTTAAATCAATTACCATCCAGCCTTAATGCACATGGCACAGCTATCTCTAACACCATTAAACAAGTAGCCGGCGCAGTAGGTACTGCACTACTTGTGACAGTAATGACAAACAGTACAAAGAATCACCTTCAGGACTTAATTGCCACAGGAGGAGCACAGGGTGAAACACAACAACATATGGTTATGGAAGCTTCCATCCAGGGAATAAATGACGCATATTTTGTTATTCTTATCATCGGAATCATTAGTTTATTACTTTCCTTCTTTATCCAACGTGTTAAGAACGCTTCCGAAGAAAAGCCCAACATAACTTTAAAGAAGCCAGCAAAAATTTAGAAGGCAAATCAACGATATAAAATAAGTACAAAAATATGCTAATTGTATACTAAGGAGGAAATTAGATGTTAAATAAACCCTAAAGATTATCATCGTGATGTTTTTTGGAAACCGTATTTAGGTCAACAGATAATTTCTAGGACAATATTTAAAGAAACACATAACTCCCGTAAAGGGCACAATGAGAAAGGAAGATTGCCATGAATAATTCAGATCAAATCTTACCAGAGAAAGCCATACTAGATGTGTTTAGTGGTGAAAGTGATGAAAACCCATTTCCAATATTCGCACAAATGCGGACAATGGGATCCGTTATTCCTATCCCGTCTCCGATAGGTGGAATAGATGGCCAAGCTTGGATGGTTACGCGTATGGAAGAAGCGATGCAGGTGCTAAAAGATCATGCCCGCTTTACTGTAGACGGAGGGTCCATCGAGGGCAACATTGACATTAGGCAAAACGATGCTGATCCATCTGCTCCCCCTACCTTCCTTACCGCAAAATCCCTGCTTTCTGTCGACGAACCCGATCATCGACGGTTGCGCAGGTTGGTGTCCAAAGCCTTTACGCCCAAATATATGGAAAGCTTACGCCCTCGCGTGCAGGAAATTGCTGACGAACTGCTTGACCAGGTACAAGATAAAGGCGAGATGGACCTTGTCAAGGACTATGCCTATCCCTTACCGATCAACGTCATTTCTGACATGCTTGGGGTGCCTCAAGCAGACCACGCACAGATTCTGGGTTGGTCTGCAGCTATCGCGCACGGCCTGGGCCTAGGAAGGCAAGATCCAGGGGTCGCGGAGCAGATACGAGCCTTCGGGGAATACATCGTGCAGCTTGTGGCTGACAAACGTCAGCATCCTGCTGATGACTTAATCAGCCAGTTGGTTGCCATCGAAGAGGAGGGAGATCAACTCGACGAAGCAGAACTAATCTCGATGATCTCGCTATTGATCTTTGCCGGTCATGAGACAACCTCGAATCTGATCGCTACGGGCACTTTGATGT
>NZ_AUMR01000039.1:2812-12083 GCF_000430785.1 Ectobacillus panaciterrae DSM 19096
GCATCTTTAATTAATTGTCGTGTACGGAGTATGCGAGGGTCTGTGTGCGGCTTTTTCTTTTCCATCATATCCTCTTTCCTTTCTTATTAAATAGTAAGCTACACTTCAAAGAGTTACGTCGTATTTCTTCCAGATAAACAACATAAAACTTATTTATGTAAATTAATTGACATTTTTTGGGTATTTGTAGCTTGTAAACACTATAAATTGTGCTTATAATCTCATTTATACAATGTTAATTATACAACATGTTGTAAATTATAACTATGATAGACTTGAAAAGATGAATGAAGTTGAGTAAGAGTGCAACAATCAACCACTCTATCCAAAAGGGACCAATCATGTTTGTGATGATAATAGGTGCTTTCCTTCTTTATCAAGCGTGTTAAAAACACTTCCGAAGAAAAATCCAACATAACTTTAAAGAAGCCAGCAAGAATTTAGAAGGCAAATTAACAATAGAAAATAAGTGCAAAAATATGCGAGTTGTACACTAAGGAGGAAATAAGATGTTAAATATACCCTAAAAATTATCATCCTAATGATTTTCAGAAACCGTATTTGGGTCAACAGATAATTTCTGGGACAATATTTAAAGAAACAAATAACTCCCGTAAAGGGCACAATGAGAAAGGAAGGCTATCATGAATAATTCAGATCAAACCTTATCAGAGAAAGCCATATTAGACGTATTTAGTGGTAAAAGTGGTGAAAACCCATTTCCGATATTCGCACAGATGCGGACAATGGGAGCTGTTATTCCTATTCCGTCTCCGATGGGTGAAAAGAATCGCCAAGCCTGGATGGTTACGCGTATGGAAGAAGCCATGCAGGTGCTAAAAGATCACGCCCACTTTACTGTAGACGGGAGCTCCATGGCTGACAACAGCAGCATTTGGCAAAACAATGCTGACCCATCCGCTCCCCCTACCTTCTTGACCGCAAAATCCTTGGTTTCAGTTGATGAACCCGATCATCGACGGTTGCGTAGGTTAGTATCCAAAGCCTTTACGCCCAAATATATGGAAAGCTTACGCCCTCGCGTGCAAGAGATTGCTGATGAATTACTCGACCAGGTACAACAAAAAGGAGAGATGGACCTTGTCAAGGACTATGCCTATCCTTTACCGATTAACGTTATTTCTGACATGCTTGGGGTGCCTCAAGCAGACCGAACAAAAATCCGCGGCTGGTCTGAGGCCATCGCACACGGCCTAGGCCTAGGGAGAAAAGATCCGGGGGTCGCGGAGCAGATACGAGCCTTCGGGGAATACATCGTGCAGCTTGTGGCCGACAAACGCCAGCATCCTGCTGATGACTTAATCAGCCAGTTGGTTGCCATCGAAGAGGAGGGAGATCGACTCGACGAAGCAGAACTAATCTCGATGATCTCGCTATTGATCTTTGCCGGTCATGAGACAACCTCGAATCTGATCGCTACGGGCACTTTGATGTTGCTGGATCATCCCGAGCAACTGGAGAAGCTAAAAGCCGACCTCAATTTGGTTCCTGCAGCCGTGGAAGAACTGCTGCGCTTCAACGGGCCGTCCACAATGGCAGGACCGCGTTTTGCTACTGAAGATATTGAACTAGCTGGGCAGCAGATCAAAAAGGGGGATATGGTCATTCCCGTATTGAAATCAGCGAATCGGGATGAGCTCCAGTTTACGGATCCAGAGGAGCTGGATATTACCCGCACAATCAAACGTCATCTCGCCTTTGGACATGGCATCCATATGTGTTTGGGAGCGCCGCTAGCCCGTGTGGAAGCAGATGTTGCGTTTTCCACCCTGTTGAGACGCATGCCCAACCTGCGCCTCAGCGTCCCTCGGGAGAACGTCCATTGGCACTTCATGCTGAGCTCACAGGGGTTAACCTCCCTGCCGGTCGCTTTTTAACGGAGGGAAAGACCTGCCTGTATCGCCAGACGCGACGGAGTGAGGGCGTCGTCCTCACTCTGTTAGTGCTGCTTTTCTAGGCGTTATCGGTTTCTTGGTGGTTACCGCTTGCCTCTACCAAGTGAAACCATGACCAAAAGTGTGGTTAAAGGCCCAGTCTTTGATTATTAGTTTCCTTGTTGTGTGAAATAAGGCCAACAACAGCACCAATTACTGTACCGATTGGAATGGCTTCTGGACCGAACGCCGAGGCAATTACACCAATTGCAGCGGAACTAACAGAACCCCATCTTCCATTCAACGTTGGAATTGTAACTCGTGGAGGAAACACATTCTTTAAACCGTACTTCCTTCAAATATCTTCCTTTCAATGTGGATTGCAGAAATTAGACAAAAAGAGAGGGTTCAAGCTACAACAATGCTTGAACCCTCTTTTGCAATTTTTCGTCGGGGTACGTTAGTTTGTAAATCAAGTGTATGGTCTTCGTCATCGGGAATCATAATTCAGAACGTCACCTCGACTCGCTCACGGTACACAATTATCATGGCTATGCTACCTTGGCGCTTTCCTATTTTAAACATGAGAAACTCCCAATCACTCTTACTGAAATTCCTCTTGAATACTTCCAAAAGGCATTGTCTTTTCTGCGGAACATCAGGAGACAACTGAATCGTACCTTCCGGGATAATCATTATGTGATTTTCGACGATGTTCAGTTCTTCCTCAAAACCCGCGAGCTACTCAAGGCGAGAGCTGTCTATTGGCTAATCTTCCATTAAAGAGTATTTAGATTTACAATTAATACATAACTAAGAAACTCCTTTAAGGTAATATTTACACCGTTAATCGTTCGATCAATCTAACTGCTATTTCTTCATGAGAGATATTATTATGAGTTGCTTGAAGAAATAGTTTTCTTCCAACCTCAACTAAAGGAATTTCAATTGTAGTTATATTCATGATTTTCGCTATAGGCTGATTATCAAATCCGATTAGCGCGAGTTTATTTGGTATTGAAATATTTTGATCCTTACAGCACGTTACAATTCCGGCAGCCACTTGGTCACTAGAAACTAATAATGCTGATGGAGGATTGCTCATATTTTTTAAATACTGAACTACCCGCTCCCCGTCCTCAAAATTAAAACATTCATCGAAAATATAATGAGGTTGAAACGGCTCGTTATATTTTACAAGGAAATCCCTGTAGGCTAATTCCCTTTGTTTGCTATTTGTTCCTGATCTTCTTCCTATACAGTAACCAATTTTCTTATGGCCTTTATTATATAAATACTCTAAAGCTATAGAGAAGCTAGTGTAATGATTAATAAACGTTGAAGATACTTGTTTTCCTCTCGCATCTTCACCGAGAACGATTGGGCCGTAGGACACATAATCATCTATCGTATTCCATTCAGAAATTCTAGAACAAATAATTAAAGCATCTATTTGTTTATGCTTTAACATATCTAAAGATTCTAGTTCCCTATCCTTTTCGTAATTAGTTTGGAAAAGAACTAACTTATAGTTGTTTTTTACTGCTTCAGCAGCTATTCCCTCGACTAGTAGTCCAAAATAGGGATGGTTTGAAAAAGGGATAGCAACACCTATAAGAAAGGTTTTCCCCTTACTCAGATGGACAGCATTTATATTCTTTTGATAATTGCTTTTCTCAATTGCATTCCATACTGCAGCCCTTTTTTCCTCACTAACATACGGCTCGTGATTTATTACACGAGAAACTGTTGTTACCGATACACCAGCCATTTTTGCTATATCTCTAATATTGGTCATAAGCTCACCTTCTCCGTAATACTTTTTCTTGCTTTGGAACGCGTTCCATCATTTAAGCTTGGGGTGTCTAAAGAAGAATATGGGGAGGAATATCATATGGGCATGCTGTATTTAATTATTTTATGTATTATTATAACGCTTTTCTCATCATTGACTATTTCACTGTATGAAAAGAAGAAATGTACGAAAAAGAAAAAAGATCCCTACAGCTTTTTGTTTGATGTTTACGATAAATAATTTTGGGTATTTTGAAGAAAAGCTATACTAATTGATAATAGTCTTGGGATTGACAACATAAAAAAATTATAGATCAAATTCCAAATGAGATTTTAAAGGATTAAGGTGTGATTTTGAGTGTATGACGTTGAGATAAGAAGACCACGAATTGAGGACAATGAAGAGCTAAATCAATTTTTTAGTACTGTCATTAAGGATACGTTTGCTAAAGAAGATTTATCGGAGTTGCTTGATGATATAGAAAATGAAATTGAAAATAAGAAACAATACTTGAAATGTGACTTTGATAGCAATGGGAAAAATCGATATTTTTTGATAGCTTTAGATAAAAATTGTAATAAAGTTATCGGTACAATTGAATATGGTCCTGCTAGTGAATTGATTAATATTTGCACAGATAGAGCATTGAAAGAGTTGTATGAGATAGGAACTGTTTTTGTACTTCCAGATTATCAAAGACTTGGTATAGGGACTTTACTTTTAAATGTAATGTTTCTTACTTTGCTGAATAGGGGCATCAAAGAATTTTGTTTGGATAGCGGATATACCAATGCACAGAAGATATGGAAGAAGAAATTTGGCGAGCCTGATTATTTGCTGAAGGATTATTGGGGTGAGGGGTGTGATCATATGATTTGGAGGAGATGCACTAATGATATGTCCATAATATTTAGTAGATGATTAAAGTTCGCTTTGAGAATATTTCATTTATATCAACTGGGTGCGTTTGTACAATAAGGATGATAAAAATGATCAAACTTTTTTATAAAGAAGTTAGTCCATCACGTTAATAAGGAGCATGTTTTGATCAATCTTTTTTAAAAACATGCTCCTTCTATTTGGTCTATTTATTAAGGTGAATAGTTACCAGTTACTTGCCATTCTTGACAAAGTTTCTTTTACTGGTTTTGGTGCGACAATAACTAGGGGTTACTTTTTATTTTGGGAGATCAAAGTTTGAAGAAGATCACGTAATTCTTGATTTTCTTTCCGTACTTTTCTCAACTCATCCTCAATATGGTGTAAGTGCCTTTGCACGTAATCAATTTCTTGTTCAGCTTTATAATTGATTGCAAAATCAATCATGGCTTCACGTTTGTCGCGTGCTGCTTGTCTATTTTGACTCATCATAATGATCGGAGCTTGGAATGCAGCAAGGGAAGAGAGAATTAGATTCAAAAGAATAAATGGAGGTTCATCAAAATGTAGAACTTTTGTAATCTGTAGAACGTTCCATATCATCCAAGCTACAAGAAATATGGAGAAATAAATAATAAATTTCCAACTTCCTCCGAATGCTGCAATTTGATCTGCAAGACGGTCTGAATATTTTGTTGTTCGAGAATACTCCTCATTTAAGTGCTTCATAATGCGTTGTTCATAATCATTTACTAATCTTTCAATTCGCTGTTCGTGTTTTTCGGTAATTGTTCTGTTCCTTATAGAATTTTTATTTTCCATGCCATATGCCTCTCTTAAATTAATTGTTTTTTGGATTCTAATTGAGGGTATCGCCACATGCTTATCAACTTAGTGAGAACAAATACCCCAAAACGCGAAAATTGACATCTTGAGGTTAAAAATGTACAAAATTTACGTTTTGAGGGCATTTGTCTTCATTGACTTGATGGACATGGTGCAGAATCCCTAACTATCTAATTCTTTTTGCACCAGAATCGTACAAGTTACTTAACTTTTCCTTAACTATATATAAATGATTTATAATTTCGACATATGAACCGCTGCTATACAGAACCAAAGCCTGCACGCGCTTCCTCTCTCTGGTTTGTCCTTGTATGGGACAGGAAAAGGGGTTGACCGCTTCTATATATGAGTGAATTATAGTTTCGACATTTCAATATGCTGTGTGCAACAAAACGACATTGTCGCTTTCTTCCTATCTCTGGTTTACCCTTGCATGGACCACTACAAGGGTTTGACCGCTTCTGCACGTCGCTGGATGCTCTTTCTCCACTATAAAAGGACGGTTTTTTTATTCAGTTGTATATAGTTTACTGTCTATATAATTTAAGATATACCTGAGTCCTCTTGTGTAGAATCATCGTTTATAGTTTGAGTATCTTCTTCCAATGGATTTTCTCCTGGCAGATCTTCTTCAGTTGGATCTTCCTCGATTTGCACGTCATACCCTTGATTTGTATCTGGAGTTACTTTATTAGTTCGATTCTCTGTTGTATCTAAACCAGCTCCAGTAGTCAAAGGATCTATCACTGCCACTAGCGGAATATTTTGTGCTTCTTTTTGATTCAAACTTGCTTCTGCATGTGAAAAACCAGCGGTCCCAAATCCTAACATTGCCAAAAGAACCGTGAATTTATTCATTTTAACACTCACTTTCTTTACTTTTTCTATAATTTTTATTCTCTATTCAACCTATTTAATCCCGCATTCGAAAGAAATGAATGGAACTGTGTTTCTTGTGAATGGTTTTGCACCAGAACCCCATATCAGTGTAATAAAAGATACAAAAATATCAAAATATAAAATGTGCTAATAAATGGTTACTTCCAGCTCGCGTATTGTTACAAACGATTATCATGCCAAAAATTCAAACTAAAATGCTCTTGCTCGTTGTACGTTTCAAACACATATCCTTTCTCTTTCAACCCTTGAATAATCGTAGGTAAAGCTTGGACAGATTGAGGATGAATATCATGCATTAAAACAACTTCTCTATTCCCGTTAGCATGTGATAGTACATTGTGAACGATAGCAGGCACAGATTTGCTAAATGGAACCTTATTATACTTCCAATCTAACGAATCAATAGTCCAATCCCATACTTTAAGACCAGCAGCTGCGACTTGGTCACGTAGCTTTTGATTAAGTCCGGGCATAGACCCATATGGAGGACGACACAAAATAGGCTGAATCCCCGTAATCTGCTGGATAATTTGTTGATCTGTTTTCATTTCATTCACGAATTGTCCCTGTACATAGAGTGTTTTATAATTATGTGTCATACTATGCATTCCGACATAGTCACCTTCTTGCACTTCTTGTTGCACGAGATTTTTATATTTTTCAGCGTGCGGTCCAAGTACAAAGAAGGTTGCCTTTATATGATATTGATTCAGAATATCCAATACTTGAGAGGTATATTCTCCAGGGCCGTCATCAAACGTTAAATAGACTATCTTATTAGGTTGACTTTTCTGTTCCTGTGACACGGGAGCAGCAACAGCATGCGCTTTGTGATTCTCCTTCTTATCCTGTGCAGAAGTTGTTTGTTTTGAGGAACATCCTGCAAGTATGGATAGAATCGCAACAGAAATAGCTAAAAGTACTATTATTATTTTCCAAATCCTCATGTTTCTGTCCCCCTATGTTGCCTAAGATCATGAATCTTAATAATTCCTTAAGATTATAGCAATGTTATGTGGATTTGTTGTGAAAAATAGTAAAAAAAACAGATTTTATAAAAAGGATTTTATAAGCAAAATGTTCGATTCTATTTTCATAAGTGGGGTACCACTACATTTTAACGAAATATCCACGGAGAGTTTCTTAGCATATTGTAGAGGGAATACGGGATGATATGCAAAAAATAGGGGTTCTTAGCGAATTATTTTTGCACCAGAACCCTCTACCCTCTATTCAATTGAAGGTCTGAAGGGAGTTTTTGTTTACATAACGCGCATTATCAGAAGTACAAATAACAGCCCAGGAATTCATAGATTCTTAGGCTGTTATTTGTGGTAACGTCTAGCTGTCCGTATTCACTCTAAAGAAATGGCCTGGTTCCGATTACGACAGTAGCGTCCAGTTCATCGCAATTTGTCACCTGTGGGATTAGCCCGTTTTGAGCAAATATCTCAACGGTTTGCAACGCCTGTCGCTGGCTAGTCTCAACAAGTAGATGACCGCCGGGTGCCAGCCAGGATAGTGCCTCAGCAGCCACCCGGCGCTGAACGTCCAGTCCTTCCGCCCCACCGTCAAGTGCCACCCTTACCTCATATTTGCGGGCTTCCTGAGGTAACAGCTTGATTGCCTCGGTAGGTACGTAGGGGGCATTTGCGACCAAGATGTGGACACACCCACGCAATTTAGTTGGAAGTGGATGGTAGAGATCACCTTCGTACACGTTACCACTGACCCCATTAATATTGCGACGGGCACATCGCACTGAGGTTGGGTCTATGTCGACTGCATACAACTCGATCCATCCCAGAACTGCGGCCAGCGCGGCGCCTACCGCACCCGTACCGCAGCATAAGTCAACTATGATGTCTCCTGGCATAGCCAGGTAAGCTGCCTGTTGGACGAGAAACTCGGTACGGCGGCGAGGTATGAAGACTCCTGGTTCTACTGCTATCCGAATACCACAGAAATCTGCCCAACCGATGATGTGTTCCAAGGGAAAACCGGCTGCTCGTCGTTCCACCATGTCGGCGAGTATTCCCAGTGTTTGTGCCTCTGAGATAAGTAACCGTGCCTCATCTTCCGCAAAAACACAACCGGCAGTCCGAAGCCTGGTTATTATACATTTTTCTGTTTCGGCATCTATATAAAAATTAATTTGCTTTCCCATTTATTTCACCACTCTCGATATCTTGTTAAGTTTATTATTAATATTCTTTAAAAGTTGGAGAAACCCTGTCTCAACTGCCCTGTACTTAAATGAGGAAGATATATACCGTATTCATGTCAGATTTACATAACATATCATTATCGGAAGTATCCTTGTACTCTGTTATTTTATCTTTTATATAAAACAGAGAGTAATCCTAAACTATGAGTAGAGGTCGGGCCCCCTAACGCTTTAAAATAGGCGAACTCTCACGTTCGCACAACGTAATATAAAGTACCTAAGTCTAGATTAAGGAGGCGTATACTATATGCATTCATACTGGAATTCATATCCGTATTACCCGACTAGAACATATTCATATTACCCAACTAAAAATGACCCTGCATCTCCAGATACACAACACATAATGCAAATGATGACAAGTCTTGAGGATCGATTAAATAAACTCACTAATTACCCAACTAGAAATGAACCTGCACCTCCAGATACACAACACATAATGCAAATGATGACAAGTCTCGAGGATCGGTTAGATAAATTCACTAATTACCCAACTAGAAATGAACCTGCACCTCCAGATACACAACACATAATGCAAATGATGACAAGTCTCGAGGATCGATTAAATAAACTCACTAATTACCCAACTAGAAATGAACCTGCACCTCCAGATACACAACACATAATGCAAATGATGACAAGTCTTGAGGATCGATTAAATAAACTCACTAATTACCCAACTAGAAATGAACCTGCCCCCCCAGATACACAACATATAATGCAAATGAT
>NZ_AUMR01000039.1:12093-67508 GCF_000430785.1 Ectobacillus panaciterrae DSM 19096
ACTCGACGAAGCAGAACTAATCTCGATGATCTCGCTATTGATCTTTGCCGGTCATGAGACAACCTCGAATCTGATCGCTACGGGCACTTTGATGTTGCTGGATCATCCCGAGCAACTGGAGAAGCTAAAAGCCGACCTCAATCTGGTTCCTGCAGCCGTGGAAGAACTGCTGCGTTTCAATGGGCCCGCCACAATCGCGGGACCGCGTTTTGCCACTGAAGATATCGAACTCGCCGGACAGCAGATCAAAAAGGGAGATATGGTTATTCCCGTATTGAAATCAGCGAATCGGGATGAGCTCCAGTTTACGGATTCAGGGGATCTGGATATTACCCGCACAATCAAACGTCATCTCGCCTTTGGACATGGTATCCATATGTGTTTGGGAGCGCCGCTAGCCCGTGTGGAAGGAGACGTTGCGTTTTCCACCCTGCTGAGACGCATGCCCAACCTGCGGCTCAGCATCCCTCGGGAGAGCGTCACCTGGCACTTCACGCTGAGCTCACAGGGGTTAACCTCCCTGCCGGTCGCTTTTTAACGGAGGGAAAGAACTGCCTGTATCGCGCGAAGGGGGCAGACGTGATAGTATCTAAGTATAGATTTTCGAATGGACGAAAAACAGCAGCAAGAAATAGATCTAGGTATCATGATGCTAGGAGAATATGAGTTCGGAACGTCCGAAGAAGAATGAATGGAAATTACATTTGGGGAGCTTGACGTTTTGCTGCCTGGGCAAGTCGATTGGAAGAAGTTTAGTGCTGGTACGGAATTTGTAGTTCCGGCTAATGCGAGTTTTAAATTAAAAGTTTATGTCGTTACGGACTATTGCTGCTCTTATATGCAAATAGGGGCCAGCATGCCGGGGATGTTGGTGGAGCCAGGCGACAGGATAAAAAAAGAAGAGTATCTCTTTGTTACGGAAGCGATGAAGATGGAAGCGACCATTCAAGCTCCTTTTAATGGTATGGTTAAATAGATACATGTAAAGACCGGGTATTACAGAAGCTCTATCATTCTAAGTTATCCTAGATTAATACAACTTTTTGAGGTGAAGATTATGCAACTTACTGCAGTGAATAAGATGCCAACAGCTTTTTCAAGGACAAATCCATTTCAAGCGAAAGTTCACAAAAATGTTAATTTAAATGGAACTGGCTCCAGTAAAGAAACGAGGCATATCGAGTTATCGTTAAATAGCTCTGGCCTTTCCTATGTCCCAGGTGATGCCCTTGGCATTATCCCTCAAAATGATCCGGAACTAGTGGCTTCCCTTCTTGAGGAAATGGAGTGGGATGAAGAAACGCCAGTAACAATTAATAAGGAAGGCGATACTCTTCCACTGAAGGAAGCGCTAACCACCCGCTTTGAAATTACACTTCTGACGAAAAAGATTTTACAGCAGACAGTGGAATTAACAGAAAACGAAGAGTTGCGAAAGCTTTTGTTAGTTGAAAATGCAAACCAACTGAAAGAATATACCTACGGGCGCGATTTGCTTGATATGTTGCGCGATTTCGGTCCATGGAACGCTTCTGCTGAGAAAATTGTGTCTCTTTTAAGGAAGTTGACACCGCGTCTTTATTCTATTGCAAGCAGCATTGCCGCGAATCCTGAGGAAGTGCATCTCACCATCGGTGCTGTGCGCTACACGGCTCACGGACGCGAACGAAAAGGAGTTTGTTCTGTTTTGGTTGCTGAACGTCTTCAAGAAGGCGATACGCTTCCCGTATTTATTCAACCAAATAAACACTTTCATCTGCCAGAGTCCGGGGATAAAGACATTATTATGGTTGGCCCAGGGACAGGTATTGCACCATTCCGTTCCTTTATCCAGGAACGAGCAGTGACTAAAACAACAGGCAGATCGTGGCTATTTTTTGGAGACCAGCATGCAGCGTTGGATTTCCTTTATCAAGACGAGTTAGAGCAATATCAAAAAGATGGGATACTGACACGATTAGAGACTGCGTTCTCCCGTGATACGGAGCAAAAAGTATATGTGCAGCATAGAATGCTTGAGAACAGCAAAGAATTGTTCGGATGGCTAAAAAATGGAGCCTACTTCTACGTTTGTGGAGATAAGCAATACATGGCAAAAGACGTCCACAACGCGCTTATTAGCGTTATTGAAAAAGAAGGTACAATGACCCGTGAAGAAGCCGAAGCGTATCTAAATGAGATGCGGGAGCAAGGACGTTACCAACGTGATGTGTACTAAAATGAATAGGTGTTAGTGGCACCGTCGAATTAGTTTAATAAAGAGTGACTTTATTCTGCAATGAGCGGTTATAAGGAGTCACTCTTTTTTGAAAGCGGCTTTTTCTATTAAGAACGATATTCTTTATGTCTTTTTTTCATTGACTTTGTTAAATATCCGCCACGGAATGAGCGGATTTCATAGGATGCCATAAACGCTTTTGGAGCAATCTGATTTATAATGTCCAAAAATTCTGCTTCTCTTGAACGCTTTGCTACAACGTCCAAACGATAGCGAACAGAGTTAATTCCTTCTCCTTCAAATACTGTAACACCAAATCCCGCTTGTCTTAACGCGCTTACAAGCTCCTCGCACCGCTCCAGCAAACTAACGTTGTATGTAATGTAACCAATTGCCAGTTTCCTCTCAATATAGCCTCCTAAAAGAAGCCCTGCACTAAAACCGATTACATAAGCGAATATATTTAAGAAGTTTGATAAATCCTGAAACACAATTCCTAAGCTGACAATATAGATCGCCCCTTCTAGCAATCCTACTCCTGCAGCTGATCTCGTTTGGTTTTTGACTAATAGAATGGTTCGAATCGTTAAAACAGGCACATACACAATTTGCAGCAGAAAAATAAGCAATGCTTGTAACATTCGCAGCACCCTCTCTATATAGTTTGTTTTCCAGTTCCTAAATCTATCTTTCTATCATTTTTCCCCGGCAAACGGGAGCTATATTTAGTCACTATAGTACTGCATGTATAATTTGTAAAGCCGATTGCTTTAGGAGAAAAATAAGCATATGAAGAAGGCCTATTTGCAAATAGGCCTTCTTGTCATTTCATACAGCGTTACCTCAACTGCTTCTAGTATCTTTCCTTGTGTACAGATACAATCTCAGTCTCTTTTCAGCCTTATTTCAGTATAAACTTCGTCTTGCTGCTGCCATCCTTCTGCTTTGTTACCTCCAATGCAGCCGGCAACGTATTTTTCAGCTCCTGTACGTGTGAAATAACCCCGATCAGCCGTCCTGATTTTTGTAAATCAATTAACGTATCAATTGCTTTTGTTAAGGATTCTTCATCCAAAGAGCCAAAGCCTTCGTCAATAAACATCGTTTCAATAGAAATGCCGCCCTCATACGCTTGAATAATATCTGCCATACCGAGCGCAAGAGAAAGCGATGCATTAAATTTCTCTCCGCCTGACAGCGTTTTAACATCGCGTGTTTGTCCTGTATATGTGTCATATACATCAAGTCCGAGACCACTTTGACGATTTCGTTTTTCGACGCGCTCGCTTCGCTTCAAGAAAAATTGTCCGTTTGACAGTCTGCGCAATCGTTCGTTGGCCGCTTGTACAATTTGCTCCAAATATTCAATTAAAATGTAGCGTTCAAAAGAAACTCTGCTTTCATTGTCTCCTTTTACTACTTCATACAAGTCAACGAGCTCCTGATACACCGCTTCCTCTTCCCGTATTTGCCCATCGATTTTTGCAATGCTGGCTCTTAGTCTTTGAATTGTTTCCAGTATACCTTTCATGGACTGCCGCTGTTCCATCAGCTTTTTCACGAGATGCTGCATATCCTGAATATCAAGCATTAGTTCCTCGAGCTGCGTCCATTTCTTATCATGCAGTGCTTGTTGAAGCTCTTCAATTTGTTTTGAGAGCACTTCCATTGATGCATAATATGCTTGAATCGCTTGCTTTAAGGATAATCTTTGCTCTTCTGAAAGCTTCGCTGATTCATAAGCCTCTTGTTCAGCGAAGCCGGCATTTTGCAAACTGCTTTGGAATGTCTCGTATTTCTCCCGTTTTTGTACTTCAGCTTTTTCCCATTCTCTCTTCAGGGAGCTGCATTCAGCTTCTATACGTATATGTTCATTCGAGAAATACTCATGCTGCTCCCCAGCTTCTTTCCATGATTGCTCCAAGTGGCGAAGCTCGGCTTGCACTTTTGTCATATGCTGCTGCCATGCTACTAATGAAACAATAGCGTCAGGAAGCTTCTTTTGGTCATTTTCATACGAAATCCGCTGCTGCATTTCTTCCATTTGCAGGCTGTGAAGCTTTGCCTCTAGCTGCTGCTTTTGTTGCGTTTGTATTTCAACTTCCTTCTCTAAATCTTTCAATCTCGGCTGCAGTTCATTTCGCTTTACTTCACTTTCCTGTAAAGCTTTTACTTCCGTATCGAGCTGCTTGCCATTTTGAACAAGCTTTGTATACTCTTCTTCAAAGCGTGCTGTATCATATCCGCGCTCTATTGCTTCCTTTTCCGTTTCTTTACATTGCGCTTGATGAAAATGATACTTTTGCTCTGCACGGAAATAAGCTGTTTCTGTTTCCATTTTATGATTGCGCAAGTCGGTTATTTGCTTTTCATTCACATCTATTGTACGGGCTATTGCCTTGTTAGGATGCTCTGCACTTCCGCAAACCGGACATGGCATGCCGTCATGCAAATGCACCGCCAGCTGCCCTGCTTGTTCAGACAGCCACAATTGTTCCATTTTATTGTATTGCTCTTCCGCTTGTTGTTTGGCAGCCTTTGCTTGCAGCCACTCTTCTTCACTCTGCTGCAATTCTTGCAGCGCTTTCTTATACTGTACCAATACCTTTGCATCTTCACGCATATGGTGTAACTCATTTACCTTCGTTACATACTGACGCAAAGATTCCTCCAGCTTCTGGTAAACTTCTAAAAGCGACCTTTTTTCATGAAGAGAAGCTTGCAACTGCTGCTCCAGGGACTGCAGCTTGTTCTTTTCATCTGCAACATAACAGGTTGTTTCTGTTAATTGCTGCTTACGCAGTGCCAAGGTTTCCACAACAGGCTGTAAATCTTGCAATGCCTGTACCTTTCGCTTTGTCTCTTCCCGTACATATTCTCTCTCTTTTTCTTGTGTGAAACGTATTTTTGCTTGTTGATACTGCTCCTTAATTTGCTCTTTTTTTCTAGCAGCAGCAGCCAAGTCCCTCTCTGCCAGGTCTGCTGCTTTTACTGCTTCTTTATACCAATCTTCGAACGGAGTGAGCCGGTTTGCTTCCTCTGCAAGGCGCAAACGGTCTTCCTGCTCCTTCATTTGAGATTTTTGTTCTAAAAGAGCAGCATGCTCCTTTTCTTTTGCACGAAGCTGTTCAAACCGTTCGTTTACCGCTTGTGCCTGATGAAACAGCTCTTGCTTTTGGCTTAGCAATCGATGTTGTTCCGCTTCGTCGCGTTCAACAGACTTCATCTGCATTTCGTAATGATAAATCTCTTCCTCTAGCGCTTCCGTTACCTGATAGCTGTTCACTTGCTCTTGCTGCTTGAGCTTTTCTAACACACTATCTTCACGAATCGGCAATTGAAAAGCATTTCGGAAATAAATTTCCCGTTCCTTTTGCTTTTCCTGCAGTTTGTCTTTTAAACCTTTTCGTTTTTGATCCAATATATCACGAATGAGTTTATAACGGTCCGTTTTAAAAATACGGCGTAAAATTTCTTCCTTATTCTCCGTTTCGGACGTTAATAGCTTTCGAAACTCTCCTTGCGGCAGCATAACAATTTGACTGAACTGATGCTTTGTTAATCCGATAACATCTTCTACTTTTTTATTGATATCCGTAACGTGAAAACGATCAACACATGGAATATGCTGTTCATCTACTACCTCATAAAACTCAACAGAACCGCCCGTCGCAGTTTTATTTCCTTTTTTTCGATGTCCCATTTGCCGCATGATATGATATGTTTTTCCTTTAATTTGAAACGTTAAAGAAACACTAGTGTACACATCATCATCTGCAAAATGACTGCGAAGCATACTGGCGTCGTTTCGTTCTTCTCCGCTCGCTTCGCCGTATAAGGCATAGCAAATCGCGTCAAAAATGGTCGTCTTTCCTGCTCCTGTATTTCCGGAAATGGAAAATAACCTATGCTCCTGCAGTTCAGTAAAGTCAATCAGTTCTTGCTGCTTGTAGGGACCAAACGCAGTCATGGTCAGTTGAATCGGCTTCATTTCCGTTCTCCCTCCCTATCCTGCAGCTCTTTCAATACTTCCAAAAAGAGGCGCTCTTTTTCTTCAGAAAGGTCCTTACCCTTCATTTCTTTAAAAAATGCTTTCATAAGTGCCAGATCGTCCATTTTATGACGGGATACAGCTGTTTCGCCTTCTTCATTGATTGTTTGCCGCTGCATCACCCGCTCTACATGCATGGCATTTGGATATACAGAGCGTATTTTCTCCATCGGCTGCATCACCGGTGTTTCATCCAACAAACGCACAAATACATAATCGTCGCGGCGCGTGTGCCGGAGGATATCCTCTAGTCTTGCTTCAATGGTATACATATCGCGGCGCGGCGCTAATTCCCGTTTTTCAAGCTGCACATCTCCGGCACCGTCTAATTCGACAATATAGAAGCCCTTCTTATGCTTTTCTTCAGAAATGGAATATTTCATAGGCGAGCCGGAATAGCGTATTTTTTTATCCCGCACATAGTGACCTTGATGCAAATGACCAAGTGCCGTATAGTGAAACTGCGCAAAATAGTGACTGTTTACATATTCCGCCCCTCCGATGGAAAGAGGACGCTCTGCGTCGCTTGTATTCTCCTCGGCCTCTCCCATCGCTGTTACAAAGGCATGTCCAACGAAAACATGACGGACATTTGGATCTTTTGAAGCATGAATTTCATTCATGACAATACGCATTGCATCATCGTGACTGTGAATGTCTTCGTTCCCAACCACATGCCGCACAACGCCGGGATCGGCATACGGTATTAAATGAAAATGAACCTCTCCATACTCATCCGAAAGCTTCACTGGTTCATATGGATATTGAAATTGGCCGACGATATGGAGACCTTGCGATTTCATTAAATCGCTGCCGAAATGAACGCGATCCGGGCTGTCATGGTTCCCTGCAATCGCGAGCACCGGCGTTTGCAAATCAACGACAATTGTTTTTAACACGCGATTCAATAAATCAACCGCCTCAGTAGGCGGAATGGCACGATCGTATAAATCTCCTGCAATAATGACAGCATCCGGCTGCTCCTCTTGAATCGCTTCAATGAACCGATCCAATATGTACGCTTGCTCCTCCGTCATATATACGCCGTGAATGAGCTTTCCTAAATGCCAATCGGCAGTATGAAACAGCTTCATCTCTCTTCTCCCTTTCTTCTATTAATTTACGGAATGAAGGGAAATCAGCTGATAAAGCAAAACGGTTTGTTCATTTTCCCATGAAATTTTTTTCGGAACGGCTGTGCCCACTTTTTCTTTTTCTGTTTTATATAAAACAACTGCTTCGTTCAACGGGTATAGATGATACCCTTCTACTGTCAGCTCAAATAAATTGTTCTCTATATCTACGCGTACTTCTTTCTCCTCAGTCACAACGCTTGTATGCATTTCAAATTTCATATCGACCATCTCCCTTTTCAAGTCTCTTTTCTTTTAATAGTAAAGGGTTGGACATGGATTGACAAGAGTGAGGAAAGAGCTTCGTCTTTTTACGACTTCCGAAACAGGTCGAGAACAATAAGCCCTATGTTTTAAAACGTTAAAAATCGGACAACAGAAAGATCCACGGTCAACATCATATGTCATATGACTCAGATTATTGAAAGTAAACCTTATCTCTATCTCCATCAACACACCTTTTACAAACTTTTCGTTCAACAAAATTTTATATATTTAGGGAATACTACCCATATTGGAGGTGATAACATGGGACATAATCAGAATCCTTTTGTAAAAGGAAGAAATAGCGGCGGTTTCTCGAATCCAGGAGCAACCCAAAGTACAGCAAATGAAGCTGGGGCAGGAAGAGCACCAGCTAAACATGGTGACCTTCCTGCTTACGTAAACAGCGGTGCGAAGGAGAACCAACAATAACATACAACTATCGGAGGTCATAACATGGCACAAAATCAAAACCCTTCTGTAAAAGGAAGAAGAAGTGCAGCAGCTCCACAGGAAGATTACGCATTCGGACACACACTTAGAGCTGATAATCCCACTGATACTGGTGACGATAGCAGCAAACAGAAGAAAAGCAGACGCAATTGTGGCGGTCTGTAATTTTCCTACATATGTAGGAGCTGAAAAACATGAGATGAGCATTTTTAAAGGCAGGAGGTATGCTATACCTACTGAAGGTAGAGATGGATTGACATTTAGTAACGAAAGAGACGCTAGTAATGATAAAGGCATAGTCTACCCAGGTAGGTAAAGCGAAATTGAAAGGGGATTTTCATTCAATATAAGGATCACTGGATTGCTGTCTTTTTAGCTTTCCTATCCCAGTCATGGTGTACAGATGACCGTGGCTATCCAACAAAAAAGTGTGACCATACCCAAGTAAAAGCGTCCAATGATTAATCTTATTATCTTTACTCCTTTTAATACAGGTAAAATAGGGGTTGCTGAAATGGCAACTCCTATCTATAACTGATTAGTTTCCTCATTATTTTCTTGCACTAACCACTCCTCTGGCTTAACTCGTGCCGTAATCACCATCTCGTGTTAAATGCATATATCAAAAGGATATTTTAGTTTCTCTTACAGAAATCGATTTGTAGATCTATCCGATCCAGTTTTAATATCGAAAGATTATCACTTTTCAGTTTTCTTCACCATTTGCAGCAGAACCTCCCGAAGGCACCATCTTACATTTTTATAATTATTTTAGGATGAAAGTGTCTCCAATTGAACAGGTTGTTGGTTATCATACTTGATACACATCCTTTTTAGATTGGTAGTATCAGTATATCCAAGTTTGATAGATCTTTTGCACCATAACCTTTCACATATGCGGATTACATAATGTTTATTGACATACTTCGACAGCTATTTTAGTATTTTTCATGTTGGAAAATGTTTCAACTGATATTTTAAAAGAAAGGAATTTAGATTTATGAAAAACATTCTCGCTAGTATTGCAGCAGTGTCTGTCGTAGGAACTGTTGTTCAAACAGCGCAAGCAGCCCCTGATCAATTGCAAGTGGTTCCTGATCAAGCGCAAGCGGCCCCTGCGACAACAGCACAACACAAGATCCAGAAAACCGCAAATAAGTATACGGTAAATGCAGACGCTCTCCGTGTTCGTACAGGCCCTAATACATCTAGTACGATTCTTGGACTCGTAACGCAAGGTCAACCTCTACAAGTAGTAGGGGAAGTAAACGGCTGGTACAAAATTCAATATAATAACAAGGATGCTTACGTTAGCAAAGATTACGTTACACCAGGTCAGGTAGTAGTGGACGCAGTAACTCTGCGTGTCCATACAGGTCCAAGCACATCACACTCCACTTTAGGGCTTGTAGGTCAAGGGCAAATTTTGCAAGTGACAGGAGAAACTGACGGTTGGTATAAAATTCAATATAACGATAAAGATGCCTATGTCAGCAAAGCTTATGTGACAACTAATGGAACAGCTGTGAAAGTAGCAAAAGCAACGGTACAGGCAAACGGAAAGTATATAGTGAATGTACCTTCTCTGCGCGTTCGTACAGGCCCTAGTACGTCCCATCCTATTTTAAGTGCATTGGATAAAGGGCAAGTTGTACATGTAGTAGGGGAAGTACAAGATTGGTATAAAATACAATTCAATGGGCAAGTCGCTTACATAAGTAAAGATTACGTATCCCCAGGAACAGATGAAACTTCTGTGCCTGCGCAATCTAAATTGACAGAATCTGTCCAACAAGATGGAACATACATCGTAGATGCTGCGGTTCTTCGTGTCCGCACGGGTTCGGCCTCCTACTACCCTGTTATCGGAGGCATATTGAAAGGACAAGCGTTGCAGGTAACAGATGTTGAAAACGGCTGGTACAAAATCAAATACAACGGTCGTACAGGATTTGTAAGTGGTAAGCTTGTAAAATTTGTTAAAGGAGCCTCTGTTCAACAGCAATCAGCTCAACAAGAAAAAACTCAACAGCCTGTTCAACAGCAATCAGCTCAACAAGAAAAAACTCAGCATCCTGTTCAACAGCAATCAGCTCAACAAGAAAAAACCCAGCATCCTGTTCAACAGCAATCAGCTCAGCAAGAAAAAACTCAGCAGCCTGTTCAACAGCAATCAACTCAGCAAGAAAAAACTCAACAGCCTGTTCAACAGCAATCAGCTCAGCAAGAAAAAACTCAACAACCGGCTCAACATCAACAAACCCAGCAGCCTGCTCAAGATTATTATGTTAAGCCAAGCTCTCTAAATGTCAGAAGCGGGGCAGGTATGAATTACGGGGTAACTGGAGTTATTCAATCCGGTCAGAAGGTGCAAGTGGTTGGACAACAAGCTGGTTGGTATGAAATTAACTATAACGGACAAACTGGATTTGTGGGTAAGAGCCACTTATCCCAAACACCTGTAACACAAGTTGAATCAGCTCAAACAAGTCAGGCAGCGCAACCTGCGCAACCTGCTAAACCGGCTCAACCTGCTCAAACAGCTCAGCCTGCTAAACCAGCTCAGCCTACTCAAACAGCTCAGCCTGCTAAACCGGCTCAACCTACTAAGCCGGCTCAGCCTGCTTCTAACGCAGCGGCGTTAATTGAGTATGCGAAATCATTAAAAGGTGTTCCATATGTATGGGGCGGGACAACACCAAGCGGCTTTGACTGCAGCGGCTTTATCTATCATGTGTACAGTAAATTCGGCTACTCCTTCGGTCGCGCAAGCGTTGCCGATTATTGGGACAGCTTTACCAAAACATCAAATCCTCAGCCTGGTGATTTGATTTACTTCCAAAACACATATAAGCCGGGGGCTTCTCATATGGGTGTATACCTTGGAAACGGTACATTCGTTGAAGCAGGAGATAGCGGTGTTGCAATTGCCTCTCTTAGCAACTCGTATTGGAACAGCCACTTCTTAGGGTATACAAAGCCTTATTAATATAATAAAAGCTTTATAAAATACTAGAATTTATTTCACTCAACAATTCTATATGTGATACTAATGCGTCTTGCTGTTAAGCAAGGCGCATTTTTCTGGTTCTGGTGCAAATATGTCATTATATAAGTCCACTTTGTTATTCCGACATATCTGTCGTTTGCCACGTAGAACAAATGGGAAACTGTGCTCGCTCCCTCTCTCTCTCCCTGCATGGGCCACGAAAAGGGTTTGACCGCTTCTACGCTTAGTCAGATGATCTCTCCTCACTATAAAAAGTCGGTTTTTTTATTCACTTGTATATAGATGGCAACGGTATGACAAAATGTTTTACTTCAACACCAAAATAATAACAGGACGGTATAACCGTCCCGTTAAAGCTATTGTATTTATTCTCCACCCTCAGTGTCTGAACCCGCCTAATTTCTGCTCAGCCATTGCAACAAGGCGCTTTGTAATTTCTCCACCTACAGAACCATTAGCGCGAGATGTTGTTTCCGGTCCAAGTTGAACACCAAACTCTTGTGCAATTTCCCACTTCATTTGGTCAAGTGCTGTTTCTGCACCTGAGATAAGCGCTTGATTGCGACTTCCTCTGTTCTTTTCCATATTGATCCACCTCCTATTTTCCTATAGATTTTCCTAAAGATGAAAAATTACTACAATTCTAACTAGGTAATTTATGGTACTTTTTTCTCTCACAGCAATCGATTTGTAAACCTATTTGATTCAATCATAATATCAAAACAGTTAGACTTCTCAATTACATAAACAGAAAAGACTTGCTCTTATTTTTCTCTCGATTTTCTTGTTAGCCCACTCCATGTCTGTTACTACATGCTAAGTATTTTATCAATTCCTTATCTGCCTCTTGGCTATTAACCCTTATGTTTCCTGATTTTAGTAAATAGTGTTTAGAAATGTATACGAATTCTTTTGAACGGTAAGTTATCGAAATCGCCAAATAATTATTTGGTGATTCAGAATAATGCGTTATAATACAAAATAATCTATATACGAAAATGTTTTATAACACTATGAAAATTTCCTACCTCTTTTTTAGTTAGAAATCTGGTTACGCAAAATTTTATAAGCCATCATTAATTCTGATGATTAAAATCTAAGAACATAGCTTAAGGAATAAAGGAGTGCTAACTCACAGTGCAATACAAAAACTATTTTCCTGAAAATATAAAATCAGCATTGGCAAATGATCCTCCTGGATCTTGGATGCCCTCTCTCCCTACTGGATGTATACGTTTAAGTGCAGGATACCCAGCACCTAACCTCGTACCAACCAATCAAATTAAATCTGCAGTAGATCAAATGATTCAAGAAGAACAGGATTTGCCTTTCCATTACTTAGGAAGCCCTCGCATCAATATTCTAAAGCACCAAATACAACATCGATTGGTCCAGCGGAGTATTCAGTCTGAGGAACAGGAACTTTTGATTACTTCAGGAGCGAGTCAGGCTATTGATTTAATAGCTCGTACTTTACTTGATCAACAGGCAGTAGTTGCCGTTGAAGCTCCAACCTATATGGAGGCTTTAGAAATTTTCCGAAACTATACAAAGCAAATTATTAGTATACCGATGGATGAGTTTGGGATACAAACAAACGTTTTAGAAGCAGTGTTAACAGAAAGAAAGCGCGCTGGTTTGACTAATCCATGTTTGCTCTACACCATTCCATCGTTTCATAACCCGACAGGAAGTACAATGACGACTGATCGCCGCCAGCACTTGTTAGCTCTTGCTACAAAATTTGATTTTTTACTTATTGAAGATGATGCATACGGAGAATTGTCATTTTCAGAAAGTCCATTCCCCCTTAAAACTTATGATGTAACGGATCGAGTTCTATACGTTGGTTCATTGTCTAAGGTCGTGGCTCCAGGTATGCGCATTGGTTGGATTTTAGGTCCAAAGATGTTACTATCTGCGATTTCATGGTTTAAAAAAGATTTAGATCACCCGTTTGCTCACGCAACCATGTCAGTATACATACAAAACATCGAGTTTGAAGAACGACTTGATATCTTAAGAGATTCTTACAGGGTTAGAAGAGATGCAATGATACAGGCTCTCAAACAGTATATGCCCAAATGGGTCACTTGGCATGTTCCAAATGGTGGTTTTTTTGTGTGGTTACATGTGGAAAATATAGATACAGCTGCATTACTAAAACAGGCCTTAGAAAAAGGTGTTTCATATATTCCAGGAAAACACTTTTTTGTGAATCCAACAGATGGACTTCATTTTCTTCGTCTTTCGTTCAGCTTCGCAGAACTAGAAGAAATAATTGCAGGAGTTCAGAAGCTAGGGAACCTTTTAAGGGCCATTCAATAACATGCTAATTCACTTTGAAAATACTTGGATCTAAATCAACTGTATAAGTACTAATACTTCCCAGATTAGGTTTTTCTTTTATACTTTCCTCATAGACTGCTTTTAAAGCAACGTCAATAGGACTCATTTTCATCTCCCCTTTCACCTTACACTTCGACATCTTGAAAGGGCTTTCATGCTTTGACGTCGAAATATACCAGAGAAAGGGGATGGTTAATTATGACTATGCAATCTGTAATCTCTTCAAAGCTAATTGCAGTTGGGTATAATACTAGTTCCATGATATTACGTATTCAATTCAAAAACGGTACATATGATTATTACGATGTACCAGAGCATATTTACACCGGATTAATGAATGCAGCCTCACACAGTAGATACCATTCAAACTTCATTAAAAATTCCTATCGCTACACTAGAATTCATTAATCTTAATTAAAATAATAGCTGGAATAGTAACAGTACACGTTACTTCTCCGGCTATTATCCTTAATACGGAACCACTATCAGAAATGGATTTTTTCGTGATAATTACTCACCCTAATTGCTAAAGATTAAAATTCTTTTTCTATTGTCCCAGTGCTAATCGTGACAAAACTGAATTCCCCATCATTAGAGACTATTAGATCATTAGCCTGACTTAGGTTAGCACTCATATTTCCTGAGTTTGTATCAACGGATATAAACTCCATATATACTTCAGCATCATGATTCAGAACTTGTTGTAGTTTCGTAATTAACTCGTAAACCTTCATGCCCATTCCTCTTTTCTTCAGTGATAGCTTCTCCTTATAGGATATCCAAACTATACCAAAAGAAAAACTTCCCACAGGGATACAAAGGGGAAAACCATTGTAGCAAGAAAGTATAAAAAAATGGAGGTTTCCGTACCCCTTTCAATTTAGAATGATTTCTGAACTGGAAGAGATGCAGAAGCTTCTCCCTTGAATGAATGCTGCACGTTTTACCATCACAATATCGCGCTATACCGAATCATATATAGATGGCAACGTATGACAAAATTCTTTACTTTAAACGCCTAAATAATAAAAGGACGGCATAACCGTCCTTTTAAAGCTGTTTTTGTTTTTTTATTTTTAGTGTCTGAATCCACCTAATTGTTGCTCAGCCATTGCAACAAGACGCTTTGTTATTTCTCCACCCACAGAACCATTGGCACGAGCTGTTGCTTCTGGTCCAAGTTGCACACCAAACTCTTGTGCGATTTCCCACTTCATTTGGTCAAGTGCTGTTTTTGTACCTGAGATAAGCGCTTGATTACGACTTCCACTTTTATTTGCCATATAGATTCACCTCCTATTTTCCTATAGATTTTCCTAAAGATAAAAAATTACTACAATTCTAAATAGGTAATTTATGGTATTTCAATTTAGGTTATTGAAGTTTCAATATCATCTTTATCATTTTTTAGCTTTCTTCACTATTTGTACCAAAACTGAATAATGATAAACGGCTTGGTTAATGGTAAAATTTACAATGAGGTGTGAAAGAAAGATTCCAAGAGAGAACATGCATTTTTCACAGGAAAAATAAAGGAGTGAGAGGTTTGAAAAGGCGTATTTGTATTGTAGGCAGTGGTACAGCAGGGCTGCACCTGGCTTATGCTCTTAAGGAAGAATTTGATGTAACAGTTATTCATCATCGCTCAGTAGATCAGATCAGAAACGGACGAATCATGTCTACTCAGGTTCACTTTGGAGCAACAAGAAGGCGTGAAAATCGCTTTGCTATGCCAAAATGGGATGAACAAGCTCTTATTGAAAGCATTCATATTAGCATTGGAAATCAAAAGCTATTTACAGGAATGTTGAAAGAACCGGCATTGTCCGTTGATCAACGTTTATATTTCTCACACTGCATAGAGGATCTCGCAGAGAAAGGGGTCTCTTTCCGTTTAAAAAAGGTAGTTAAAGAGAATATAGAAACATTAACAGATGAGTTTGATTTAGTCATTGATTGTACTGGAAAATCAGGACCTCTTATGCCATTTCCTATTGAAGAAGAGCTCTCTCCTTTCCAAACACCGCAGAGAAAATGTATTGTTGGTTACTTTTTAGGTATAAAACCAAATACTCCTCAAGGAATAGGCGTAACGGTTCTTCCTGAATTAGGTGAAATGTTTGAAATACCTGCCATAACAGAACATGGTCCTGTTACTATCTTGTTCATTATGGCGATCCCAAACAGAAACTTAGACGTATTTCAAGGGATAAAAACAGCAGAAGAGTTTACCCTCAAAATGAGAACCGCTACACAAAAATTTTTCCCTGAAATTCACAAACGAATAGCGGAAGAAAAGTTTTCTTTATGTGACGAACATGGCTTTCTTCAAACTGCTATTATACCGGCTATTCGAAAACCATATCTTACCGTTAAAAATAAGTTAGTAGTTGGATGCGGGGATAGCGTGTTTCTAAATGATCCTATTACCGGCCAAGGTTGTAATCTGTCTTCTTATTGTGCAGAAAAATTGTATGAAACTCTTATTGAATTCAAGGATTCAACATGGAATACACAGGTAGGAGAATCTTATTGGAATCGAACGAAGCAGTTTGTAAAAGAGGTAACCGAATGGACAAATGCCATGACCTTGCCATTACCTGAACATGTGATTCAATTGTTACTTCAGGGTGCAAAGGACCAAGCAAAAGCGGATGAAATTGCCGAATGGTTTGCTGATCCAAGAACAGCGTATCAAGATTTCTCGTCTGCAACAACAATCTAGAAAGTATAGCGAGAATTCTATATAGCATAAAAAATCTAGCAAACTTGGCCATGCTGATACTATGACGGATTGTCTTATAAGTACAGGATAATTCTTTAATTACTTATAATCTTCGTTATAAGCATTCAATGTATCTAGAAGCCGATAAGAACCCCCTTCAGTTTTAAATTGAAGGGGGTTCTTATCGGCAGTCAATATATCTATAAATCAAAAAAGCCCCTCCAAATTGTTTGTTAGAAGACTGTTCATTCATATAACCTATTTTTGAATTATCTGTTTCAATTAAAAGATTGACCTTTTCACATCCAATTTCCCTAAATCTATTTTCAAGTTCATTAATGTATATTCTATTCATAGTTAGTTAACGATGGAATTTGTTATTCTTTTATGGTAGATGATTTACTTTTCCACCTCTTCTGTATGATAGCAATCAATAGCAGCAATATCGGAATGAACGTCATAATGCATGTTCCATAAAAAGGGAGAATCGTTCTGATGAATTTGACCAGTTCCTCCATATTAGGAGCTACCCATATACTGAATAAAGCCACAAGAAAACCGAGTGGAAATATAAGGGGGCGGTAATCAGATAGATGTAACCATTGAGCCGTTCCTAGAACAAGTACATAATAGAACACTGAAAGTTTGATGAACACCCCTGTCACCCAAATAACTATCACGACTGACTCAAAATTTTCAAAAAAAGTAGCAACACTAATGTATCGGAAAACAAGAAACACTGGATATGTATAATCGCTTGCTAATTCTCCAAGCAAAAAAATGCTAATAATATCGAGATACACCATGATTAACATACTGAAAACCACCGCTATCATACTCCATTTCATCCCTTTTTCACGATCGGTCAAAAAAGGAAGCAGCATAGAAATCAGAAAAACTTCACCGAACCAAACCATGGCTCCGGTTGCTCCCATGATTGGAGGCATGATCCCATGTTCCATAATCGGAAACATATTTTCTGGTTTGAATTGAGGTATGAGCAGTACAAATAGCAGCAGTGGAAGTATCAAGAGTGGGACAAATATTTGAGCGGATCTTCCCAACACTTCCACACCGCCTCGTATAGCGAAAGCACAAAGAAGAATCATACTTCCCACAACTACAATCATAGGAGTTTTAGGGAGAAAGGTAGCAATAATGAAACCAGCATATTGCTGACTTATTGTTCCTGATAAATACAGAAAATAGAACAATATGACAAATCCAAGTATTTTTCCTAGAATCCGACCCATAATATGCTGACTGTATTGGATGATGGTCTCCTTTGGATACATTTTATGTAATTGATGCACAATAAACGCTGTAAAAAATCCGTTGAGAGACGCTAAAATTGGTGAAATCCACATATCACGATGCGCAAACGTACCCGTGACAATTGGAACATTAAGAATAGCGGTTGATATTATCGGTGGCACGATTAAAAATGCCATCTGGAATGCAGAAATTTTCCCTTTTTCGATCATCCTTGTTTACCTCATTCAACTTTTCTTTTATTCTCCCCACGAAATGTTTAAATCTACAAAATATGGAACAGTCCCGCCTAATACAAAAATTGCAATTAAATTTGTAACCATCATGGTCAGTACAATAGCCACAACAGAAATCATGCTCCATTTCTGTCTCTTTTCTGGATCTTTTAAAAAAGGAAGAAAAAAAGACATATAAAAAAGATCATTAAACCATGCCTGAACAGCAATCGCCCCTTGTATAGACGGTAAAATCCCCTTCCCCATGATAGGAAGTATGTTATGGAATTCCATTGAAGAGATGAGATTTTCCCTTTCTCAATCATTCCCTTTGCTCCTTCCTTTTGTTCATATTCCATGATCCTACTTTTTCTCAAGTATCTTACCAAGCGGTTTAAAAATCTTCTCAATCATCTGCGTAGGACCTGGCATGTCTGGAAAGAACAGAAGGAGGATGGCAAGCAGCCATCCCATTGCTGTTAAGGTCACAAAGGCAGCTTTCTCCTTTTTCTGATTTCGATCCATTTTTGGCCATTCATACAAAACGATAAGAACCACACATACTGTTATTCCTGCTACTGTTATCCATTTCATTTCTTTTCTACCTCTTTTTCCTTCAAACCCGCCGGTGTGGTAGACAAACCAGGTCGGCGTATACGCGTTTTAATATCTATTTTCACATCCACCTGCGGAAGGGCCTCATCCCAATGATCTTTGACTTTCTCCCATTCTTTCGGGTATTTGCGGTGAAACGCATCTGCGAAACCGAACGCGTCCAAATTCATCCCTTTCTTCACTTGTGTAAGAGACAGGTTAATGCGCTGTTTGATGTCTTTTTCTAAGTCTTTTTCTAGCTTCTTCGTAATGTTGGGACTCATAACGTCAAGATGGGTTCCATTTTGCACAATCGTACCTTCCGATGTGATCTTCGCCAGGATCTTCCACTTTCCATTCTCGATGGTAGGGAGGAGCTTTGTCGTTTGCCGAATGGGGTCTAGCGATATGGATTCCCCTTTTTTCGGTTGTACTGTAACCGCAGTCACTTGGACTTCATTTCGTAACCACAACAGTCCTCTGGTTACCTTGGTATCAATTTGACCGACCATTTTATCTTTCTTAAAAATAGCTGTCCCGACTATATAGGCAATCGTTGCTTCTTGTTTGTTTCCCGGCATTGGCGGTAATTTTTTAATCAAAGGCAGGAGAGCCGTCCCTGCATCACCCGTTACCATCTGTTCAAAATCTTTCACTGTAATATTCACACCAATACGCATCTCAGATAACTTTCGGAGCGCTTCTCCCACGTATCGCTCTAAAGGTGGCTTTAATTCTAGAATATTGGCTGCTTTCCCATCACTGACAAACAAATGAGCACGTTCCCGAGGTTCTGGGTGGCGAAGTAAAAAGTCAATTTGCTCATGAATGTCTCCTGCTTTAGCGAGCTTTTTACCGAAAATATACGTTTTACAGTGCCCCCAGAAGATTTTGCGTGGAAATTTTGTCTGGAGCTTTGATGCAGCATCTGCCATATTTTCTCCAATCGCCGATCTCACCAAGACCTGAGGGCCTCCTCCTCCTCCGCCTCCCCCCGCTCCCGTCTGCCCGCCGCTCACAGCCCGAGGAATCAAAATTTGAACGGTAAGCCTGATGTTTTTCCCTTTTTCTTTGTCAATGGCAGCCCCTAACACCAGCGCTGTATCATTCACTTCCCTTCTGTCCCAGCAACCGGTAAGCAGGAAACTAGCTGAAAACAAGAGAAGAATGAGGAACGGTTTTATGATGTTTTGAGATAGAAAGAGATTCATTCTTGTTCACATCCTTCTCATCATGTGTTTGCTCTACTGTTCATCCTCTTTGCTCGGATTCGGTTTTTGTCCAGGGGACTGTCGGTATGGGTTGAATTCGCCAGTTAAATGGGGGCGTGTGTTCATCATCCACCATGGAGCCCGAATCAAGGCATCTTTCAACTCACGCCCCTTCATCGGAGCGATTGGTGTAAGGTATGGAACGCCAAAAGAACGCAACGTACATAAGTGGACGACGATTGCAATCACCCCAAGCATAATCCCAAGCAAACCCAGCGAACCGGCAAGAAACATAATAGGAAAGCGTAGCATCCTTAACGCAATCCCTTGTGTATAGTGCGGCACCATAAAAGATGAAATGCCTGTAATCGCAACAACGATGACCATCGGAGCGGAAACCAGGCCAGCTTGAACGGCAGCCTGACCGATGACCAAAGCGCCGACAATACTAACAGCAGCCCCGACCTGTTTCGGAAGCCGAACCCCTGCTTCACGCAGCGCTTCAAATGTAATTTCCATCATTAATGCTTCTACAAGCGCCGGAAAGGGAACGGTTTCCCGTGAAGATGCCGCACTAATCAGCAAGGTCGTCGGCACCATCTCCTGATGGTAGGTAAGGACCGCTACATAGAGTGAAGGCAAAACGAGAGAAAATACCATAAACACAAAGCGCAACAAGCGGATGACTGAACTAATCAGGTAACGCTGGTAATAGTCTTCCGGCGACTGTAGTAAGGAAAAAAAGCTAATCGGAGCAATTAAGACAAAAGGAGTGCCGTCCACGAGAATCACCACACGCCCCTCCAGGAGATTAGCAGCGGCTACATCAGGCCGTTCCGTATTGATGAGTTGAGGAAAAGGCGAATAGGGATTGTCTTCAATCAGTTCCTCGATATACCCACTTTCTAATACACTGTCTATTTCGATGCGCTGTAAGCGGTTTTTGACTTCCTCAATGAGAGTTTGATCCGCAAGTCCTTCTATGTAAGCAATCACAACACAAGTATCAGTATAGCGCCCGATTTTTATCGATTTCATTTTGAGATCAGGACTTTTGATCTTTCTGCGAAGTAGGGAGGTATTGACTCCCAATGTTTCCACAAAGCCTTCCCGTGGTCCCCGCACGACACTCTCTGCCGTCGGTTCTTCAATTGATCGCTTTTCCCATTTGGCCAACCCTAAGGCGAGTCCGCACGCTTCTTGTTGTACGAAAAGCACGGGGTGCCCGACGGAGATATTCTCTATACAATCTGCAAACGTCCTGACTTCTTTCATTTTTGAAATATGTATCTTTTTCTCTAACATTTCACGTGGACTACGACCCCTTCCTTCTGTTTCCGACATAAGTGGGGTGAGCACATGATCATCGATCTCCTCAATATTAGATAAACCCTCTACATAAACAAGAACAGCTTTCGTTTGTCCGCTAATCAAAAACGTCCGGAAGATCACATCAAAACAATCCTGATATATGGAGCGAAGAACCTGTAGGTTTTCATCCAGGTCGGAAGAAAGCAGAACTTGTTGCCCAATAACTTGCGGTTGTTGCGTATTAAGTTGTTTTTGCTGATGGAACCTTTTTCGGTTTTTTCGAAACAACATGGACAGCGCCTTCCTTTTGTTCAAGGTTATATGGAAAATCGTGATGAAACTTATCCTTATCTTGTGATGTATCTATCAAACCTATCCTAATCTAATTGGGAATTTTTTCAATCCTTTAAAGCATTATAGTGTCTTATTATTGGAAATCCTCTATTCTGTAAAGGTAAACCTTTACAGACACTTTAAGCATGACAAAAAGGCTTCAGGGGAAAATGAAGCCTTTTTGTTTACTGCAATGTCTTTTCCTATTAGCGCAAATGCGTGTGAGACGGTTAGATATCTCACACTATTATAGAATGTCCGTATTTATCTTGATTATTCGTGTTAAACTCTATTTTTCCAATCTTACTTCAGCGCCTCCTAAATCGGCTCCATATTGGTACGATTTTGCCACTGATGAACAGAATAATGTATGATCTGGGTGCCCTTGAATAATTAAGATTTTTTCATCTGTTGCTATCCTCTTTTTTCTTAATATAAAAAATAAAAAAATCCAATAGTTCGTTTGAAAGATGCATCGTGATCGGAAAAAGACATTTACTTCGACAAGTAATTGTTAACATCGATGAGCTTTTCATTCTGGTTCTTTACTATTGGTAATCCTAACCAAATAAATCCTCCACCAGTAAATACAGCTCCAATTACCTCGATGATAGCTTGTGCTTCGCCTGTGAAGCTGCCTGCAACAAAAATTAATGTTCCAATGATCAAAAGATACCCGCCACCACGCGGAAGAACTTTTTCATGAACCACTGAAATTCCAAAAAGGATCATACCTGCTACAAAAAGCAACGGCCCAAAAGAATGAATGATACTTGGCACGTCCGAAGTAAAGACGGAATCTACTTTAGCCCCTGACGCACCTGCAATTTCCACATATACAATTGCGACAACCAGAATTGTGCCAATAACTCCAATTATCATACCGAGTAATCCCAAAATGCCATTTCGTCCACCTTGCACTTCAAATAACCCAAAAAATACAAAGACGAGAAGCAAATGGGCTATTAATACAAGGGTTTCACCTAATACCGTTCCAAAGTCTTTTTCTCCACCGAGATTTAGTGTGTGAGCCAGAATAAGTAAAATACCCGAAATGATTGATGTATAACCGCCAAGAAGTCTGAAATTAGTTGACATTGTTTTCTCACTCCTAAACGTTATTCTTTTTTAAACTGATTAATTATATTATTTTTATAGTCGCATGAAAAAACTATTATTGTGACAGGCTTCATCAAGAATGTAAATTAAACAACAACTGAATCTATTCCATTAAACTAGACCCCTTACAAACACCCACAGCCCTAATAATATCCATCCCTAATTCTGGAACCATATTATCAACCCTACTTGTCCCTCCTCACCCCCAAACTTCGACAGAAAGAAACAACTTCCTTTTCTCCTCTCTCATTCCACGATAATAACGCTTTCTGATGATAGTGAAACCGCCCACAAATATGAACCGCAAATAAAGAGGGTGGAATGAAGTCAAGCAAAGTTCCCCTAGCTTCTCTTAGCCAATCGCTTGGATTAGCCCAGAGAAACGAGAGATTTTCACAAATCTCGTCTCCCGAATACGATACGACAAACTATGTTTCCACAAAACCTGTCTATATATAGGCGGTAACAGTATGACAAAATTCTCTACTTTACATCAAAATAATAAAAGGACGGCATAACCGTCCTTTTAAAGCTGTTTTATTCATTTTCTAGTGTTTGAATCCACCTAATTGTTGCTCAGCCATTGCAACAATCCGCTTCGTAATTTCTCCGCCTACAGAACCATTGGCACGAGCTGTTGCTTCTGGTCCAAGTTGCATACCAAACTCTCGTTCGATTTCCCGCTTCATTTGGTCAAGTGCTGTTTCTGCACCTGAGATAAGCGCTTGATTACGACCAAGTTGAATTGATTTCTTAATTGTAATTCCTAAAAAGCCTGAGACATGGTCTCAGGCTTTTTTATACTGCTACAGACTTTTCAGCGTGCACAAGCGCTACTTGAACAGTAGGGATATGAATAGTTGTTTCTAGACCATCACTAATTCGTTGCAGGTAATACCCCAAAAAGGAGCTATTGTCTTTTTCCTCTTCCCATGGGTCATAAAGCCAAGAATGTGACCGTTCCCCGTAACACATTTTCCATAACTCTCCTTGCCATTCTACGATATCACCTAAATGTACCTCTGCTTCATTAATATCTTGACATACGACCTCTACAGCCATCTCTCATTTCCTCCTCTAATGTTACTCAGTACCTATAGAGATACCATTTTTTTCAGTTCATCTCTTTTTTATAATGCATGGTCCTTATATAAGTAAATTCTTCTTGTTAAAAATCGTATCATGAAATCCCCATTAAAAAAAATACTTATCCCTTATAACTAGTTATTAATTATTTGAATATCTCTCGAGAGTAAAATTGTATTGAAAGCTCTTCTGCCTAAATGAAAAAAGAACGATTTACAGAGATGCATTGCGCGCCGTTCAGAAATCGTTCTTTTATACTATATCTCTATTAAATTTTTTAATTGTCTTTCCAATCCAAGCTCTCTATAAAATGTACGAATGCCTTGACGACATTCCATTCTAGAGATTCCTTATGATAATACATCCACGTTCTTCGCAATATAGGATTCCCTTTTTGATCAGTTAAGTCAATTTTATGTAAGTCTTCTATCCCGGTAAGTACCCTGCTGGACAAAATGCCATAGCCTAACCCATTGATAACCATTTCCTTACAAGTATCAACTTGGTCGACTTCTATACTGATAAAGGGCGCTTGCGTATAGTTTTCGGCCCACCAATTATCAATTAATGATTTTAATAAGTAATCCCCTCTATAATCGATTCTTGGAAGATGAGGGAGATTAGTAATATCAATCTCTTCCTTTGACGTAATGCATATTGTTTCTTCAAATAATAGATGTTTCGATAATCCCCTCCAACCATAGTCTCCCCGAACAAAGCTGACATGAACATCTTTATTGTGTATGAGCTGAGATACGTCTCTGCTCCATCCTGTAATCACTTTAAACTCCACATGAGGGTACTGCATTTTAAATAATTTCAAAATATAAGGAAGTTTATAATTCGCAAAAAAATTGGATACACCCAATTTCAAAGTACCTACAACTTCATTACTTATGTTATTGCTCATATTGAGGACATTCTCTTTTATTTTTTGATAATGAGCAAGGGCTTCCTCAGCACAATGGACAAGATATTCTCCTTGCGGGGTAAAATGAATTCCTCTGCTTTCACGGGTTACTATTTGAACACCTAGCTCTTTCTGTATATGCTTTAAACGATTGGTTAATGCAGGTTGAGTAATAAACAAAAGCTTGGCTGCTTTCGTAAGATTTTTTTGAACATAGAGAACTTTCAATATTTCCCAATCACGGTAATCCATTATTTCCCCCCCTATCTATGCGATATAAATATTTTTTATAGGTAATTATAATTTTCTAGCATTTTATTTATTTCTATTATTACATTATCCTTATCCGTAAGCAATTCAAAATTAATTCTCTAAACTAAAGATCATTCAACAGTAGAAATTAGAAGAATTATGATAGTTAGTACTATATACAAGTGAATAAAAAAACCGTTTATAGTGGGGAGAGATGATCCGGCGACATGCAGAAGCGGTCAAACCTTTGTAGGGGTTCATGCAAGGGTAAACCAGAGAGAAGAAGCATACCATATTCCCTTTTGGTTGCACATAGCACATGAAAATGTCAAATTTATCATTCACTCATATATAGTACGATATAGGATATTACATATCTCAGATTCCCTATCTTGTGTATGATTTCAAGTGGAAAAGATAACCATTTATAGCGTTTAAAATAGGGTTCTAATATTTACTACAAAGATATTTTTTAAATTACATAAAGGTAGGGATATATGACAACTTTACGAGAAATGCATCTAAAGAAGAGTTGTAAGGAGATGATCCATTTTGTGATTCTGGTGCAAAAATAATTCACTAGAAACATAGAACAGCAATATCCTGTAAACTTGGGGATTAAGAAACAACTTATGAATGAATTCAACCTCATTTTGGACAGACTTTGCCCAAAATGAGGTTGATCTTTTTTAACCATATGCATAGCTTCGATACCATTCTTTTAACTCTTGAATGGCTACAGGATAAGCTGAGTTCTTATCAACCGTAATCATACGTGGAGTTGTAGAATAGCAAGTAACCAAGGTTTTCTTGAAAAAGACGTAAAATAATATATCCCATTTCAAACGATAATTACTATATTAATAATCGTTATCTCTTGTTCGACAGAAAACCTTCTAAGGCCCCAATGGCCCCTTGCTCATCGATTCCGTTTGCAATTAGTGTAATTTCTTCTCCCTTTCTAATGGCCATGGCCATAACTCCCATAATACTTTTAGCGACTACCGATCTTCCGTTTTTAATGATGGTTATCTCGCTGTTAAAAGATGATGCTTTTTGTACAAATTCAGTAGCAATTCGAGCCTGAAGACCATGTTGAAGATGAACGATAAGCTTTTTTTCCTTCATTAACAGTCACTCTCCCTTTTACAGATTATTTACAGCATATAGTTGCTTTTATTGGTTCTGATACAAAAATCCTTGGCTGCTTAAAATGTTGCGAATCCTTCTTTTTAACATATTCTATTTGACAAGGGTAAGCTCATACCCTGACACTTCTTATTAGTAGCTAAAGAAAGTAATGAATAGATTGCCTTAAGATATCGGTTCATGTACTTTTATTATATCAGAAATCAGGAAACGTTTACACGTATATTTGAACACTTTGTGAAATTTTGATCAAAATCTGCTTATGGTAATACGAAAGTGCAAAAAAAAACGCATTTCCAGTATAAACAGTTTCATTCTCATATAAAACTAATAGTTTTATCCGTAAACATCAAAAACATACTTTACTAGGTTATAAAGAGTAGGTGTGGCGTTTATTATATAAGTCCACTTTGTTATTTCGACATATCTATCGTTTGTCACGTAGAACAAAAGGGAAACTGCGCTCACTCCCTCTCTCTCCCTGCATGGGCCACGAAAAGGGGTTGACCGCTTCTACGCTTACCCCCTAAAAGAAAAGTTTTTATGTCGATTTTTTTAGTGGCATTCATATAATTAACAAAGACAGTCTAAATCTTTTCAATATAAAACTCCAGTTATATGGCTGGAGTTTTAGAACTACTAATATTTAATAATTTATAGAATAAATAAGCAGGAACTATATATGAGTGAATGATAATTTCGACCTATCCATGTGCGATGTGCAACCAAAAGAGAGTATGGTATGCTTCTGGTTTACCCTTTCATGAACCACTACAAAGGTTTGACCGCTTCTGCACGTCGCCGGATGATCTCTCACCACTATAAAAGGTTTTTTATTCACTTGTATATAGGTCTATTTCCGTCTTGTCTGAATTTAAAAACTCTAACTGAGTAATTTCATTAATAATGCAGCCAATATGATAGTAGATGCGCCGCCGATTCTTGTTGAGATTTGGGCGAACGGCATCAATGACATACGATTGGAAGCGGAAAGAATAGCAACATCTCCCGTTCCCCCGAGACCGCTGTGACAGCCAGTGACAATTGCGGAGTCCACAGGATACATCTTCATCCATTTTCCTACAAAATAGCCGGAAGTAATCATCGTAATCACTACTGCTGCACAGATTACGACATATCCAAGAGTAATGATTTTAACAACATCTTTTAAAGGAATATAAAGCATTCCTAATCCTACCATTAAAGGCCATGTAAGGCTTGTTGAAATAAATCTGTATAAATGGTAAGCACCTTGCTCCATTTTGGTTGGCATAAATTTTGCGTATTTAACGATGGCTGCAGTAAAAATCATGATAATAGCTCCTGGAATGCCGATAAATTTATGAGCGACATTCCCGAAAACAAAAAAGCTGCAAGCAATTAAAAGTCCAGCTCCCATAAGACTGAAGTCAATTGGTTTTTCGATGTTTTTTGCTTCTAGGACTTCTTTGTCATCTCCAGTCTTCACTAAAACACCATTTCCAGTAAGCTCTGGCCGTTTTTCACCTAGACGTTTCAGTAATCCTGCCATAATGATAGCTACTGTATTTCCAATAACAGCAGCTGGAATCAATTGACCAACAAATATTCCCGCAGGTTTGTGCAAAATTTCAGAGTAAGACAGCGAAAGAGGTAAAATCCCTTCTCCAATCCCCCCTCCAATAATAGGAACAACGATGTAAAAGAATGTATGCTTGATGCCGTATCCAAACAGCAAGCCGATTAAAGATCCTACGATACTCGATGCAATTGTTCCAACAACAAGAGGAACAAACATACGAATGAAACCTTGTATTAACACCTTTCTATTCATCCCAAGTATACTGCCTACCACCAGAACAGAGATATACAAATAAAGAAAGTTAGATGTTTTCATCAAGTTCGTAACTGCTTTCAAAACAGCTGGATTCATCAAGTGGAAAAACACCATAATCGATGGAACAAGTAGTGATAAAATAGCTGGGCCTCCAATATCTCTTAATATCGGAACTTTTAGTCCGATATCACCAAGAAGAATTCCCATTACCATAATAACAGCAAAACCGCCAATCATATCGGCAGGAAGCTGATTGTATACAGAAGCCGCATAAACAATTATTGCTAACGCAATGTAAAGCGGCAATGGAATTACCCCTACCTTTATTTTCCCAATCCTAATGAAAAAGTTTCCCTCATGATCCGCCGATGAAATCGGCTTCAATTTACTTGTGTTCGCCACATTACAGCACCACCTAGCTTTATTATCCTTATAATAGATAGTGTTCCACCATATCTATAGTTTATTTAACTTTTGTAAACGTCTTTAAAATTTAAATAAGTAAGTGGCGTTCGAAGGGCAGACCTTTACAGATAGTATAAACACCTTATAAAATTAAGAATTTTTATGTTCGTAAAGAATGCTTGTGCAATTCAAATATCTTCGCTTTTCTTCTCTGCACCTAATACTTTTGTATTTCTCTACTATTAGATGGCAAAGGTATGACAAAATTCTCTACTTTAACACCAAAATAAAAAAGGACGGTATAACCGTCCCGCTAAATCCATTGTATTTTTTTCCATGGCAAAATAATTTACTATCACCTAAAACTCCCCACCGACCTATTTTGAAACCATTGAAGAGTTTTTTGAATTGCCTCCTCGTGAGAAGTGAACGTGAATGACGGAAATAAGCCCCTGAATCTCTCACCGTCGAGGACTAATGGTTCTTCAAATTCGTACATTAGCTCTATTAGTTCACGTGCTTCAGGGCTGCCAATTCCAACTAACCTTAAGAGCCCCTTTCCTATTTTTCCATAGTTAGCTCGCTCCCCTGAAGCTCTGTATACCATCTTCATGAACTGCTCCCCTGTAACCGGATTAGGCCCTGAAACATGCCATGTTTTACCGTAAGCTCGTTCTTCTTCCCCTAATTGAATACAAGCTTGGGCGGCGTCATCAATATATACAAGTGAATGAGGCATATCCAATCTTCCCGGCCATAGTGCTTTCTTTCCAGATAGCGCTGCATGAAAAATCGGACCAAATAACTTATTTGTCACGTTAGGTCCATAATAATCTGGAAAACGGGGTATAACGACTTGAACCGCTCCCTCTCGATGTGCGTTCATCAAACGCGATTCTAACTGATTACGTAGCTCACCTTTACGACTTTTCGCCGCTAACGGGTGGGTTTCTACGGCTGGAATTGTTTGTAGTGGACCATAGCCGTATACATTTCCCGGAAAGACTACACAAGCATTAGTGAGCATTGCACCAGCTAGGATATTTTCAGTAACAACGGGCATTACTTCTGCCCATCTGTGATAGGGAACATTGATACAATGGTATATGATTGAAGCCTCCCGACAAGCTTCTATGACATCACGTTGATTCAATGCGTCTAGTTCGCATATTTCAACTGAATCCGGAAAGTTCTGCTTGATATTCTTTGCATTTCTAACTATAGCTCGAACTGTCTTGTTATCGGTAACTAATGCGCGAACAATAGCGGAGCCTAGCGCACCTGCAGCTCCAAAAACAATATGCGTCATGTTATAATTCAACCTCCTTGTCAAATAATCAACAAATCAATGTGTGGAGGCGGTGTGCTTTGATAACAGGAAGTACATCGCCCCCACAAGTTTAAGTAATAATTTCAATATTAAACCAGTTGACCTGTAAGGATATTGAGTTCTTTTGCTGTAACGTTTACGGCGAATTTGATCTGTTCTTCGGTGTGGTTAGACGTTACAAAGAAACGTAGTCTTGCAGCATGTTCTGGTACTGCAGGATATACAATCGGATAAACATTTATTCCCTGCTTAAGCAACGCTTCTGTAACCCTCAAACATTTTTCGGAATCTCCTAAAATGACAGGAATTACTGGTGTATTATCATGCAAACCTATGTCAAGACCATGTTCGCGAGCGAGTTTTGCAAATAAATTGGACATCTGGTTCAATTTGCTAATCCTTTCTGGTTCAGAGCAGATTACCCTTAAAGCGGCAAGAGCTGCAGCTGTATTGGCTGGTGTAATTCCAGCACTAAATATAAAACCAGGAGCGGTGTATTTTAGATACTGAATTAATTGTTTACTACCCGCAATATAGCCACCACAACTCGCAAACGACTTACTGATTGAACCCATTAGGATATCGACGTGGCTCGGGTCAATATCGAAATGTTCACAAATGCCTTTTCCAGTAGCGCCTAAAACGCCAATTGAGTGAGCCTCGTCAATAAATAATAGTGCTTTGTGTTTCGTTTTAACTTCAAGGAAGGCTAGTAATTCGGGAATATCACCGTCCATACTATAAATTCCCTCAATAATGATTAAGACCCTTTTATATTGACTTCGCAATTTATTCAGTAACTTATCCACACTCATCCAATCATTATGAGGAAATGGTCGTCTTTGAGCTCCAGACAAGATACAGCCCTGAATGATGCTATTGTGGCACAATTCGTCGTGTAGAATTAAGTCCCCAGGACCCACAATATGTCCGATAGTTGTGACATTCGTCGCATGCCCGGCGGAATAAACGATCGACGATTCTACGCCGATAAAATCCGCCAGTTCCTGCTCCAATTCATGATGTAAAGGTATTTCCCCTGACAGCAATCGACTGGCAGATACAGACGTTCCGTATCTCTCAATCGCATTTATTGCTGCGCGAGAAACTATTGAGTCACCGGACAATCCCAAATAGTTGTAACTCGAAAAATTAATAACTTGTCGTTCATTCATAGTTATTACATCTTTATTAACTCCATCACGTATAGCGAAATACGGATTTATTGACTCTGACATCTTTAGACGCTGTTCTAAATGAAGATACTCTGGGAAAAGTTCAATACGGTAGTTCTCTTCTGGGATTTTGTTGGCCGGTATTGGTGTCGATTCTTTTGATATATTGTCTGTTGCAGGCTCATCAATATGATTAGTGGCCTTTTGCACAGCGGCAACCGTAGAATCATCGTCTAAAAGATCAATGATTCCCTTAATTGTAATTTCACCGATAAAATGCTCAAAATCATAGGTTACATGGGGGAACTTGGAAGCAAGATCATTTCGCAATTGTACAAGCATTAACGAATCGAAACCAAGTTCGTTAACAAGGGATTGATCAAGATGTAGTTCTGATACAGGATATCCACTGATTTTAGAAATAATGTTTAACACCGATGTTATATTTTCATTTCCTTTACTACTTGGTTCTTGTGGAACTTTTAGCCTTATATAATTTGAAGTTGAAGGAAAGTTTTGTCTTTCTTCTAGCCTTGTTTCCTCGTGCACATTGTATGGGGTGGTTGAATTGATTGAGTTATTACGTTCCATCAACGCCTTACTCTGTTCAACTAAAACCTGGCTTTGATTTTTTAAAATAGCAATTAGATCACTCTGTATTGTATTCATGTTATCTGAAATAACCTCACTCTCTTCCTTATTGGAAACATTTGTTGATGTCCATAAGAATTCATTCGAGGATGAATGATTGATCTTGCCCATTAATGCCTTAGATGTGAACCAGTGACGAGTTTTATCGAATGGGTAAGTGGGTAATGGTATGCGAAACCGGCGTATGTCATTTGAATAAAAAGATTCCCAATTAATTTTCATCCCGAGTGTATATAACTTACCAAGTGTACTCAACACTACTTTCCAGTCATCAGCATTATGGTTTAGCGATGATAGCCATGCGCAGGAATCGTCATTTCTAATCTGCCTAGCCATATTGATCAACACTGGATTAGGGCCTAGTTCAACAAAACATGTAATCCCCTGATTCATTAAGGTATGAACACCTGCCATAAAGTTTACTGGTTCGACAATATGCCGGGTCCAATACTCACTTCCCATAGAATCGTTGGAGCTTAGTATACGTCCATCTTGGTTAGATACTAGCGGAATCTTGGGGTTTCCAAACTGTATACTTTCAGCTGCTGCTTGAAACTTATCAAGGATTGGGTTCATTAGGTGCGAGTGAAATGCGTGTGATACATTTAATGGTTTACACGTGATACCCTCATTCTCCAACTCTCTGATGGCTTGTTCAATCAAATTAGCATTTCCCGAAATAACCACATTTGTTGGACCATTAATGGCTGCAATGGAAATTGAGTTTTGATACTGTCCGATCACACCGCTTACTTTCGTAATGTCAGCTCGCACGACCGCCATCATCCCGTTCCTTGGTAATGCTTGCATAAGGCGTCCGCGTTCTGCAATGAGCTTCAACCCATCCTCTAGACTATATACCCCGGATATACAAGCAGCTACATACTCCCCTACACTATGTCCCAAAACAGCGTCCGGCATTATCCCCCATGTCTTCCACATTTCAAACAAGGAATATTCGAGTGAAAATAATGCTGGCTGTGAATACATTGTTTGATTTAACAAATCTTCATAATTGGAATCGAACAATAGGGACAGTAAGGATACTGGAAGTATATCTCTAAGGATTTCATTGCATTTATCTAGTGCATGTCGGAAAGTCAATTGAGTATGATAAAGTTGACGTCCCATTGCATGATACTGAGATCCTTGCCCGGTAAAAAGAAAAGCTATCTTAGCTGGATGTTTAGAATCGACTTTACCGCACCTTAATCCGTCGACTGGTTTTCCAGATAGAAATTGACCAATCTGTTCCCTGAGATTCACCGTTGAATCAGCAACCACTGCCATTCGGTGGCTAAAATCTTCCCGCCCTACATTTGCGGTATAGCTGATATCAGACAAACAATACTTTGAGTTATCTAGTAAATATTTGTTGTATCGACTGGCTAACTTCTGTAAGGCAACTTCATTACGTGCTGAAAGTGTAACAATATCAAAACTTGCCTTATCTTTTGTGTCACGTTCCTCTGTTTGGGTTGGTGCCTCTTCTAGAACAACGTGAGCATTCGTTCCACCGAAACCAAAGGAACTTACCCCCGCAAATCGGCGAATTTTTCCGGAAGGCCATCGTTGGAGTGACGTAGGAATAAATAGTTTGCTGTCCGCCAATGAAATGTGTGGATTCAATTTTTCAAAATGTAAATGTGGCGGGATTTCTTCGTTTGTTAACGATAATACAACTTTGATTAGCCCGGCAATTCCTGCAGCGGCTTCCAAATGACCAATATTAGTCTTTACTGATCCAATAGCACATGGTTGATTTGTTGATCGTCCTTGTATTAGTACATTTTTGAGTGCTTCCATTTCAATTGGATCACCTAAAGGAGTTCCCGTTCCATGAGCCTCTACGTAACTTATTTTGGATGGCTCCACACCGGCATTCTTTAATGCTTGCTGAATTACAATTTCTTGAGATTTTCCATTGGGAGCAGTGATCCCATTACTCTTACCGTCTTGATTAACCGCAGATCCTCTAATAACAGAGAGTATAGTATCTCCATCTTTCAATGCATCAGATAAGCGTTTAAGGACCAGCACTCCGGCCCCTTCACCACGTACATATCCATCAGCTTTATCATCAAACGTCTTACACCTGCCAACAGGAGACATCATACGAGCTTTAGAAAAGGAAACGGAGACTTCTGGGGATAGTATTACATTTGCCCCGCCAACGAGAGCTATATTGCACTCGCCATTTCGTAAGCTTTGGCATGATAAATGAACAGCAACTAATGACGACGAACAAGCAGTATCTACGGCAACACTCGGCCCTTTGAAATCAAAGAAATAAGATAGACGATTGGCAGCCATATTTGTAGCGTTGCCAATAGCCGTGTAAGCATCTACATCTGAAGAATTCGCTATTTGTAAACGCGAGTAATCATTTGTGCTGATTCCTATAAAAACACCAGTCAGGCTTTTGGCAAGTTCACTAGGAGAATACCCGGAATTTTCTATCGCCTCCCAAGCAACTTCTAATAAGATTCTCTGTTGAGGATCCATACAATCTGCTTCCCTGGGGGTTATATTAAAGAAACTGGCATCGAAACAATCAATGTCTTTAATGAAACCGCCCCATTTCGTAGTCATTTTTCCAGGGGCATCCAAATCTTTATCATAGAAAACTTCGTTGTCCCAACGATCCCGAGGAATTTCTGAAATCGCATCAATTCCTTTTTTGAGGAGATTCCAAAACTCCGTTTCATTACTAGCACCCGGAAAACGGGACGCTAATCCGACAATAGCTATCGGTTCCTCTGATGAGGCAGCACTGAAAGCATTTGTAAACTGCTTATGCGAATTTTCCACAAGATACCGAGACAAGGATTCAATAGTTGGATAATCCCACACGATTGTAGGAGAGAGTTTTTGATCAAGCCATTCACTTAAATCACCGGACAGAACGACAGCTTCAGCGGAATCCAACCCGAAGTTTACAAAAGGTTCCTCTAGATCAATTTCTTCTTTTAAAATCTCTAACCTAGTGGAGATCTCCGATATCAACCAATCACGAATAGCGTCTTCCGTAACTACTTTATCGTTTCTAACTTTCTCATCTGCGATTGTATGAAAGTTCATTAACTTTCCCCCCAGATTTCTAGAGTCTCTGATAAATAGTCTATTCGACAAGCACTGCGTTGAATTTTCCCACTAGAGGTTTTAGGTATAGAACCGGTTTTAATAAAAAGAACCTTATATACTTGGAGGGAATGTTCATCAGCTATCGCTCGACGGATTACGCTAACAATTTCCCGAAGCATTTTTTGTTCCTCATCACTTTTTTGTGTATCTGAAGAATTTTGATTTCGCGGGCGGTATCGACGCTCTAACTCAGCAACGATAATAAGACGTTCTTGTTCATTTGTGTCTATTGTAAATGCGGCGCTACACCCCGGTCGGATGGCAGGATGACTATTTTCCACAGTTAATTCAATATCTTGAGGATAATAATTTCTCCCACGAATGATAATGAGATCCTTGATTCTGCCCGTTACGAACAATTCGTTAGATTCTGTCATATAACCTAAGTCTCCCGTACGAAGATAAAACTCCTCACCAGCATCACTCAAACGTGCCTGGAATACTGAATCAGTTGCCTCAGGATTATTCCAATATCCACTCGCTACACTGGCACCATTAATCCAAATCTCGCCGATCATATTCGATGAACATACTACACCTGTTTCTGGGTTTACAATTTTCACAGTATGATCCACACCACTTGTGCCGCAATTAACGATCTTAACAGCGCTATCATCTTCATTACTTATCGGTAATGCATTTCCTTGTTCCAGTGCTCTTCGATCCAACAAATCGACCGATACATCCTTAGACTTTAGTCCCCCGGTGACGAACAGCGCTGACTCAGCCAGACCATAGCAGGGATAAAAACTTTCTCTTCGAAAACCACAACATTCAAAACTCTTGCTAAAACGGTCCATAGTTTCAAATCGGATAGGCTCCGCTCCGTTAAAGGCTAAACCCCACGTACGCAAATCTAAGGACTGTTTCAATTCCGGACCAATTTTTCTAACACATAAATCGTATGCAAAATTTGGCCCTCCACTTATTGTAGCTTTGTACTCATGGATCGTTTGTAACCAGCGAATTGGACGCTGAAGAAAATCTAGCGGTGACATAAGAACACAATGGGCACCTGAGTAAATAGTTGCCAGTACGTTCCCTATAAGACCCATGTCATGGTAAAGCGGCAGCCATCCAACAATTACAGAATCAGAAGTGATTTCAAACGCATTTTGGATAAGTTGCTCATTACTAAGAATATTTTTATGTGTTACCATCACGCCTTTGGGGTTACCCGTTGAACCAGAGGTGTACTGCAGAAAGGCGACATAATCTTCTCTAACATTAGGGTTCATCCAACTATTTGAAAGATTAGGGTCAATAGCATCTGTATAAATCCAATTATGTTCCCTAATCGGAAAATCATTTATAAAATTTTTAATATTAAAATAAATATCGGAAGTCGTTAAGGCAATGGATGGACTTGAATTCTCAAAAATAGATCGCAAACGTAGCGCATGACGACTTTGCCCCGGAGGATACACAGGAACAGCGATCACCCCAGCATATAAGCACCCGAAAAACGCCTTTATATAATCCAATCCCGAATGAAACATTAGAATTGCCCGTTCCCCTTTAATGGCCGTTCCTTGGATAGCCGATGCGATTGCTTTTGCACTACGATCTAACTCCGCAAAAGTGAGAAATGATTGTGTATTTTTATCAAAATCCAAAAACGTAAAAACCGTTCTTTCCCCAAGTTCCTCCGCTTTATGACGCAACAATGAAACTAGTGAAGATGAATTTGTATACGTATCAATCACTTGACCACCCTCTGCCCCAGAATTATAAATTTATTTTTGAATAGTTATTTTCCAAAATGAAAACAGCGCTGTTCTTTAATAGAGTCTCTGCATAAGCAATTTGCTTCAAACCACTGAAACTTAAGTGGATAGCAGTCGCTGTTATGAACGCAAATTGAGGTCATATAATTCATGTCTATACTTGTAGAAAAGGTGAAGCATTCCTCATAGTTGTAAATATTCCTGCCATTGTTTAATGGATGCATGGTTAAAACATCTTGATTATCTAGGAATTCAGCTAATCCACTGCCAACGGCTTTGACGTACGATTCAATTTGCGTCCAAATCCGAAAAAAAGCCTTTATTCTTTCCATTCCCTTTTCGGAAAAATACTCTTGCTGCTGCTTGAGTGTAAAAACTTGTTTAGCAATTCTTGTGGCATTAGTAATTTCGCGAATCGATTCCAGATCAACGCCAATATCCCGTTTCACACAAACAGCGTATAAGGCTAACCCTTTCGAATGCGACAAATTAAATTTAATATCTTGATTGGGACATGCTAACGTAGGCTTACCGTATTGTCCGTTATCAAATTTTAATTGATCCGGCTGTGCCCTTAAGTATAGGGCTAAAATCCTTCGCAGTATTCCACGGCAAACAATGAAACGTGATCGATCCTTTTCTAAATAAAAGTTACTTGCTCTACACCACTCATCTCTTGATAATTCACCCGATAACAACCGAACCACCGATGGATGACAGTCAAGTTTAGCTCGCCATACATGGATTTCCCCACTTGGCAAAATCAGGATGCCAGTAGGTTCCTTCCAGTGGATCAATTCACCCATAGTCTTCCCCTTCCCAACTAATACGGGTTCTCAGCTAGTAGATTTGAAATATAGTTTAAGACTTGACCTTGATATGTGTTGATAAAAAAGTGGTTGCCTGGGAAAATACGCAAAGTAAAAATTGAATCTGTCTGTTTAGCCCAAGAAACCAGGGATTCATAGGTCGTACTATCATCATCTCGCCCCCCTATAACAGAAATGGGACATGATAAAATCGGACCGGGTTCGTACTGATATTCCTCGATGACTTTAAGATCTGAACGTAAAATTGGCAAATAGGCTCGTAAAAAACTTTCATTGCCAAGAATATCTTCAGAAGTACCTCCGAGTTCATGAAGCTTATTAACGAGTATCCGATCAGGCATCATATGGAGATTAGGGCGTTTTTGAATTTCATGCGGTGCTTGTCGAGCTGAAACAATTAAATGTAAGGGCGCAATCCCATAGTGCTCCATCATCGTACGGGTTATTTCAAAACCTATTAAAGCACCCATACTGTGACCGAAAATTGCAAATGGTAAATCTAAATAGTCATCTATCCTCCTAAGTAAGCAATTAACAAGAGAATCAAATTGAACATCGTTGTCTTTCCCTCTTCTACCTGGGATCTCTACTGGAAAAACATCAATACTATCTGGCAAAAGTGCTGCCCAATTACGGAACACGGCAGAACTCCCCCCGGCATACGGGAAGCAAAATAAACGTAACCGCTTCGAATATGGTGATTTTGGTCGAGAAAAATGGGTGTTCACATTAGGCCTCATTTTACTAAAAATCCCCTCTTACTTGATCATGAAACCGAAAATCCGTAATCAGCCAAGCCCCCTTTCTTAGTTAGATTCCTCCTTAGAATAATGGTTTTCCGGGAGAGCCAGTAGACGGTTGCTGCTTGTCCTCTTTTTCATTTTCTGGTCTGTCTGCAGCTGACCCTGTATTCATCGTATCAATGTTATGTAAAACAGCGGTAAAATAATTGTGAATATTTATTATATTCTGTCAAAAATACGTTAATCTATATTGTTGACATGAATGTTCGTAAATGATAAATTGAATTATTTTTCTCTCTTGCATTTTGAATAGCAGTTATTTTTCTTCATAAACAGAACTTAAGGCCGAAATAATCGGCCTTAAGTTTCACTGCTCAACATCCAATACTGTTCTAAAAAACATAGACTCTTTTCAACATATACCGCAAAAAGCTTCACCCGCAGTTACAGAAGAGACCTTCCTTAACCCGTCTTTCAATTTTCTGTTCAGCTCGCTCAATCATGGTTTGCACCGTGCTTTTGCTAATCACTAAATATCGAGCAATTTCACCACTTTCAGCTTTTTACTGTTATAATAAAATTAACAGATTTACCTAGGAGTGTTTCTAATTTTCCCCTGTCACTCCTAGCTCATCCCCTTCTTCTAATCATCGTTTTTCTGCCCTTCGTAACAGTTCTTGTAATTCCTCAAGTGAGAGTTCATACAGCTGCTTATTATTTCCTAGTTTATAAATCCCCTTCTCTAATAACTTCTCAATTAAAATATCCTGTTTCGTCATTGTACCTCCTAGTTCAGCTTGTCTCATCCTCTCCAATTGTCCAATTCAATTAAGATGATTTCAGCTTTTATCCTTAGTGAAATAAACTCACAAAAGTAATTGTATGTAACTTAACTTGTTCATATGCCGGTTTTAACACTACCTTTTCATTTCAGAAGTTTGACACAGCTCTTCAAAAAGCTTATAAAGAAACATCGCTCCTTCGTTCTAAAAATACAATGTTAGGATATGTGACTATCTTTTTATTGAAAAATTTTATTAAAATATTACGACCTTGGATTACTCGCCCCTCACCCGAACGGTAAGCGGACCGTAGGGAGTATTAAGGAGTTGACAGGGCGGGCTATCTAAGCAATTGTAAAAGGTTGTCCTAGTTTAAAAAAATTTTAAAAAACACGTCTTAAAAGCTAGATATGAGCATCTGAGCGTGTTTATGTAATTACATTTTATTCTCATTAACGCACGTTATAAAAACAACATTCAGCCCTACCCCTATAAGAGATCGTTAGAATCGGCTAAATATTTACATGATATGGATATACTAATAAAAAAGTAATAAGGAGTAAAAGATGTTGGAAAAAGGAAAAATTTCATCCTTTCAGATGGGAATAATGATGTATCCGGTAGTAGTGGGAACAGCTGATCTCTTACTCCCAGGGATTACCGCAAAATTTGCCAAGAACGATTTGTGGATCTCACCGATAATTGCTTCCCTCACCGGATTATTTACCGTGTATATTGCTTATCAATTACACAGACTGTATCCGAAACAGACCATTATCCAATATAGCGAACACATTATTGGCCGGATTCCAGGTAAAATTCTCGGGATTATTTACTTATTCTTTTTTCTGCACGTGAATGGCCTGATAATTAGGCAGTATGGAGAGTTCATTATAGGTACTTCTCTTCCCCGAACCCCGCTTAGTGTAATTATCTCAACCATAATTCTCGTCTGTGCCTTTGCCGTACGCGGTGGTTTAGAAGTATTAGGGAGGGCCTCCCAGCTCTTTGTGCCGATTGTGATTTTACTTTGGGGAGTAATATTAATTCTACTTATTCCGGACATGGACCCGAAGAACATTCTTCCTATTTTGGAGAAAGGAATCGTCCCTCCCATTATGGGAGCGATCACCCCAATGGGGTGGTTCACCCATTTCATTCTAATCTCTTTTTTACTTCCCTTCGTAACTGACCAAGAAAAAGGGATGAAATGGGGAATCATCTCGATATTTGGCATCATGCTCACTTTAGTTTTGCTCAATATGACCTCATTTTTCGTCTTCGGAAGAGATACTGCTAAATATCTCTATCCTGCGATGAACGCTGTCCGTTATATCAGCATCGCTAATTTTTTTGAACATATGGAGTCAGTTATGATGGCAATTTGGGTGTCAGGTACGTTTATCAAAATCTCGGTATATTATTATGCACTTGTTCTAGGTACAGCCCAATGGTTGAATCTTTCTGATTGCCGACCGGTCGTATTCCCCCTCGGTTTTCTATTGATACTGTTTAGTTTTTGGTCCATCCCTAGCTTGGTGGAATTGGTCCATTTTTTGAGAATCGTACCTTTTTATAATATGACAATCGAAATGGTCATCCCAACATTCTTACTACTTATCGCTGTCTTACGAAAAAAAAATCGAAAGAAAGTCAGTTAAAAACTAATATCAAGAACGGTTTCAAGAAAAACTAAACAGCCTTTCCCCGATAGAATATCGGGAAAAGGCCGTAGCTTAAAGACTCTTTTTTAGTGTCCACTTGACGGGGCTATGCGCACATGGCCCCCCTTATTTTTCTCCTGTGACACACAGTTCCATTACTCCATAGTACCAGAACACCGCAAACTTGCTTGAACTACTACCTGATGCACTTTACCGTCATCCACAAGTTGCAAGTACGAATGATTTCCAACTGCCTTACCGTCAACCATCCATGTTAATGGAACTCCATGATCTTGTCCACAGTGAAACTCAATCGAATACGTTGTCTCGCCATATCTGTAGTCGATACTGAACGATTTCCATTCAGGCGGCACACAGGGTTGAATATATAGTTGATCTCCGCGGCGCTTGACGCCCAATACATACTCCAACCCTGCTTGGTACATCCAACCAGCAGCTCCTGTATACCATGACCAGCCAGCTTGACCTTGATGTGGATTTGCCGTATACACATCAGCCGACATCACATACGGTTCATTTGCATACGTCTGGACTTCACGGGAAGTTCGCGTGTGTGAGATTGGATTGAGCATGGAAAACAGCTCAAATGCCTTATCACGCCGCTCTAACATCGCCCAGGCGACAATCCCCCAAATGACACCGTGGGTATACTGTGCCCCGTTCTCTCGAATTCCGGGTGGATAGCCCTGGATATATCCTGGGCTCGGGCGAGTCTCATCAAACGCTTTTGTCAACAACCGCGCAAGGTTCAAATCTCGATCGACGAGCTCACGGTCAAACGAACGCATCGCCCGCGACTGCCGGTCGGCAGACGTCCCCTTCGAGATGACCGCCCACGACTGTGCGATGGCATCAATTCGACACTCCTTGTGCTCAATCGACCCAATCCATGTTCCAGCGTCGGTGTACGCGCGGCGAAACCAACCGCCGTCCCAAGCATAATCGTTCAGGTGCTGCTCCAATTCGCGCGCGACCTGTTCAAACTGTTCGACCACATCGGGAGGAATGATACCATCCTCAAGTCTCGTAAACCGCTTCAGAATGTCTAACAAGAACCAGCCTAACCAGACGCTCTCACCATGTCCCTTTGCGCCGATACGACTCATCCCGTCATTCCAGTCGCCAATGCCCATAAGCGGAATGCCGTGTTCGCCGAACTTCAGAGCATGGCGAATGGCTCGCAGGCAATGCTCCAACAGCGACCCCGTCTCGTCAGACACGACTGTATCTTCATACCGCTCCAATTCTCCCTCTTTCAGCACATCACTGTACAAGAATGGCACGTCCTCTTTAAGAATATCGAGATTGCCTGTCTGTTCTAGATAGCGTGATACGGCATACGGAAGCCACAGTAGATCATCTGAAAAACGTGTGCGTATTCCTTTGTGTGTTTCTTCGTGCCACCAATGTTGGACATCGCCCTCCTGATACTGATGGGCAGCGTTAATTAGTATTTGCTTTCTGATAATAGACGGGTCCACATGTAAGAACGCAAGCGAGTCCTGCAATTGATCACGAAATCCAAATGCACCGCCAGCCTGATAAAACGCGGTTCGGGCCCACAATCGACAAGCCAGCGCTTGATACAAGAGCCAGCCGTTCAGCATCAAATCCATCGCACGGTCCGGTGTCTTCACCTGCACCTGTCCAAGGACGCGCTGCCAATACTGTGTCACGCTTGCAAGTGCATCTTCGTAGGCAGAAGGTTGACCATACTGTCGAACAAGCGAGTGTACCTCCTGCTTCGACGCAGCACAGCCAAGCAAAATGGTGACCGTTATCTCACTTTTTGCAGGAAGTTCGACAACAGTTTGAACCGCCCCGCATGAATTAGAAAATGTGCCTGTTTGCATAGACAGTTTTTCTTCTAAAAGTGCTGCCGGACACTCTAGTGTACCACCACGACCGATAAACTCTGTACGATCTCCGGTCCAAGAATACGGTTGAAACGGTGTTTTCGTCATATGCGGCAGTGCGATGTGCATAAAGCCGACCGCATCACGAAATGTCTCTTGGTACGTGTTGCGGGCAAGCAACGTGCTATGCTCCTTATCCCATTCGGTAATGATGAAGGGTGCCTGCGCTTCTCGCATAACTCCAAGAACCCACTCAGCATAATACGTAATGGAAATCCTCTTTATAGCTTCGCTAGTATTGCATAGTTGAAGCCGGATGAGTTTCAGCGGATCTTTTAATGGAACTGTTGTCTCCATCGTGTGCACCACGTCTCCATCCAGTTGTTCAATCCGACTATATCCCCATCCATGTGTGACCTTGTACGTTCGCTCGCCACCTGCGGGTTTGGGGGCAGCCGACCAGACTTGATTAGTGTCGAGGTCGCGCAAGTAGAGGCACTCCCCAGGTTGGTCAAGAACTGGATCGTTCGTCCAGGGCGTGAGCTTACACTCCCGTGAGTTGCGCCACCAACTATAACCTGTTCCCAATTCTGTAAGTATGCAACCGAATCTTGGATTAGCGAGTACATTGCTCCACGGCTTCGGTAAGTACGATCCGCTTTGTACGTGAACTTGATACGCCCGACCGCCCTCGATGAAACTGCCCCAACCATTGAAAAATTCACCTTCTGCGGGAATACTGGACGGTTTTTGATTCCGATGCATTTCTCGGGTTGGCACTGGCCGCCGCTGCAATGGCTGTAATTTGCCTTCGACGGCTCGCAATTGTGCACGCAAGCTTGGCCCTCCTGCCCGCAGTAAGACACGCGCAACCGCTATGAGGAGGGTTCGTTCATTCTCTGGCAATTGAGACGCCTTCAATCCCACAATTCGCTTCATCTGTCCAATCCCGCGCGCAGCGAGGTTCTCGCGCAAACGATTCATGAACTGGTCCTGGTAGCCGCCGACGGTCTCATCGAGTACCACAAGGTCGACTGCCAACCCAAGCGTACATAAGTACTGGTGCTGGCACGCTAACAGAATGACGAACGGTAAATCGGCCAGGTTGTTAACGGAAACCACAACAATCGGCGCGTCACCGCTAATTCCATGCGACCATAAGGCAGACTGACCTAAAGCATTGTGTGAGATCGCTTCCCGTCGCACGTGCGTGAGCGGCGGAGTAAAAAGGAGGCGTCCCGCCAAAAGATTTGCTTCCGAGGCTTGCATCGGCGTAAGGTGCAGATGTCGAAGATCGATTTGCGTGCGTACCCATGCTAAATGGAAGGTTCGATCCGCTTGCTTTGGCTCACGCAGGCGATGTACAATGTCAAGCGCCTGCTCGCGGCTTTCTGCGACCCCTGTCACGATATACACCGTGGCGGACTCCTGCGGTGCCAATTGAATACAACGACGCATAATAAACGCCGGATCCACAACGGAACCAACCGACCCACGTAGGCGTGCGTATATTGCCTTTGGCGTTTGGAGTGAATAACCACGGCCAATAAATTCAGCCCGATCTGTCTCGAATTCGTAATCACCTGTCTCACGCCCATCGACATAGACGGTGTGAACTGCCCATGTCTCCTGCTCATCATCCTCGCGCGGACGCCGCTTCGCCAACAAACATTGTGCCTTTGCGTCATGGCTCGTTTCTATGAATAACTTGCTGAAAGCTGGATGTGCACTGTCTGCGGATTGGCTTGCCAATGCCAACTCCAGGAACGACGTCACTTCCAGCGTACGATCTTCGCTGCTGTTGTTAACCACTTGAAGGCGCCGCACCTCGGCGTCAACATCCGAAGAAATGGTCAATTCAAGCTTGGATGAAATGTCATCATAAGTCCCCTCATAGGCTGTTTTATCGAGACGAAACAGAGCTCTCGTGTCCCAAGCCGTCTCACAAGGGAACCTGGTCGTGCTCCATGTCTTTTCCGAAGTGACGTCGTGAATGTAAACAATTGCGCCCGACGTATCTGCGACCGGGTCTTCTCGCCACCTTGTGACTGCAAGTCCGTTCCATGTGAGCATACCAGTTCCATCGTTCGTGTTCACACTGGTCATGCGACCGTTTGACAACACGTTAACTTCCGGAACGGCTGTCGGTTCAGCAAACGTCCGTTCCGTATCGTCCGACTGGCTATCAAATTCCGGCACCTTCGCATGAAGCCCAATCGGTTCTTCAATCAGCGCCGCTTTTACTGGTACCCGTTCCTGTAGAAGTAAATCTGTTGCGCATACGCGTGGATCGGTATGGAATCGCTTCACCATGATTTCATCCGCCAACAAATTAACAAGAGTTAGCATACTCATGCCTTGATGGTGAGCCATAAAACTCTGCACGACCTGGTAATGTTTACCTTGCGGCAGGCGTACTGTTGTAAAATCAACAGCTTCATAAAAACCGTACTCGCCTTTCGCGCCATAGTCTTCAAATTTGCGCAGCGCTACGAGTCCAGCATCACCCGCATACGGCAGAGCCATGATGGTGGCATACGGTGCAACGACCAAATTCCGTTCCAGACCACGTTCAAGTCCAAGTCCGGGGACACCAAAAGCCCGATATTGATAGTTCAATTGATAGTCGAATGCATAATAACCGCTTTCTGAAATTCCAAATGGCAGTTGGTGTTTATCCGCATACATCCGCTGCCGGTGAACGGCGCCTCGATAAGTGGATTCCCAGATCGTGTTTCGATACGTCCGCATAATAAGACTCGGCATCAAATACTCAAACATCGTGCCAGACCAAGATAACAGCGTCTTGCATTTATCAAAAATTGTCATTGTACGTCCCAGTGTAAACCAGTGAGAAGCCGGAATTTGGCCTAGAGCAATTGCAACAAAGCTTGCTTGTCTAGCTTCCGAAGCCAGCAAATCATAAAGAATGGTATCTTTTTGGTTTGTGTCGACGTGGTAGCCCAGACAGAACAGGCGCTCATCCGAGTTGTACAGCGACTTGAAATTGGTCTGTTCAATGAGCTGGTCGATTTCTTCTATGATGTTCTCAATACGAGATCGGAAATCTACATCTCGCTGACTCCATTCAAGTAGTCCCTGCCGCACGACCATCAGGTACGCAACAAAGTTTCCAGAATCAACCGTGGAAACGTATCGAGGAAAAAGAGGCTTAGCTGAACATGTATCGTACCAGTTCAGCAGATGCCCATTCCATTTTTCCATGCTTGCGAGTGTTTTCATCGATGCTTCGATGCGTTTGGTCATCGTAAGCGTGTCGATGAAATCAAGGTCGCGTGCAGCAACGACACAAGATAAGTATAGCCCAATATTGGTCGGCGACGTGCGATGTGCAACGATCTCCTTTGGATGATACTGTACATTATCGGGCGGCAGCCACGATTCGGTCTCTGTGACGTATCGCTCATAAAACGACCAGATTTGTAGCGCTAATTCCCTGAGTTCCGGACGAGCAGCATTCAACCACGTACGAGTATCTGTTCTTCGCGGACGGTTCAATTGCTGCATGACAGGTCGGGCCAGAAGCCAAATCACCAGAGCTGCAACACCAATACCGCGATCCAAAATCCCACCGGAAAGCCAAGCTAGTACGACAAATAGGGCAATCACGATGTAGCCGGCTGGCTCGTACATAAACACGCGTCCTTTTACGGAACTGCGATCCGTCATTGCAGATGTGACCCACTCAAGTAACTTGCGCCGGCTTACAAACAGGCGGTAGAGCGTGCGCAGAATGGCGTCTAACGCAAGAACAGCCGCAAACGGCAGCATCATCAGTTGAACAGCACTCTGCATGAAACTCACAGCAATGGTACGATTGCTCCCACGGCCAACCACTCCTTGTGCGATAGCACGCAGAAACGGAAGAAAAATCGTTAGCAGTACAATTGTTTCCCACACCCATCCTCGACCAGGCAGCACGTGCAATCCGAGTATCGCAACCAATAAGAGGGCTGGCGCAAGTAGGCTCCGGCGCAAATTATCAATTATTTGCCAACGGGTCAGCCCGCACAAATCAACTCGTTGGCTCTCGCCATGACGGTCTTTGCAGCTCGTGCCCAACCATTTGATAAGCTGCCAGTCCCCGCGAATCCATCGGTGAGCACGTCGCTCGTACGCATAAAATGTGCTTGGGTACGACTCGACTACTTCGATGTCGGATGTCAACCCAGTGCGCAGAAATCCCCCTTCGAGTAAATCATGACTCAGTACATGATGATCCGGAATACGGCTCACCAAGGTCTTCCGAAATGCCTCAACGTCAAAAATGCCTTTGCCAACAAAGACGGCGTGCCCAAACAGATCTTGATAAGCATTCGAGACAGCAAAAGCGTATGGGTCGATACCAGGCTCCCCTGCCCACAGGGCAGCGAAACGGGATTTTTGCGTCGACTCAAAATTCACGCCAATACGTGGCTGCAGTACACCAAACCCTTCTATCACGCGTGTCCCTGCGTCATTGAGCCGCGGTCGGTTGTACGGAAAATGAATGGTACCCGCCAAGCGGCTCACGATGCCAATCGGGAGTTGTGTATCATGATCAGCCGTAAATACATAACGAATGTTCTGCAGGATATCTGCTTGCCCATGTATCGTTGTAAAACCGGTATAGTCACTGCCCGACAAAAGCTCGACAAACTCGACTAGTTTGCCGCGCTTGCGTTCCCAGCCCATATAAATGTTGTCAACTGAATTGTAAAGACGAGATCTGTGAAATAGAAAAAATTTATCAGCCCCGTACTGCTTGCGCAAAGCATCAATTCGTTCGACTGCATGCGTGACAATCTTCCTATCGTCTGACTGCGTCTCGGTCGATGCATCTGAAAAGTCTGCCAATACGCCGAAATAGATGTTCTGCTGACGATTTGCCAGGTAGTGAACTAAGAGTCGATTGATTACGTCATCCACTTCTTCAACGCTCGACCAAATGATCGGCATGACGACCATCGTACTAGCATCTTCAGGCAGCTTGTCGGAAAAATCGTAACGCAGAAGTGTAGTAGGGCGGCAGCATCGACAAATGACTTTATGCACGATAGTTACAACCCATTCACTGACAGGCAAAACAAGGGCTGCTAGGATTGCAAGCCAAGATATAGGCCGAACTGCTGTCCCATATGATATCCATCCCCCAGCGAGCAGCATCAAACCAACTAATAGTAGAATTGAGCTCGACAAATACATGGATAAAGGTTGCCGTCGAATGGCAAGGTGCGGTAGGCGACGTGGGCGCGCCACCGTGCAGAGTGCTGTGCGCATGGCCGTGATTCCGTGCGGATCGAGCAAATAATACGCGAGGCACGCATCTCGAGGCAGCAAATCTGCTTGGTTTGAGTCTTCTTGTCGAGATTTGGCGAGCTGTATGATGGTTTTGGCAACTAACGTTTCCGGAACATTCAGTTGATGCGCAATTTCGGCAACGCGGCCGCGAAGTAAGTCGCGGCTTGCTAAATCCAGATCCTCATATTCACTATTTGTGTCAGACAGGAGAATTTGTTCTACATGAGAAATTTTTGTGAACGTCAATCGCCATGGCAGACGCTCTAAAATGTGTAAGCTTTGCACTAAGTTCCCGCAAGTCACCTGCAGTTCCGCCTGAAGCTGATGCTCAAGCGAGACTATCTGCTCAAGGCTGGATTCACTGTTCTCCACATAGGCCGCAAGCCAGTCGCGGACGATTCGAATATCTGGTTCCCATTCACTCAAGTGTCGGACGAAATGTACGATCTCGATTGGGCCCAACGGCTTTTTACGTGCCTCGCGCTCCAATACCGCACGTATTTTAGCGTCTGACATATTCTTTGCGCCTATGCGCTCAAGCAAGGACGCAATGGAATTGCACATCTCGTGTCGATGTCGTACCTCGCGCATCGCTGCCGCTAGCCGACGGATAATGATGACGCGCATGGCGCTCGGCAGCGCCCAACATTCTAAAACCTTGAGGACAGAGACTTCTTGATAGGATTGTATGTAGTTTTCAAATGAGTGTACGTCGTAGCGTCCATCCACATGCTCCAGATAATCGTTGCAAAGAGCATATATTCGCGGCATCCCAGTAGACTGCAATCTCGGCAACTGTTGCAGCGTTGCTCGGGGCAGTTTCCGAATGACAACTTGTGCTTGTGTCTCCAGGAAGTTTATGTGATCAAGCAGCCAATCTTCCGCAGGCTGCTTACAGTATACTCTGCTGTTGCTTAACCGCTCGGCAAACTCATGCAGACTGGCCATATCTGACCGAAATGCCGGCCAAAATCGAGCAGTCAGGCGGTTGGTTGCACATAATTCATGGGTCAGGGCAAACTCGTGCCCCCTAGCTCTTAGTTGGTCATTGTTGAGAATCATAAAGGCCTCCTAGGTATCATTAAAGGAAAATATCCCAAAGGAAAATATTCCCTAAATAACGCCGTTTTATGCAAAAGGGCAACTATTTAATTTGCTGTTATTTAGGTACTCATTGTGCCTCTGCAAGTTTATTGCACCAAATATGCTATTTGGCGAACGGTTACGTGAAGCTACTAAATTAATTACAGGATTATAGGAAGGCTCATATATCATCTCCTCTTCTTTATTAGAACATCGAAACGAATAGAACCTGAAAAAGAACAGTACAGAGGCGCTTATCATGATTACGATTTAGTCTGCCCTACCGAAAACGGAAAGCCGTGTCATTTCAGAAGTTTGACACAGCTCTTTAAAAAGCTTATAAAGAAAAGTGAGGTTCCTGATATACGATTTCATGATTTGCGCCACACTCACGCTACTTTTATGTTGGAATAAGGGATTCATCCAAGGATTGTGAGTGAGCGTTTAAGGCATGCAAGAGTAGGTATTACATTAGATACATATCCGTATGTCACGCCAGGACTTCAACAAGAAGCGGTAGATTGATTTGCGAACGAATTATTCAAAGAAACATAAGTTATACGAATGTTTGCAATTACCTATTTTCCGCTAAAATATTTGCAAAAGTATCATATATAAAAAAGGAGAGAGAAACATGATTCCAATCAGTACTGACGAGCAATTTCGCGAAATTATCGCCGGTGAAAAACCGGTCGTAGTTAAGTTCTACACAACATGGTGCCCAGACTGTGTACGCATGGATAACTTCATTAGCGATGTGATGGAGGAATACAATAAGTTCGAATGGTACGATATCAACAAGGATGAGTTCCCTGAACTCGCGGAAGAGTATCAAGTGATGGGGATCCCGAGCTTATTAATCTTCCAAAACGGCGAAAAGCTCGGCCATTTACATAGTGCGAACGCAAAAACAGAAGAACAAGTTACAGAATTTCTGCAAGCATATTAATTCCCAAAAGCCTCTTTTTGTAAGAGGCTTTTTTGTATGCGCTCAACAATCTTAGCCCATGTTTAAAAAGCTATATATAGACAAAAATGTTTGTATAGACCCACTCGAGGTTCGTTTGGTACGCTAATACAGGAAAGCTTTGGAGAGTGGAGTGATACAATGGAAACATTTTCTCATAAACAGGCGGACCGCGGCGCGCTAATCAGCATTGTAGCGTACATATTTTTATCTGCGGTGAAAATCGGTGTCAGCTTTGCTGCGGCTTCAAGCGCGCTTCGCGCAGACGGTTTGAACAACCTCACAGATATAGGAGCCTCGCTTGCCGTTTATATCGGTTTAAAGATTTCCCAAAAGCCGCGTGATTCAGATCATCCGTACGGTCATTCCCGTGCAGAGCAAATCGCTTCTCTTGTGGCATCCTTTATTATGATGAGCGTGGGAATTGAAGTTATTTTGCAGGCAGGCCAGTCATTCTTTCAAGAACGAGCAGGAGCACCCGGAATGCTTGCGGCATGGGTCGCATTGTTTTGTGCAGTCATCATGTACGGCGTGTATTTCTACACTAGAAACTTGGCGAAACAAACAAGAAGCAAAGCGCTTGAGGCTGCTGCAAAGGATAACTTATCGGACGCACTTGTAGGCGTTGGAACATTCACCGGCGTTGTTGCTTCTCAATTTGGCATGCCGATTATTGATCCTATCGCTGCCATTATTGTAGGAGGCGTGATTTGTAAAACAGCATGGGATATTTTTTCAGAAGCTTCCCATATGCTGACGGACGGAATCAACCCTGAAAAAATGGATCAGTTTATAAAAACAGTTCAATCTGTCGACGGTGTGAATGAAGTCGTGGATATGAGGGCCCGCATGTACGGAAATGAAGCATACGTAGACATTACCATTACAGTGGATGGACAGCTGGATGTACTGGAAAGCCATCGCATCGCTGATGAGGTAGAAGATAAAATGCTGGAGGAGCATGGCGTGACGAACTCTCACATTCACATAGAACCGAGTGAATCGCCCTTTTTCGTTCTGAAATGAAGCAAACAGCAAACACAAAACCCCGGCATTTCGCCGGGGTTTTCAAATGGAACGGAAGCGCTGGTGGAACAATACGCACAGCAGCATCCACCCTCCTCCTGCCGCACAGCCTGCTAATATATCAGACGGGTAATGAACGCCTAAATAGACACGGCTGATAGCAATAGAGAAGATTAAAAGGGTGGCGAATACAATGAGACCGATTTTTTGCCACAGCAGCAGGCGGTGCTCTGTAATTGCTAAATAGGCGACGAAGCCCAAAAATGCCGCAGCGCTCATCGCATGACCGCTTGGGAAGCTATAGCCAGTCGCTGTGACAAGCGTATTAATATCAGGACGCGGTCGTTCATACCACAGCTTTAAAGCATCATTAAGATAACGAGAACCGTACAGACTTACAACAACTAATAAACTGGCTAAAAATCTCTTTCGAATCAGAAAATACGATGCCAATATACAAACGAACGGGAAATATACATCGATTGATCCTACATATGATATAAAGCTAAACCATTTCGTCAGCGTTTCATTACGGAAACTTTGGACGAATTCACTTACTGCGGTGTCAAATGCATTGATGAAATCGGATGTATAGGAAACTGATAACACGAAAAACAAAAGGAAACAAACACATATATAATACACGATATTTTGTTTCATATGCACCTCTAAACATAGAATGGAGGGGGTTATAGTTTCCCTCTCCATTCTGTATTTTATGCATGATTCAGCAATATTTTGAAATGACCTGCTCCAGCTGTCTTGGCAGCGCCGTTAGATCTGCAGGCGTAACAGTAAAGTGCACACGCGTTTCATCCATATCGAGAGCTTCGGAGAACAAACCCGCCAAGCCTTTCGCTTTTCTGTCGATTTCCATCATGATGGAGAGCTCTCTTGCAGACTGCGGAAATACAAGCAGCTCCAGTTCATCGAGTTTGCGGTAAAACGGACCGGATACCGGGATGAATTCGAATTCTTGGGCAAACGGCACACGCTTACGCAAGCGGTACGGCAGCTCTTCGCATTCAGCTTGGCGAAGGCGGAAGCCTAGGCTTTGCACTGCCTCCAAAACATCGCTCAGCAATGGGCTCGGCAATACTTCGATATAATCTGTATCTCCTGGGTCCACGCTGTTTTTAATATCAAGACCTGTATGAATCCATACTTTTTTCAATCCGAACGTCACAGGTGTTTCGATAGGAAGCACGAAAGAAAACGGAACTTCTGTTGTCGCCCCCGGTCCGATCGTAATCGGATCCGTCAGGCGAAATTTATCCAAAGCGTATGTTGCGGACACTTTCTTATCATCCACTTCGCGAACATAAGAAGCGGAAAGGGTCAAGTAAATGCTGTCAATGTTCTGCTGGGTGTTGCCGCCTGTAATACGCACGGTTCCTTTTACTTCCTCACCTGCATAATATTGCTCTTGTTGCAAAACAGTATCTACCTTGGCCGAACCGATGCCTACACTTGCTAAAAACTTTTTGAACATAACTTTCCCCACTCCTTTAAGAGAAATTGAATATCCTCGCAAAGCTCCTTTGCATTTTGATAAGGATTATCAATTTGCAGCATGCGTTTTAGAATATGGCAGCCTTGAGGAGTTAATGTTAATTCCTCATACCAAGGGCGTTCTTCCTTTGTTGTTGGGGCATAGGCAGAGTACAGCAAGAATAAGAGGAAATGTCCCAGCGCATAAAAATCACTGCGATAATGAATCTCTCTCATATATTTCTTCTCGCCCAGAAACGTGTCCTCGCGCTCATCACGTTCTCCTATATAGCGTGCCAGTCCAAAATCAATAACATAAATCGTTTGATTCTCTATCAAAATATTAGGGATGCGCAAATCTCTATGAACGATTCCTTGCTCATGAAGATACGAAACGACTTGCAAGATTTCAAGAACAATTGTAAACGCTTCTTGTTCTGTATACGTTTTTTGGTCTTCAAAGATAAGCTCTTCAAATGTCTTTCCTCGTATGTATTCCATCACATAGAACGGCTGTCTCTTCCATTCAAACACATCCAAAAGCTTAGGAATGGAAGAATGACGAAGCTTTTGCATAATTTGCTTTTCGTACGCAAAAGATTTACGCCCTGCCTGCAGCCGCTGCTTGCTTTTTCGAAGCTGCTTCACAACCTTTTGATGCGTTGAGGACAGGTCAGTTACCAAATATGTAAATCCGTAACTCCCCATCCCCAATATGCTTTCAATCCGATAATTGTGCAATATAGTTCCGGCTCGAAGCGGTCTGTCGAACAGGGCAATGACGTGCTCCAGCACGTTCATCAGCTGCTAAAAAAGCTGTGGCTTTTGTGCTTCTTCTTATAATGGCCGTGACCATAGTGATGAGAATGATGATGTCCATGACGGTCGCTGCTGGAGTATCGCTTGTAGCTGTGCCTGCGATAATCGCTGCTTGAATAACGTTTGTGGTTATGTCCAAATAAAGATTTTAATAGTTTCTTAAACATTCTTTCACCTCTTTTGAAGGATTTCCTACTATTATACCAATGAATGGTATTATGAAATTATTACAATTTTGTGACAGGAAATGAAAAACGACGAGTCGGCTCCCGTCGTTACTTCCTCTGTTATTCCTCTTCTTCTTCAAAAATTTCGTCGATCATGCATTTTTCCACTAGATAGTCGAATGCGATATCTGCGAGTTCTTCCATTTCTTCGGGCTCCGGCACATACCCTCTTTGGATTAATTGATTGTAAAAGAATTCTGCAATCTCTTCCGTGTCAATGACCACTTCGATTTCTTTCACACTCATCACCCCTTTATTTCTGTTTTATGAGGAAAAATGAAAATTATGAGTCCTTATCAAAAACAAAATTTTCTCGTGCCGCCATATGTAACTGGTCTACAAACAAATCTTGCTGCATACCCATGTAGTACAAGCTATCACAAGGAGGAATAGAGAATGAAAGAAAGAGAAAAGGCAGTATGGGAAACAGAAGAAAAGTCGCTTTTCACATTTTGCGCAAGCGAGCAATTTGACAGAATAACAGCTGCAGTAATAAAGGGATTGCTTATCTTTTTAACAATTGTGGGCATACCTTATACAATGTACATGCTGTATCAGCTTTTGATTTCGCTGTAGGCACGTTCATTTTTTCTCTGATAGCTTCGTTAAGTAATTCAGCACAAGATTCATCACAATCTGATACTCTTCATCTTGAAACGTATGATATAGCTCTTTATAGTCGTTATAAATATCCAGCAAACCATCAATAATTTCCTGACGATTCGTTTTTACACCGACACGCTTGGAGTTGTTGACTGATTTCAATTTTTCTAAATCGAGCTTATTAATTCCTGTTTTGTCGTTCTTCAGCTTCTTTAAAATCGTATTCGCCGTTTGCGCGTTGGCAAGCAGCGACAAATCTGCCTCATCCGCTTCTAACCACTCTCCGTCTGTAATGCGGGATAATTCATAAATGGTATCTTCCCATGCGTCATTTTTATAGCGCCACACTTCCGTACGATACCCGACTACCCGAAACACATCCTTCTCGTACCCTGTCACTTGCACAAGGTCGCCAAACGTAAATTTGTAGTTTAGTTCAATCCATTCTTTTTCCAAGTGTCGTCCCTCATAATCTGTTATTAGCTGCAATGTGTTTTCCACATAGAGCCCGTCGTGATTATTTACTTCATATACATAAACACCGTCCAAGATTTTTACATTTGTAATCTTTCTATTTTTATTCTTTCATAATTCTAGAAAAAGACATGTTCATCCATTTATCTATCTATTAGTTTGTTGATTTATATAAGCCTGTTCTTCTTGAGCTGTTGCAAGTCTAGTCGCTTTACCCAGTTCTCCACCTTGCCATTTCCATAACTGATTATGGACAGTAACACAGTTAGAAAAATCTCCAGCTTTCCATTTGTTTAAAGCTACCATATAAAAATCATAGTGCTCAAGAGAATCTTTACTATACTCAACTAATTTGATTGTAGTATCAATGTTTTCTGGAGTCATCGGAATGTATCCCCAGCGTTGATCCGCTATAACTTTTTGATGAGTCATTTCATGCATACGACTTTGTATATCTGCATCTGTTGCCTTCTGAGGTTGCGGTTCTGGTGCAGGAGCTTGTACTGGCTGAGGTTGAAGTTCAGGTTGAGGAGTTGGGGTTGGAGCTGACTTTACTTCCATCTTCTTCTCTTCTGTTTGATCTGCTGCAACTTCTTTAACTTGCTTGATCCCTTGTCCCTTCTCCCAATTACTAATATATGAATTAACACCGTATCCACCCGCTGCCAAAACTCCTATAGAAAGCGAAGTCCAAATTGCGAATTTTTTTGTTGCTCTAAACATTATTAGCTCCCCTTATCAATGAAATAATTAATTTCTAGTTTTGTCATTTTAATGATCTCTAACTTAGTATTGCATTTATATCTTTTTACCAATATAGTAACATATCCAGGAACCTATGCACACAAGAGTATTTGAAAAATTCAATTTATCCCGATTTCCCCCTGATAACCGGCCGAATGGCGTATCCATAAATAGTGGGATTTCCAACACTTTGTCTGTACCGTCTGCTACGAAAAAAGGCCTTGCTCCTCAGCAAGGCGCCTTCATTACTATTCAGCATGTATATTCCAATTTGTCTACCGAGACATTACTGAACCTGCCGTAGCATTAATTTTACTTATGGTATGGTTCACCGTGATTATTCAAAATGAGGTTTTATTATGAAAATGGTGCTTCTTCAAAAACCAAACAGACTATGAACCTCTCCCACTTACTCGCTTCCGCTCCTAGAAGTGGGGGTTTCTTAGCACCAACAAAGACAAGGTCCCATGAGAAGCGGATTTGCCATCTCCTCTCTGCACCTATGCAGGGGCTCCTTCCTCTGTCTGACTAAGCAACTTCTGCACATGCAGAAGGGTGGGAACACACCGTCTACTACTTTTTGCTTACGCAATCCGTAGATACTTTCTCTTTGTTTCTTCCGGGATATGACACATCTTTCCGTACAGTTCTTTTGCCAAAATGTTGCGGGCACCGTGAATGTCCCGGTGTTCTTCGTAGCCGCACGCACAAACGTAGTTGCGTGTCCGCACTTTCTTTCGTCTTTGGCAACATGGACATGTTTGAGAAGTGTATGCTTCGTCTACGAGAAACAAGAGAATGCCTTTTGCGTGCAGTTTATACGCCAAATACGCGCGGAGTGTGCCAAATGACCAATTTGACAGCTTTTGGTTGACGTGTTT
>NZ_KE387254.1:0-52871 GCF_000430785.1 Ectobacillus panaciterrae DSM 19096
CCTCCGCCACAAAAAGGCAAAAAGCGCCTTTTAGGGCGGAGAACCTTGGTCTCTGCACCTGAACGAGCCGGTTGCGCTTTTCCTGGTGTCCAGCTCCGCCGGCTAGGCACTGCCACCTAAGGTTCTCCGCCTAAACAAGCCGGCTCCGCTTTTCCTAAAATGTAACAAATTTTTCACACATTTGTTCGTTTTATGCAATGTTTATAGGTTAAATTATGAGTATAGATACATCTTCTCTTTCAACATTTTTCGATATTTTTTTTATAAATTTTGGATTTTTTTCTGAATGATTGGAAGGGATGTTCGGCCTTTGTGCCGAATATAGTATGTATAGCTTGAAAGGAGGAGTTCACCTATGAAATTCAACATTCGTGGTGAGAACATTGAAGTAACTCCGGCATTAGGAGAATATGTGGAGAAAAAGCTGAGCAAGCTTGACCGCTACTTTGACACATTCCCGGAAATTAAGGTTAACTTGCGAGTATACTCTGACAAGCAGCGCGTAGAGGTGACGATTCCTTTCTCAGATTTGATGCTTCGCGCGGAAGAAACTCATGATGATATGTATGCCGCTATTGATCTCGTTGTAGATAAATTAGAGCGACAAATCCGTAAGCATAAAACGAAGGTGAACCGCAAAATTCGCACGAAAGCAGTGTTTGTAGGGACGGAAGCGCTGGTTGCCGTACAGGAAGAAGTGGAAGAAGACGATATCGAACTTGTTCGTACGAAGCGATTCGATTTGAAACCTATGGATGTGGAAGAAGCGGTTCTGCAAATGAACATGCTTGGCCATAACTTCTTCGTTTTCACAAACTCCGATACAAATGAAACAAACGTCGTATATACTCGCAGAGACGGTAAATACGGTTTGATTGAAACGAAATAACGCACAAAAAGCGCAGCTGAGGCAGCTGCGCTTTTTATTATGGTTATGAGAAAACAAAAGAAGGGCTGCACAAAGGAAAAGAAGGGCTGCACAAAGGCAAAAAGCGCCTTTTTGGGTGGAGAACCTCTGCCTTCCGGAGCTGAACGAGCCGATTCCGCTTTTCGTGATGTCCAGCTCCGCCGGCTAGGTGCTGCCACCAGAGAACCTCTACCACATAAAGGCAAAACGCGCCTTTAAGGGTAGAGAACCTCTGGTTCTGCACCTGAACGAGCCGGCTCCGCTTTTCTCTTGACAAGTGCATGCGGGCATAGTATTGTTGTCATATTTATAGTTCAAGTGTTACAATTATTTGTGGGTTTCTATCGATATTTTCATCTTGCTCAAAAGATTTTCTTATATATCTCACAAAGAGGAGCGTATTCCTATGATTGGTATTTTGAAAAAGGTATTTGATACGAACCAGCGCCAAATCAATCGCATGCAAAAGATTGTAGATCAGGTTGATGCGCTTGGTCCGGAAATGACAAACTTAACAGATGAACAATTAAAAGCGAAAACACCGGAATTCAAGGAGCGTCTCGCGAAGGGAGAAACAGTGGATGATTTGCTGCCGGAAGCATTTGCCGTAGTTCGGGAAGCTGCTACCCGCATTCTTGGCATGCGCCCGTATCCGGTACAAATCATGGGCGGTATCTCGCTTCATGAAGGGAATATCTCTGAGATGAAAACAGGGGAAGGTAAAACATTAACTTCCACTATGCCTGTGTATTTAAATGCCTTGACCGGAAAAGGCGTTCATGTTGTGACAGTCAACGAATACCTGGCGCATCGTGACGCGAATGAAATGGGACAGCTGCATGAGTTCCTTGGTTTAACGGTCGGCTTGAACTTAAACAGCATGTCACGCGAAGAAAAGCAAGAGGCGTATGCTGCGGACATTACGTACAGCACAAATAATGAGCTAGGCTTTGATTACTTGCGCGATAACATGGTTTTGTACAAAGAACAGCGCGTACAGCGTCCGCTTCATTATGCCGTAATCGATGAAGTAGACTCCATCTTAATCGATGAAGCGCGTACGCCGCTCATCATTTCCGGACAAGCCAAAAAATCCGCGGAGCTGTATTTATTCGCAAATGCTTTCGTGCGTACGCTCCGTCAGGAAACAGATTTCTCTTATGATGAAAAAACAAAGAATGTCATGCTGACAGAAGAGGGCATTAACAAAGCGGAAAAATCATTCCATGTAGAAAATTTATTCGATTTGAAGCATGTAACATTGCTTCATCATATTAACCAAGCATTGCGCGCTCACGTAGTCATGAGTCTCGATATTGATTACGTTGTGCAAGACGGCGAGATCGTAATTGTAGACCAATTTACAGGCCGTCTTATGAAGGGACGCCGCTACAGCGAAGGCTTGCATCAAGCGATTGAAGCAAAAGAAGGCGTGGAAATTCAAAATGAAAGCATGACGCTGGCAACCATTACGTTCCAGAACTACTTCCGTATGTATGAAAAGCTTTCCGGTATGACGGGTACAGCGAAGACAGAGGAAGAAGAGTTCCGCAACATCTACAATATGCATGTTATTGTAATTCCTACAAATAGAGATATAGCGCGTGATGACCGCCCTGACTTGATTTTCAAGACGATGGAAGGAAAATTTAACGCCGTTGTAGAGGATATCGTAGAGCGCTACAAAAAAGGCCAGCCTGTGCTTGTAGGTACGGTTGCGATTGAAACATCTGAATTAATTTCCAAAATGCTTCTGCGCAAAGGCGTAAAACATAACATATTGAACGCGAAAAACCATGCGCGCGAAGCGGATATCATTGCGGATGCCGGTCAAAAGGGCTCGGTTACAATCGCTACAAACATGGCGGGCCGCGGTACGGATATTAAGCTCGGCGAAGGCGTGAAAGAGGTTGGCGGTCTTGCGGTTATCGGTACAGAACGTCATGAAAGCCGACGCATCGATAACCAGCTGCGCGGACGTTCCGGCCGTCAAGGAGATTCGGGGGTTACGCAATTCTATCTTTCCATGGAAGATGAATTGATGCGCCGTTTCGGTTCTGACAATATGAGAATGATGATGGACCGCCTTGGCATGGACGATTCTCAGCCGATTGAAAGCAAGATGGTATCACGTGCCGTAGAGTCTGCGCAAAAACGCGTAGAGGGTAATAACTACGATGCGCGTAAACAATTGCTTCAATACGACGACGTGCTTCGCCAGCAGCGCGAGGTTATTTACAAGCAGCGTCAAGATGTATTGGAATCCGAAAATCTGCGCAGCATTATTGAAGACATGATTCATGGCACAATTGAACGCGCAGTGGGTACTCATACAATAGAGGAGCTTGACGAAGATTGGAACATCAAAGGCTTGATTGACTATCTAGAAGCATCCGTCCTTGAAGAAGGCGACGTAACAGAGGATGAGCTTCGCCGTCTGGCACCGGAAGAAATGACGGACCTTATCTTCGGCAAGGTAAAACAGCACTACGATGCGAAGGAAGAAATACTTCCATACGAGCAAATGCGCGAGTTTGAAAAGGTTGTTGTGCTTCGTGTGGTAGATACGAAGTGGATGGATCACATCGATGCGATGGATCATTTGCGCGAAGGTATCCACTTGCGCGCTTACGGCCAAATCGACCCGCTTCGCGAATACCAAATGGAAGGCTTCGCTATGTTTGAGGCAATGATTGCTGCTATTGAAGAAGAGATAGCCCGTTACATCATGAAGGCACAAATCGAAAATAACCTGGAGCGCCAAGAAGTAGCGCAAGGTGAAGCAGTTCACCAAGGCGACGGCGAGGAAGTAAAGCGCAAGCCTGTTGTGAAAAACGATCAAATAGGCCGCAACGATCCATGTCCGTGCGGAAGCGGCAAAAAGTATAAGAGCTGCCATGGAATTATAAAATAAAATAGAAAAGCTTTTTCACTCTGCTGATATTTTCTTCAAAAAGATATTTTGCCATAAAATATGCAGTGTATGTTACTGAGGGCAAGATTAGAGGGAAGTATCTCCGGAAAGATTAACGCTACACAAGAAGCAATTTGCAAACTCTCTCTGCGGATGCAGGGAGAGTTTGCGTTGTTTACTACGTAATAGAGGTGACGTATATGGAATTGGTAGAAATTAGACAAGAGCTTGAAAAAATGGCTAAGCGATTAGCTGACTTTAGGGGGTCTCTTTGACCTCGCTAACAAGCAAACGCGCATTGAAGAGCTAGAGGAAATCATGATGGGTCCGACGTTTTGGGATGACCAGCGCGGCGCTCAAACAGTTATTAACGAAGCGAACGCACTAAAAGATATGGTAGGAAAATTCACAGATTTAAGTGAAACGTATGAAAACCTTGAGCTTACTCATGATCTTGTAAAAGAAGAATATGATGAAGAATTAAAAGACGAGCTTGAAATAGAAGTAAAACGCCTGCTCAATGAAATGAATGAGTATGAGCTGCAGCTTTTATTGAGTGATGAGTACGATAAAAACAATGCCATTCTTGAATTACATCCAGGCGCCGGCGGAACAGAATCACAGGATTGGGGTTCAATGCTGCTTCGTATGTATACGCGTTGGGCGGAGAAGAGAGGCTTCAAGGTTGAAACGCTTGACTATCTTCCTGGTGACGAAGCGGGAATCAAGAGCGTTACGCTGCTCATTAAAGGCCATAACGCATACGGTTATTTAAAAGCGGAAAAAGGCGTTCACCGTCTTGTTCGTATTTCGCCGTTTGACTCTTCAGGCCGCCGTCATACATCCTTCGTTTCATGCGAAGTCATGCCTGAATTTGACGAAAATATTGAAGTTGATATACGCACAGAGGACTTGAAGATCGACACATACCGTGCAAGCGGTGCGGGTGGACAGCACATCAATACGACGGATTCCGCTGTTCGTATTACGCATACTCCGACGAATACGGTTGTCACATGTCAGTCTGAGCGTTCTCAAATCAAGAACCGTGATAGAGCAATGAAAATGCTGCAAGCGAAGCTGTACCAAAAGAAATTGGAAGAACAACAGGCGGAGCTGGATGAAATTCGCGGTGAGCAAAAGGAAATCGGCTGGGGAAGCCAAATCCGCTCATATGTATTCCATCCGTATTCTCTCGTGAAAGATCACCGCACAAGCACGGAGGTCGGAAACGTACAAGCTGTGATGGACGGAGAAATCAATGCGTTCATCGATGCATACTTGCGCTCCCGCATTTCCTAAGAAAAGCGGAATCGGCTTGGTCAGCTCCGGAAGGCAGAGGTTCTTCACCCAAAAAGGCGCTTTTTGCCTTTATGGGTGGAGGTTCTCTGACAGGAGGAGCTAGCCGATGGAGCTGGACACCAAGAAAAGCGGAGCCGGCTTGCCCAGGCGCAGAACCTAAGGTTCTCCGCCCTAAAAGGCGCTTTTTGCCTTTTTGTGGCGGAGGTTCTTAGGTGGCAGCGCCTAGCCGATGGAGCTGGACACCAAGAAAAGCGGAGCCGGCAGCGCCGGACATAAAGAAAAAAGCCAACATAGCGTTGGCTTACATGGGGAATACGAGGCAAGATCGAAGAAACAACAGAGGATGACAGTTTTCTTTCTCGTATGGAGGATAAGAGAGGAAGAGAAGTTGAGAAGCGCAACTTCTCTTTTTTTATGGGAGATGACTTAATCATAGCCTATATACATATTCGCCGTAAAAAGTAGAAAATTAAAAAATATAGAGTGTGATTTTACGGCAAAGGCTGTGGGAATTACAGTTTCAATACAATTTTAAAATAGGAAAGTGTAAGCGGGGACAAAATAGGAAATATCGGTTTTTAGAAGGAGTACAAAGTATTATGGGAAAAAAATATGCAGCACGGCATACAAATCCTGCTTTGCAAATCATTTTGGAATATTTATATATCATTATCGGATCAGCCATGATCGCTCTTGCCTTTAACTTGTTCCTGCTCCCGAATAAAGTAGCTTCAGGAGGAGTCAGCGGTATTAGTACGATTTTAAAAACGCTGTTTAATTGGGAGCCAGCTTATGTGCAATGGGCTTTCAATATCCCGCTGTTTATCGCAGGAGTGATTTTGCTCGGAAAACAGTTTGGAATCAAGACATTGGTGGGGACAATTTTCTTGCCGCTGGTCGTATTCTTGTCAAAGGATTTAGAGCCTGCTACCCACAATCCGCTGCTTGGATCGTTGTTCGGCGGCATCGGCGTCGGACTTGGACTTGGTATTGTGTTTCGCGGCAAAGCTTCTACAGGCGGCACAGATTTGGCTGCGCAGATCATACATAAGTACACGGGCTTTACGCTTGGGCTGTGCGTTGCGGCTATTGACGGACTGATTGTAATAGCCTCTGCTATTGTATTCAGTTTAGAAGCAGGGATGTACGCGCTTATCGGTCTGTACGTAACGAGTAAAACAATTGATCTTGTACAAGTCGGTCTCGGGCGTTCGAAAATGGCCATCATCATTACGAAGGAAGAGGAAGAAGTCCGTAAAGGCATTCTGGAGAGCATTGACCGCGGGGTGACGAAACTGCCCGGAACAGGCGGTTTTACAGATGATGAACGCCCTGTATTAATGTGCGTGGTTGATCAAACCGAGTTCACAAAATTGAAACAACTCGTAAGAGGCCTTGATCCGTCAGCATTCGTTGTAGTAATGGATGCTTCAGAGGTATTGGGGGAAGGTTTTAAAAGAGCATAAATTCCTTATAATGAATATGAGGAAATGTGTAATTCTGATAGATGGGGAGCGAAATGTATGAAGAAAAAACTTCTTGTTGCTATGGTTGGAGCTGCGCTTGCTCTTAGCATGGGAGCTTGCGGAAAGAAAGAAGAAAGCAAACCTTCCGATACGACGCAAACAGCGAGCGGCGATGGAGAAAAGATTTATCAGCAAAGCTGTTCTAGCTGTCATGGGGATAATCTGCAAGGGAAAATTGGTCCTTCTTTAGCGAAAGTCGGCGGCAAATATGAACAGGCAGACATTGAAAAAATCATCGCAAACGGACGCGGCGGCATGCCGGCCGGCGTCATCAAAGGCGCGGACGCCACAAAGGTTGCAGAATGGCTTTCAGGAAAAAAATAATGCTTTGGAGCCTTCTGTCTGAAGAGACAGAAGGTTTTTTATTTTTTATTAAATTTCCTTTATATTAAAAATCTCCTTGTTATTTCCATAAAATAAAATACGCTTTTTTATTTTGTAATTATAATAGTTGCATATATAATACCTTTTCTATTGTAACGTAACTGTAATATAAATGTAGCGGCATTTGAAAAATAATGATGTTACAATATAGAGCGGTAACTACTTTTCTGTGGTTTTGTGTAGAAATTTGCATGAAAGTCTTATATTTTCGTAGACTATGTCGAAAAGGACAAATTTCAAAAATTTGGGTGATGTATAATGATAACAATGACCAATGTGTATAAAACATATGCCAACGGCGTGCAGGCGGCGAACGGCATTACAGTGAAAATCAAGCAAGGCGAGTTTGTCTATGTAGTGGGACCGAGCGGCGCGGGTAAATCTACATTTACTAAAATGATGTACCGCGAGGAGAAACCGACAACTGGATCCATCAATGTAAACGGGTTGTCTTTAGAAACGCTTCATGAGCGCGATATCCCGTATTTCCGTCGTCAAATCGGCGTGATTTTCCAAAACTTCCGTTTGCTTCCGAAGCTTACTGTTCACGAGAACGTAGCCTTTGCGCTTGAAGTAATTGAGGAAAAACGTGAAGTGATTGAGAAGCGGGTTGCAGAAGTATTGAAGCTTGTTAGACTTGACGACAAAGCTGATTCTCTTCCAAACCAGCTTTCTGGCGGCGAGCAGCAGCGTGTGGCAATTGCGCGCGCCATTGTAAATGAGCCGAAGGTTGTGATTGCGGACGAGCCGACAGGGAACTTGGATATGGATACAGCGTGGGAGATTATGGACATTTTTAAAGAAATCAACAGTCAAGGAACAACGATTATTATGGCGACGCATAATGCTGAAATCGTAGATACGATTCGCCACCGCGTTCTTGCGATTGAAGGCGGAAAGATTGTCCGAGACGAGGTTGAGGGAGGATACGGATATGAAAGCTAATACCTTTACTCGACATTTGCGCGAAGGCGTCAAGAGTCTGGCTCGTAACGGCTGGATGACGTTTGCCTCTGTCAGTGCAGTAACAATTACATTATTGCTTGTCGGCGTATTTTTAGCTGTTATTATGAATATGAACCATTTTGCGTCCAAGGTAGAAAAGGACGTAGAGATTCGTGTGCACATTGATCCTGCTGCTTCAAAAGAGGATCAGAAAGCCTTAAAAGCGAATATAGAAAAAATTTCACAGATAGAATCCATTAAATATTCTTCTAAAGAAGCAGAGCTGAAGCGTGTCATTAAAAGCTTTGGAGACACTGGAAAGTCCTTTGAGCTGTTTGAGCAGGACAATCCGCTGAAGGATGTATATATTGTGAAAACAAAGCAGCCGCGTGATACGGCAAATGTTGCAGCAAAAATCGAGAAATTGAATTATGTCAGCAACGTACAGTACGGAAAAGGAGAAGTTGAAAAGCTGTTCAGTACTGTAAAGGTCGGACGAAATATCGGAATCGTATTGATTGCCGGTCTCTTATTCACGGCAATGTTCCTGATTTCCAATACAATTAAAATTACGATTTATGCAAGACGTACAGAAATCGAAATCATGAAGCTTGTCGGCGCGACAAACTGGTTCATTCGCTGGCCGTTCTTGCTTGAAGGCTTATTCCTTGGTTTCCTAGGCTCCTTGCTGCCAATGGTGCTAATTATGTCAGCATACAGCTCTGTGCAGTCTGTACTGCAGGAAAAATTTGCGGGCACTATTTTTGAATTGCTTCCATACAGCCCGTTCATATTCCAATTGACAGGTCTGCTCATTTTAATCGGCTGCTTAATCGGCATGTGGGGAAGCGTTATGTCCATCCGTAAATTTTTGAAGGTTTAACGAGAAAAAGTTGCAAACATATTTCGTACAAGCTTATCATATAGTAGACATAGGTACAGGCATCACACAATATGTGTGATGCCTTTTGAGTACATAGTTGGAACCGGAAAGGAGATTCCGTATTGAAACGTAAAATAGCGATTATTTGGATCATTGTGGCGTTTTTAGCAGGTGCAGGCGGAATGTTTGCAGGTATGCAATATGTAAACAGTCAGTCGTACGCAGGAAGCGCGTTGTCGAGCAAGTCAAATGCGCCGACAAAAGAGGAGGATCTGCAGAAGATCCGGCAAGCTTACGATTTGATTGATTCAAAGTATGTAGAAAACGTAAATGAAGACAAACTTGTCGAAGGTGCCATTCAAGGGATGCTTGGTACATTGAAAGACCCGTATTCCACCTATATGGATAAGAAAACGGCAGAACAGTTTACGCAATCTCTGGATTCTTCTCTAGAGGGAATCGGGGCAGAGGTTAACAAAGTGGATGATAAGCTGGTTATCGTTTCACCGATTAAAGATTCGCCGGCCGAGAAAGCGGGTATTAAGCCAAACGATCAAATCCTCGCCGTGAATGGAGACAATGTAAAGGATTTAACGCGTGAGGAAGCTGTGCTGAAAATTCGCGGTAAGAAGGGTACGACGGTAACACTTCAAATTCAGCGTCCGGGCGTTGATAATCCCCTTACTTTTAAAATTACACGCGATAAAATTCCATTGCTGACTGTATTCAGTTCTGTGAAAAAGGAAAATGGAAAAGATATCGGTTACTTGCAAATTACTTCTTTTTCAGAAGAGACAGCGAAGGAATTCAAAGATAAATTGACAGAGCTTGAGAAAAAGAAAATTCAAGGACTTGTTATTGATGTACGCGGCAACCCGGGCGGTTATTTAACAAGCGTAGAAGATATCCTGAAAGTGCTTGTAACTGACAAGAAGCCAATGGTGCAGGTAGAAGATCGGGACGGCAAGCGTCAAAAGGCATTTACATCCTTAAAAGAACGCAAGCCGTATCCGATTGCTGTACTGGTTGATAACGGAAGCGCCTCCGCTTCTGAGATACTTGCCGGTGCGCTGAAGGAAGCGGAGAACTATCCGCTTGTCGGAGTTAAAACGTTCGGTAAAGGGACTGTGCAGCAGGCTGTGCCGCTTCCAGACGGCAGCAATATTAAGCTGACGATGTTCAAATGGCTGACGCCGGACGGCAACTGGATTCACAAAAAAGGCATCGAACCGACTGTAGAGCTGAAGCAGCCCGATTACTATTACGCAACACCGATTCAATTCGAAAAGCCGCTGTCCTATAACGTGAACAACGAACAAGTGAAACGCGCACAAGAGCTGTTAAAAGACCTTGGCTTTGAACCGGGGCGCGCGGACGGCTATTTCAGCAAAGAAACGGAAACAGCGGTCAAAGCGTTCCAGCAAACGAATAAAATGAATACAACAGGTGTTATCGATCAAAAAACGGCGGATGCCATCCAAAATAAAATCATCGAAAAAATTCGTTCCGGCGAAAATGACCTGCAGCTGCAAGCAGCAGTGAAGCTCGTCGCAAAATAAGACAGGAATTTTATAGAAATTGTCGAAAGTATACAGACAAGTGCGTCTGTATACTTTTTTATGGACCCTAAACCGAAACGCTGTAAGAATATGTTAAGATAAACAAAGAACTACTTCGAAGAGGAGGCGGTAAAGTGGAGGCTTGGCTGTTAGAAGGTCTGAAAGCCATCGGGCGTTTTTTTCTGCATCCTGCAGTGTATATGTTTTTTATTAGCAGTTTCCTAGTAGGCTATTGGCGAGTGAGAAGGGAACGAAAGGAATTTTCCTTTAAGGTGTATGATATATTATACGAAACTCGTACTTCCCTCTTTACAGGCGTGAGCATCGGACTGCTGCTGTCCCTGCTTACAATCGGCGTGGGACTCGTGTTATCAAAAGCAAGCTTGACGGTAATTGCTTTATGGACGGTATGCTTTGCACTCCTCCTGCAATATCGCTATTTATCAGCGGCGTACAGCGTGGGGATTGCGATTTTTTTCTTTATGTTTGTGCCGAAGCTGCAAACAGGTATGCCGTTTGCAGACAAATTGCTGGCTGATACAGAAGGGACAAGCTTGACCGCGTTAGCTTTCCTCCTGTCATTCCTGCTGTTTGCCGAAGGGTTTCTCATCACGAGACGCGCTGTTGGCGGGTCAACGCCGCGCATTTTAAAAGGAAAACGCGGTTTGACAATCGGCATGCATGTATGTAAACGCTTGTGGATTGTACCGCTATTCGTTCTTGTGCCAGGGGATGGTGTGAAGGAATTATTTGCATGGTGGCCGGTTATTTCAGTTGATTCGCACACCTTCTCTTTGTTTCTTGTGCCGTTTGGCATTGGTTTCTCCAATAAAACGAAGGGGATGCTGCCAAGCAAAGCTATTTTCTATACAGGCCGCCGCGTGACCGGACTCAGCTTGCTTGTATTCGTATTGGCGCTCATCAGCTTGTGGCTTCCGAGCATAGCGATTGCAGCGGCAGGTATCGCAATGCTCGGCCGATTTACAATTACCATTCGCGGACGAATAGAAGATGAAAAAGAGCCGCCGTATTTTTCAGTACAAAAGGCAGGTTTGATGATTTTAGACATACTGCCAGGATCAGCTGCAGAAGAAATGGACCTGCAGCCGGGAGAAATCATTGCGAAAGTGAACGGGATTGCACCGGAGACGGTAAGAGATTTCTATACGGCATTGCAGCACCAAGGGGCCTTCTGTAAGATGGAGGTTATAGATGTAAACGGCGAACTGCGTCTGGCGCAGCGTGCGGTGTATGCAGGAGATCACCATGAGCTTGGCGTTTTATTTGTGCGGCAGGATGGCGATCGGAGTACGGAAGCGGTGTAGGCAAAAAGAAACCGAACGTTTTTGACATGAGTCTGAACGACGATAATAAAATGAATCTTGTAAAGGAAGGCTGTCTATCTATGAGAAATCATAGAAGCCTTCCTTTTCTTCTTACTCCAGATGTTGTTCTGGAATAAGAAGAAAAGATTAAATACTTCCTAATGAAATGAAAGGCGGAGATAGGATGCTGGAGTTTATTGTAAAAGGAATTGTGCTTGGCTTATGTATTGCAGCGCCGGTTGGGCCGATTGGAATTTTGTGCATACGCCGCTCACTTGAACAAGGAAGGTGGGCAGGCTTTGTTTCCGGGCTTGGTGCGGCAACCGCAGATGCTTTGTATGGTTTGCTTGCCGGCTCAGGCTTAACTGTTTTGTCAGCGGGGCTTATACAAGGAAGAGGGATGCTGCAAATATTGGGCGGTATATTTCTGTTGTATCTAGGGTTTCATATTTTCCGTTCCAGACCGTCTTCTGAAACAGCGCAAGGAACGAAAAGCGATTGGATAAAAGCCTATATATCTACATTTCTTTTAACGCTTACAAATCCCCTGACGCTCCTGTCTTTTTTCGGTATATTTGCCGGCTTAGGGATAGGGCAAGGAGAAGCTTACGGGAATATGGCTTCTTTTGTAGCCGGCGTATTTATCGGTTCAGCGCTGTGGTGGCTTTTCTTAAGCTTTGGAGCTGCAAGTCTGCGGGGAAAGCTTACGTATCGGCACTTTCTGTTTGTGAATCGTGCGTCCGGTACACTTATCGTGTTGTTTGGAATTCTCGCTCTTTATAAGGTAGCTGCAGGATGAGAAGTCTGTCCATGGCATCATTGCCGCGTCCGTAAGTCTTGTTCCAAAGCCTTTGAAGTGTTGCTTGCATCTGTATGGGTGAGAAAGCATTTGTGGAAAGTGGGTACGTATAAAGAGGAGGGGAGAATATGGACGCTTTAGATCGAAAAGTGCTTGAGGTGCTGATGAGAAACGGCAGAACAACTTGGGCGGAACTGGCGCAGGAGCTTGAATTGTCCGGTCCTGCCGGGCGTAAGAAAAACAAGAACCACTATTGTCATGGATTCGTGTAAGGAGAGCCCGGTGTTTCCGCTTTTTGAAGGCAAATTTACAGAATAAGCATAAAATGAAAGTTTGGATAGTAAATGTGTGAATTTGGATAATAAATGGTCCAAATTGGATAGTAAGTGCATCATTTCGGATAATAAATGGCCTAAGTCGGATAATAAACGGTGCAATTTGAGAGATGAAGCGTGAAAATTTGAGGAAACTAGTCAGTTATATATAGATTCGGCATATATGATTCTAACTAATTATGGACCCTGTTAAATTTCATTGTGGATTTTAAAGAAAAAAGACCGAAATCGGTCTTTTTTTTTTTTACCGTATTCAATTAACGCGACTCGTTAGTACAATAAAGAGTAGTCCGACAAACCGCGAAACTTGTACACTAAAGATGAAAGAATCTATCCGTGTATATAGATTATCGGCAGTTATATATAAATGATTTATAATTTCGACGTTTTCATTTGCTATTTCGAACAAAACGGCATTGGCACTTACTTCCTCTCTCTGGTTTACCCTTGCATGAACCAAGGGTTTGACCGCTTCTGCACGTCGCCGGATGCTCTCGCCCCACTATAAAAAGACGATTTTTTTATTCAGTTTTATATAGTTCGCTTTTTAGGATGTGTAGTAATGATAGCATTTATGAGCCTATTTGTAATACGGACTAGTTCCATAGTTATTGAAAAAACATACGATAAATTATCCGCTGTTCTGCTTGATTATATTGTAATGATGACTCGTTAAGTTACTCCCCCCAATATATTTAGAGTAAAGGAGGCATGAATGTATGAGTGGACATAGCTTTAGTAGTGGCTTTGCTTTAATTGTTGTATTGTTTATCCTATTGATCATCGTCGGTGCAGCTTGTTGCTGTGGCCATGGTGGCTATGGTGGCTATGGTGGTTACGGTGGTTATGGTGGTTATGGATACTGTTAAAAACTATAGAAGAGCTCCTGTATAAACAACAGGAGCTTTTCTTTTGATTAAAGTTTAAGATAAGAACAATTTTTGACGGCAGGACCTCTTCAGTTTCTTGTTGAACTAACCTGCCCGTTCAACGATGCCGCGCTTCGCGGCACCACAGATTATAGAAGAGACTCTGTTCTTCCATGGGAGTTCAACAAGAAAATTAACCGCATGTTTTAACAGAGTCTAATTACAAAACAACTTCATTTTAACAAAAATTTATAATTTTCAACTAAAATAGTATATAATTTGTTTGAACAGAGATGTTCATACAACTAAACAGAAACAGGTGTCTTCTTTCTGGAATACTGAAAAGGGAAGTTGGTGAAATTCCAACGCGGTCCCGCCACTGTAAATGGGAGCAATCTGCAATGGTCCACTGTACAAGCGAGTACGGGAAGGCGCAGAGAGCGATGATCATAAGCCAGGAGACCTGCCTGATTTTGTGCACCGAAAAACCTACGAGGATAGGAGTCCGGCCAGCTTAGAGACCTTTGGATTATTTGTGTTTCTATATGTCTAGCTGTACAGGCATCTCTTCGCAGGGGTGTTTTTTTATTTTTCAAAAATAGGAGGATCGACATGATGAAGAAGCTGTATGCACTATTATTTGCGCTATTGTTGTCAATCGGGATGCTGGTTGGCTGCAGTAACGAGTCCGGTTCCGCGAAAAACAATGCCGGCGGAGAAAAACAGACGCCACAGAACGAGAACACTGCTTTTCCAGTTACTGTGAAGGATGCGGCGGGTGAAAAAGTAACAATAAAAGAAAAACCTAAGAAAATTGTATCGCTTATTCCAAGCAACACAGAAATTGCTTTCGAGTTAGGTTTAGGAGATAAAATTGTCGGAGTATCCGATTTCGATAACTATCCGAAAGAAGCGGCTAGCAAAGAGAAGGTTGGTGGTCAGGAAATGAATTTAGAAAAAATCATTTCTTTAAAACCGGACTTAGTTCTTGCCCACGCGTCAAGCGCTCATAATTCTGCGAAGGGACTTAAACAATTAAGAGATGCGGGTATTGCCGTGCTTGTTGTAAATGACGCAAAAAGCATTCAGCAAGTATATGAATCTATTGAAACAATCGGCCGCGCAACAGGCGAGAAGGAGAACGCCGATCATGTTGTCAAAAGCATGAAAGAAAAGATAAAAATGATTCAAGCTGAAGCGGCCAAAATAAAAGACGTAAAGACAGTATTTGTTGAAGTATCGCCTGCCCCTGAAATTTACACAGCGGGGAAGAACACGTTTATGGATGAAATGCTGAGCATCATCAATGCGAAAAATGCGGCTGGCGATTTGGAAGGCTGGAACAAAATTGATCTGGAAGCAGTAGTGAAACGCAATCCAGATGTGATTGTTACGACCTATGGGTACTATGTAAAAGATGCAGCAGCACAAGTGTTGAATCGAAAAGGCTGGCAAGAGGTGAATGCGGTGAAGCAAAAGCGGGTGGTGGATGTAAATTCTGACATTGTAACCCGTTCCGGCCCAAGACTTGCCGAAGGAGTAGAGGAACTTGCAAAGGCTGTTTACCCTGAAACTTTCAAAAAATAAGACAGGCATCGCTTATTTGACGGCGGGGAGCTTTCTGGTGGCCGCCGTGCTTTTAGGCATATCAATCGGAACGGTATTCGTTCCGATTGATGCCATCCTCCGCATTATAGGAACAGACATATTGCGTTTGCCTATGGGAAACGCTGATCCCATGTATACGAGCATCGTGCTGAATATCCGGCTGCCGAGGGTCGTATTGGCGGGGCTGGTAGGGGCTTCTCTTGCGATTGCAGGTGCAGCTTTTCAAGGGCTTTTGCGAAATCCGCTGGCAGACCCTTATACGTTGGGAGTTTCATCCGGAGCATCTGTAGGAGCGGTCTTAACTTTGTACTTTCATCTTGCGCTTCCAGTTGTGGGAATCTATACACTGCCTTTGCTCAGCATTCTGGCCTCATTCACTACCATTTTGCTCGTAGTATGGTTTGCCCGAAAGATCGATCGATTCATGAAAGTGGAAACGGTTATTTTAACGGGTATTATTTTCAGCTCTTTTTTAGGGGCCTTCATCTCGCTCATGATTGCCTTGGCAGACGAGGAATTGATGCAGATTATCGGCTGGCTGCTTGGAAGCGTTTCCGCCCGAGGCTGGGAGTATGTCGGAATCATAGCCCCTTTTACTGTCATTGGCTCCGCTGTCATGATGATATGTGCCCGCGATTTGGACGCTATGTCTTTCGGAGAAGAGCAGGCGCGGCATTTGGGCGTGAACGTGCAAAGAAAGAAGCTGCTGATTTTAATCGCAGGTTCCATCTTGACCGGCGCTGCTGTTTCTGTATCGGGAACAATTGGTTTTATAGGGTTGGTGATTCCTCATTTGACAAGGCGGTTATGGGGAGCGAATCATAAGCATCTACTGCCTCTTTCCGTTTTGACAGGAGGCGGCTTTTTAGTGCTGGCTGATTTAGTATCGCGAACCGTTATCGCACCGACGGAACTCCCGATCGGGGTTATTACAGCTCTGATCGGAGCGCCTGCATTTGCCGCCATTTTATTAAGAAGACGCAGAGAAAGAAGAGGATAAAGATGCTTAGTGTGCAGCATGTTACCGGAGGATATGCGGAAGAGTCCGTTTTGCATGATATCTCCTTTGATGTGGAAATGGGCGAAATTCTTGGGATATTGGGTCCGAATGGCAGCGGCAAGACGACGCTGCTGAAGATGCTCAGCGGAGTTTTGCCGTATGAGCGGGGAAGCATTGCGATAAAGGAACGGGCGCTTTCCGGCTACTCGCCCAAACAATTGGCTAAGGTGGTAGCGGTTCTCCCGCAGCATCAATCACAGGCCTTTTCTTATACAGTAAAAGAAACAGTCTCTCTCGGACGTTATGCTCATCAAAAGAGCTGGCTTCATACATGGAGCGAAGAGGACGAAGAAGCGGTGCAAAGGGTCATGAATCAAACCGGAATCTCCTCTTTTCAGCATCAATTCATCCATGAACTGTCCGGCGGTGAGAGACAGCGGGTGTTTTTGGCGCAAGCTCTTGCGCAAGAACCGGAAATTTTGTTATTAGATGAACCGACAAATCATTTAGATCTTTCTTTTCAAAAGGAGCTATTGGATTCACTGCAGCGCTGGACCGATGAATACGGGCTGACGGTGATTTCCATTTTTCATGATTTAAACCTGGCCGGATTGTATTGTGACAAGCTGTTGCTTTTACAAGACGGAATGATTAATATGTATGGCAATGTCAATGAAGTGCTTCGGGAAGAACGGATTAAGACAGTCTATCGGACGAATATTAAGAAGCATGCTCACTCAAAAGTGCCAAAGCCACAAATGCTCCTGCTCCCTGAGGAACAGGATGAAAGACACATCCGTATAGACGAATCCCTTTTAAACATATCCAGCGAGATCATTTCACTTCAGTCCCCCGCCCCGCTTCGGACGTTGTCCTCGGCAGTTATCGGCTCTGGAACCGGCTGGCATCAAACGTTTGTCAATCGCCATGTGCATCTTGGCTATGATTGTGATAATCATCGCGATGAGATGACCGCCTATTTAAAAGCTAAGGGCTATGAACCAGAAGAAACAGTCGGCATGATGACAGCAGCCGCTTTAAAAGACGTTTCATTCCGTTTATATGAACAGGATGGATTCTCTGTATTTATTGTTGTAACCGCCGGACTGACAAATGCTGTAGACGCATCCAGAAGCGAATGTCATGTTTTTAAAGCAGATCCCGGAACTATTAATACATGGGTGTTCGTAAATGGGGAACTGACGGAGGAAGCTCTTGTTCAAAGCATCGTGACAGCTGCGGAAGCGAAGACGAAGGCGCTGCATGACCAACAAGTCACGGATTCTGTAACCGGCACGCTGGCGACCGGCACTTCTACGGACAGTATCTTGATTGCGGCCACTCAAAGAGGGAAACTGCTTGAATTTGCGGGAAGCATTGCTCCGTTAGGAAAGCTGATTGGAAAAGGCATATATGAATGTACGACAGACGGCGTACGAAAATATAAGAAGAGGATGCAAACATGATGTTTTATCACCTGATTGCAATCACTGTAGTTTTTATCATCGATTTAGTTATCGGAGCACCGCCTATATACAAGTGAATAAAAAACCGTCTTTTTATAGAGGGGAAAGCGCATCCAACTAAGCGTAGAAGCGGTCAAACCCTTTTCGTGGCCCATGCAGGGAGAGGGAGCGAGCGCAGTTTCCCTTTTGTTCTACGTGGCAAACGATAGATATGTCGGAATAAAAAAGTGGACTTATATAGTTACGATTTACCATTAAAAGTTTTGAACAGAATGGCAGATTAATGGGGGGAGAACATGGCGACAGATACATCATTGATTTTTATTACCGGGGGCGTTCGCAGCGGCAAAAGCACATATGCCGAAAGAATTGCCGCTTGTCTGGCTGAAAGAACGGATGGCAATCTTCACTATATCGCTACCGGATACGCTTCAGACCAAGAGATGAAATCTCGAATCGCTTGTCACCAAAAGCAGCGCGCCGAAAGCCCCCGCCCCTGGCGAACGTGGGAACAGTCTGTACATATTCATAAGCTTGCTCCTTATTATGGCTCAGATGATATTGTACTGCTCGATTGTATAACTACGCTTGTAAGTAATGAGCTGTTTAGCAGCGAAGAGCGCTGGAAGGATAAGGACGGACAAAGGGCTGTGAAGCAAGCCGTTTTAGAGGGGATTTCAGAAATACGAAAAAGAAGCAAAGTTTTGATTGTTGTCAGCAACGAAGTGTTGCACGAACCGATCCATCACAACGAACTGGTTGTTGTGTACGGAAAATTAATCGGTCAATTGCACCAACATTTAGTGAAGGAATGCACCCAGGCATATTTGGTCGAGGCGGGTATACCTATTTTGATGAAAGGAGAGCCGATATGAAACTCATTAAGGGTTTTCTTATTAACGTCCAGTTTTTCACCTCTATCCCAATCCCGATACAGCTGGAGATGGACAGAGAACATCTTGGCAAAGCGGTGAAGACATTTCCGCTGCTCGGGTTATTTCAAGGATGCATATATGCGGGTATATTATATGTTTTTTTACATTGGACTCCTTTTTCATCTTTAACGGCTGCTTTTGCGGTTTGGCTCGCTGCCATTCTTTTGACGGGAGGCATTCATCTTGACGGCTGGATGGATGCAAGCGATGCTTTCTTTTCTTACCGTGACCAAGAAAAAAGGCTGGAAATTATGAAGGACCCGAGAACGGGAGCGTTTGGAGTTATTTCTATTATCATATTATTAAGCAGCCGCTTTTTGTTTATCTATGAGATTACGTTGCATACTCAAGCAATCTCTTATATTTTTATAGCCATGATCCCGTTCTTGGGGAAAGAGATTATGGGCGTTCTTCTTTTAAGGGTACAAGCTGCAAAAGAAGAGGGATTGGGCTCTTTATTCAAACAGGCAGCGGCTCCCGGAACGCTTTGGATATACGCAGGCTACGCAGTTGCTTTCCTGCTTTTGGCGGGGCTGTTCAACAGGGAGGCGGTATTAGGAATCGTTATCTTATTATTGGGGGCATTGTTCCTTCTTTGGGTTATATCTAAGAAAATTGTAAAGTGGTTTGGCGGAATCACGGGCGATGTGTTGGGAGCGTCAGTGGAAGGAACGGAGGCGGTATTATGGATGATTGTGTGGTTATTGCATTATTTCGTCATGGCCTGACAGAAGACAATAAAAGACATGCTTATTTAGGATGGACCGATTCTCCTTTATGTCCCTTGGAGGAGCAGAGGCTGCGCGGGCGGATGCTGTCCCATACTTATGAGCATCTCTTCTCCAGCGATCTTGGCCGTTGTTTAGAGACGTTAAACCTTCTATTTTCTGGAGCTGCTCCAAAGCTGGTGCCTGAATTTCGTGAAATGCATTTTGGCAGATGGGAAGGAAAAACGTACGGGGATTTAGAGCGGGATGCAACATATCGAAATTGGTTGGAAAATCCGTTTACACTCTCCCCTCCAGGCGGGGAGGCATTTTCTTCTTTCTCTGACAGAGTGCGAGCAGGCTGGGAAAAAGTATTTCATCACATATGTGATACAGGTGAAAATGCAGCTATTATGACACATGCAGGAGTTATTCGATATTTATTATCAGAGTTTGCTCCGGAAAGAAAAGAGTTTTGGGAATGGAATATTCCCCACGGGATGGGTTATGAGCTTGTTTGGACGAAAGACGCATTCAGGAGGCGAGAGCGATGCACTTTGTTACGGGAGGCGCCTTCAACGGAAAGGCGTCATGGGTAAAAGAGTATTATAGGTTAGAAGAACGAACAGACTTTCAATGGATTTCCGCTTATCGGGGCGATGGAAATCCTGATGTTATAGACTCTATAAAGGGAAGGCTGCTAATCTTGGAGGGCATTGAAAAGTGGGTCAAGGATGTTTGGATTGAGCATGACATTACCTTGTATAGAGAAGGATGGAAGAATCGATTAAAGCAATGGTATATATGGGAGAACGCACAGCCTGACCGAAGGCTTGTAATAATCGGGACCGACATTACCAAAGGAATCGTTCCGATGGAAGCGGGAGACAGAGAATGGCGCGATGCGACAGGCTGGGCATATCAAGAGGCAGCTGCAGCCGCGAAGCGCGTTGACCTTATTTGGTACGGTATACATCAGAGGATTAAGTAAAAGAGACTATGAGACGAGAGTTAAAAGGACTGAGCACGGGGGGTTCCCGTGCTCGTTTTTTTTACAAAAATATATTTACAATAGAACAAAATTTTACAGCGAATATTTGTTCGTTTTTTTGGCTTTTTTTCATTCTTTCATGGTAAAATGAGCATACATATTTTGTTAGGAGGAGGTTGAAGAGTTTGGAACAGCAATTCGAAGTAGTGTCCCACTATTCTCCTCAAGGGGACCAGCCGAAAGCAATCGAGAAGCTGGTAAAGGGAATTAACGAAGGCAAGGAACATCAAGTACTGCTTGGAGCAACAGGAACGGGAAAGACGTTTACGATGTCAAACGTCATCAAAGAGGTAAACAAGCCGACACTTGTCATTGCGCACAATAAAACGCTTGCTGGGCAGCTATACAGTGAGTTTAAGGAGTTTTTCCCGAACAATGCTGTCGAGTATTTTGTCAGCTATTACGATTACTATCAGCCGGAGGCGTATGTGCCGCAAACGGATACATTCATCGAGAAGGATGCGCAAATAAACGATGAAATCGATAAGCTGCGCCACTCGGCAACATCCTCGCTGTTTGAGCGCCATGACGTCATTATCGTGGCGAGTGTATCGTGTATTTACGGCTTAGGTTCACCGGAGGAGTATAAAGAGCTTGTTGTATCGCTCCGTACCGGTATGGAAAAAGGGAGAGACGAGCTGCTTCGCCAGCTTGTGGACGTGCAATATGCCCGCAACGATATCAACTTTCAGCGCGGAACGTTTCGCGTGCGCGGCGATGTTGTGGAAATCTTCCCGGCATCCCGCAGCGAGCACTGCATCCGTATCGAGTTTTTCGGAGATGAGATCGACCGTATTCGCGAAGTGGATGCGTTAACGGGCGAAGTGCTGGCCGAGCGCGACCATGCTGCGATTTTCCCTGCATCCCACTTCGTAACCCGCGAAGAAAAGATGCGTGTAGCGATTGGAAATATTGAAAAAGAGCTTGAGGAACGGTTAAAAGAGCTTCGGGATAACGATAAGCTGCTGGAGGCACAGCGCTTGGAGCAGCGGACTCGTTATGATTTAGAGATGATGCGCGAAATGGGATTTTGTTCTGGAATCGAAAACTACTCCCGTCATTTAACGCTGCGTCCGCCCGGCTCTACGCCGTATACATTAATGGATTATTTCCCGAAAGACTTCTTGATCGTTGTCGATGAATCGCACGTGTCGTTGCCGCAGGTGCGCGGCATGTTCAACGGCGACCAGGCGCGCAAGCAAGTGCTTATTGACCATGGCTTTCGTCTGCCGTCCGCTCTCGACAACAGACCGCTCAGGTTCGAGGAGTTTGAGGAAAAGACGAATCAAATTGTATATGTATCAGCTACGCCAGGTCCGTACGAGCTGGAGCATTCACCTGAGGTTGTGGAGCAAATCATTCGCCCGACAGGACTGCTGGATCCGACGATTGACGTTCGTCCAATTGAAGGACAAATCGATGATCTGCTTGGCGAAATCCAGGATCGCATCGCGAAAAATGAACGTGTCCTTGTAACGACGCTGACGAAAAAAATGTCAGAAGATTTAACGGATTATTTAAAAGATATCGGCATTAAGGTCAATTATCTTCATTCTGAAATTAAAACACTGGAGCGAATCGAAATTATTCGCGACCTCCGTTTAGGAAAATATGATGTGCTTGTGGGAATCAACCTCCTGCGGGAAGGTTTGGATATTCCGGAAGTATCGCTCGTTACTATTTTGGATGCGGATAAAGAAGGCTTCCTTCGTTCGGAGCGTTCGCTCATTCAGACCATCGGCCGTGCCGCGCGCAATGCGAACGGTCACGTTATTATGTATGCTGATAAAATGACAAACTCAATGGAGCTGGCAATCAACGAAACGAAGCGCCGCCGCGAAATTCAAGAAGCATATAACGAAAAGCACGGCATTACGCCGCAAACGATCCGCAAGGAGATCCGTGACGTCATCCGCGCAACGACGGCGGCGGAAGAAGAAGTGAGATACGAAGCAACACCGGTGAAGAAGATGACAAAGGAAGAGCGTGCAAATATGATTGCGCGTCTTGAAATCGAAATGAAGGAAGCGGCGCGCGCGCTGGATTTCGAGCGTGCGGCAGAGCTTCGTGATCTAGTGATAGAGCTTAAAGCGGAAGGGTAGGATAGCGTTGGCAAATGATCATATTATTGTAAAAGGTGCACGGGCACATAACCTGAAAAATATAGATGTTACCATTCCGAGAAACGAGCTTGTAGTCGTAACGGGGCTGTCCGGTTCAGGAAAGTCATCCTTGGCGTTTGATACGATTTATGCGGAAGGACAACGGCGCTATGTCGAGTCTTTATCGGCATATGCCCGTCAATTCCTCGGTCAAATGGATAAGCCGGATGTAGATGCAATCGAGGGGCTGTCCCCGGCCATTTCCATCGATCAAAAAACAACAAGCCGCAACCCGCGTTCCACCGTCGGAACGGTAACCGAGATTTACGATTATTTACGTTTATTGTACGCGCGAATCGGTACGCCAATTTGTCCGAATCACGGCATTGAAATTACGTCGCAAACGATTGAACAAATGGTGGACCGCATTTTGGAGTATCCTGAGCGCACGAAGCTTCAAGTATTGTCCCCGATTGTTTCCGGACGAAAAGGAACGCATGTGAAAGTACTCGATGATATTAAGAAGCAAGGCTATGTGCGTGTGCGCGTGGACGGCGAAATGCGCGAGCTGTCTGATGATATTCAATTAGATAAAAATAAAAAGCACTCTATTGAAGTTGTAGTGGACCGTATCGTTATTAAAGATGGAATCGCCTCTCGTCTTGCGGACTCATTAGAAACGGCATTGCGGCTTGGAGAAGGACGCGTGCTGATCGATGTAATGGAGCAAGAGGAGCTGTTGTTCAGCGAGCATCATGCTTGTCCGCACTGCGGATTTTCCATCGGTGAGCTCGAGCCGCGCATGTTTTCTTTCAACAGCCCGTACGGCGCTTGTCCGTCCTGTGACGGTCTGGGCTCTAAGCTGGAGGTGGATCTTGATTTAGTCATTCCAAACTGGGATTTAAGTCTGCGCAGCCATGCGATTGCGCCTTGGGAGCCGTCGAGCTCGCAGTATTATCCACAGCTTTTGGAATCGGTATGCAATCATTACGGCATCGATATGGATGTACCGGTAAAGAACATTCCAAAGGCGCTTTTTGATAAAGTATTGTACGGAAGCGGAGACGAAAAAGTGTATTTCCGCTATGTGAATGATTTTGGACAAGTAAAAGAAAGCGATATTATATTTGAAGGCGTGCTCCCGAATATTGAGCGCCGTTACCGCGAAACGAGCTCTGATTATATTCGCGAGCAAATGGAGAAGTATATGGCGGAACAGCCGTGCCCGAAATGTAAAGGCGCGCGTTTAAAGCCGGAAAGCTTAGCCGTATTTGTAGGCGGCAGGCATATTTCGGATGTAACGAAGCTGTCTGTGACGGAAGTGCACGACTTTTTCTCCACAGTGATCTTAACGGAAAAGCAAGAGCAAATCGCGCGCTTGATTTTGCGTGAAATTAAGGAACGCTTGAGCTTTTTAAATAACGTAGGTCTCGACTATTTAACGTTAAGCCGTTCAGCCGGCACATTATCGGGCGGGGAGGCGCAGCGTATCCGGTTGGCAACACAAATCGGATCTCGTCTGACAGGTGTTCTTTACATTCTTGATGAGCCGTCCATCGGTTTGCATCAGCGCGATAATGACCGCTTGATTCAAACTCTTCAGAATATGCGCGATTTAGGCAACACATTGATTGTTGTAGAGCATGATGAGGATACGATGCTTGCGGCGGATTACCTCATTGATATCGGACCAGGTGCCGGCATTCACGGCGGGCAGGTCGTATCTGCGGGTACGCCGGAAGAGGTGATGAAGGATCCGAATTCTTTGACCGGCGAATATTTGGCGGGCAAGAAATTCATTCCGGTACCGCTCGAGCGACGCAAAGGCGACGGCCGTAAGATTGAAATCGTCGGTGCAAAGGAAAATAACCTTCATAATGTGAAAACGTCATTCCCGCTCGGCACATTTGTTGCGGTAACAGGCGTTTCCGGTTCGGGAAAAAGTACGCTCATTAACGAAATCCTGTATAAAACCTTGGCTCAAAAGCTGTATAATGCAAAAAGCAAGCCAGGGACTCATAAAGAGATTAAAGGGATCGAACACCTTGATAAAGTAATTGATATCGATCAATCTCCAATCGGAAGAACGCCGCGTTCCAACCCGGCAACGTACACAGGTGTATTCGATGATATCCGCGATGTGTTTGCGCAAACGAACGAAGCGAAGGTGCGCGGCTATCAGAAGGGCCGCTTCAGCTTTAACGTAAAAGGCGGCCGCTGTGAAGCTTGCCGCGGGGACGGCATCATCAAAATTGAAATGCACTTCCTGCCGGATGTATACGTTCCGTGCGAGGTTTGTCACGGAAAGCGTTATAATCGCGAGACATTGGAAGTAAGATATAAAGACAAGAACATTTCGGATGTACTCGAAATGACAATTGAAGATGCGGTGGAGTTTTTTGAAAACATTCCAAAAATCAAGCGCAAGCTGCAAACACTGGCGGATGTCGGCTTGGAATATATGAAGCTCGGTCAGCCGGCAACGACGTTATCAGGCGGCGAAGCGCAGCGCGTGAAGCTTGCTTCCGAATTGCATCGCCGTTCAAATGGCCGTACGCTCTACATTTTGGATGAGCCGACAACAGGTCTTCATGTGGATGATATCGCGCGCTTGCTGAAGGTGCTGCAGCGCCTTGTGGAAAACGGCGATACCGTTCTTGTCATTGAACATAATCTGGATGTTATTAAAACGGCAGACTATATTGTCGACCTTGGACCTGAAGGAGGCGACAAAGGCGGTCAAATTGTGGCAGCCGGCACGCCGGAGCAGGTCATGAAGGTGAAACAATCTTATACAGCCAAATATTTAAAAACTGTCATTGAGCGTGATAAAGCACGCATGAAGCAAAAAGTAGAAGAAGTCGAAATGATGCAGTAATATACAATCTCCAAAAGAAAAACAGTTCTTTTGGAGATTTTTTTTACATAAGGAGGGAAATGCGTGAATTTCACAGAAAAACTATTAGCAGCAGGAAGTTATTTCAGCTTGTTGATTTTCCCCTTTTTGTTTCCGCTTGTTGTGTATTTCATCGCTTCTAATGAAACGGTAAAGCATCATGCGAAGAAAGCTTTTTTATCGCACATTTTACCTACAGTGTGGATCATTGGGTCCGTTTCGTTTCTGTTGTTGATGCATACGGTAGAAACGATGAATGTGGTAGCCGTTTTCGTTATAGCCGGCTTCGGTCTTTTGAACTTCGTTATTATCGTTTGGAACATCGGCAACGGCATTCATGTGCTGGCAAAGGAATAAGCGGGATGTGTGACATGCAGCTGCAAAGGAAAATGACTAAGCAGACTGCAGCATCTGTGCTTGGTATTTTATGCGGTTTTGCCGTATGATGAGTAATATAACTTTTTTTATTGTCTTATGGGAAAAGGATGTGCTGGAAATGAGATGGATTCTGTCAATTTTAATAAACAGCCTTGTGCTGATTGTTGTATCCGGTTTGCTGAAGCTTGTGGCGCCTGAGTCTTTTTACATAGAAAATATTACAACGGCTATTATCGCGAGTGTGATTTTATCCATGCTGAACGTATTCGTGAAGCCGCTGCTTATTTTAATTACGCTGCCGATTACAGTGTTCACATTCGGCTTCTTCCTTATTGTTATTAATGCGTTTACGTTGAAAATTGTGGACAGCATTTTAGGAAATTCCTTCAATATTGAAGGGTTTGGAACGGCAATCGTAGCGGCCATTTTCATTTCTGTTTTCAATATGCTGATCGATAAGGTCGTATTGGACCCGTTAACAAAGCGTGACTAAAAACATTTCACCCTCTGTGGAATGTTTTCTTTTTGCATAAAAAATGGCGCGTATCGTCAAAAGCGCATTTCGTGTTTTTTTGAAAAAGTGTTACAATGGTAAGGTGAAACTTCATCATCAGGGTGACTCTCCCTGATGATGTTGGTTGAACCAATCGGGCTCATAGCGTTCGTTCCTGATTCGAAGAAAAGGCAGAGGATTACGGACGGTTAGAGCGCGGAAAGGTGAAACTTTATTAGTGGAATTGTGGAGGTATGACATGCCAAAGGTTCGTACGAAAGATTTAATGGAGCATTTTCATCTGGAGCTTGTAAGTGGAGAAGAAGGCATTCACCGCCCGATTAAAACGAGCGATTTATCGAGACCGGGAATTGAAATGGCCGGCTTTTTTACATACTATCCTGCAGGCCGTGTGCAGCTGCTTGGGAAAACGGAGCTGACTTTCTTTGGAACGCTGTCTGCGGAGCAGAAGAAAGAACGCATGGAAGCGCTTTGCACACCGAAAACGCCATGCATTATTGTAACGCGCGGGCAAGAGGTGCCTGAAGAGCTTATGCGTGCATCGCGTCAAGCGAATGTACCGCTTTTATGTTCGGCGCAAAAAACAACTCGTTTATCCAGCCGTTTGACAAACTACTTGGAAAGCAAGCTGGCGCCGACAACGGCTATTCACGGCGTGCTTGTAGATATTTATGGTGTCGGCGTGCTTATTATGGGTACAAGCGGTGTTGGTAAAAGCGAAACGGCCCTTGAGCTTGTAAAACGCGGTCACCGTCTCGTCGCGGATGACAGCGTAGAAATTCGCCAAGAGGATGAAGATACGTTAGTCGGAAGCTCCCCAGAGCTCATCGAGCATTTGCTTGAAATTCGGGGCTTAGGCATCATTAATGTGATGACGCTCTTCGGTGCGGGTGCTGTGCGCAACCATAAACGCATTTCCCTTGTGATTAATCTTGAAATTTGGGATCAACAAAAAAACTATGACCGCCTTGGCTTAGATGAAGAGAAAATGAAAATCATTGATACAGAGATTACGAAAATCACGCTTCCTGTTCGACCGGGACGAAACTTGGCTGTTATTATCGAAGTGGCAGCGATGAACTTCCGTCTCAAGCGCATGGGCGTCAATGCCGCACAGCAATTTTCAGAACGCTTGATGAATGCGATTGAAACAGGAAACGAACAGTAGAAGAGAAAAGGAGTGAAAAGCATGCTGCTTGGAAATGCACCTTATTTTGACCGTGTCTTTATTCAGCTGGGACCGTTTCCGATTTATTGGTACGGTGTGATTATCGGTTCAGGCGTGCTGCTTGGGCTATGGCTTGCAATACGGGAAGCGGAGAGAAGAGGCTTACCGAAAGATTTATTTATTGATGTAGTGTTATTGGCAGTTCCGATTGCCATTATTTGCGCGCGTACGTACTATGTTATTTTTGAATGGAATTATTATAGTGAAAATCCATCGCAAATTTTTAATATACGGCAAGGCGGCCTTGCGATTCATGGGGGCTTAATCGGCGCTATCATTACAGCCATCGTGTTTGCGAAGGTACGCCGCGTTTCGTTTTGGAAGCTTGTAGATATTGCAGCGCCGAGCATTTTGCTTGGACAGGCTATCGGCCGTTGGGGCAATTTCATGAACCAGGAGGCGCATGGCGGACCTGTTACGCATGAATTTTTAGAGGGCCTTCATTTACCGAGCTTCATTATTAATCAAATGAACATTAACGGCACTTATTATCATCCGACGTTTTTGTATGAATCTTTGTGGAGTATTACGGGCGTTATCATCTTACTGTTATTGAGAAAGGTAAATCTTCGTCGGGGCGAGCTGTTCTTTACCTATTTGATCTGGTATTCTATCGGCCGTTTCTTCATAGAAGGACTTCGCACAGACAGCCTTATGCTTGGCCCGCTTCGCGTGGCGCAAGTCATTTCCATCGTAATTATCGTAGTTTCCATTATCTTTATTGCGGTTCGCCGCAAAATGGGATATGCGGATAAAAGATATTTAGAAGCGTAATCGTTACAGCGCCTTTTTATAAGGCGCTGCTGTTTTTAATAAGGGGAGAAAACGTAATGGAGACGTTGAAACGGGGGGGGGGGCAGGGTTTAAAACAACATGGGTGCTCGGAAAGATTATTTTTCCGATTACCTTATTGATTACGATTTTGAAATATACGCCGGTTCTGCTGTTATTCCTTATTCGCATGGTTGCAGTCTTGCTTACTATCATTGTATCCATCATCTGGAGAAGGATGGATAGAAAGGATTTTGCATATGAAAATTAACACAGTATTATTTGATTTAGACGGCACTTTAGTTAACACGAACGAGCTCATTATTGCTTCCTTTTTGCACACATTGAACTTGTATTATCCAAACCGTTATCAGCGTGCGGATGTTTTGCCGTTTATCGGACCGTCTTTGAGCGAAACCTTTTCCTCAATTGATCCGGCGCGTGTGGAGGAAATGATTCAGTGCTATCGTGAGTATAATCATAAGCATCACGACGCGCTCGTGGAAGAATTTGAAACAGTATATGAAACCGTAGAAGCGCTTCAGAAAGACGGATATAAAATCGGTATCGTTACAACAAAGGTACGTCAGACAGTAGAAATGGGTCTGAAGCTTTCTCGATTAAAGCCGTTTTTTGATGTAGTTGTGACAATTGATGATGTACAAAAGGTCAAACCAGATCCTGAGCCGATTCAGAAGGCGTTGCGGTTGTTAGGAGCAAATCCGTCCGAAACGCTTATGGTAGGCGATAATCATCATGATATTTTGGCAGGGCAAAATGCCGGTACACAAACGGCAGGCGTAGCGTGGTCGGTGAAGGGCCGGGAGTACTTGGAATCGTACAAGCCGACATATATTTTAGAGAAAATGAGCGATTTGTTGACTATTTTATAGAGGGAGAGAAGTGTGTGAGGCGCACGACGCGTTATCCCGTTTCCGGGGCGAATTCTTTATGGCATGTATATAAGACAGTTCCATTTTGGAAGGTCGTTAAAAATTTTATCGTCATTCAGGCGGCAAGATACATCCCGTTTTTGCATGTGAAAAACTGGCTGTACCGCACATTTTTGCGCATGGAGGTCGGCAACCAAACATCATTTGCGCTTATGGTCATGCTTGATATCATGTTTCCGGAAAAAATCAAAGTTGGGCGCAACACGGTCATTGGATATAATACGACCATTTTAGCGCACGAATATTTGATTACAGAATATCGGCTCGGTGATGTAATAATAGGTGATGAAGTGATGATCGGCGCAAACTCGACGATTTTGCCGGGTGTCGTAATTGGCGACGGAGCCATTGTGTCAGCAGGCACGCTTGTACATAAAGATGTACCTGCCGGGTCCTTTGTCGGCGGAAATCCGATGCGCATTATTTACACAAAAGAAGAGCTGGAAGAACGGAGACTGGAAGAGTCGAATCTCTCCAAATGAGCAAGAGCGGGCGTAACCCGATAATGACCGCTAAAAACAGAGAAGCGGCGAAATGCTGGAAATCTCAAAGCGGCTCAAAAGGAACGTTTTCTCTTTTGGGCTGCCCTCTTTTTTCCCTAGTGTGTATGAAAAGGCATAAATTGCATACAATATATTGTTTTGTTTTCTTAGGAATCGTTTATACTTATAGTTAGAGAATACTGGACTTATTGTTTAACAAATGAAAAATGGAGGATTTATGGGGAAAAAACAAAGAATGGAAGAAGAGAAGGGACAAGTTATTGCCTTTCATCAATCTGCCCAATTTTTCTATGAAAAGGGAATGAAAGCTTATCGCCGTCATAACTTGGATGATGCGATTAAATATTTGAAGAGAGCGGCGCATGCAGAAAAGGAGCCGTTTGTTTTATGTCAGCTCGCATCTGCTTTGTCAGAAGCGGGTCAGTATCATGAATCAAATCAACTTTTCAATAATGTTCTTCGCATGGATGCTGAGATGACGGAGTGTTATTACTATTTGGCAAACAATTGCGCTTTTCTCGGTTTGTTCCAGCAGGCGAAAAAATACGCTCAACGCTATCTTGAAGCTGAGGAAGATGGAGAATTTGCAGAGGAAACGCTGGATTTATTGGATATTATTGCAATTGAAGAAGACGACGAGGAAAAGTTTGAAGATGAGGATGAGCTCATTATCATGCAGGAGCAGGCAAACAGTTTTATTCGAAACGGACAGCTGGATGAAGCAATCTCTACATTAGAGACAGTTTTGACAGAATATCCGGAGTTTTGGTCTGCCTATAACAATTTGGCCATCGCTCGTTTTCAGCTCGGTGAAATTGAAGAAGCGATGCGTATTGTCGACACGGTGCTTGAAAAAAATCCAGGCAATCTGCATGCTTTGTGCAACAGCTTAATTTTCTTATATTCCATCGGACGCGAGGAGCAGGCAGAGGAGCTTGCCGATCAACTGGAGTATGTGTATCCAATGCTTGTGGAGCACCGCTTTAAGCTGGGCACTACGCTCGCTACAGTCGGCCGGTTCCAAACGGCCTATAAGTGGCTGAAGATTTTAAAAAGACAGGGCTATGAAGGGGATGTCAGCTTCCATTACTGGCTTGCCTATTCCGCTTATATGATAGGGGATACGCATACCGCTGAAAAAACATGGAAGCATGTAGTAGAAGTATATCCTGAAAAAGAAGGTCAGGAGCCATGGAACGGCATTGGCTTCACAGATACAAACCAAGAGGCGCTTCTCGGGCAGCTAAGAGTGTCATTCCAAGAGGCGAAAAGCGAAGAGGAGCAAATGCTTGCCTTGTATTTAATGAATGAGCTGCAGACAAAAGATAAAATACAAGTCTTTTTTGATATCCTTCAATCCGCGGATAAGCCCGTTATTGCAAACTGGGCGCGCTACTTCTTTCTGGCAAGCAGCGGAAAAAGAATGCCGAAAGAGCTGAAGGAATTTCAAAAATGTGCGCAGATAGCAGATGTACTATATAATCATACGGAAAAAGACGATATGTTGATTGAAGAATGCTTACAGCTTTGGTTCCATACGTTTTCTTCGTTCTATCATACAAATATGTCCTTCTCCAATGCGTTCGGCTGGTCTGCGGCTGTGGAATATGTGGTCCGCAGCGAGCAAAAGGAAAACATGACGCAAGCAGAAATCGGACATATATATAATGTATCTATATCCACTGTGCGCAAATATATTCAGGCTGTGAAGCAGATTAAGGCAGATTATTAGAAAAAAGCAAATCCGGTAAGTATAATGAATTTGTATATAATATAAGAAGGACGTAATTCCATATAAGGAGTGAAAAACGTGTCTGAAGAAAAAGTTTATGATGTCATTATTATCGGTGCAGGTCCTGCAGGCATGACGGCTGCTTTATATACATCTCGTGCAAATTTGAGCACTTTGATGATTGAGCGCGGTATTCCAGGAGGTCAAATGGCAAATACCGAGGAAGTGGAAAACTACCCGGGCTATGACCATATTTTAGGACCGGAGCTGTCCACAAAAATGTTTGACCATGCGAAGAAATTCGGAGCGGAATATGCGTATGGCGATGTGAAAGAAGTTATTGACGGCAAAGAGTTTAAAACGGTAGTTGCCGGCAAGAAGGAATATAAAGCACGTGCGATTATTGTTGCAAGCGGAGCTGAGTATAAAAAAATCGGCGTTCCGGGCGAAAAAGAGCTTGGCGGACGCGGCGTATCGTATTGTGCAGTATGCGACGGCGCTTTCTTCAAAGGCAAAGAGCTTGTTGTAATCGGCGGCGGCGACTCTGCGGTAGAAGAAGGCGTATATTTAACGCGTTTTGCGACAAAGGTAACGATTGTTCATCGCCGCGATAAATTGCGTGCGCAAAAAATTCTCCAGGACCGCGCTTTCCAAAACGAAAAAATTTCCTTCATCTGGAATCATACAGTGAAGCAAATCAATGAAGCGAACGGAAAAGTGGGCAGCGTCACATTAGCGGATGTAAACACAGGAGAAGAGCAAGAGTTCAAAACGGACGGTGCATTCATTTACATCGGCATGCTTCCGTTATCCAAGCCGTTTGAGGCGCTTGGCATTACAAACGAAAACGGTTATATTGAAACGAATGATCGCATGGAAACGAAGATAGAGGGAATATTCGCGGCCGGCGATGTTCGTGAAAAAGGGCTCCGCCAAATCGTAACAGCGACAGGCGATGGCAGCATTGCTGCACAAAGCGCGCAGCATTATATTGAAGAGCTGATGGAAGAGCTGAAGGTCGCGAAACAGTAACGGAAGAGTAACGGCTCTTTAATTGGGCTGTAACAGCAATGCAATATGGATAGGGTATAGTAAGTACAAGTTGACCCCCCTTATTATATAAGGTCCTATTGACAGAGCATAAGTGCTGCGACTTATGCTCTTTTTCTTTTGCTCCTCAGACCTTATTTTTCTAAATTTTCTATTTTTTTAAAACGGACTGTTGTCCGTTCGTTGTGACAAACAGTTTTTGATAGTATAATAAGATGAGAATAGGTTTATTTGGGTGCCTGCCCTATATAACTGAGGTGAAATGAACTTGCAAAGAGTGACAAACTGCGTATTAGTAAAAGATAATAAGGTGCTCTTGTTACAGAAGCCGCGTCGCAATTGGTGGGTAGCTCCGGGCGGAAAAATGGAGCGCGGAGAAACCATCCGGGAAGCAGTAGTGCGCGAGTATCGGGAGGAAACCGGCATTTATTTGAAAAATCCCGCATTAAAAGGCGTGTTTACTTTCGTTATACAAGAAGATGATAAGATTGTATCGGAATGGATGATGTTTTCCTTTCTGGCAACAGATTTTGCAGGAGAAAATAAAGATGAGTGTGAAGAAGGTATTTTAAAGTGGCATGATGAGGAGCAAATTGTTTCCTTGCCGATGGCGCCGGGGGATCATCACATTATCGATTATTTGCTTCAGGGCAATGGAATCATATATGGAACGTTTGTATATACACCGGATTTCGAGCTGATTTCCTATCGCTTAGATCCGAGTTAATGGGGGGAGCCGGCTATGAATAAAAATGATATTAAAATGGTCATCATTACTGGGATGTCAGGAGCAGGGAAGACAGTGGCGCTGCAAAGCTTTGAGGACTTAGGTTATTTCTGCGTGGATAACTTGCCGCCCGCACTGCTTCCGAAGTTCGTTGAGCTTATGTCTGAGTCAATGAACAAAATGGATAAAGTGGCGCTCGGCATCGATTTGCGCGGCCGTGAGTTTTTTGATCACTTATGGGAAGCATTAGATGACTTAACAGAACGCACATGGCTCATTCCTCATATCATATTCCTTGATGCGAAGGACAGCACGCTTGTTACGCGCTACAAGGAAACGAGACGCTCCCACCCGCTCGCTCCTACCGATCTTCCGTTAAAAGGAATTGAGCTGGAACGAGAATTGCTGGCGGACATGAAAGCACGCGCAAATATTGTGCTGGATACGTCTGATTTTAAGCCGAAGGATCTTCGTGAAAAGATTACGGACGTGTTCTCTGCTCCTGACCAGGAAGCGTTCCGCGTGAATGTGACATCTTTCGGATTTAAGTACGGTGTACCGATTGATGCCGATCTTATGTTTGATGTACGGTTCCTGCCGAATCCATACTACATTCCGCAAATGAAGCCTCTCACGGGCCTCGACGAGGAAGTCTCTTCTTACGTGCTGAAATTCAATGAAACGCACAAGTTTTTAGAGAAGCTGACGGACTTAATTTCCTTTATGCTTCCACATTATAAAAGAGAAGGAAAAAGTCAGCTCGTCATCGCCATCGGTTGCACAGGCGGACAGCATCGTTCCGTTACCATCGCGGAATATTTGGCGAAGTATTTCGAAAAAGAATATAAAACTCATGTGTCTCATCGCGATGTTGAAAAAAGAAAGGGACATTAAGCATGATAAGAGAGAGAAAGCCCAAAATGGTCATTGTGGGCGGAGGGACAGGCTTATCCGTTCTCTTGCGCGGGTTAAAGAAATACCCGGTGGATATTACAGCCGTTGTAACCGTAGCGGATGACGGAGGAAGCTCAGGGAGACTTCGGGATGAAATGGAGATTCCGCCTCCCGGGGACGTGCGCAACGTCCTTGTAGCGTTGTCTGATGTAGAGCCTCTTGTGGAGGCTTTGTTTCAGCATCGCTTTACAGCGGGAGATTTATCAGGTCATGCCCTAGGCAATCTTCTGCTGGCTGGCATGACATCTATAACCGGAGACTTTTTCCACGCCATTACAGAAATGAGCAAAGTATTGAATGTGAGAGGACGCGTATTGCCGGCAGCCAATCAAAGCGTGGTGCTGCATGCAGAATATGCCGATGGAACCACGGTAACCGGCGAATCAAAAATCCCGTATCGGGGAGAGAAAATCAAACGCGTGTTTCTGACTCCTGAACATGTAGAACCGCTCACAGAAACATTGAACGAAATCCGAAAGGCAGATTTGCTTGTGTTCGGTCCTGGGAGTTTGTATACGAGTATTTTGCCGAATCTGCTTGTTAAAAAAATCGGAGAAGCCGTTCTAAAAGCGAAAGCGAAGAAAGTATACGTCTGCAATGTCATGACGCAGGCAGGAGAGACAATGGGATATACGGCTTCTGATCATGTGCAGGCGCTTCATAATCATTTAGAGGAGCCGTTTATTGATACGGTGATTGCAAATAATGGAGATATTCCCGCGCACCTGCTGAAGCGGTATGAAAAAGAATTGTCAACTCCGGTTGTGTGCGATGCGGATCGTTTGAAAGAAATGAACATTGCAGTCATTCAAGATATGCTGGCTAAGTACGATGATAATGTGGTTCGTCACGATACATTAAAACTGGCATCGATTTTATATTCGTTGCTATAACTATATACAAGTGAATAAAAAAAACCGTCTTTTGATAGTGAAGAGAGATCAAAAGACGTGCAGAAGCAGTCAAACCTTTGGTTCATGCAAGGGTAAACCAGAGAGAAGAAGCATGCAATGCTCCCTTTTGGTTGCACATAGCACATGGAAATGTCAAAATTATAATTCACTCATATATAGCAATACCCTATGCAATTTAATCCGGGAGGTGAGAAACAATGTCCTTTGCATCAGAAACAAAAAAAGAATTAACAAACTTAGAGACGAAAGACTGCTGCGTAAGGGCGGAACTGTCAGCGTTAATTCGCATGAACGGCTCACTTTCCTTTTCCAACCGCCACCTTATCATTGACATTCAAACAGAAAACGCTGCAATCGCAAGGCGTATTTATACGCTTTTAAAGAGGAGCTACGAGGTTACAGTGGAGCTGCTTGTCAGAAAGAAAATGCGCTTAAAGAAGAACAATGTGTATATCGTAAGATTGGTGGAAAAGGCAAAGGAAGTTTTGGATGATTTACAAATCATCCAAGGAGATTTCACATTGATTCGCAACATTTCAAAAGGTCTCATTAAAAAGAAATGCTGCAAGCGCTCTTATTTGCGCGGTGCCTTTTTGGCAGGGGGATCTGTAAACAATCCAGAAACCTCTTCCTATCATCTTGAAGTCTTTTCTTTATATAAGGAGCATAATGATGCAGTATGTGAACTTATGAACGAGTTTGCGCTTAACAGTAAAACACTCGAACGACGAAAGGGCTACATTACATATTTAAAAGAAGCGGAGAAAATTACGGAGTTTTTAAATATCATCGGCGCGCACAATGCGCTGCTTCGATTTGAAGATATACGTATCGTACGCGATATGCGCAACTCCGTAAACCGTCTTGTGAATTGTGAGACCGCCAATTTAAATAAAACAATAGGTGCAGCGCTCAGGCAAATCGAAAACATCAAGTACATTGATCGGACAGTCGGCTTGGATTTTCTTCCTGACAAGCTGCGGGAAATTGCACAGCTTCGCGTCAGCTATCAGGATGTGACACTGAAGGAGCTGGGAGAAATGGTGTCCGGCGGAAAAATCAGCAAATCTGGTATTAATCATCGTTTGCGCAAAATTGATGAAATTGCTGATAAACTGCGTGCAGGAGAACCGATTGTAAAATAAAACCGCTTCGAGCGGAGTCCTATGAGATAAGAAGGATAAAGAAATAAAAAGGAGGAGAAGAACAGTGGTTCAAAAACAAGTGGAAGTTGCTTTGAAATCCGGATTGCAAGCGCGTCCGGCTGCTCTATTCGTGCAAGAGGCAAACCGTTTTCAATCCGATGTTTTCATCGAGAAGGACGGTAAAAAGGTAAATGCTAAAAGTATTATGGGTCTTATGAGCTTAGCGGTAAGCGCGAACAGTACAATCACGATTATTGCGGAAGGAAACGACGAAGCGGCAGCCGTAGAGGCGTTAGTAACTTACGTACAAAAAGAAAGCTGAAAAAGAGCTATCGCGCAGGCGATAGCTCTTTTGATGGTGCCATGTTATTTTTTTTCAGTAATGATTTGGTCAATTAAACCATACTCTAACGCTCTGTCGGCAGTCATGAAGTTGTCGCGTTCTGTATCGCGCTCAATAACCTCTAGCGGCTGACCTGTGCGTTCAGCAAGGATTTTGTTCAGCTTATCGCGCAAGAACAAAATGCGCTTCGCTGCGATTTCGATTTCTGTTGCTTGGCCTTGTGCGCCGCCAAGCGGTTGGTGAATCATCACTTCGCTGTTAGGAAGGGTATAACGTTTTCCTTTTGCGCCAGCCGCAAGCAAGAAGGCACCCATAGAAGCTGCCATGCCGATACAAATAGTAGAAACCGGCGCTTTGATAAATTGCATCGTGTCATAAATCGCCATGCCGGCTGTGATGGAGCCGCCTGGGCTGTTGATGTATAGATGAATTTCTTTCTCGGAATCTTGCGCTTCCAAGAATAAAAGCTGCGCTACGATAGAGTTAGCGACGTTATCGTCGATTGCGCTTCCGAGCATGATGATGCGGTCCTTCAATAAGCGGGAATAGATGTCATATGCGCGTTCCCCGCGGTTTGTTTGTTCAATGACTGTAGGAATCAAATTCATGAATATTCCTCCTTTATTGGAAATAAGAAAGTAAAAAAACTTTGGGTAGATGTCCAGCTCCGCCGGCTAGGCGCTGCCGCCTAAGAACCTCCGCCACAAAAAAGCAAAAAGCGCTTTTTAGGGCGGAGAACCTTAGACTCTGCGCCTGAACGAGCCGGCTGTGCTTTTCTTGGTAATCTCTCATTCATATAATACAATTATGGTCAAGAAAGGTCAAACGAAACCACTTGCTTTTATGTATTTTCTAAAATTGAAAAAGAAGTTTGTTTAATCTTATTCGATATGAATTAGACTTTCCCTTCTTTTCTGTCTGTCATCATCATAACCGAATGATGTGATTTTAAACGTGTCCGATTTCGAAAACTCTGCTCCCTTTCTGCTAATAAAGCCGAAAAGGTGATAAAAATAAAAGAACGCTTAACTATGCAGAAACGTTCTTTTTAGAGATTCTCTATTCTTTTAGGAGGTAGGTTACCTTATCTAAAATTCTCTGCATACGTGCAGCATTCTTTTCATACATGTTTTGAGCTGTAATCGAATTTGTTTCCAGAGCGAACAGTTCAAGGTCAGCTTGGCATTTTTTCAAGGCAGCCAACAACAATGGTTTTCCTTGAGGAGAAGGAGTTTGAATTTTATCATCATATAAATCAACAGTAAGCTGTCCAAAGGAGTCCACTTGACCGATAAATACGTTATCCAAAGTAACTCCCAGCTTTTCCAGCTCAGTGTGAAGCCATTCTTGATTATGGCCGCTCGCTGAAAGAGGCTGATTTAATAATTTTCCATCCATAATTACTGCTTGCGATTCTTTCTCTTGCGCCACTGTCAATCCGAGAATCTTTGGAGTAATCGGTTGGTTTTCTTTCTTTAATAAAACGTTTAAATCGCCGCTTGGTTCCAATAAAGCAAACTCTACATCTGCCACGTTGAACACATCTTTTCTGCGCAGCAACTCCAGCATTTCATCGATGGTATACTTTTCTTTCTTTAAATTGTCTTCAAGAACTTTTCCGTCCTTAATAAAGATAGTGGCTTCTCCCTCTATAAAATTCCGCGCCCGTTTGCTTTTTAAAGAAATAAGACCAGCGATAAAAGGTACTACAGCCCAGACCAGCATACTATAGAGACCGTGTAAATAATTTTGTTCAAGTCCCGTCGATACCTCAGCAGCAATACTACCAATAGTGATGCCTACTACGTATTCGAAGAATGAAAGTTGCGATATTTGTCTTTTTCCTAGCCATTTTGTCAATAAAAACAAAATAACTAAAAAGCTGAAGGAACGTAAGATTAGAACCAGCCATTGCGGTAACTCAGGCATTTATTTTCCCCCTTTCAATTAAAATCCTTTATATTGAGGTTCTTCGTGTTCCAGTGCACCAACTCTTTTTTGAATATCCATTATCACATCGTCCATTTCGAGCATGCATTCATGAAAAATCCGTTTTGCCTCTTCATCAGTGGCATTTTGAGCGAAGGTGCTTAAGTTTGCCTGCGCGCCTTTCAAACTCGCAAGACAAGATTTCACACTTGAAACTACAGTCATTCAAAACACCTCTTATCCTTTTGGTTTAAATAATAGAGCACCAATAAAACCGAAGATGACAGCTGCAGATACACCTGCGCTCGTTACTTTGAACATACCTGTTATAACGCCTATCAATCCGTGCTTTTCCGCTTCCGCCATTGCCCCGTGCACAAGGGCGTTTCCGAAGCTTGTAATCGGAACTGTTGCACCGGCTCCGGCGAAGTCGATCAGCGGTTCATATAAATTGATTCCGTCTAATATGGCGCCAATCACAACAAGCGTAGACATTGTGTGAGCAGGTGTAAGCTTAAATACATCGAACATAATTTGACCAATGACGCAAATGATTCCCCCTATCACAAAAGCCCAAAAGAAGATCATTTATTGTGCACCTCCGAACTCGATGGATACTGCGTGTGCAATACACGGAATCGTTTCGTTTTGCTGAAAGGTTAAAGGAGACAGCAAAGCGCCTGTTGCCACTACAAGTATTTTGCTAAATTCTCCTTTTTTCATTCGGTTTAGCAAATGACCGTAAACAACGGTTGCGGAACAGCCTGCGCCGCTTGCGCCGGCTAAAACCGGCTGATCTTCTCTGTAGATGATTAATCCGCAATCTTGAAACTGCTCGTTCGGTATAGAAAATCCGTGTTTATGCATTAAGTCAAGGGCGGTCTCCCGTCCGATTTGTCCAAGATCCCCTGTTACAATCAAGTCATAGTAGGATGGGTCAATTTGGCGCTCCCTTAAATGTGCTTCTATTGTGTCAACTGCAGCCGGAGCCATGGCGCCTCCCATATTGAACGGATCGGTTAATCCCATATCCACGATTTTTCCTATTGTTGCGGAAGTAACATAAGGGCCTTCGCCTTGCTCGCTTAACAGGGCAACGCCTGCCCCTGTCACAGTCCACTGAGCGGTAGGAGGCTTCTGGCCCCCGTATTCAGTGGGATACCGGAATTGCTTCTCTACGGCGGTGTTATGGCTTGATGCACCTGTCAGCAAGTATTTGGCACCTTTTCCGTTTACGATAAATGCGCCTAAAGCAAGTCCCTCCATTGACGTGGAACAAGCGCCAAACAACCCGAAATAAGGCAGTCCCAGTGTACGGGAGGCAAAGCTTGAGGGAGTGATTTGATTGATAAGATCCCCTGCCAATATGAATTGAATATCATCTGTGCGCAGCTTCGCTTTTTCTGTCGCCCTTTTACAAGCTTCTTCCAAAAGGATTTTATGCGCCTTTTCGTAGGTGTCTTGGCCCATCCATAAATCCTCATGAAGAAGATCGAAATCTTCAGGAATGTTTCCGTTTGCCTCAAAAGGACCTCCAACTACACCAGTCGAGAGAATTACTGGCTTATTTTCAAATATCCATGTGCGGTGTCCTTGTAACATTTACTGACCTCCCCATTGCATCCAAATGGTTTTAATAATTGCAATGACAAAGGCGGAGAAAACCCCAAACAGAATGACCGATCCGGCCAGTTTGAACATGTTGCCGCCTACACCTAGAACGAATCCTTCTGTACGGTGTTCAATACAAGCAGCTATAACCGAATTTCCAAAGCCGGTAACCGGAACGGCTGTGCCGGCGCCGCCGAATTGAGCCAATCGGTCATAAATGCCGAATCCTGTCAGAAGCATTGAAATAAAAATCATGGTAGCTACAGTAGGATTGCCTGCCGACCTTTCCGTAAAATCAAAGTAAGTAATATACATAGTAGAGATAAGTTGACCAATTAAACAAATCAATCCGCCGACAAAAAATGCCTTGATACAATTTTTTAAAATCGGCCGCTTGATTTCGCGCTCACTTGCAAATTTCTGATATTCCTGCTGGGCAGGCGTCAGATTCTTATTTTTTTTTGACATATGAACTCTTCCTTTTTATAAAGAATAAAAAAATATAAAATTGGGGGACATGTCTAGCTCCTCCTGTCAGAGAACCTTCCCCCATAAGATGAAACTTCATCCATGGAGGTGATTTTCCTCCATGGATGTTAGTTGAATCAATCGGGCTCTTAGCGTCCGTTTGTCCACCTTGTCTAAACATCTAAGTTACGGACGCTTAGAGCGGGATAAAGGCAAAAAGCGCCTTTTTGGGTAGGGAACCTCTGCCTTCCGGAGCTGACCGAGCCGGTTCCGCTTTTCTGATAAAACATCAAGTATCGGAATGCATGTCCTCTTTTATTTTTTTTATCTTTTTCTCTATTGTTTTCTTGTCTGCTTTTTTGTTTTTGATGTCCTTTTTCAGCTTTCCAATCAGCATGAAGATTTTTTTATCGACACTTACATAGATTTTTAAATCAGGGTAAGCGACATCCAGTTTTTTCTTCATTTTCTTTTTTAAACGGTCCAATTGAAAGCGTTCATGGTGTTGAGGTAGTGCAGCAACATACAGCTCTTTATCCGAAACAATAGCTTTGGCAGCTGTTATTTCTTCCATGGATCGAATTTGCTTTTCAGCATTTTGAGCGGGAAGCTGGTTGTAGGAGTTCGTGCTGATTTTCATTAATGATGTCTCATTTTTTTTTGCTGTTTTTTTATCTTTTTCATTGCTGCAGCCGATAAGCGGATGTAATAAAGAAATAGATAGTAAAATTTTTACAGCTAGACCTTTTTGCATCCTATCATTCCATTTCCAGTGGTTTATGTAATTGAGTAAAAAGAAGGGTGATCTTTGATCATCCTTCTCTGCTGATGTTATTACTGCTTGTACTGAGGCTCTTCTGTTTCAACCTGCTGAATGCGCGGGTTTAAGGAATCGATAATGCTTTGTGTTTGTTGAGCAGCATTTTTGAACAACTGTTTTGCTTGCTGGTTGTCAGTGTCAAGGGCAAAACCTTCCAAGCTTGCTTGGGCGCTCTTTAATCCAGAAACGGTTTGTTTAAGATTGTTAATAACTGTCATGATTTTACTCCTCCTTAAATGAAATTGAAGTACAAGATTTAGAATGCCTCATTCTCATTGAAATACTATTTCCAATTTTAGTAACTAAAGAAAATATAGAAATAAACAGGCCAATATGTTTAAAAACGTTATATATACAAGTGAATAAAAAAACCTTTTTTATAGTGGGAAGAGATCATCCGGCGACGTACAGAAGCGGTCAAACCTTTGTAGTGGTTCATGCAAGGGTAGACCAGAGAGAAGAAGCATACCATACTCCCTTTTGGTTGCACATAGCACATGGACATGTCGAAATTATCATTCACTCTATAGATTGAATAGCCAAGGAAATCTCATGTGCTTGCGCCGAGCAAATAGGCTGCGTTGCTTTTTAGGCTTGCGTGAGAAGGCTAAAAGCGTTATAATAGCGTATGTAACATTTCGGACACATAGCATTAGGTGTTCGTGTCCTGCGTCAAATTTTCGGGAAGAACAAACGGAAACGAGACGGAGGCTAAACAGTAATATCATCGTATTTGTAACGATGTAATTTGCGCTCGTAGCTCAGTCGGATAGAGCGGTGGTTTCCGGTACCACGTCTTGCGGGGGTTCGAGTCCCTCCGAGCGCGTAAACCTTGATGTGACAGCGTTTGTGACGATATCAGCGCTGTTAAAATGGCGCGAGAGGACGGAAGTACGAAACGTCCTAACGCGGGTTTAAGCGGTTAGGAGTCGCGTATACGTACGTATTATGCGCCAAAAACTTAATAATATTTAAGCGGAAAACCTCCGTCTGAAATTCGTTTCAGATTGGGGTTTTTTTGTTGTCTAAAAAACGTATCGTAAAACGCAGAAAAGACCTTATGCGAAAGCGTATGTACCGCTACGGGCAATTAGCGGGGCTTTTCTTTTTTAGTAGCCTTGCACGTCGGGAAAGATGGATATATAACGAATAACCTAATAATGCCTTACGTGCCTGCTACGTTATGTGAAGAGCCTGTGCTATAACTGGCGACAGGCTTCTTTTTTATGGATTAGGGTTTAGATAAGAACGGCGATAGCCATTTAAAATAGCTTAAAACAGAGAGAATTATAATTAGAAATCCAATAGCACCGCCCCAAGTAATATTGGGCATTTTTTCGTTAGTATCCTTACTACAATCACTTGTATTACCGATTTTGTACCTACTCAAAGTGTTCGCCCCCCCATATATTCTTAAAAATCGGCTGTAATTGGGCTTGTTTAAAACTGGCATGCTTATTATTTTTTGCTTCTCATAAGGCTATGCATAAACAGGAGCAGAAAGAAAAAGTAGAGTAATGCGCAAAAGCCCTTACGTTTAATTTGCATAGAAGCTTCTTTTTTGTGTATTGGTTTTATATAACAGATGTTAATTTGTTTTCTTGTGTAACAATACAACAGAACCAATAAAATGATATCTAAGGGGGCGTTTGACATCGAAGATCTGGATTTTTATAAAAATATTTCAATAAAAGTATGTAGTGGATGTGGCTGGAAAATGGATGAACAACACGAATCTTACCTACACATGTGCGAACATTGTAGAGAGATAATCGATGAACAATAAGGTTACGCCTTCTTTCATTTGAAGGCAATCGAAGCACATAAGCGAATAGTGAAAAGGCGAAAACGTTAATCTTTCACAAAATTAGATACGAAAAAAGAACGGTTTCGCCTTCACTATTTGTTCGCTTTTCCCCACTTCGTCATATTGTAATATTTGCCGTCACCGTCGGCACGATTCATTACAACGTCAAGGTCGTGAAGATATCGGTGAAGTTTTCGAAGTTTAAGTGTACTCAATACATTATTGGCCGTTTCAAGGTCTTTCGCTAACTCACGAATGTCTTTGAAATCTTTTTGCAAATCTGAATCCCCTTTATACTTCATTGCGTCAAGTGAATCAACAATTTGTTTTGCGTTCAATTGAACTTCGTCCCAATTCGGGTTGTTGATGCGTCCCCAACCCGTCAAATCGTTCAATATTTGGTGATAATGCGAAATGAATTCCGACGCCTTTTGATCTTCTTCGGTTGTCGGTGCGCTTTCTTTGTCTTCTTGTTGTGAAGAAGACGCCGTCGCTTCTTCGGGTTGAAACGTTTTTTCTCCCGTAATATAAGGCGTGACGGTGTACGCACAAAACGAAATTACGGCAACGACCACAATCCAAAATATTGACCAACCTATTTTCCCCTTCAATGTGAACAACCCCTTTGAACGTTTTCAAGTAATTATGTATGCATTTTCATTGTAACTAATAAATTGAATATTTTGAAATGTTACTTCATAAAAGAGGAGCCGTGAGAAGTTGAATTACGTAATAAGCTATGACAAGAGATATCACAGTGAATGCATACTTTTACCCATTCGTTTACATTCGTGGCATCGGTATGCTGCAATTTACGATGGCAATGAGTTTATATAACGTATGTGTGCTATCGAAGATCAGAATAAGGGTTTGCTCTCAATAAAAGGTGAGCTCTTTATGAAGTTAACGAGGAGGCTTTCGGGAGACATAACTATCACATTCGAGGATATTAGCGGCAAGATGACGATTAGGTTATTCGCTGAGCTCGAAAAGCCGAGCACAAGCCTTAAGTGGATTGTTTAAACGAGACACACCGGCGGTCATGCGGCGCAAAATAAAAGGAGTTGCATATACAACTCCTCAAATCAGCAAAAAGGTGCTGAATTAACACTTTTGTCTATTCCCTTTGTAACTATTGATTTTTTCTTATCATTGTCTTAATACGTGTTATAAACATGTTCACAGGTTGCAGCTGTTGGTTGATAAAAACAATGTTTCTTGAAACGTCCCACTATAGGTTGATCATACCATTGTGGAGGACAATCACCTGGTGGTCTAAAATACCACAAACTAAATTTTGCAGGCCAATGTCTCTCTCCATTAATAGCTCGGCGTGCTAAGCGCTTTTCGCTTTCTCTTGCCCTTTGATAGAAATAACCGTGCTGAACAGCTTCAAATGCATGTTCTTGATAAATCATTTGCCGAATGGTACGAAGTCCTTTAAAATCGGAACAATTTGCTCTTATTCGATTGACTCCTACGTTCCCGACGAGCAACATCCCTTGAGTCCCTTCTCCTTCGGCTTCCGCCCTAAGCAACCTTGCTAAGAGTGCAACATCCGAATCCGTAGCATTAACAACTGCCATAACTTCACCTCCATTGTATTTTCTCCTCTATAATATTGCTTTTTAGTTAGGTTAATGACCATTAAATTATCTGATGAGCTATTTATGGCACTTGAAGGAGAATTTCTCATCCATTTTGTCGTATTTTTTGCCGTCGACTAATAAAAATGAAATAACAAAGGAAGCTGGATTATTTTTTTCATTCAATTTTTGTGCCAATGTATTGTACAATAGAATCCAAGGGGGAGATTGTATTGAAGGCAAGTCTGTTACAGGAACAAACACTGCGGTTGGCAATGACACAGGAATTACGGCAAGCAATTACGATGTTGCAGTATAATGCGCAGGAACTGACGGAATTTTTGTATGAGCAATCGCTTGAAAATCCCCTTATTGAATTGAAGCGTTCTGAGGGGAAACGGCGCACAGTTGAAAATCGAATGGAAATTTACAGTTCAAACAGCGATACGCTGCAGCAGCATTTATTGAAGCAGCTGCAAGAATATGTAATTGAGGAAAAACAAAAACGGATTCTTGCTTTTCTTGTACACAATATAGATGAGAACGGATACTTACGCGAGACGGATGAGGAATTGGCTGCTTTGTTAAATATGCCGATTGACCAAGTGTGCGAGTGCATGAGAATCATACAGTCGCTTGAGCCTGCAGGCGTCGGAGCACGTACGCTGCAAGAATGTCTTAAGCTCCAGTTAAAGCGCTTACAAGAACGGGATATATTGGCGGAAGAAATGATAGAGTACCATTTTGCATCCTTTGCGAAAAAGGATTGGAAGCATCTTTCGCAAGTATTAAAATGTAAGACGGAAGAGCTGCAGGAAGCGATGCGGATTATCGTTTCTCTTCAGCCCAAGCCGGGTCTGGCCTTTTCTTCGGAGAAGCCGATTTATATTGTTCCAGACCTCGCAGTCCGTAAAGAGAACGGAAGGCTTTTCATTGAAATGCAGCAGGGCAACATGCCGAAGATTGAAGTTCATTCAGAATACAGCGCCATGCTTGAGCAGGAAACAGAACGGGAAGTTGCTTCGTATTTATCGCAGAAGTATCAGCATGTGCAATGGATTCTAAGGAGCTTAGAGCAACGAAAAAGAACGCTTTTGAATGTGATGGATGCAATCGTTGCAAAGCAAACGGATTTTTTTCAAAAAGGTCCGCTGTTTTTAAAGCCGCTTTCCTTAAAGGAAGTAGCAGAGGAACTTGAAATGCATGAATCTACAATCAGCCGTGCGACTCGCAATAAGTACGTGCAAACGCCGTATGGCTTGTTTGAAATGAAATACTTCTTCAGCAATTCTGTTTCAGGCGAAGACGATGAAGCCGTTTCGAGCAAACGCGTAAAAGAGTTGTTAAAAAGCTTGGTGGAGAAGGAAAATAAACAAAAACCGTTATCGGATCAAAAGCTTGTTGCGCTTTTGGAACAGGAACATGGTATTATTATATCAAGAAGAACAGTGGCGAAATACCGCGAACAGCTGAAGATTCCGTCTTCTTCGCTTCGAAAAACGATTGGATAGCGTGGTGTGAAGAATGAAAGTTGTGTTGTACGGAAAGGAAAATTGCTGTTTATGTGACGATGCCAAGACGATTTTGCATGAGTTGGCGCAGGAGTATAAATTTGAACTCGAAGAAATAGATATTTACAAAGATGAGATTTTATTGGAAAAGTATCAAATTTTAATTCCTGTCATAGAAATAGAGGGAGAAGAAGTTGAATATGGCATTGTTCATAAAGATGTTATAAGTAAGCGCTTAATAAAGTTTTCACGGGTTGAATAAGATTCAATGTCCTGTTACAATAATAAACGTAGCAGGGATTTTTTTTAAACCATGCGGGACAAAATGTGTCACCACGGGACGTAAAACGACCAGAGTGAGAATGAATGAATAGTAGCGAGGAGAAAGTATATGCGAGCATGGATTGACTATGCAAAAAAATTGTTGCCCGATCTGCTACCTGTTATGCAAATTAGAATGCAAATTCTGCAGTACATACGACTCACGCAGCCGATTGGACGCCGGAATTTGTCAACTAGCTTGAACATGACAGAACGGGTTTTACGAAGCGAGGTTCAAGTTTTAAAGGAACAAAACTTAATTCACGTCGCATCTGCAGGGATGACTTTAACAGATGAAGGAACATCTCTTGTCATTGCTCTTGAGGAATTTATGCGAGAGATTTCCGGACTTAAGCTTTTAGAAGAAAAGCTTAAGGAAGCATTAAATCTGGATGAAGTTTTTGTAGTTGCCGGTGACAGCGATGAATCTCCTTGGGTAAAGCAAGAGATGGGCCGGGCAAGCGTGGCGTGTATAAAGGAACGTCTCGGTGCGAATAATATCGTTGCCGTAACCGGGGGTACAACGCTTGCGGCTGTAGCGGACATGATGCAACTAGATTTTAAGAACCTGAATCCGCTGTTTGTGCCGGCACGAGGCGGCATTGGTGAAAGTGTCGAAAATGAGGCAAACACCATTTGCGCCAAAATGGCAAAGAATACAAATAGCAGTTATCGTCTTCTTTATGTTCCAGACCATGTCGGCAGCGAAGTATATGCTTCCATCATGACAGAGCCTTCTGTGAAATCGATTTTAGAGCTGATTCAGTCTTCTAATATTGTCATTCACGGAATCGGCGATGCGCTTACGATGGCGCGGAGACGAAAGACCCCGGAAACAGACTGGAATAAGATTGTGGAAGGTCATGCGGTTGGGGAAGCCTTTGGATATTACTTCAACGAAACCGGCGAGGTAGTCCACAAAGTGCTAACGGTCGGCATGCAGCTTGAAGATTTACAGCATGTACGTCATGTTATGGCAGTAGCTGGAGGATCTTCTAAAGCAAAAGCAATTCAAGCAGTTGTTCGGCAAGGCCACACTTCTCTGTTAGTAACAGATGAAGGTGCAGCAAAAGAGTTACTAAGGGTTAACCCTTAACATAAATTTTGATCTATACGAGGAGGAAATTCAAATGGCAGTTAAAGTTGGTATTAATGGTTTTGGACGTATCGGTCGTGTAGTATTCCGTGCAGCTCTTAACAATCCGAATGTAGAAGTAGTAGCAATCAATGACTTAACAGATGCTAAAACACTAGCACATCTTCTTAAATATGATTCCGTTCACGGTTCTGTAAATGCAGAAGTAACTGTAAACGGCGACAGCATCGTAGTTAACGGCCGCGAAATTAAAGTTATCGCTGAGCGCGACCCAGCTCAATTACCATGGAGCGACTACGGCGTAGAAGTAGTAGTAGAATCTACTGGACGCTTCACTAAAAAAGCAGACGCTGAGAAGCACTTAGGCGGTTCTGTTAAAAAAGTTGTTATCTCTGCTCCAGCTAACGATGAAGACATCACAATCGTTATGGGCGTTAACCATGACAAATACGATGCAAAAAACCATCATGTAATTTCCAACGCTTCTTGTACTACAAACTGCTTAGCGCCGTTTGCAAAAGTATTGAACGATAAGTTCGGCATCAAACGCGGTATGATGACAACAATCCACTCATACACAAACGACCAACAAATTTTAGACTTGCCTCATAAAGATTTACGTCGTTCTCGTGCAGCAGCAATGAGCATGATCCCAACATCTACAGGTGCAGCGAAAGCAGTATCTCTTGTATTACCTGAGCTAAAAGGCAAACTAAACGGCGGCGCAGTTCGCGTTCCAACTCCTAACGTGTCTCTTGTTGACTTAGTTGCCGAGCTTGACAAAACTGTAACTGTAGAAGAAGTGAACGCAGCGTTGAAAGAAGCTGCTGAAGGCAATCTAAAAGGAATTTTATCTTACAGCGAAGAGCCTCTAGTATCCATCGACTACAACGGAAACACAAGCTCTTCTACAATCGATGCATTATCTACAATGGTTATGGAAGGCAACATGGTGAAAGTTCTTTCTTGGTACGATAACGAAACTGGCTACTCTAGCCGTGTAGTAGACCTTGTAGATTACATCGCTTCTAAAGGTCTTTAATCAGTAAATATAGATCACATGGGGAAGAGAGGGACTGTTCCCTCTCTTCTTTTTTTATAAAAGAATTAATTGAATATATCTAGTTCTACAGGGAAAATGCGCCTTTCTTGCAGGGAAGAACCTCTGGTTCTGCACCTGAACGAGCCGGTTGCGCTTTTCTTGGTGTCTAGCTCCACCGGCTAGCTCCTCCTGTCAGAGAACCTCCCCCCATAAGATGAAACTTCATCCGTGGAGATGATTTTTCCTCCACGGATGTTAGTTGAATCAATCGGGCTTTTAGCGTCCGTTTGTTCATCTTGTCTAGCATCTCTGTTACGGACGCTTAGAGCGGGATAAAGGCAAAAAGCGCCTTTTTGGGGAGAGAACCTCTGCCTTCCGGAGCTGAACGAGCCGGTTGCGCTTTTCAGTGGTGTCTAGCTCCACCGGCTAGGTGCTGCCACCAGAGAACCCCCGCCGCAAAAAAGGCAAAAAGCGCCTTTCTTGGTCGGGGAACCTCTGGTTCTGCACCTGAACGAGCCGGTTGCGCTTTTCTTAAATATAAGCGGGACAAAATCCATCCAATGAAGTTCCGTTTTGCAGAAAAATGTGGTAAGCTGATGAATGGGTTTTGTCAATCCAACCAAATCGGAGGGAAATCCAATGAACAAAAAATCGATTCGTGACGTAGATGTGAAAGGAAAACGAGTATTTTGCCGTGTTGACTTCAATGTACCAATGAAGGATGGTCAAATTACGGATGAAACTCGTCTCCGTGCAGCACTTCCTACTATTCAACATTTGGCTTCACTTGGCGCGAAGGTTATTTTAGCCAGCCATTTCGGCCGTCCAAAAGGACAAGTAGTAGAAGAAATGCGTTTGACGCCGGTAGCAAAGCGCCTTGGTGAATTGCTTGGCAAGGATGTAATTAAAACAGACGAAGCATACGGTCCGAAAGTACAAGCTGCAATCGAAGGCATGAAAGAAGGCGACGTATTGCTTCTTGAAAACGTTCGTTTCTATCCAGGTGAAGAAAAGAACGATGCGGAACTTGCGAAGGAATTTGCAAAGCTTGCTGATTTGTATGTAAATGATGCGTTTGGCGCAGCTCACCGTGCTCATGCTTCTACTGCAGGTATCGCGGAATATTTACCGGCAGTATCCGGACTTCTCATGGAGAAGGAAATTGAAGTATTAGGCAAAGCGCTGTCTAACCCGGATCGCCCGTTTACAGCAATCATTGGCGGTGCAAAAGTAAAAGATAAAATTGACGTAATCCGCAATCTTCTTGAAAAAGTAGATAACTTAATCATCGGTGGCGGTCTTGCGTACACATTCGTAAAAGCACAAGGACATGAAATTGGAAAATCCTTATGCGAAGATGATAAACTAGATCTTGCAAGAGAGTTCATGCAAATTGCAAAAGAAAAAGGCGTAAATTTCTACATGCCGGTAGACGCAGTGGTTGCGGATGATTTCTCTGAAAATGCAAACGCTAAAACAGTCGACATCGATTCAATTCCAAGCGATTGGCAAGCATTAGATATCGGTCCGAAGACTGGTGAAATTTACGCGGATGTCATCCGTAATTCCAAGCTTGTTGTTTGGAACGGCCCGATGGGCGTGTTCGAAATGGACAAGTTTGCCGGAGGAACAAAGGCAGTAGCAGAAGCTCTTGCAGAATCTGAAGATACATATTCTGTAATCGGCGGCGGTGACTCTGCGGCAGCGGTTGAAAAATTCGGTTTAGCTGACAAGATGAGCCATATCTCTACAGGCGGCGGTGCATCTCTTGAGTTTATGGAAGGCAAAGAGCTTCCGGGCGTTGTGCGTCTAAACGACAAGAATCAAAAGGACGGTGTACCGAATGCGTAAACCTATTATCGCAGGGAACTGGAAAATGCATAAAACTCTGTCTGAAGCTGTTAGCTTTGTAGAGGAAGTAAAGGGACAAATCCCTGCTGCTGATGCAGTAGATTCTGTTGTTTGCTCGCCTGCTCTATTCTTAGAGCGTCTTGTAGCAAAGGCAGAAGGCTCTGAATTGAAGGTAGGAGCACAAAATATGCACTTTGAAAAAAGCGGTGCATTTACAGGCGAAATCAGCCCGGCTGCACTTAGCGATCTAAAAGTGAGCTATGTGGTTCTTGGTCATTCTGAGCGCCGTGAGATGTTTGCGGAAACAGACGAAACAGTGAACAAGAAAACATTAGCTGCGTTTGCAAACGGCCTAACGCCGATTGTATGCTGCGGCGAAACATTAGAAGAACGCGAAAGCGGCAAAACTTTTGACCTTGTAGCGGAACAAGTGAAAAAAGCTTTGAACGGCTTAACAGAAGAACAAGCGAAAGCGACTATTATCGCATATGAGCCTATTTGGGCAATCGGTACAGGTAAATCTTCTTCTGCTAGCGACGCAAACGAAGTGTGCGCACACATTCGTAAAGTCGTGGCAGAGCAGTTTTCTTCCGATGTTGCAGAAGCAGTACGCATTCAATACGGCGGCAGCGTAAAGCCTGAGAATATTAAAGAATATATGTCTCAGCCGGACATCGACGGTGCGCTAGTAGGCGGTGCAAGCTTAGAGCCAAACTCTTTCTTGCAGCTTTTGGAGGCAGTTAAGTAATGAGCAAGAAACCAACAGCATTGATTATTTTAGACGGTTTTGCTTTACGAGACGAAACGTATGGCAATGCAATTGCACAAGCGAACAAGCCGAACTTTGACCGTTTTTGGAACAAGTACCCGCACACCACTTTAACGGCATCCGGTGAAGCAGTCGGACTTCCAGTAGGTCAAATGGGCAACTCTGAGGTAGGCCACTTAAACATTGGTGCCGGCCGCATTGTGTACCAAAGCTTAACTCGCGTAAACGTAGCAATTCGTGAAGGCGAATTCGAAAAGAATGACACGTTCCTAAAAGCGATTAACCATGTAAAAGCAAAGGGAACAAGTCTTCATTTGTTCGGATTATTGTCTGACGGCGGTGTACACAGCCATATTGAGCATATGTTTGCATTGCTTCGTTTGGCAGCGAAAGAAGGCGTAGAGAAGGTATATCTTCATGCATTCTTGGACGGCCGTGATGTAGGTCCGCAAACAGCAAAGGGCTACATTGACGCTGCTTATGATATAATCAAACAAACAGGTACAGGGCAGTTTGCAACTGTTTCCGGCCGCTACTATTCCATGGACCGTGACAAGCGCTGGGATCGCGTTGAAAAATGCTACCGCGCCATGGTATACGGAGAAGGCCCTACTTACAAAGATCCATACGAGTGCGTAAACGATTCATACGAAAACGGTATCTTCGATGAGTTCGTATTGCCATCTGTTATGGTGAAAGAAGACGGAACACCAGTTGGAACGATTAATGATGATGACGCTATTATCTTCTACAACTTCCGTCCCGACCGTGCGATTCAAATTTCCCGCGTCTTCACGAACGAAGACTTCCGTGAATTTGACCGTGGTGACAAAGTACCTAGTATCCCTGAGTTTGTATGCATGACACAATTCAGTGAAACAGTCGGCGGCTATGTAGCATTTAAACCGACAAACTTGGACAACACATTAGGAGAGGTTGTATCTCAGGCAGGATTAAAACAGCTTCGCATTGCGGAAACAGAAAAGTATCCGCACGTGACATTCTTCTTCAGCGGCGGACGCGAAGCGGAATTCCCGGGCGAAGAACGAATCCTGATCAATTCTCCGAAGGTCGCGACATACGACCTGAAGCCTGAAATGAGTATCTATGAAGTAACGGATGCGTTGGTGAAAGAAATTGAGGCCGACAAGCACGATATGATTATCTTGAACTTTGCGAACTGCGATATGGTAGGTCACTCCGGTATGATGGAGCCTACGATTAAAGCGGTTGAAGCAACAGACGAATGCTTAGGAAAAGTAGTGGACGCCCTTCTTGCCAAAGGCGGAACAGCTATTATTACAGCAGACCACGGCAACGCGGATGAAGAATTAA
>NZ_KE387254.1:53156-66750 GCF_000430785.1 Ectobacillus panaciterrae DSM 19096
AAGAAATGACAGGCAACACATTAATTACTGAATAAAGACGAATGCTTAGGAAAAGTAGTGGACGCCCTTCTTGCCAAAGGCGGAACAGCTATTATCACAGCAGACCACGGCAACGCGGATGAAGAATTAACGCCGGCCGGTCAGCCAATGACAGCTCACACGACTAACCCGGTTCCTTGCATTGTTACAAAGGAAGATGTTGTATTGCGTGAAGACGGTATCTTAGGAGACCTTGCACCAACTATGCTTACTTTATTAGGAATTGAACAACCGAAAGAAATGACAGGCAACACATTAATTACTGAATAAAAAGGAGAGATTTTAATGCCAGCTATTCTTGATGTTTATGCTCGTGAAGTGTTAGACTCCCGCGGTAACCCGACGGTAGAGGTAGAAGTATATACTGAGTCCGGTGCATTCGGACGCGCAATCGTACCAAGCGGTGCATCTACTGGTGAATATGAAGCAGTAGAGCTTCGCGACGGCGACAAATCCCGTTACCTTGGAAAAGGCGTACAAAAAGCAGTAGACAACGTAAACGAAATCATTGCTGAAGCAATCATAGACATGGACGTAACAGACCAAGCAGGCATCGATGCAGTAATGATCGCATTAGATGGCACTGAAAACAAAGGCAAATTAGGTGCGAACGCAATCCTTGGCGTATCTATGGCAGTAGCTCATGCAGCAGCTGACTTTGTTGGTCTTCCATTATACCGTTACCTTGGCGGGTTCAATGCGAAGCAATTGCCGACTCCAATGATGAACATCATCAACGGCGGCTCTCACGCTGACAACAACGTGGACTTCCAAGAATTCATGATCCTTCCTGTAGGCGCTCCTACATTCAAGGAAGCAATTCGTATGGGTGCTGAAGTATTCCATGCATTAAAGGATGTATTACACAGCAAAGGCTTAAACACTGCTGTAGGTGACGAAGGCGGATTCGCTCCAAACCTTGGTTCTAACCGTGAAGCGTTAGAAGTAATCATGGAAGCAATTAAAAAGGCCGGCTACGAGCCAGGAAAAGACATCTTACTAGGTATGGACGTTGCGTCTTCTGAGTTCTACAACAAAGAAACTGGCAAGTACGACCTTGCAGGCGAAGGCCGCACTGGTTTGACTTCTGCAGAAATGGTTGATTTCTACGAAGAGCTAGTTAATGAATTCCCAATCCTCTCTATCGAAGATGGCTTGGATGAAAATGACTGGGAAGGTCACAAATTATTAACTGACCGCATCGGCAAAAAAGTACAATTAGTAGGTGACGATTTATTCGTTACAAACACGAAGAAGCTTGCTGAAGGTATTGAAAAAGGCATCGCTAACTCTATCCTAATTAAAGTGAACCAAATCGGTACTTTAACTGAAACATTCGAAGCTATCGAAATGGCAAAACGCGCTGGCTACACAGCAGTAGTTTCTCACCGTTCCGGTGAAACTGAAGATGCGACAATCGCTGACATCGCTGTTGCGACAAACGCTGGTCAAATCAAAACTGGTTCTATGAGCCGTACAGACCGTATCGCGAAGTACAACCAATTGCTTCGTATCGAAGACGAGCTAGGCGATCTAGCTGTTTACGACGGTTTAAAATCTTTCTATAACTTAAAGAAGTAATTTCTTTAAGTGATTGAGCCTTTGAACTTAGTCGTACAAAGCAAGTTCTTATGGCTTGAATCGAGTGATACAAAAACATGAATTTAGTCGTACGCTAATTATTGTTTAACCTCCTATTTATGTGTGATAATTCCACATTATAGGAGGTTTTTTATATGCGCATAACTGACTTGTTAAATGAATTTTCGACATGGACAAAATCCATGTCGAACTTATAAATTGTATTTATATAGATAAAAATCAAGGGTACATTAGCAAAATAATATCAGGCTGATCATGTTTCCATTTGAACAAATTTTGGTTTTCCATACTGATCATGCTCCTTTTTGAGAGTAATAGTATCAGTATGTCCAAGATTTAGAGATTACTTGCAATTGTCTTGAAGTTTTTGCACCAGAACCGAAAATAGTATATAAAACTTCTTACGGTTAGTTTACAAATCTAAAAGAAAAAGGTAAGATTATCGACGAAAATAGTACTCATTATCATTTACTATTTATAACCAATTAAAATAGTTACATAGAACTATTTTATAAGAAGGAGAGGGTAAATTGAAAAAACTTTACATTGTATTTTTAATCGCTTTAATGCTGGCAATATCAGCATGCTCAAATAATTCATCAACAAAAAGCGATTCCATAAAGGAAAAACACTTAAATATTTTATTTAGTTTTCCTTCTTCAACATTAGATCCAGTTAATGATTGGACAACATCTCTTGCTGGAATTACGGAAACATTAATTAAAATGGATGAAAATTTGGAGATGAAACCATTGCTTGCAACAAGTTGGAAGCAAGTTGATGATGCAACTTGGACATTTGATGTTCGAGATGGTGTAACATTCCATAATGGTGATAAGCTAACAGCTGAAGCCGTAAAACAATCATTAGAATTAGCTATCAAACATAGCCCCAAACTTGAAAATTCATTAAAAATAAAAGAAATGAGCGCTGATGGTCAAATATTAACAATAAAAACGAAAGAGCCGTTTCCATCATTACCATCAGAACTAATTAATCCTAGTACATCGATTATAGATGCAAAAGCATTTAATGAAATGGGTGCTACAAAATTCAACAAAGCTCCTGTTGGAACTGGTCCATTTACTGTTGATAGCTTTAAACCAGATGTTGAAATTGAATTGAAACCTTTTAAAGATTATTGGGACGGTGCTTCTCCGCTTAACAGCGTTACATTTAAATTTAATGCAGATGGTAATGTACGTGCTATGGCACTTCAGTCCATGGATACAGATATTGCGTATAACCTTCCTACTGAAAGTTTATCAACGATACCAAAAGATGAGATTAACATTGAATCAATTGAAAGTCTGCGCTCTGACTATATCTTATACAATATGCATAAACCTGTATTTCAAGATGTAAAAGTGCGAAAAGCCTTTGATTTACTGATTAATCGTCAAGAAGCAGCTGATGAGATTATGAGTGGCCATGCTACACCTACAAGTAGCCCATTTTCTTCTAATCTACCTTTTGGAAGTGAAAAAACAGTTGTAAAACAAGATCTACAAAAAGCAAAAGCATTATTAGAAGAAGCAGGATATAAAATGAATGCAAATAAACAACTTGAAAAGGATGGAAAGCCATTATCCGTAAAAATGATGACTTTTCAAAGCCGGCCACAATTACCATTAATTTCTCAACTTCTTCAATCAGAAGCAGCAAAAGTAGGAATTAAAATCGATATTCAAACAACAGACAACATCGATTCTTATCTATTTGAAAAATCGGATTGGGATTTAGCAACATATAGTAATTTAACGGCTCCTCGCGGAGATGCAGGATACTTTTTAAATATCGCTTATTTAGCAGATGGTGCATTAAATCCTGGCGGTGTTAACATTCCATCTTTAAACGATACAATTTCAGAACTTAATCGTACGAGTGAACAAAATAAACGTAATGAAATTACGAAAAAAGCTGTTTCAATCATTGAAAAAGAAGTCCCACAATCCTTTATCATTCATCCACATTTAATTGTTGGGATCAACAAAAAGGTTGAAAATTTCAAACCTGGACAGGCAGAGTTTTATTTATTAACAAATAAAGTGGATATTAAGGAAAAATGATACGTTTTATTGCATCACGACTTCTCCAAATGGTCCTTGTCTTATTTATTTTATCCGTAGTGACCTTTTCTTTAATGAAATTAGCGCCTGGTGATCCAGTTCGATTCATTCTAAAAGTAGATGAGGTAGTTGCAACTTCAGGAGAGCAAGAACAGTTGCGGGAAAAATTAGGTTTTAACGATCCTGTATGGAAACAGTATATTACGTGGTTAGGCAATGTCACAAAGCTTGACTTTGGTACTTCCTATATTTCAAATGAGTCAGTTGTATACGAACTTTCATCACGATTTGGTCCAACCATTTCTCTTGCTCTTAGTAGCCTTGGACTTACGCTTCTATTTGCGTTTGTATTAGGCGGGCTTGCTGCACTGAATCATCAGCGATTTTTTGATCATCTTTCAAGAATCATTGCATTTGTTGGTGCGTCAATTCCAAACTTTTTAGTTGCACTGTTATTGATCTATTTCTTTTCAATGAAACTACGCATTTTGCCTGCCCTGGGAAATGGAAGTGTACTTCACTTCCTTCTCCCATCCTTAACACTTGGATTTGGAATGTCAGCTGTGTATGCTCGATTATTGCGAGCTAGTTTACTAGACAGTTTGCAACAAGAATATATACGAGGAGCTCATGCTCGAGGGATTCCGCCCTATCTTATTTTCTTTTGTTACGCACTCCCGCCTGCATTGTTACCTGTTTTAACTATGTTTGGAATGAGTTTTGGCTTGTTGCTTGGCGGAACAGTCGTGGTAGAGACGATTTTTTCATGGCCAGGGTTAGGTCAATTTATTGTTGATTCAATTATGAAGAGAGATTATCCTGTGATTCAAGGATTTATTTTACTTACCGGCTTTTTCGTTATGTCTATTAATTTATGTGTCGATCTTCTTTACGCTATCGTAGATCCCAAGGTTCGACTAGCTGGGAGGTCAACAAAATGAAAAAAATGCGGCGTGATCCACTTATGATTTTCGGATGTAGTATTCTTTTATTTTTACTCATCATCTTATTAGCAGGTCCATTGATTGTTCAAAATAATCCGCTTGAGGTTAATATGGGTAATCGATTTCAACCACCCAGTACGGACTATCCACTCGGAACAGACCATCTTGGCAGATGTACGTTCTCACGTTTAATTGAAGGAGCAAAGGCAACATTAGAAATTACGTTCATTGTAATATTTATAGCAATGTTAATCGGTGTAGCAATCGGGTTATTTTCAAGTTACCTTGGCGGAAAGTGGGACGCTTTCTTTATGCGAATCGCAGATGGATTCATGACGATTCCAGACTTCTTAATCGCTGTTGCCTTTGCTGGGTTCCTAGGTCCTAGTCTACCTAATATCGCTATTGCTATTGTTTGCTCCAAGTGGTTTACGTACGCTCGTATGACGCGGAGTATTGTTATTGCTGAAAAAGAAAAAGACTATATTCAGTATGCAATAACTGCTGGTAGTACGAGTTTCACTATCATGACTCGACATTTAATTCGACACATCATTCCAACGATTACAGTAATGGGAGCACTTGATATTGGCAAGATTATTTTAATGATTTCAGCTTTATCTTTTCTCGGTCTAGGTGCACAGCCTCCTATGCCAGAATGGGGAGCAATGCTGAATGAAAGCCGGGCCTATTTTCAACTTCACCCTGAATTAATGTTTTACCCTGGTGTCATGATTGCACTAACGGTTTTAAGCTTTAATTTAATTGGTGATAGTTTACGAGATTCATTAGATGTAAAGGAGTAAAAACTATGGTTTTGTCATTAAACAATGTTACAATTAACCATCAATCAGGTAAATCAATTGTCAAAGGGCTCGATTTAAAAATAAATGAAGGCGAAATCATGGCCATTATTGGTGAAAGTGGAAGTGGAAAAAGTGTCACAGCTTTTTCCATTTTTGATTTATTACCAAAGCAGCTTTTTATTGCTGATGGCCATATTTTATTTAGGGGCCAAAAATTAAGTGACCTATCTCAAAGAGAAAAACGCAAGCTGCGCGGCAAAGAAATGGCCTTTATTTTTCAAGACTATACGGGAAGCCTCTCTCCATTTCGGACAGTAGGTTCTCAAATGATGGAAATGGCTAGAGTTCATACAACTTGGTCTAAAAAAGAAATAAAACAAAAAGTCATGGATGCTTTACTGAATGTACAGCTTAATCCTAATAAAACATTTCGGTCTTACTCATTTCAATTAAGCGGCGGGCAAAGGCAGCGTATTGCGATTGCACAGGCTATGTTATTAAAACCTTCGCTTATTATCGCTGATGAAATCACAACAGCACTTGATCCAATGACTACCAAGCACGTGCAACAGTTACTTCTTACATTAAAAAAAGAAACAGATTGCGCTATTATATATATTACACATGATCTTGGGTCTATTGAGCATTTTGCCGATAAAGTGGCCGTCATGTATGGCGGGCAGCTGATGGAACAAGGCGAAACAGACCGCATTTTTGTTCACGCATCCCATCCATATACCAAACTGCTCATGCAGGCAAAGCCACCAATTGAGGAAGTTCCTTCATACCTTGAAACCGTTCCAGGAGAACCTGGTAAGCGAAGTGAAACAGGCTGTCCATTTTCACTTCGCTGTTCTCATGCTGTTGATTCTTGTATGACTGAAGACTTAAAAAAGCGGACAATTGATGAAAATCATGATGTGTATTGCCACGTTGTAAAAGAACAAAAAAAGAAAAAGACGGTGTTTGTATGAGTGAAGTTTTAAAAGTAGAGAATGTATCAAAAGCATTTAAAAATCAGCCGATTTTACAAAACATATCCTTTAACATTGAACGAGGAGAATGCGTTGGATTAATCGGTGCAAGCGGCAGCGGAAAAACAACATTAGCGCGCTTATTACTTTTATTAGATTATCCGGACACAGGTGACGTCCAAATAAACGGCCGTTCTCTTTTTAAAGCCAAAGCACGTGAACGCCGTTTATTACGAAGACATATTCAAGTCGTCCTTCAGGATCCGTCATCGTCATTTAACCCGAAGCTAACGGTTTTCCAATCATTAATGGAACCATTAAATAATTTTCCATTGTATAGCCCTTCTTTTTTAAAAGATGTTCGTCACTCAAAAAAGCAAACGGCGGAAAAATTGCTAACAATGGTTGGTTTGTCAACAGATCTATTACAGCGTTATCCTCATGAATTAAGTGGAGGACAAAAGCAAAGGCTTGCAATTGCGCGAAGCATTAGTTTAGAACCAAGCCTACTCATTTGTGATGAGCCAACAGCTAGCTTAGATGTATCAGTACAAGCACAAATTCTAAATTTGTTAAAGGAACTAAAAGAAACGCTTGGTTTATCCATTTTATTTATTTCACATGACATGATTTGTGTTCGTTTTATTAGTGATTATGTACTTGTATTAAAAGACGGGGAATTACTCGATTCATTTCCGGCATCAGAAATGCTTGAAGAAAGCCGTCATAGCTATACAAAACAATTAATTTCAATTTCTTAGGAGCGTTACTATATAAGTCCGCTTTGTTATTCCGACATATCTGTCGTTTGCCACGTAGAACAAAAGGGAAACTGCGCTTGCTCCCTCTCTATGGTCTACTCCTGCATGGACCACGAAAAGGGTTTGACCGTTTCTACGCTTAGTTGGATGCTCTCTCCCACCTAAAAGAAAAGTTTTTATGTCGATTTTTTAGTTGCATTTATATACATGACAAGCCCCCACTTCAAGGAGTGTTAACGAGTAAGTGGGGGAGTTACACCAGTCTTCCTAACTATCTTTCATCCGTTTCCCTTTGCGAACAATATAACCCCATTTATTGGAGGTAATGACGTTTAACTGATTCGATTTTATTAATTGTTCAGTATACAGTTCTTTCTGTACTAAAAGCAATGCCTTATCCGTCCTTAAAAAGGTGTTCAAATCCCCGTTTTCCACGTGTAAATTGCCATATAACTCTGCTGTTAGAACCGTATTTTGCGGCCATACCGCGCAGCTTGAGGGATAGTACATAAATAAGCTATATCCTTTTATTCCTTCCATTCCCTGTATTTTTTGAAGCAAGCTTAGTTGTAAATTAGGGATCGGGTTATTTAAATAAGCTTGAATCTTCCATTCGTAATATATAGAAGCAAAAAGAATGGAAAATAAAAGGACGACTCTTGTTAGCAATGTTCCATTCCGCAGAAATTTACTTGCAAGGGCACCAATCATGATCGATAACGCAGGATAAATAGGCAAAATATACCATCTTATTTTAGTTTTAGAAAAAGTAAATAGGATGAAAGGAATAATAATCCATAAACATATGCCTATCATGTAGGCCTTTTTCTCGGATTTGAAAATTTCAAACGAAAAATTTTTATTTAAGTATACTAGGATCAATCCGAATAAGATGATGAGCCAAAAAAGGAAAAATTTACATAATATTTGAACGTAGTAAAGCTTACCCCCTATGTGCCCTTCTATAGAGGCGGATGACCTATACAGCAGGTCATACATAATCATATTTTTAAAAAATTCTATGCCGTCATATTGGTATCTAATGACTCCCCAAACAAGAATCGGCAAAACGATGCACGAACATAATAAAATCCAGTTTTTGTGAGAGAGCCGTTTATATTTGCCGGTAAAAATAAGATACAATCCTATAATGATTGCTATATTGACTGCGTGCCAGCTTTTGGTTAAAAAGGCCAAAGCTAACGCAAGTCCCGAAAAATATAGCCATTTATTATTTTGCTCACAAAGTAACAGGGACAGAATGGCCGCTGTAAATAAAAAAACAAAAAGAGAATCTGCATCTCCTGTTCTTGCACTGTGATTTATTAAAAATTGTGTGCACGTCGCCAATGTCAATGTCGATAATAGGGAAGCAAGCTTTCCGTGTCTTTTGTTTACGAAAATAGCTATCATGATAATAGTTAGCATTGCACAAATTGCTGAGAACAGTCTCAGTCCCAGTGCATTGAATCCCACAATTTTGTAGCTAGCCATGTTAGCCCAAAAACTAAGCGGAGGTTTTAAATTCCAATAATCAATTTTATTTCTGTATGTACTTACAACAAAGGTTCCCTTTTTTAACATTTCATAGGCACTTACCCCGTGCCTCGCCTCATCCCAGCTGGAAATGGGAAATTTCCCTAAATTATAAAAGACGTTGAAAAGAGACACAGCCAGCAAAGTTAGCATCATAAAAATGTAAATAAATTTAAATTTACGATATGAACGGTACATAAGCGACTCCTTGTTCCTGCAGATTTACATACTTTGTAACTTAGGGCTAAACGCGCAAAACATGCAGCATTTGCCCAAGCAAAGCTAATAATTCTTTTACCTCTAAGGTACCCATTTACTTTGAAAGTAATTAAATTGCTCTTAAATTTCACAAAGGTTTAGATTGCTAAAATGTAACAATTTTAGATGTATGCATCTTCACAGCTTAAAGAAGTAATTTTTTTATCATAAAAACAGGCCGTGTGTGCATTGAGGGCACTGAAAAGGTCTTTTTTGTATGTTACTTGTAGCCCGTCTTTCTTTATGTTACATTTAAAATAATTGAAAGTGTAGGTATAAGGAGGTTCATCACGTGTACACGTTTCTATCGGCCTTATTAATCATTGTATCCATTGGGTTAGTGATTCTTGTTCTGTTACAATCCAGTAAAAGCGCAGGTCTTTCCGGAGCGATTTCCGGGGGAGCAGAGCAGTTGTTCGGCAAACAAAAAGCACGCGGCTTTGAAGCGGTATTGCAGCGTTTAACCGTTGTGTTTGCAGTATTGTTCTTCGTATTGGCAATCGCGGTTACTTACGTTAAGTTATAATATAATGCAAGAAAAGATTCATCCGTGCAGATGAGTCTTTTTTTGTTTAATAAGGAAGCATAAAATAGGGCAGGGGTAAGAACCTTAGGTTCTGCACCTGAACGAGCGGGCTGCGCTTTTCTTGGTGTCTAGCTCCGCCGGTAAACGTTTCACCTATATACAAGTGAATAAAAAACCGTCTTTTTATAGTGGGGAGAGATCATCCGGCGACGCGCAGAAGCGGTCAAACCTTTGTAGTGGTTCATGCAAAGGTAAACCAGAGAGAAGAAGCATACCATACTCCCTTTTGGTTGCACATAGCACATGGGAATGTCGAAATTATAATTCACTTATATAAGAACCTGAACGAGCCGTCTCCGCTTTTCTTGGTCATCTCGTTAGGTTAATTCCGAGCGACTATGATACACTAAGAGTATCGACGAGGAGAGTTACAACATATAGAAAGAGGAGAAAAAGAATGAAATTGTCAGCCCCAAAACCATTCACATTTGAGGCGGGAGAACGCGCGGTGCTTTTATTGCACGGTTTTACAGGTCATTCCGCTGATGTCCGCCAGCTCGGACGGTATTTAGAGAAAAGAGGGTACACATCCCACGCGCCGATTTATAAAGGCCATGGCGTACCGCCGGAGCAGCTTGTTCATACAGGTCCTGAAGACTGGTGGAAGGATGTAATGGCTGCTTACAACCATTTGAAGGAACTAGGCTATGAGAAAATTGCCGCAGTTGGTTTGTCGCTGGGCGGCGTATTTTCTTTGAAGCTTGCTTATACAGTACCCGTTCTCGGAGTAGTACCGATGTGCGCGCCGATGTATATCAAGAGTGAAGAAACGATGTACAAAGGAGTTTTAGCGTATGCAAGAGAATATAAGCGCTATGAGGGCAAATCACAAGAGAAAATCGAGCAGGAGATGCAAGCATTCAGACAAACCCCGATGAACACGCTTCATGCGCTTCAAAACCTCATTCGTGACGTACGCAACAATATCGACATGATTTATGCGCCGACATTCGTTGTTCAAGCACGGCATGATGAAATGATCAATACAGACAGCGCGAACATCATTTACAACGGTGTCGAGTCCAGCATGAAGCATATCAAGTGGTACGAAGATTCCACACACGTCATTACATTGGACAAGCAAAAAGATGAATTGCACGAGGATGTATTCAATTTCTTAGAGCAACTGGATTGGTAAGATTCAGTTGCATCTTTTTTATTCGCTTCCGGCATCGGATACAGTATTTATACATATCGAGCTTTTAGGCAAAACTACATAATATGAGTGTTTGAAAAAGGAGGAATATATTTGGAACAAGCTATTCAACAGCACATGGACAGGCTGCTTGCTTTCATGAAAGAGGAAGTATATAAGCCATTGACTGTACAGGAGTTGGAAGAGGCGTTCGACATTGTGGAAGCGGCGGATTTTAAAGACTTCGTCAAAGCCCTTATTTTAATGGAAGAGAAGGGGCTTATCGTCCGTACACGCAGCAACCGCTACGGCTTGCCGGAGAAAATGAACTTGATACGCGGGAAGATGACTGGACATGCGCGGGGCTTTGCGTTTGTTGCGACGGATGAACCGGGGATGGATGACATTTTCTTGCCGCCAAACGAACTGAACGGGGCGATGCATGGAGATATAGTATTGGTGCGCATCAGTTCAGAATCAAGCGGCAACCGCAGAGAGGGTACGGTCGTCCGCATTGTAGAGCGCGGTACGAAAGAGGTCGTAGGAACGTACACAGAGTCCAAGAACTTCGGGTTTGTTATTCCGGATGATAAGCGCATCATCGGCGATATCTTTATTCCAAAAAATGCATCCAAGGGTGCGGTGGAAGGACATAAGGTCGTTGTGCACATTACGGGCTATCCGGAAAACCGCTTGAGTGCAGAGGGTGAAGTTATTCAAATTCTCGGTCATAAAAATGATCCGGGTGTCGATATTTTATCTGTCATTCATAAGCACGGTCTGCCGCAAATGTTCCCGGCTGATGTATTGGAACAAGCAAACAATGTGCCGGATGAGATTGATGAAGCAGACTTGAAGGACCGCCGCGATTTGCGCGGAGAGATGATTGTTACAATCGACGGCGCAGACGCGAAGGATTTGGATGACGCCGTTACCGTGACAAAGCTTCCAAACGGAAACTATAAGTTAGGCGTACATATCGCAGACGTCAGTCATTATGTAAAAGAAGGATCGCCGATCGACCGCGAAGCGGCAGAGCGCGCGACAAGTATTTATCTTGTAGACCGCGTAATCCCGATGATCCCGCATCGTCTATCTAATGGAATTTGTTCATTGAATCCGAAGGTGAACCGCCTTACCCTTTCTTGTGATATGGAAATCAACAGCAACGGTGAGGTTGTGAAGCACGAAATTTTCCAAAGTGTTATCAAAACGACAGAGCGCATGACGTACTCTGACGTGAATCGGATTTTAGAGGATGAAGACCAAGAGCTGCTTGAGCGTTACGAGCCGCTTGTGCCGATGTTCAAGGACATGGCGGAGCTTGCCTCAATCCTGCGCGAAAAGCGTATGAAGCGCGGTGCCATCGACTTTGATTTTAAAGAAGCGAAGGTACTGGTAGACAAAGAGGGGCATCCGACAGACATCGTGCTGCGTGAGCGTTCTACAGCAGAAAAGCTCATTGAGGAATTCATGCTTGCGGCGAATGAAACAGTTGCAGAGCACTTTCACTGGCTCAACGTACCTTTCATGTATCGTGTCCATGAAGATCCGAAGGAAGATAAGCTGGAGCGCTTCTTCCAGTTCATTACAAACTTTGGCTACGTAGTAAAAGGAAAAGCGAATGACATTCATCCGCGAGCGCTCCAGCAAGTACTGGAGATGGTGCAGGGACAGCCGGAAGAAATGGTAATTTCCACTGTAATGCTTCGCTCCATGAAGCAGGCGCGTTACGATGAGAAGAGCTTAGGACACTTCGGGCTATCCACCGAATTTTACACGCACTTTACATCGCCGATCCGCCGTTATCCTGACACGATTGTGCATCGTTTAATTCGCACGTATCTCATTGAAGGCAAAATAGATTCGAAAACACAAGATGTATGGAACGAAAAGCTTCCGGAAATCGCGGAGCATTCCTCCAATATGGAACGCCGTGCCGTAGAAGCAGAACGCGAGACGGATGAACTGAAAAAAGCAGAATACATGCTGGATAAAATCGGAGAAGAGTATGACGGGATTATTAGCTCCGTCACAAACTTCGGTCTGTTTGTAGAGCTGCCGAATACGATTGAAGGTCTTGTACATGTCAGCTACTTAACAGATGACTATTACCGCTATGACGAGCAGCATTTTGCGATGATCGGCGAACGTACGGGTAACGTATTCCGTATTGGGGATGAAATTACCATACGCGTCGTCAACGTCAACAAGGACGAACGCTCTATTGACTTTGAAGTAGTAGGAATGAAGGGCAGTCCGAAGCGTGACCGCAAGCCGCGTTCAATGGTAATTGATCAGCCGGGCGGAGGACGCCGCAAGCGCGGAAATGGAGAAGGGGATAAGGAACAAAGCCGCCGCAAGCGCGGAAACGGAGAAGGCGAGAAGGAACAAAGCCGAAGGGGCAGAGGGCCGTATAAAGAAGGCAAGAAAAAGAAAAGTTTCTTTGAGAACGCACCTGCCGCTAAACGCAAAAAGAAGAAAAAGCGATAAAACAAAAAGAAGGAGGACGCAGCGCGTCCTCCTTCTTTTTGTTTTAACCATGGATTTTTTTATCATAAATTAAGCGAGAATACCCCCACTTCAAGCGTGTGAATGGTGTGTAACGGTAAGTGGGGGATGAATCGCCTTCGCACAAGAGATAGGCACGTTCCATCTCTATTGTCCAACATGTAAAAATTTTGCAAATGTATAGAACGTATGTTTCGTTTGTGGTAAAATGAGGAATATACAGGGGGTGAATCTATGATTCGAGCGAAACGAGTCTATTTCCAAACCTCAAAGATAAATCTGCAGCGATTGTTTGACTGCAACCGCGAGTCCGCCAAAGTATGGAATGATTGTTTGCGTCACGCAAAGGCGTATCATCTGCAACATAACGGTA
>NZ_AUMR01000042.1 GCF_000430785.1 Ectobacillus panaciterrae DSM 19096
TCCTTTATTTGGCATACTTTCCTTATCCTTTATTTGGCATACTTTCCTTATCCTTTATTTGGCATACTTTCCTTATCCTTTATTTGGCATACTTTTAATGATATATTAGATAGGGTGAAGTTTGAAGAGGTAGCATAATATACATGATTTCATATAAAGGAAGGTGCAAATATGCCTGTTGAAGTACCTATTTCTATTCCTAAAACTTTAATTATCATTCCTGCTTATAATGAGGAAGAAGCTATTGGAGATACATTAACAAGACTCCTGCAACTACGAGAACATTTTACACAATTAGACATGTGTGTAATTAATGATGGATCTAGAGATAAAACTGCTGAAATTGTAAAACAATTTGGCGTGAAAGTTGTAAGCCTCCCATATAACCTTGGTATTGGTTCTGCTGTGCAAACAGGTTATAAATATGCTTATGAAAATGGATATGATATAGCAATCCAATTTGATGCAGATGGTCAACACAATCCAGAAGACCTATACAAAATTATTAAACCTATTGCGGAAAATGAATGTGATATAGTAGTTGGATCTCGTTTTGCTGAGAAGACAGATTATAAAGGAAGTATTTCGAGAAGAATTGGCATTTATTATTTTACTGCATTACTGAAATTATTAACAAAACAAACTTTTATGGATCCTACATCTGGATATCGCGCAAAAAATAGAAAAATCATTCAAATTTTCGCCCATAATTATCCAAAAGATTATCCAGAACCAGAGGTTCTCATCTATTTAAAAAAGAAAGGCTTACGCATTAAAGAGATTTCCGTGAATATGCAAGAAAGACAAGGTGGGAAATCTTCTATTACTCCTCTAAAATCTGTGTACTATATGATAAAAGTAAGCTTAGCAATATTCATGCAAAAAATTGTGAAAGGCTGATTGAAATTATGAGGATAATTACCTTTTCATTTATATTTATTATCTTATTATTTTTTTTCATTATTAACTCTATCCGTCGAGGAGCACTAGAGACGAAATATGCGATCCTTTGGATTTTCGTATGTATTATCATGGCTGTGCTAAGCTCTACTGAAAAAGTTGTGAACTGGATAGGAAAATTATTAAAAGTCGAGTATCCACCTTCTATCTTATTTCTATTTGGACTTTTATTTTGCTTTATTTTAATTTTTGATTTGACACGAAGATTATCGAAACTACATCATCAATTTGTTACCCTTACACAAGATTATGCCTTGCTGAAACAAAAGCTGGAGAAGGAGAAGTAAGCATGTACTATCTCGTTTTACTTTTAAATGTATGCTTATTGATAAGCGGTCAAATTTTATGGAAATTTTCACTTCGAGGTGTTACAACATGGAATTTGAACGCTGTTCTTAAAGTTGTTTTCTCTCCTTATTTTATAGGAGGGGGGATTCTTTATGTGCTTGCAACAGCTGTATGGATTTTTATTCTTTCAAAAATCCCTTTTAGTGTTGCTTATCCTCTTCAAAGTATGAGTTACATTGTCGGCATGTTAGCTGCATATTTTTTATTTAAAGAACAAATTGAAATTTCACAATGGTTTGGGGTAGGACTCATTATTTTAGGTGCCTACTTCATAGCAAAATAAAGATAAATTCTTGAGTTGAAGGGATGTTTCACATTGTCATTAACCAATCTATATAAATGGCTAAAAAGCCCTTTGTTATATATTCTTATCTTTGCATTGTTTATAAATATGTATTTTCTCATAAAAAATCCTGGTGATGTTTTTCATAATCCTAAAGTGTATGGAGAAGGAGTTTCTGCTTACGGGTCTGTTGATGCATATAAATATGCATCAATGGCTTGGCAATTATTACATGATGGTATATATGGATATGCAGAGACAAAGTCAAATGCTTATGTGACACCTGGACACCCTCTTTACTTAGCTGCAATTTTTAAAGTTTCTGAATGGGTACATATGGATCATATACTTCTGACTAGAATTATTAACATGCTTCTAAATATCGGGATAGTCTTCATAATTTATAACATATCCCAACTATTATTTAGAAATATATTCGTATCATCTCTTGCCAGCTTAATGTATACAACTTACTTTTCCGGGTATCATTTTTTTAGGACTTTATTAACTGAAATACCATCTATGTTTCTGTTCATGCTCACTATTCTAATCTTTATATTGGCATTAAGAAAAGAAACGTTAATGTGGCACATTATATTTGGCATCGTTGCCTCTATTACATTAATGTTCCGCCCAGCACCTGCTCCTTTACTCCTTATTGGATGGGGAATTATTGTTTATAAATCTGGATGGAAAGAAGCGATTAAAATCGGATTTATATGGTGTATTGGTCCTGTTCTAATAATGGGACCATGGGTACTGCGTAACTTACTTGTATTAGGACATGCTTATATTTTTTCTTCTCATTCTGGCGATCCTTTGCTAGCAGGAACAGATCCATTTTATTTACGTGGATATGACAGTATTACCCAAGATATGGTGAATGCAGGATACACTGTGACAGAAGAAAATAAAGGTACCTATGCTAAAATACTTATTAAGAATGGCTTTAAAAATGATTTTGCATTATGGTTTTCATGGTTTACTTTAGGAAAAACAATTCATTTATTTAACGCAGCAGATGCTTTGAGACCTTTATATGATAGCTATTTTGCATCTTGGGTTATCTCAGCATTTAAACTTCAGCATTTTGCTGTAGTACTAACTGGACTTGCATCCATGATTACCTTCAGAAAAAATCCAAAGATATTCCTTTTATCAACCATAGTAATTGGATATGTTGCTCTTTCAAACATATTCTTGGCTATAACGAGATACGGATTTTTTATCATTCCTTGTCTATGCATATTAGGTGCATTTTTCATTGTAAACGTCATACACATACTTTACAAAAGACTCGTAACTATCAAATAGTTGCTATATACTATACGTCTCTTTCTATGCATTTATCTAAGGAAAGTTTATACTCTCTTATCTTTTAAAAACGAGAAAAGGTGCTTTTCAACAAGCACCTTTTTTTATCGCTTATAATGAATAGATACTACACTCTTCCATAATACAATTATTAAAGTATCCTATTTATCACGAGTGGTTTTGAGACAGGAACGAAAGCGTGGTCAATTCGTTCTCCTTGCTCAAGCCACCGGTCAAATCCCTGTTTCGCATGGACAAAAGTGGAACTGCAATCGTACCACTCAATAAACGCTTCTTTCTCAATGTACACGTTCTGTGAATCACAAAAAAATTGTCACTCGACATGTGTGGGAATCCGATAAGGAATGGGTACGCCAAAATCGGCTGAGTGAGGAAAAGCATTGTATGCAAAACGAATGATAAGGGAGAATTTTGGAAAAAATTTTGTCTATGGTATAATGGACGAATTAAATCACTACTCATATGGAGGCTACATGCTAACTTTTGAAGAAAAACTGGCTATTATTGAATCATTTCCGGAATTGCAAAGAAAAAATGTATCATTAGGACGAATTAATTTTCATTTTGAAGAAAGCGTCTCAGATAAAAAGAATGTCGTGTATCATTTACATCCAAACGGCAATGGCTTCGTTTATGCTGAATATGTGCACGGTTATAAGACCAATGATAAAGGGATGGTTAACATCCGTGATTTTTCAGCGGAGGAGCTCCGTACTGTAATCCAAAAATCTATTCTCTCCCTTTCACAAAGCACAACAGATGAAGTCGTATCTGTTGCACAAAACGAAGAGGAGCAGTGGATAAACGAGGAGAATCACACTCTTATTCTTGTAGAAGAGGATGATATGTGGAACGTATATGCGGGCTTGAATTTAGACGGTACATTCAACTCCTATAGAGAAGCTGCGCAGTATTTAGATGAAGAAGGGTTTACTCGTAAATAGAGGAGAGGAAAACCGGCTTTTTATAGTGGGGAGAGATTAAAAGACGTGCAGAAGCGGTCAAACCCTTTAAAACGCTCTTCCCTGTGTCTTTTTACTAAGCGCATAAGCTTGTGTTGCATACTGTGTGTGAACAGAAGGACAGAGTGCGTGAAATTTTATAAATTCTTATCTTAAATCAAAATGCTCTTCCCTTAAGGGGAGAGCATTTTGATTTATAATTGGTTTTATTTTATGCCTCTTTCCATGAAGGATAAAGATTTCCTTTGTATCATAATTGTAGTATTGTTGTTCGTCACTTTGCTTTGTTCAGATAGGTAATAGAAAACTTCTCAGCAATCATCGTACAGGTGTTCATGATACAGCAATACGTCATCTGAACTTATTTGGAAACTGCTTCACTATGCCATCTGTAATAGCGTCCGCCAGTACAATAATATGATCCTCGCCTTTATCAAAAGCGAGAATATCGGCAGTCCAATCCTTTTTGATTCTGGCAACGGCCTGATCTGTTACGAGCTGCAAGTGCACATACAGCAAATTTTTCAATTTTTGCTTGGACCAATTTGGGTTTGCGCTGCTTAAAAACTGTGCGATATCATCCGCATTCTTATACCATTCCTTATTGTATTTATCTAAACTGGCCTTATTTCCGCTTTTGGCAGCTTCTACTACTTTACCGGCAAGTATAATATGTTCTTTTAACAGTTTGGCAAGTTTATTTCCTGCATCATTCCCATAATAAGGCTTAATCGCATTTCCGATGTCCTCTTGATTTTTCAACAGTCTGACTAGCACCCTGTCTTGATCCTCAAGTCCTGCCAAGCTGCTTACGATGTAACCTCGCGTCCATATCGTATGATCAATCCAGAGCTTTCTTAAATCAAACCTCAATTTTGCTTCAGATTGACTATAGCGCTGGTCCTGCGTTTGAGTGCTTACTTCTGCGTCCGCATGGAATGGCGTGAACACAAACATAGCAGTTACAAGTAGCAGAATGAATCGTAGCAATTGTTTTTTCATGCGTATGAACTCCTTTTATAAGATTTACATATACGTGATTCTCATTTTTAGTTTTCATTTTTTTCATTTTTCATTCTCTATTTGCCAAATAAATTCATTTATTTGTAAACAAAAAGCATCCATTAAATTATGTTGAAATAACAAAAAAAAGAGACGAACCAAAAATAAACAATGGTTCATCTCTTCTTTCTATACCGATACATTGGATTTTATTTTGTACAAACTGCTACTCCTATGAAATACCGAACCCCGTCCCGCTTTTTTTCAAAGGTAGGGCCTCTTTGATAATACATCTCCACATTTGAAAAACGCACGAAAAGTTCTTCAAATTCTTCCGGCGTAAGCTGATAAACGTGGAAAGGCTCACTTGTCGGCTTTCCGCGGCCTCTTCCAAACGGACTTGATAAAACGAGCGTACCGCCGGGCTTCAGCATGCGATATAAATGATCCATGAAGATTTGATCGTCCTCGACATGTTCAATTGTTTCAAAGCTTAGTATAGTGTCGAATGTACCGAGCTGCTCAGGCAAATCCGGATCCATCGCATTCTTTTGCATATACGTTACTTTTTGATGATTATATTCACGATTCGCATAGTAAACCGTTTCCGGGTCAATATCCACCCCGATAATTTCTTCCACTTCGCGTTTGCGCTCTTTTGCCACCATATGGCAGCCATAGCCTGTACCGCATGCGATATCCAGCACTCTTCCTTTAATGTAAGGAGTAGCGAAGTAATATCTGGCTATATGTTCTAATAACATGCCGTTCGTCGGCTTCAGTAACTTAGGAATAATTCTCTCTCCAGTCCATTCAAGCAAAGTAATCACCGTTTTCTTAAATTGATAAATTTGTTTTTATACGTAATGCAGATAAGTCATATATATAAGGATTTCCCGTTTATAGCTATTGTAGCATAGCTGTACCATTTTCTATTTAAACATTATGCAGAACCAAAAAATAGCCATCCTTTCTAAGAAATATTCTTAGAAAGGATGGCTAAAATTCAGTAAAAGCATACATTCATTCTAAATTTTTAATGACTTTTTCCCGCAATAATCTTTGATAAATCTCCTACCATTATTTATGATAAAGTTCATTATAGCAGGGAGAACAGTGCATTTTTTATTTATCAAAATACTAGCTCTCAATCAATAATACGTACTTTCTGAGAAACCACACCTCTGGCATATCCTCATAACTGAGGTTTCCATAAATGTATGATCACAAATACGCTGGATATATTGAATTTCTTCTTGCAGCTGGTGTATTTTATGCTGCATGATTTCTATTTCTCTTTTTATTTTCTTTATCTCATTGTAATTGCTTTCATCGATAGATTTTTGATCCATCATTAACAAATTCCTCTGCTTTTTGTCTCATTCCTTCTTCAACTGAAACTTCCTCGTTTACGATATCTTCCGTTGCCATTCCTCGAATGTCATGAGAAATTCTCATGGAGCAAAACTTCGGTCCGCACATTGAACAAAAGTGAGCTGTTTTTGCCCCTTCAGCTGGAAGCGTCTCATCATGGTACTCTCTTGCGCGTTCCGGATCAAGCGATAGGTTAAATTGATCGTTCCAACGGAATTCAAAGCGTGCTTTAGATAAAGCATTGTCTCTAATTTGAGCGCCCGGGTGACCTTTCGCTAAATCAGCTGCATGCGCAGCAATTTTATATGCGATAACCCCATCGCGAACATCGTCTTTATTCGGTAATCCTAGGTGCTCTTTTGGAGTCACGTAACAAAGCATAGCTGTTCCAAACCAGCCAATCATCGCAGCTCCAATAGCTGATGTAATATGATCATACCCTGGAGCGATATCCGTTGTTAAAGGTCCTAATGTATAAAACGGTGCTTCTTTACAAATCTCCATTTGCTTATCAACATTTTCTTTAATCATGTGCATCGGCACGTGACCAGGACCTTCAATCATAACTTGCACATCGTGCTTCCATGCAATTGCAGTTAATTCGCCCAACGTTTCGAGCTCAGCAAATTGCGCCTCATCATTTGCGTCCGCTAAGGAACCAGGACGTAATCCATCTCCAAGCGAAACGGAAATATCATATTGCTTCAGGATTTCACATATTTCTTCAAAGTGTGTGTATAGGAAATTTTCTTTATGGTGAGCTAAACACCATTGCGCCATGATGGAACCGCCGCGGGATACAATACCTGTTGTACGTTTAGCCGTTAATGGAATATAGCGCAATAAAACGCCGGAATGAATCGTAAAGTAATCTACTCCTTGTTCCGCCTGTTCAATTAAAGTGTCTCGATAAACTTCCCATGTCAAATCCTCAGCAATTCCATTTACTTTTTCAAGTGCTTGATAAATAGGTACTGTCCCAACTGGAGCTGGGGAGTTGCGAACAATCCATTCTCTCGTAGTATGAATGTTTTTCCCTGTTGATAAATCCATGATTGTATCTGCGCCCCATCGAGTAGCCCATGTCATCTTTTCAACCTCTTGCTCAATCGAAGAAGTGACAGCAGAATTACCAATGTTCGCATTTATTTTCACATGAAAATTACGTCCGATAATCATCGGTTCAGTTTCCGGATGGTTAATATTTGCCGGTATAATCGCTCTTCCTCTTGCTACCTCGTCACGAACAAACTCCGGATCGATATTTTCACGAATAGCTATGTACTCCATTTCAGGTGTAATAATGCCTTTTTTAGCGTAATGCATTTGTGTGACATTATGTCCCTTTTTAGCACGTAAAGGTGTTGTATTTACATTAGGGAACCACTCAAGATTTGCACGTACATCGCCTTCACGGTATCCGTTATCTTCAGGTTTTATTTCTCTTCCTGCATACGCCTCAACATCATTACGTTCTAAGATCCATTTTTTGCGAAAAGCTGGCAACCCTTGTCTGATATCTACATTGTAATCCGAGTCTGTGTAAGGGCCGCTCGTATCGTATACACGAACAGGAGCATTGTCTTCTTCCCCAAAAGAACTTACTGTTCGGCTTAGCTCAATCTCTCTCATTGGGACCTTGATATCTGGTCTTGAGCCTTCGACATAAACTTTTTTACTTCCCGTAAATTGGGATTTTAATTCAATGTTCACTTCATTTTGCTTTTGCATGTAACTTCCTCCTTAAAATGGATCGATAGTGCGACCTAGGAGCTGCAGCATAGTTCATTACACGTTGCCTTTATAGTCAAACGAGTAGATGAAGGACAATAAAAAAAGGTTCTGTATACACAGAACCTGATTAATCGTCAAAAAAGTAGCAGCGCGCTGAGAAAACAGACAGCAGACGCCTTCGTTACTACTTCCCTACGCTGGTATAATCCAGATCAGGTTCAAAGGGTCAAAGAATTCCACGCATTCTTTTCTCAGTCCGGCCATCGGACACCCCTAGTAGAGCTTTTGAACTAACATATCATGCTTTACTATAGAAAATATCATAGTTTTCAGTATTAAGAAAGCTTTTTCTAATATTTGATAAAAATAAATTTGCGCAGCAATCTATATTAGCATGGGATGAAACCCAATCACTTCTCTATTGATGAAATAATCTTATTTCAGGTTTATTCGTTTTTTACAAAGAATATTTGTAATAGCCTTTTTCCGTTCGTACTGTAGAATACTTAAATAGTTTGGAGTACATAATATAGCTATTACAATTTATAAGAAGGAAAGGAGGAAAGGAGAATGCACAAACAACGTGCTAAAGAGATTGCTGCTTCACCTGTTATGGCTAATGTTACTTATGAAGGGGTTCCAATCTATATTCAACAGGTTGATGAAAATAATGAAACGGCTAGAATCTATCCGCTCAATCAACCGCAGGACGAACAAAACGTACCTCTAAGCAGCCTAATTGAGCATTAAAAACCGGCTCTTATTAGTCTCAAGAATGAAAGGAATACGCTAACTGAATTAGCTGCATTCTTTCTAAAAATAAACCTTACGTATGAATACACTGCTGTTAAATAGACACAAATAAAAACTAGATGAACCAGGCGGCATGAGTTTGTACCGAACTCATGCCATATTTATTTTAAATTCGTTCTTGCGTTTGCTAGTCCTCATCCTTCACATCGAAATCTTCCGGAATCGGTTCGCTGTTCCATTCTCCAAGCTGCTTTTTCGCTTTTTCCAGCTGCTTTAGATGCTCGTTAAACTGCTCTTTATAAACAAGGTACTGCTCCCCGTCATGAATCGCCCGAATCCGTCTTTGCTGAATCAGGCTGCGGATGGTCGATTCAGGCAGCGATAAGTACTCGGCTGTTTCTTTAATGGTCAAATACATATATCATTCCGCCTTTTCTTGGAAAATTCTCAGAATTTATGGTTCTTCTTTTTATAAAACCCCATTTACTTATGGTACGGTTTATTAGCAAAAATAGCAGCATAAAAAGCAGATATATAAATGCAACTAAAAAAATCGACATAAAACTTTTCTTTTAGGTGGGAGAGAGCATCCGACTAAGCGTAGAAACGCTCAAACCCTTTTCGTGGTCCATGCAGGAGTAGACCATAGAGAGGGAGCGAGCGCAGTTTCCCTTTTGTTCTACGTGGCAAACGACAGATATGTCGGAATAACAAAGCGGACTTATATAGGATAATTCCATAGAAGATTCTGTTACAAAAATAATTTGCTAGAAATATAGAACCACCATAAGTGCGTTTTTATGTTCCTCTAGAAAATCCCGAACCATTTGGCTGCGATAAATGGGGGCATTGTCTGTCACTAAAATGATAAATTTTCCTGTGTATTCTTGTAAGAGAAGTCGCAAGAAAGCAACGAACTGTTCCTTCTTACTGGAAGAAACTGTGGAAGTCACAATCTTTCCCGTACCCGCTGTCCCGAACAATGTGACAGAAGCGTGATGACCGTACGTTGGAATTTGCCTCTGTACACCGGATTGTGACCAAGTGGCGTGCAGACTTTGGTAAGCACGGATATGTGTTTCATCCTGATACAAGAGTACTGTGTTCTCGTTTACAGCGTTTTTTTTATCCACTCGAGCTGGCGTGAAAAGGCTTGTTGCTTTTTGAGATTCGCTTTCTTCAGCACATATGTGGGACGTGTGTAAGAAAAAGAAAGGCGCCAAAGCATACGTAATACACCTGTTCTGGTCATGTGAACGTCGTACGCGCGCTTGATATATTCACGAATCATTGGCGTTGTCCAAGACACAGCGGTTCCCAGCCCGTGATTTGCCGGAGAACTGTGTAAGATGGTTTCCGTCAGTTCGTTCTGTTGCGCCTCTGTCAGTGAACAAGGACGCCCTTCGCCAAATTTACGATCCAGAAGAAGGTCTAAGCCACCTTCATTAAAACGACGAACATATTCTGAGACAGATTGGCGATGAAGGTTACAGATTTCAGCTACTTCCTTTCCTAACTTTCCTTCCATGACAAGACGAACCGCAGTCAGGAATTCTTTTTCCTTAAAAGTCTCAGCGCGCCAACTTTTTTGCTATCTAGGGCGAACGAGCATGTTCTCAAATAATAACCCCATTGGCCAAGCAGCCCTACAGCAAGAAGCGCTGTCTGCGGAGAAAACATTGGATAGTCAAACAGGCCCGTAAGAAGCGTGACCGGAAATAAAAACAAAAACATCTCGAAAAACTCCTTGTGTGTATGACAGGAAACTAACAATGCTGTTAGTTGATACAACAGGACAGCGAGTAAAAGTAAGAATGCCATCCCACCTAAGGTTCCATAAATGACAAAAAAGGCAAGAAAAATATTATGGGGATGCGCAATATACTCTCCGGTAAAATTCTGATACATATCTTGAAATCCCTGCATCGTAACGCCAAAACATGGATATTTCTCCCATATACGTATACTGGTTTCCCAGATGATTTTTCGGGTATCCATTGATTCTCCTAAATATGTAGTGCGCGGCAGCCATTGAATAAGCTCCTGACTGCAGACTGCAAAAACAATGATCAAAAACGCACCAATCTTCCAGCGAAAGCGGAAAAAAAAGAGCAAAAGCAGCATAGCCATGCAGGCAAATCCAGTACGCGATCCCGTTTCTATAATCGCTGTCGACACAATAAAAATACATGTAATCAACAAAACGTGAACCCGCCGTCCTGTCCCATGCATTTGATGCAGTAACACCATCAGCAGAAGCGCTAATGCATAAAGCAGTAAAAACGAAGCAAAGTTTGGATTGTAAGCACTGCCGAACAAGCGATCCGGCTGATCATAGCCAAACAGCCTTGTGCCCGTAAGGAAGCTGAACACTCCCCCTGTGCTGTAAGCAGTATGTGTAGTCATCTGAATAAATCCCAATACTGCAACGTACAATCCACCCCCGATAGTAATCCAAATCCAATGACGGAATGAGGATAAGGAGCCATGCTGTTTCGTATACAAATAAAAGCCAAAATAGCCTAAGATAAGAGCAGGCGAAGCAAAATACGTCCATTTATGAAATTGGATAGATGCCAAAACAGAAGCTAAGAATAAACTCAAAAAGAAAAACGTTTCGATTTTGAGTTCAAATGGCTTTCGTCTTTTTACGACTCTGTATAAATGCAGCCAACCGGACAATAAAAGTACTGCAATACCAGCGGGTGGAAGAATAAAAAGCAGTATCATGCCCCATTCTGACCAACCAATTTTTAATTTTTGAAACCAAGCTAATCCTTTACTGATCATTTCACACATCCCAAAAATGAAGATTCGTATATCCTACGATTTCTATAAACATACTTGACTCGTCCGAGGCTCATTTGAAACCTTATGCAGCGCTAATAGATCTTTCAGCACTTTAAAAACGACTCCTCTTTTTTAAACGCCTCGTTGATTGAAAATCCCTTGTTATCTGAGAATGCAGCTTTTCATTATCCCCACACACAATTGTTTAATGCAAATAAAATTTTAGACTACAGTATGCTCTTATATCAATAACTTTACAGCATAATTGAGAATTATTTCTTTTTTTATAAAAATATCTTAACTTTATCATTCACATCATTGTTGAGAATTAAACAATATATCTCTCCACTTTATCGATGATCATTCTAATGTTTGCTTCCCTTATTCTTAAATAATGAAAAACCTAGCTCCTTGATAAGAACTAGGTTAATTGCTTTCACAACTATATACAAGTGAATAAAAAAACCGTTGATAGTGGAGAGAGATCATCCGGCGACGTGCAGAAGCGGTCAAACCTTTGTAGCGGTTCATACAAGGGTAAACCAGAGAGAAGAAGCATGCCGTACTCCCTTTTCGTTGCACATAGCACATGGACATGTCGAAATTATCATTCACTCATATATAGTATTGTTCCTTTATTCTGCACATCTTTTTCCATTAATATAATAAGCTGACTCAGAAAAAGGAATAAAGGCAACTTCTACCTCCAAAACATCAGTTGACATCATATGCTTCGTCACAGCTTGTGCGAACTTGTCACGAACCTCTTGTCCGCGTTCAAACCATTTTACCTCAATAAAAGGAAAAGCCGGAACTTCCTTCCCATCAAACACAAAAGTAGACTGCATTACTTCCAACGTAAAGTTATCCGTATCACACTCACAAATTTCTGCAAGCTCCTCTACTAGCGGTTTACTGATTATCTTCATCTGTTCACTGGATATTCCTCGAATAACTAAATGCGGCAATGTATTTCCTCCATTTTGTACTTTTATTATTTACTAACATTATACTAAAGATTCTAAAACGAACAATAAAAGAATACCTCCTCTAAAACCTTTAATAATTATTTTAAGGTTACCTACATTAGCAAAGGATGTGCTTTTAAAGTTCTTAATCTTATTTACTTATAATACGGTTTACCGTAAGAATACAATGCACATAGTTAGTTTCGAACAAAAAGTATTTATATCTATATAATCTTCTTCCCCACAACCTAGTGTGGTTTTTTTAGGTTTCCTGCTCTAACAAAATAAAAAGAAATACTCCATTAATGTTTACTAATATCCTTTTTGATGCGGTAAAATAATTTGCGTAAAGGAAACTTTTTAAGAGTAATGCATATAATGCAAGAGTCCAAAATCAAACATACAAATTTTTTTGTCCTTATTTTTTACCTAAGGCAAAAAAGTTTGTATAAGGAAAAACAACCTAAATATTTAAAGAGGAGGAGTACTCGAATGGCAATTCAATCAAAAGTAAATAAAAAAAGATGGTTGTTTCCATCTCTTATTATTTTAATGCGTGTTCTCTTTGGAATTGGTTGGCTATTAGCTGGAGTAACCAAAATTTCCGAAAAACTATGGTTTAAAGAACCTGGGGTGTTTCTGAATGAGTATTTAATCAGTGCATTAGAGAAGCCAAATGTCCCATTGTTTTATAAAGTTCTTATTGAAAACGTAGCATTAGAATATGTGATGACTTTAAACTATGTCATTCCTATCGTTCAAATCATTCTTGGTGTACTTATTATAATGGGATTACTTACTATACCATCAATCTTAATCTGTCTCTTTATGCACATTAACTTCATACTTTCTGGAAATATGAATTTAATGAGCCTTGTTCTTTATACGAGTGCGTTTACATTAATCATTTTTAGAACGAAAATTTATCATTTAAGTCTTGATAAGTATTTTAATCTAGATATTCTGTTTACAACCAATGAAAACAAAAGAGAAAAAAACAACTCCATGCCACCTGAGAAAGAAAGATTGCTGAGTAACACTTAATCTATTACTATTAGTTAAATATGTCTATTAACATTAAAGTAATCCAATACAGCAACCCAAGGATATTAAATAACACAAATAAATATAATAAAATTCTAGTAACCTTCAATGTCATTACTTCCTTTACTTATTAATGTTAATAGTAGTTCATAGCAATTATATTCTAAAATAACCTTAAAATTACATTAAAGCATATAATAAATTACCGTCACTAATTTTTAGTGACGGTAATTTATTATACTTACATCATTACAATTAATAACAATAAGAAAATTGAATAATTCTTTTATTCTTTTATTCTTTTCTTAAAGGAACTTTGTACTACTTATGATACGGTTCACCACAACATGAAAACCTGTGTTTTTATTTACCCCTTATTTAGCACTGATTCTTCATTGATCAAATTTCTTTATCCTTCATGAACTGACTTTTACGGAATTGAATTAGCAAAGTATACTATAAATGATTGTCGAACATAAGCTAAACTAAACACTAGACCTTGAATTAAGATGAAATTTGACTAAATATGTAAATCCCCTTATTCGATACTAGTAATCATACTTAGACAAAATCAATCCTATTAAGTAAGCTGCATGTAGATTCTTATCTATATATGAAAGAATTTGATTAATAGTTTTTATAGAAAACAAGTTATTTTATGTTAAAATGGAGGCAATTGATGAACGGACTTACTAAAAAAGGAGATGGTTAATTTGATTAACATTTTAGGTAAAAATAGTTGGAAAGAATACTCAATCATTCTTTATATCATCCTAAATCTTATCATACCATTTACCATTTTTAATTTTTTCAATATTCATTTATGGAATATAAGTTTTAATCCAGTTGATTTTATTTTAAAGCCTTTTATGATTATTCCATTTGCGAGCTTGTTACTAGCATTATTCACAGAATGGACAATCTATGCATTTAATTATATGAAAAGGCTACGCTTAACAATCAAAAAAAGGGAAGGTAGATTATCCCTAAAAGTGGTGGAAAAGAGTTTACCGATCTACGTAATAGATCCAAGTTATTTTAATGAAGAATTTCAACTCAAAAGCACTATAGTAGTAGATATGCGTATAAAAGATCATGATCATCTATCTTTTAATGATCATTTAGATGTTATTAAACTTTATAATTATGATAATCGGTTAAATATCCTCGATTTGATAGAGAAAGCAAATCTCCTTATAAAGAACACTGCCTTAAAAAAACACCCCATTACATTCATTGTCGATAGTAAAAAAGAAAAGAATAGAACGATATCAAAAATATGGCTCAGATTAATTTGTAACCCTAACTCTAAATCGGCAAAGGCTGATATTCATACGATTTTAGAGTTAGTGTATTAATCGGAAATAGTATCGCCTGAAAAACAAAATATATATCTGTTCACTAACATACAGAGAAAAAGTATCAAGAACATTGAACTGTTCTTTTTATTCATCTAAGGTAATGATACTAATCAAATCTAAACAAGCTCTTTATATAAATCTTAAGACTTTCTTGGTATTAAAAAAGCCCGCTTTAAGCGGGCTAATGAAAAATGATCTTATCTTAATAAAATAGACTAGCCCTTCAAAATCATTATAAAGACAATAAAATCGCATCTATTTATGGTACGGTTCACCGAACATCACCTAAGAACATAGTTGATTTTGAACATAAAGTATTTATATGTATTTAGGCTAACTCCCCATAATATTTTATGGGGGATTTCTACATAAACAACATTTTGGATATCATCGTCATTAAATGTATTTGGCAACTAAAAAATGGTTCTTACGCAACTTTAGTGAAAGTTGCGTAAGAACCATTTTTAGATTGTCACAAACACCAAAAACGAAGAGTTTACATGAAAAAATAGGCCGTAAGACAGGGGGGCAACCAGGGCATGAAGGTCATACACTCCATCACGTTCCTCATCCTGATTCTGTCATCCAACATCGTGTGACGACGTATACCTGTTGCGGTGAATCCTTAGAAGATCGGCCAGTTATTCGAGTGAAAACGCGTCAGGTGTTTGATATTCCGCCGATTCAGCTAGAGGTGACACAACACGAGACCGAAGTGAAATCATGCGCGAGATGTGGCGTAAAAACAGAGTCTGCCTTCTCTGAAGATGTGCGGCATCATGTTCAATACGGGACAAATGTGCAAACCATAGTCATGTATATGATGCACTACCAATTGGTTCCCTTTGCCCGGACAAAAGAGTTCTTTCACCATTTTTTCGATCTGTCCATCAGCGAAGGAACACTTTGGAATATAAATCGGAAATTTGGAACCTATTTGAGTGAAACCTTTGAACCGCAAGCCAGAAACAGACTCATCCAAGCACCTGTTTGAATCCATGAAACAAGTGATGAAAACAGGAGAAATAGAATTATTTGAAACATAGCTTACGAGGTAATCGTGATACAATTACCTCTATTTGTATTGATTTTGGATAGGACCTGAGTAGTGACCATAATGATATCTTTTTCAAAATCAATAATCTTCGTATCAGGACTTTTTAATGAAATCAAACAATATTGAAGTAATTCTTTATGTTCACTACAAATAATTTATTAAAAAATGAACCACACAAAATACCGGGTTCATTTTTTACACCTTTATTGTATTGTAGTAAAGCTTTCTTTTTATAAATGACGTAACCTGAACAAATGGTTATGCCCTTTTCAAGTCTTTCATCAACATATAAATTTGGAAATTAAGGTACCAATTTGTTTACTATCGGAATACGTTTTAAAACTAATATGATAATAGTACTAAGGATTAAAGTAATTGCAATCTTTATTGGAATTACAATAACTGGATGAAAATTCGTCTCAAGATAGGGGAATATTCTCCATAAATAATTATTTAATAACCAGTAATGAATTATATAAATACCTAGACTTGCTTGATTGATTCCATTGAATAGAAATGATAATGGGCGCTCATTAAAATTATTACGAAAGAATATAAATAGACCAACAGCGCAAAGTAGAACAGTTGGTGAGAAATAATCGTACCAAAACTGATCGAGCTGTCCTCCACCTTTCACTGTGTAATAATAAGTAAATAGAAACGTAGCAATCAAACCAATGATTAATCCAAAATATGAAAGCACTCTCCAACGCTTTTTGATTTCAAATTGATTAAGATAGTACCCTAAAAGGAAGTAGCCTACATAATCTGTTACAAAAAACAGTTCTAAGGAAAATTTCATACCAAACCAGAAATTTGATACCTTTGTAACTACAGAAGCATATAGCCAAAGGATTAAAAAGTACTCAATATGATGTTTTTGTGCGTGCCTAACAAATACCTTTAAGAGAGGAGTAATTAGATATAATCCTATAATCATATAAAGGAACCAAAAGTGACCGGTTATTCCATTATTAATGAATAGCTTTATACCCTCTTTAATAGATGGAGGGTAATAACCCTTATAAACTTCATAAATATAAAACAAAACGCTCCATCCTACAAAAGGAATAATCACCTTACTTGCACGCTTTTTTAAAAATTCCCAATATGGTAGCTCTCTTTGATCTTTTAACAACAAAGCACCACTAATCATAACAAATCCTGGGACAGCCCAACGTGAAAGTGTCTCAAAAAAGTTTCCTATAAACCAGCTCAATTCTTGACCTGGATGTAATGTTGATACATAACCAGCTGAAACATGAATGATTACAACGCCAAACGTTGCACAAACACGCAGCCAATCCATATACAGTAGTCGATTCATATTTCCCTCCATAATTGAATTACTCAACTTTTGCAACTATAAAAGTTTGATGAGTGTAATTAGCAGTAATACTAGTAGCCATTGAAGCATAGTCATTTACAGGAATAAGCATAAAAAACATATCAATTTTGGTATATTGATTTAGACTAGGAAACACTGCCAACACAGAAGAGATGGCTCCTATATAATAGCGAATAATCGCCTTAATAAGCAAATACCAATTGAACTTAAATCGATATTAATAGTCATAGTTTTGATATTCATTTTTGTGAAAATCGCATCTATTTATGGTAGGGTTCACCGTGATGTATCTATATGAGGGTATTTTAACTAAATCATCTTTATAGTTTGCCGGTTACGCCTTCAGATTTAAAACAAGCATTTGCAGATTGGTTTTTTCGCAAACCATTTGGGCATCTTTATATATTGTATTTTTAATAAATAATCTAAATTTTGCCTATTGCTATATATATTGTATGTGATAATATAAAGAGGTGCGTAAATTGGAAAGCTGCTATTCAATATATCTGGATCTTTCCAAGCAGATAATTTTGACCACTTCTCTTAAGAATGTTAAGGCCATACGGACAGCCGGGTCAAATGCCGATTGGCAACTTTAGTTGCCTTATTGATTGAGTTAAAAGCTCAAATTTTATAAGTTGGTTACTTTACAACCAGTGCATGTGCACATCAACTTGTGAAACGGTCAATAAGAGTGGTAAAAGTACTTATTTGCTATATAGACTCTGATCCTTTTATGATATATTCCGAATATTAAAGAGCCTTCTTACAAAAGCCCCAGTGTATACAAATTGCTTTTGTTATGGAGTTACCTATGCTTTTTTAATATTGATGATTATATCTAAAGCAAGTGTGATGCGCGGTTATGCGTTTTTGCACTTGCTTTTTTGTTTTGAGGAGCTATAACAGTCATCCTTTTCTACAAAAAATCGCAAGTGCCAGATACTCCGCTAGTTGGGCTGTTACGGAATTCCTTTTATTTTTCAAAACTTTATATAGTTAGGAGCTAGAAGAATGGGAAAAGCACTTATTATAGGTTGTGGTGGAGTGGCATCAGTAGCTATCCACAAATGTGTTCAAAACAGTGATGTATTTGAAGAGATTTGTATCGCAAGCCGTACAAAATCTAAATGTGATGAGTTAAAAGCCAAATTAGATGGCGGCAAAACGAAAATTACCACTGCACAAGTGGATGCAAATAATGTTGATGAGCTAATCGCTTTAATTGAAGAAGTAAAACCAGATATCGTCATGAACTTAGCATTACCATACCAGGATTTAACCATCATGGAGGCTTGTCTTGCAACCAAAACACATTACTTGGATACAGCAAATTATGAGCCGGAAGATACAGCAAAATTTGAATACAAATGGCAGTGGGAATACCGCGAGCGTTTCGAAAAAGCTGGAATTACAGCTCTTTTAGGCAGCGGCTTTGACCCAGGTGTAACAGGTGTATTTTCTGCTTATGCACTAAAACATCACTTTGATGAAATTGAATACATCGACATTCTTGACTGTAATGGCGGGGATCATGGATATCCTTTCGCAACGAATTTCAACCCTGAAATCAATATACGTGAAGTTTCTGCAAACGGAAGATATTGGGAAAATGGTGAATGGATCGAAACGGAACCAATGGAAATCAAACGCGGCTATAACTTCCCTGAAGTTGGCGAGAAGGATATGTATTTGCTTTACCATGAAGAGCTTGAATCTCTTGCTGTAAACATCCCAGGACTTAAGCGTATCCGTTTCTTCATGACATTCGGCGAAAGTTACCTTACTCACCTAAAGGCCCTTGAAAATGTAGGAATGACTTCCATTGAACCAATTGAGTTCGAAGGAAAACAAATCATTCCACTTCAGTTCTTAAAGGCTGTATTACCGGATCCAGCAACGCTAGGACCACGTACAGTTGGAAAAACAAACATTGGTTGTATCTTCAAAGGGAAAAAAGACGGCAAAGATAAAACATACTATGTATACAATGTTTGTGACCACCAAGAATGCTACACAGAAGTTGGTTCTCAAGCCATCTCTTATACAACAGGTGTTCCTGCCATGATTGGAGCAGCTATGATTCTGACTGGAAAGTGGAACAAACCGGGCGTATACAATATTGAAGAATTTGATCCAGATCCATTCATGGAAGCGTTGAACAAATGGGGACTTCCATGGGTAGAAGACTTTAATCCAGTGCTTGTTAATGATGAGCCTGCAAAAACAAAAGAATCGGAGCTAGTTCGTTAAAATGCGGTTTGAAGAATTACCAACACCTTGTTACGTAGTCGATGAAGACCTCGTCGAAAAAAATCTAAAAATCCTGAATGGCGTCATGCAGCGTACAGGAGCAAAGATTGTGTTGGCACAAAAAGCTTTTTCTATGACAACAATGTATCCCCTGATTGGAAAATATTTAAGTGGCACAACAGCGAGTGGCTTATTCGAAGCTCGCCTGGGTTACGAGGAAATGGGCAAAGAAAATCATGTCTTTGCCCCTGCCTATCGTGAAGACGAAATCGACGAAATTATATCCATTTGCGATCATATTATCTTTAATTCCTTCTCACAGTTGGAAAAATTCAAAGATAAAGCTCTTCAAGCTGGTAGGAAAGTGGGCTTGCGCATCAACCCTGAATGCTCTACACAAGTTGGACATGAAATCTATGATCCATGTTCACTAGGTTCCAGATTCGGTGCAAAACAGGAAGATATTCGTCCGGATTTGCTTGAAGGTGTCTCAGGACTGCACTTCCATACCCTTTGCCAGCAAAACTCAGACGATTTAGAGACAACTCTAAATGCAGTGGAAGAAAAGTTTGGACAATGGCTGCCACAAATGGAATGGATCAACTTTGGCGGTGGTCACCATATCACAAGAGAAGATTATGATATCCCAACACTAGAAGCTTGTATTAAGAGAATGCAGGATAAATACGGTTTAGAAGTATACCTTGAACCAGGAGAAGCCATTGCGCTCAATGCAGGCTATCTGATCACATCTGTACTTGATATCCATAAAAACGGAATCGAGATTGCCATTCTTGACACCTCAGCAACTTGTCATATGCCCGATGTATTGGAAATGCCATATCGTCCACCTCTTTTTGGTTCAGGCGAAACTGGCGAGAAGCCATTTACATATCGACTTGGCGGGCAAACCTGCCTTACAGGCGATGTAATAGGAGATTATTCTTTCGATCAGCCATTAAAGAGCGGCGACAGGTTAGTTTTTGGGGATATGGCGATTTACTCAATGGTGAAAACCAACACATTCAACGGCATGCCATTGCCAGCCATTGCAGTACGAGATAAAGATGGTGATTGTCAAGTCGTGCGCGAATTTAGCTATCAAGATTTTAAGATGAGACTAGCTTAAAAGAGTTGTAACGATTTTTTCTAACGCTTTTATATCATCTATAAAACTACAACCCAGCAGCTATTTGCTGCTGGATTTTTTCTAAATATTTCAGTTACTAAAAAACCTCATTTACTTATGATACGGTTCCCCCCGATTAATCCGAAACGCCCGATACACCTGCTCCAGTAAAATCAATCGCATTAGCTGATGTGGAAACGTCATTTTTGAGAAGGAAAGAGCATCATTAGCGCGTTTCATCACCTGACTGCTCAACCCGAGCGAGCCACCAATAATAAATGCTACCTTGCTCTTTCCATATGTAGCAAGCCGATCCATATCCTTCGCAAGGTCCTCAGAAGATTTCATTTTCCCTTCAATCGCTAACGCAATAACGTGTGTATCATCTGAAATTTTTTCAAGAATACGGCTTCCTTCTTTTTCTTTGACGATTTCCATGTCAGCTTCGCTTAAATTTTCTGGTGCTTTTTCGTCTGGCAGCTCTATAATTTCTACCTTTGCATAGGAAGATAATCTTTTTAAATACTCATCAATTCCTTGTTTTAAGTATTTTTCCTTCAACTTGCCAATTGTTATAATCGTGATATTCACAAATATTCCTCACTTTACAAACATCTTATCCACAGAAGTTATCAACATATCCACAACCGTCATCCACATCTTGTATCAGAATCTGCGTTCGATACAACATATATCGCTTTATTTTGACAATATTCGCATGTTTCTAAAGAGTTATCCACATTGTGTATAACCGGCGGCGTTTCAAACTCATCCACAATAATATCCAATGCAAGTTCTACATGCTCAAGACAGCATAAAATGTTCATTGTATCACCTCAAATATATTTTCTGATATACATACTTTTTATCTGCTGATTATCATAAGAAAACAGGAGAGAAGACTCTCCTGTTTATCATTAACCTTCACCAAGTGTCGCGGTTGTTGCTTCTTTCTTCGTTCCGCGATAAAAACCTATCTTCATTTTATCACCGATTTTCTTTTTGTACAGGATTGTACGGAATTCAATAATATCACGCACTGGCTTCCCGTCCACTTCAACAATGACGTCATATTCTCTCAGTCCTACTTGGGCAGCTGGAGAAGGGCTTTTTACATCCAGTATGCAAACGCCGTCAACTACATTTGGCGGCAGCTTGAGCGTTTTGTCAAAGTAGTAACTCGGAATTTCGTTGAGTGAACGAAGCTCCACACCTAAGTATGGGCGTTTTACTTTTCCTGTTTTCTCAAGTTCATCAATGACTGGAATCGCCCTTGTAATAGGAATTGCAAGGCCAATTCCTTGTACGTCTTTCGCAGAAATCTTCATGGAGTTGATTCCGACCAATTGCCCCGCTCCATTGACAAGTGCTCCTCCGCTGTTTCCAGGGTTAATGGCCGCATCCGTCTGCAGCACCTCCACTTGCCAATCATAGTGCTTGTCATTGTCTAAGTCCACTGGTACGATACGCTCAGTGGCAGAGATAATTCCTTGTGTAACAGTTCCAGAGAACTCGAGCCCGAGCGGGTTCCCAATTGCAATAACAGGCTCACCGCGCTTCACTGTATTGCTGTCACCGACTTCAATAACCTTCGGCGCAAATTTTTCATCGATCTGCAGCACTGCCAAATCCATGACCTTGTCTCCCCCCAATATTTGAGCAGGGACTTTCTTTCCATTGGTTAGGCTGACCTCAATTCGGTTGGCACCTTCGATGACATGATAATTTGTAACAATATTTGCTTTGCCATTGCCCTTTTTATAGATGACACCCGATCCTGTTCCTGCCTCTGCATCCGCTTCAGAAAAGCTGTCGCGCTGGATGTTGATAACTCCGACAACCGCATCGGATGCCTTATCTACAGCACTGATAAAACCGGAACGAACATCCACATTCACAATTTCTTGCTTTGCAGGAGCCGCATAGTTGCGTGTTTCGCTTGCTTCTGTTTTTCCTTCCTCCTGAATCCAGCCAAGCTTGGAGAAGGTAGGTACAGCAAATGCAAACAAAGTAGCTCCCACAACAGCGCCGGCCACACCGGAAATTACTACCTTTTTATTAACTTTTCTGTTTCTTTTATACTCGTTATCATCATAGAAACCCATATACGTTCACCTGTCCTTTTGGAAAACATCTCTCTTGTATTGTTCGCCAAAAGGATAAATTATACGTATTGAATTTTCGTCGGTATTTTCGGATCCGTATCATGAATAAGAAATGCTTGTCCGACAGGCATTCCTTTGCTTTCCAATACTTGCGATACTGACATATTCGCCAGTTCCTTCATATTGTTATCCTGGCTTAAATGCGCCAAATAAATATGCTTTGTATTGTCTGTAATCACATCTGTCATAGCGAGAGCGGCGTCTTCATTAGAAACGTGCCCCACATCGCTTAAAATTCTTCGTTTTACACTCCACGGGTAGCGGCCCATGCGAAGCATATCTACATCATGATTGCTTTCAAAAATAAAGACGTCAGCTCCCTTAATAACACCTTTCATTCGGTCGCTTACATAACCCGTATCTGTGATGATAGCTAACTTCTTGCCCTCATGATGAAATACGTAAAACATCGGCTCCGCAGCATCATGAGAAACACCAAAGGATTCTACATCAATATCCCCAAATGTTTTCACAGTTCCGGCAGGGAATATAAATTTTTGATCGGTTGAAACATTGCCGATAAGCGGCTCCATTGCTCTCCATGTTTTTTCATTCGCATAAATCGGGAGCTTGTATTTGCGAGCCAGAACACCCAATCCTTTAATATGGTCGCTATGCTCATGCGTCACTAAAATGCCAGATAGATCTTGCAGATTCGCTCCGACTTGCTGAAAAAGGGCTTCCGCGTTTTTCCCGCTAAGCCCTGCATCCACCAATAGCTTCTGCTTGTCTGTCCCTACGTACAGCATGTTTCCCGTACTTCCGCTGGCAAGTATACTGAAATGTAAACTCATCTTTTTTCACTCCATTACTTGTTATCCTTGCCAATCTTGATAAATTGTCCTTCTATCGCATTGACATAATAATCATCTTTTCCATTTACGACAAAATGCCATGTCGGCGCAATAACTTGTGCCCCTGATGACGGAATAACAATGGCATAGTAGCCCATTTCTACCTTTGTTATCCGGCTTCCCGGCTTAATTTCATTCTTTAGATACAATGTTTCCAATGCTTTTACAGATGTAACAATATCTTGCTCCTTATTGCGCCCGCCCATCTCTGAAACAGCTGTCAGCATGGTTTGTGTATAAGAAGTAATTTCATTCTTATCGTTGAAGTTTGCAATAAGCATTGCATAATCATTAAGAAAAATATTCTTATTTTTATATTGCTGGAAGAAATAAATCTTTTTCTCTTTCTCGTCTGTTTTCCAATACTTATATTTTGATCCTTCAAAAATATAAGTTCGTAAAAATTCTTCAAAAAAATAACCCTTGTCGCTTTTCGGAATCAACAAAGGGTCCTTGAGCTTGCTTGTAATCGTATTGCTGTTTTCTAAAGAAGCGGTTTGATTTTTGAGGGAGTGAATTTCCTCTTCCTTAAATACTTTGCTTTTTCCTGTAATATAAGCTTCTCTTGTCGGTTCTTTCGGCAGGTCTACATACGTGATTTTATCTTCTGCCAAGCGGTCTTCGAGCGGTGTGACCGCCATAGGCTCAAGCTGATTGCTGTTACGCTTTTGAATAGTCTGGAAAACAAGGAAGAGATCCAGGATTAAGAACGTAATGATAAAGATATTCTTAATTTTACTCCAATCCAATAAGATCCCCTCCTTTTACTGTATCCCAAGAAATCTTTTTATAAAGCTGACCGTTCTTAGCGGATTCATATGAAATAAACCAAATTGGCTTTAGCTTAATCACATTAATTTTCCCGCCGCTCATCCCGACTTCCGGAACCATTTCATATCCAAAATCGATGCTCTTAATATTTTTCATATCTGCATTCGGCATCTTTTCCAATAAAGCTATAACTGCTCGCCCGGACGGAAGCTTGGTGCTTTCTTCTTCCTCTCCTTTTAGGAGCAGCTTAAATAGAGGACGCTTGTAGGTGCTAAGTTCTTCAACACCCCACGTTTGCTTTAACGAAGCCATTTCTTTTTCACTAAAAACAGGATAGCTATTATCCGCGTAAAGACGGAAGACCGTTTCTCCTTTTTTAGGGCTTACATAATGAAAACGATAGGAATCTGTCCATCCGCCGTGGCTATTGATGGAATTGATGCTTCTTTGCACAAGCAAGCCGGCTGTTACATATTCATTGCTCGAAACTGAGGAATTTTCATAATTCAACATCTGGGTCCCTTTATTGACTTGCAGCAGACGTGTGCCATCCGTATATGTTTCTTCAGTTTCTGTCTCATCTTTTTTTACATAGCGAGGATCTGTAAACAGGGCGTTTTTGAACATTTCCTCCGGTAGCTCGCTTGTTACATACGGTATACTTGGGAGTGCAACCTCTGCTTCCGGCAAGAAAACGGCACGTGCATCATCAAGCCGATACATGAAGTAGTCTTTTCCGCCTTTTGCCGTAAATTGATTTCGTATATTTTCCAATTGCTTTAGTTTATAGCCTTTTAGCGTCATTTCATATATTTTTCTCTTATCATACGAAATGAAATATGTTTTAATGGCGTCATCATGACTTATACCCGGATCAAAATTAATAACAATACGATCAAAGCTATAGTTGCTTAAGCCTTTATCTTTAATAGAAAAAACACTTTTCATTGCATCAAATGGGATATCTGTAGTGAACTCAAGCTCTGTTTTGTTGTCGCCATGAACAAAGGAGAGAAATTCTTTTATGGAAACTTTATAAGATACATCTTTAAAGTCATGAAACTCTCCTTGCTCCAACGCTTTATACATATCATTAATATACACGTTTTGTTCACTCGCTATATGAGCATTCCCTTTATGAACAATCATGCGTGAGGGAAATATTAAATCAGATACTTCTTTCTTTGCTATAACAGCGTCATCCTGCACATACTTTTGCTGTTGAAATGAATTAGAAGCGGGCTGTGACGTCCATAGGCTATAGGATAAAAATAAGCTGATGGCAACTAGATTGATGAGTAAAATGGTTTTAAAGTTTTCCATGTTCATTCCCAATCATCCTCTTGGTCCTTTTCCATCGGAAGAGTGAAATAAATCGTCGTTCCTTTTCCTTCTTCACTCTTTGCCCAAATAGATCCGCCATGCGCCTGTATCATTTCCTTGGCAATTGCAAGACCAAGACCCGTTCCGCCCATTTGTCGTGATCTTGCTTTATCTACACGATAAAAGCGATCAAAAATTTTATCCACATTCTCTTTCGGTATCCCCATTCCTTGGTCGCTGATGCTGATTTCCAGCATTTCGCCCCGCTCGCGCAGTCGATACGTAACAGTTCCGCCTTCTGGAGAGTACTTTAATGCATTTGAGATAATATTATAAAGAACCTGTGTAATTTTATCTTCATCAATTTCAATAAACCTGCTTTTCTTTGAAAAAGCCCGTTTAAAGGAAACATTTTGCTCCTTAGACATTTCCAAACGATCAATGATATGGCTGAAGAACTCAGTAAACTCTACCCAGTCCTTCATTAGATGATACTCTGTGCTATCCATCTTAGATAGCCGAAGAAGGTCATTCACCAGACGTATCATACGTTCTGTTTCATCTTGCGCTACAGATAAGAAGTTTGGCGCTATGTTAGGATCTTGCCATGCTCCTTCACTTAATGCCTCAAGGTAGCTTCTCATCGTTGTAAGAGGCGTACGGAGCTCATGAGACACGTTCGCAACAAACTCCCTGCGCTCTCTGTCAATACGCTCCTGCTCCGTTACATCATATAGAACTGCAATTAAACCGTTTGCCTTCCCCGTATCCTTTTGAATGACCGAGAAGCTGGCACGTAAAATATATGGCTCATCGCGTGTACTGAAATCAAGCAGTACAGAATCCGGCTCTTCAAATAAATGATCTAAGGTATATTCACTTTCAATGCCCAGAATCTCTAAAATCGGCTGATCAAGCGCTGTTTCACGTGAAACATTCAGCATCTTTTCTGCTGGATCATTTAATAAGATAATACGACCTTTTCGGTCAGTGGCAATTACGCCGTCCGTCATATGAGAAAGAACCGATGTTAATTTACGGCGCTCGCTCTCTGTGGAAGCACGGGCATGCTGCAGTTTTTTGGCTAGATTGTTAAATGCCAGCGCCAGTTGCCCAATTTCATCATACCCATATACTTTTACTTTACGAGAGTAATTTCCCTTTGCCATCTCTAACGCTTGTCTGCGCATATCTGAAATAGGTCTCGTAATCGTTTGCGCCAATAAAATCCCCAGTACTGCTGTTACAATTAACGCAATGACTGTACCTGTAGCAAAGATTTGATTGATCTCCTTCATTTGCACATACACTTCTTCTATAGAAGCAGTGATATAAATAACGCCTTTTGTCTTTCCTTCTACCACAATCGGTACAACTTTTATCTGCATGCGTTTTCCGCTGTCACGAGCTCTTTCTATCTTAAGATTGTCAGGGGCATTACCTGATACAAGTGCCTGTTTTACACGAAGGTCATTTATTTTCTTTCCGACAATTCCTTGATTATATGGATCGGATGTAGCTACCACGCGGCTGTTTTCATCAATAAACTGCACTTCTTGGACATCATCTTTTGGGGTTGAAATAAAACTTTTTAATAAGTTTTCTATGGCTACTTGAATCGGAGGATCACTTTTTTCCCTTTCCTTTGAAAATTCTTCTTTTAAGTTATATGCTAATAGATCTGTACGTTTCGTTAACGACGTCTGAAAAGTATCAACAAGCCTTTTTTCTAATTCACGTACGAAATACACACCGATGATTTGCATCGCAAGCAAAATCAAAAGCATATAAATTAAAACAAATTTCAAATGAATGGATTGAAAAAATCCAACTTTTTTCATGAATTATTCCTGCTCTGGGTCACGAAGATAATAGCCGACTCCTCTTCGCGTAACAATTAAAGTTGGATGACTTGGATTGTCTTCAATCTTTTCACGCAAACGACGAACCGTTACATCCACTGTACGAACGTCACCAAAGTAGTCATACCCCCATACTGTTTGCAGTAAATGCTCACGCGTCATAACCTGTCCAAGATGTTTTGCCAAGTAATGAAGAAGTTCAAACTCTCGATGCGTTAATTCAATATTTTCTTCACGCTTTGCCACGCTGTATGCATTTGGATTAATAACAATCGGGCCCACTTCAATTTCAATGTTTTCTTCTTTTTCGTTTCCTCCGCCTTGCTGATGACGTCGTAAGTTCGCTTTTACGCGCGCCAATAGTTCACGTGTGCTAAACGGCTTTGTTACATAGTCGTCTGCACCCAGCTCTAAGCCTAATACTTTATCAATTTCGGAATCCTTTGCTGTAAGCATAATAATTGGCATCTCATATGTTTTTCTTAATTCGCGGCATACTTCTAAACCGTCTTTTCCCGGAAGCATAATATCAAGCAAAATCATGTCCGGCTGCTCTGCTTCTACCTTTTCAATCGCTTCTTCCCCGTCGTGAGCTACGACAATTTCAAAGCCTTCTTTTTCAAGATTAAACTTCAGGATATCAGCAATTGGTTTTTCATCATCAACGACTAAAATCTTTTTTCCCATCATTTGCTCCATTCCTCCCGAAAATTCGTTATTTTTACACAAAAACCTCTAGCTGCTGCTAGAGGCGGTCTTACTTCTTATTTTAAAAGATGTAGGCGTGTTTGTAAAATATGAGATTTTTTTTCCAAATTGAAAAGGCACTAAGCGGGCCCACTTAGTACCTTTGAAGTGGCTCGGGACGGAATCGAACCGCCGACACGAGGATTTTCAGTCCTCTGCTCTACCGACTGAGCTACCGAGCCAAACTATCTATGTAAAACCGCATCTGCGGTAAAACAAAATGGCGGTCCCGACGGGGATCGAACCCGCGATCTCCTGCGTGACAGGCAGGCATGTTAACCGCTACACCACGGAACCATATATAAAGTGACCCGTACGGGATTCGAACCCGTGTTACCGCCGTGAAAGGGCGGTGTCTTAACCGCTTGACCAACGGGCCACAAGAAAAAATGGTGAGCCATGAAGGACTCGAACCTTCGACCCTCTGATTAAAAGTCAGATGCTCTACCGACTGAGCTAATGGCTCATAATAATGAAAGATTAAACTTAAGGTTATTCCTTGTTCTGGACGTCCTCATCTCAGAGAAGCGTACTCATTATGTATGAGTGTAAACCTATTTCACTTGACGCCCTTTATTTCATGACGACAAGATTTATAATACCATAGATAAAACCCATTTTGCAATACTTTTTTCAAAAAAAGTGACCACAAAAAAGAACCCATGAGGAATGGGTTCTTCCGTTACTTACTATATCTTATTTGCAATCAGAAAACAACAAATTTAAACACCATATACGTTGCGGATAATATTTGTTTGGTTACGATCCGGTCCAACAGAGAACATAGATAAAGGAATACCTGTTAACTGAGAAACACGCTCCACATAATGTCTTGCGTTTGCCGGCAGCTCACCTAATGTTTTTACACCTGTAATATCTTCTGTCCAGCCTGGAAGCTCTTCGTATACAGGCTCACACTGAGATAAAATGCGCAAGCTTGCAGGGAACTCTTGGAGAGTCTCTCCTTTATACTTATAAGCTACGCAAATTTTCAGCGTAGGAATACCTGTTAATACGTCAATAGAGTTTAAAGATAAGTCTGTAAGACCGCTTACACGGCGTGCATGTCTTACAACTACACTGTCAAACCATCCTACACGGCGCGGACGGCCTGTAGTTGTACCGTACTCACGTCCCACTTCACGAATCTGATGACCAATTTCATCATTAAGTTCTGTCGGGAACGGACCATCACCAACACGGCTTGTATATGCTTTACATACACCTACAACATGATTAATTTTAGAAGGACCTACACCGGAGCCGATTGTTACACCGCCAGCGATTGGATTAGAAGATGTAACGAATGGATATGTGCCTTGGTCAATATCAAGCATAACACCTTGCGCACCTTCAAATAGAACGCGGCGTCCTTCATCCAACGCATCATTCAACACAACGGATGTGTCACATACGTACTTTTTGATTTGTTGACCGTACTCATAATATTCTTCAAAAATATCTTCAATCTTAAATCCTTCTGTATCATACATTCTATCGAATAGACGGTTTTTCTCCGTTAAGTTACACTCAAGCTTCGTATAGAATTCTTCTTTCTCTAAAAGGTCTGCAATGCGGATGCCAACACGCGCCGCTTTATCCATATATGCAGGGCCGATACCTTTTTTCGTTGTTCCGATCTTGTTTGCGCCCTTACGATCTTCTTCCAGTTCATCCTGCTTTAAATGGTAAGGCAAGATAACATGAGCACGATTGCTGATGCGCAGATTATCTGTGCTAACACCGTGACCGTGCAAATATGCAAGCTCCTCCACTAACGCTTTTGGATCAACTACCATACCATTCCCGATTACACAAATTTTCTCTTTATAGAAAATACCAGACGGGATTAAGTGAAGTTTATAACGCTTACCATCAAATACAATTGTATGACCTGCATTATTTCCGCCTTGGTAGCGTGCTACCACTTCTGCATGATGCGAAAGGAAATCCGTAATTTTACCTTTTCCTTCGTCTCCCCACTGTGTTCCTACCACTACTACTGAAGACATTCCAAGCACCTCCAAATATTTCAAACGAACTTAAACAATTACCATTTTACCAAACTGTTGATAGATGTCAACGGAAAATACGAACGTTTATTTTTTCATTTGTTTTTTTGTTCGTGTCAATGTTGTATTTTCGAATGAAATTTAAATTGTAACTCCGTTTCTATACAGAAAAAGAACACATCCTTATCATGTGATGTGTTCTCATTTTTATGCCTATGATGCACCAGATTCGTCAAAACGGCGTTCTAGGTTCACAAACTTATTGTATTCTTTTACGAAAGCGAGCTCAACTGTTCCAACTGGACCATTACGTTGCTTCGCAATGATAATTTCAATGATATCTTTTTTCTCGGTTTCTTTGTCATAGTAATCGTCACGGTATAAGAACGCTACAATATCAGCATCCTGCTCAATACTTCCTGATTCACGAATATCAGACATCATCGGTCGTTTATCTTGCCGCGATTCTACGCCGCGTGATAGCTGCGAAAGAGCGATAACCGGCACTTGCAGCTCACGTGCAAGCGATTTTAAGGAACGTGAAATTTCTGATACTTCCTGCTGACGGTTTTCTCCGCCTTTGCCGTTTCCCTGAATAAGCTGCAGATAATCAATTAAAATCATTCCTAAGCCGCTTTCCTGTTTCAATCGACGGCATTTCGCACGAATTTCTCCCACACGAATGCCCGGTGTATCATCAATGTAAATACCAGCATTTGAGAGACTTCCCATTGCCATCGTAAGCTTAGCCCAATCCTCAGTGGTCAAATCTCCTGTACGTAAGCGCTGTGCATTGATATTTCCTTCCGCACACAGCATACGCATTACAAGCTGATCTGCCCCCATCTCTAAACTAAAGATTGCTACATTTTCATCTGTTTTGGTTGCTACGTTTTGTGCTATATTCAAAGAGAATGCGGTTTTCCCTACAGAAGGACGGGCAGCGACAATAATCAAGTCATTGCGCTGAAAGCCCGCAGTCATTCTATCAAGCTCCGTAAACCCTGTTGGAATACCTGTAACATCACCTTTACGATGATGAAGCAGCTCAATTTTATCATACGTCACTACGAGGACATCTTTAATGTTTTGAAAGCCCTTCGTATTCTTTTGTTGTGACACCTCTAAAATTTTGCGCTCCGCTTCACTCAATAAGCCTTCTACATCATCTTCTCGTTCATATCCATCAGAAGCAATAGTTGTTGCTGTCCGAATTAAACGGCGAAGAATCGATTTCTCCTCAATAATGCGAGCATAGTATTCCACATTAGCTGCAGTGGGAACAGAATTCGCCAATTCAGCTAAATACGAAACACCGCCGACCTCATCTAACAGATTTTGGTCGGCGAGCTCTGCTGTTACCGTTACTAAGTCCACCGGCTCTCCTTTGTCTGTAAGAGTAAGGATCGCCTGATAAATCTTTTGATGAGCTGTTCGGTAAAAATCTTCCGGCATCAAAATTTCAGAAGTTACCGTTAACGCTTCCTGCTCAAGAAAGATAGCTCCTAAAACGGCTTGTTCAGCTTCTATATTTTGCGGAGGAGTACGATCAGTATACACGTCAGTCACATTCAATACCTCCTCATACGCAAGTTTATTGCTCTGTTACATGTACTTTCACTGTTGCTGTCACTTGCGGGTGAAGTTTAACAGGTACATTTGTATGACCTAATGCGCGAATCGCATCTGCCATTTCAAACTTACGCTTATCAATTTTAATGCCATGTGCTTTTTGCAGCACATCTGCGATTTGCTTGCTTGTGATTGAACCGAATAAACGGCCGCCTTCGCCAGACTTTGCTTTCAACTCTATTGTCAGCTTTTCTAATGTTTCTTTCAGCTTTTGGCTGTTTTCAAGCTCCAGCTGTGCATCTTTTTCTTCTTTGCGTTTTTGCGCGTCCAATGTTTTTACATTTGTATTTGTTGCTTCAACTGCAAGTCCTTGTTTCAATAAGAAGTTATGTGCATAGCCGTCCGCTACGTTTTTTACTTCTCCCTTTTTCCCTTTACCTTTTACATCTTTTAAAAAAATTACCTTCATGATTTTGTATCCCCCTCTAAATACTCGTCAATTACATCTCGAAGCTGCGACTCCGCCTCTTCAAGAGACATATTTTGTAATTGCGTGGCCGCATTTGTTAAATGTCCGCCTCCGCCTAAGTTTTCCATAATAATTTGGACATTGATGTCGCCTAAGGAACGGCCGCTCATTCCAATCGAGTGTTCCTTCTTTTTAGCGATTACAAAGGAAGCTACTACTCCTGTCATAGTCAGGAGTGTATCTGCAGCTTGCGCAATCAGAACTTGGTCGTAGTACTCGCCGTCCTCTGCTTTTGCCACTGCAATTCCATTTTTATAAATGTACGCATTTTGAATGGTTTTTGCAATCTTTAAGTAGTGATCCATATCTGCTTTAAGAAGCTTCTGAACAAGAACAGTATCTGCCCCGTGCGAACGAAGATAAGAAGCTGCATCGAAGGTACGGGAGCCTGTTCGGAACGTAAAGCTCTTCGTGTCCACAATAATTCCAGCCAATAATGCTGTAGCTTCCAGCATATTCAGCTTTAAACGCTTCGGCTGGTACTCTAGGAGCTCTGTTACAAGCTCAGCTGTAGAAGAAGCGTACGGCTCCATATATACGAGAAGCGGGTCTTCAATAAATTCCTCACCGCGGCGATGATGGTCAATGACGACAACATTCTCGATTTTATTCAGTACCCGCTCTTCAATTACCATTGACGGCTTATGCGTATCCACCACAACAAGCAATGATTCTTCTGTTGCAATCTCAAGGGCTTGTTCTGTGCTGATAAAACGAGACCAAAGAGCAGCATTTTTCTTAATTTCTTCCATGAGCCTCTTAATACCTGTATCTAGGTCATTTTCATTTAAAACAATATATCCTTCACGCTGATTCAGCTCTGCTACCTTCAAAATTCCAATGGCAGCACCGATTGCATCCATATCAGGCGACTTATGCCCCATGATAATCACATTGCTGCTTTCTAGAACAAGATCCTTTAAGGCATGTGAAATCACGCGTGCACGCACTCTTGTGCGCTTTTCTACCGGATTTGTCTTTCCGCCGTAGAATTTCACCTTGCCTGTCGCCTGTTTAATTGCTACCTGATCGCCGCCTCTTCCTAGAGCTAAGTCAAGGCCGGACTGTGCCATCACGCCTAGTTCCGGCAGCATGAGAGCACCTGAGCCGACGCCGATACTTAACGTAAGAGGAATATTTTTCTTCGATGTTTCCTCTCTTACCTGATCGAGGATATCAAATTTCCCTTTTTCTAATTGAACGAGGATGCTTTCATTTAATACTGCAAAGAAACGCTCAGAAGAAGCACGCTTTAAATAGATGCCGTGCTTTAAAGCCCATTCGTTCAACAAAGAAGTTACATGACTTGTAATGTTCGTACGGAGTTGATCATCCAATCCTTGCGTCACTTCATCATAGTTATCGAGATAAATGACTGCCAGCACTGTTCGTTGATCTTCATACATTTTCTCAATTTGCGTCTGTTCCGTGACATCAAAGAAGTAAATTAACTTTTCTTCCCGGCGCACGAACACCCGGAATTTACGCTTATTGAGCGCAATCACATCATCATCTGTTTCTTGCTTTACAAATAAAAGCAGCGCTTCAGCTAAATCATACAAATGCCATCCGGCAAGAGAGTGCTGGCCGAAACAAGAGGATAAATATGGATTTGCCCAATCTACACCGTAATCTTTGTTGTAAAGTAAAATCCCAATCGGCATCCGGTTCAATGCTTCATCGCTTACCTTTTTTACTCTTGTAAGCATATCAGATGTGTATTGCTCCAAATGCTTTCGAAACATCAATTCGAACTTCACTAAGAAAAACACAACGATACAAAAGAAAGCAAAAGTAAGAACCCCGATAACCCAGTCATAATACGTAAGAATCGTAATTGTAACAAGAGTCAAGAACGCCAGGGAATACATAGGATAAAGAAACTTTTGTTTCTTATAAAACTCAGGCATACGTTCAACTCCTATAAAGAAAACTTGACTCACGCTGCAGCTTCATCGCATCCATACAAGCATCTCTTCACCTGCAAAAAAATGTCTTGAGCCAAGACATTTTCGCATTTATATGCTTTTAAAACGGTTTCGCAACGAAAAACCTAAATCAATTATACCTAAGAAACTCACGAGAGAAAATAAAATTGGTATAAAGAACGAAAGGATAAACAAAATGATAGGTACTGCTTTTGGATAGCCTTTTAAATGACAGAAAAAGGCTACAACAGAGAAACCTTGAATTGCCATAAGCAATGGAAAAATTAAATTTAAGTTTAATAAAGCAATATATAGATAAGAACCTTCTTCTATTTTAACAAAGGTCGCTATAATTACAAAAATAACGTAATACACCAGAACGCTTTTTGGGAGATTGACGTTCCGAAACGGCGGCCATGGCTGTACATCAAAACGTAAACGCTTTAATATAGGTGCAGAAATGATGATAGTGAGCCACGACATCATAAGACCGCCCATTACAAGCATGGCAGGTATTGCATACCCTATTAGCGTTGGAAGCTGCTTTAACTGCTCTAATTGTTTTTTATTTACTTGCACACCTGTAGCTTCAATAATTTGTTCTGCGCTTTGTAAAGACTGCTTTAGCATATCCTGTATTTCTTGAATGAAGTTGTACTCAAAAAACAGTACACTGACAATATACAGCACGACAAAATTTACAATATAAACTATCGTACCTGCAAGAAGAATGTCTGTTGGCTTTTTTTGTCTCTTATACATACTTCCTAATACAATACCTGTTGTGCCAAACGTAAGAGAAGTTGCAATATTGAATGGCGAACTTACTACTACTGTTATGAGCGATGCTGCAATTAGCAAAATCCACGTATATTTTAGCTCATTTCTGATAGCAAAGATGATAAATGGCAGGGGTAAAGCTAAAAGGAAGACAATATTTAAAACAGGTATATACATGGAAGCAAGAAGCAAAATAACGAAAACAGCCAAAAGAACGGCTCCTTCTGTAATCCATCTCGTATTTTTCATTAAGTTTCCTCGCTTTTCATTCCTACTTCTCTTATAGAATAGCGAACCCCTTCTGTTTTTTCAAACCGGCTCGGCAAAAACATAAGAGAATAAGCAAAATGCACAGTAGAGAAAATCCCCACTGTGCATTTGTACAGTTATTATTCTGCAACGTATGGTAAAAGTGCCATTTGACGAGCACGTTTGATTGCAACTGTAAGTTTGCGTTGGTATCTTGCGCTAGTACCAGTCACACGACGAGGTAAAATCTTGCCGCGTTCAGAAACGAAACGCTTAAGAAGATCTACATCTTTGTAGTCGATGTGAGTGATAGCATTAGCAGTAAAGAAACATACTTTACGACGTTTTGCACGTCCGCCTTTACGTCCACCAGCCATTTGAAATTCCCTCCATTCTGTTAGTATCCGATCTATAGATTAAAACGGTAAGTCGTCGTCCGAAATATCAATCGGTTGACCTGCATTTGCAAATGGATCATCATTTTTGGTAAACCCAGGTTTTGCGTTTCCAGAAGATCCAAACGGGTTATTTTGCGGCCCTTGGTCTCCGTAACCAAAGCCGGATGGCTGCGGATTGAATGAGCCACGTTGCTCTCCGCTTGACTTCGTATCCAAGAATTGTACGTTTTCTGCAACAACTTCTGTTACATAAACACGCTTGCCATCTTGTCCCTCATAATTACGAGTGTTAAGACGACCGTCCACGCCTGCCAGACTTCCCTTTTTCAAGTAGTTCGCTACATTCTCCGCTTGCTTTCTCCATACAACACAGTTAATAAAATCAGCTTCGCGTTCGCCTTGCTGATTTGAAAACGTGCGATTTACAGCCAACGTGAAAGTAGCTACTGCGATGCCATTTGGCGTATAACGCAATTCTGGATCTTTAGTTAAACGTCCAACGAGTAAAACGCGATTCATCAACCGAACCACTCTCCCCTATATATCTTATTCTTGACCTTTTACGATGATATGACGAATGATATCTTCGCTGATTTTAGCTAAACGATCAAATTCTTGAACTGCAGCTGCATCAGAATTTACGTTTACAAGCATGTAGATACCATCGCGGAAATCGTTAATTTCATAAGCTAAGCGGCGCTTACCCCACTCTTTAACGTTTGCAATTTCTGCACCATTGTCTGTTAACACGTTAGCGAAGCGGTCAACAACTGCTTTTTGAGCTTCCTCTTCCATGTTTGGACGGATGATGTACATAATTTCATACTTTTTCATCACTGTCACCTCCTTTTGGACTAAACGGCCCGATACGGGCAAGGAGCAATTTTTGTAATTACTCACGAGTTTAGATTATATCATAGTAAGTTATAGTAATCAACTCATTGAAAAAGAAAAAACTTGGCAGATGCATTGAGCAAATGCCAAGCTATTTTAGAATTATTTTCTATAGAAATCAGACTTTTTTATACGTTAAAACGGAAGTGCATAACATCCCCGTCTTGCACGATGTATTCTTTTCCTTCTAAACGTACACGCCCAGCTTCGCGAGCTGCGTTCATAGATCCATGCTTTAATAGATCTTCATAAGATACAGTTTCAGCACGGATAAACCCGCGTTCAAAGTCTGTGTGGATTACACCGGCACATTGAGGAGCCTTCATGCCTTTACGGAACGTCCATGCACGCACCTCTTGCACGCCTGCCGTAAAATACGTAGCCAAGCCTAAAAGGTGGTACGCTGCACGAATTAATTGGTCCAAACCGGACTCTTCAATACCAAGCTCTTCTAAGAAAGCCTTCTTTTCTTCCTCATCAAGCTCAGAAATTTCCGCTTCAATTTTTGCGCAGACTACGATAACTTCTGCGTTATCCTTTGCAGCAAATTCACGAACAAGCTGCACGTACTCATTTCCGGCAGGATCAATCACATCATCTTCTCCTACGTTTGCCACATACAACATTGGCTTAATAGTAAGAAGGTGCAGAGACTTTACGACCTTCATTTCTTCTTCTGTAAACTCTACAGTACGAGCCGGCTGGTCATTTTCAAATGCATCTTTCAAACGAACTAGGATATCGTGTTCATACGCAGCATCTTTATCCTTTTGTTTTGCAAGCTTTGCAACACGATCGATGCGCTTTTCCACTGATTCTAAATCAGCTAGAATAAGCTCCAGGTTAATTGTTTCGATATCTGAAATCGGATCGACTTTCCCTGCTACGTGTGTAATGTTTTCATCTTCAAAGCAGCGGACAACCTGACAAATCGCATCTACTTGACGAATATGGGAAAGAAACTTATTTCCCAGACCCTCGCCTTTGCTTGCTCCTTTTACAATGCCTGCAATGTCTGTAAATTCAAACACAGTCGGTACTGTTTTCTTCGGTTGTACAAGCTCTGTAAGTTTATTTAAACGCGCATCCGGAACCTCTACAATCCCTACGTTCGGGTCAATTGTACAGAATGGATAGTTTGCAGATTCTGCCCCTGCTTGTGTAATTGCATTAAACAGCGTTGATTTACCTACGTTTGGCAAACCGACGATACCAGCTGTTAATCCCATATATTTCACTCCTATAGAAAAGCTTTTGCGCCAAAGAAAGCCGTGCCGCCCAAACCGCGCAAACAGCTAGATATTTTTTAACCTTTCATCATTATAGATAGTAACCAAAAAAATGACAAGCCAAGAAAAGAAATGTAATTTGAAGCAATGATACGCAATTTTCTACTTTCGTATCATTTAAGAAAAGCAGCTGCAAATTTGCAGCTGCTTATGCTTCTTCGTGCTTAACGAGCACCTTTTTCATTTTCCGTTCAAATTCGCGGCGCGGAATAAGAACAGAATGAGCGCATCCTTCGCATTTAATACGAACATCCATTCCCATCCGGATAATCTTCCAGCGGTTTGCTCCGCATGGATGCGACTTCTTCATTTCTACAACATCATGTAAACCGAATTCCTTCTGTTCCATGCTCCAAACACCTCTTACATTTAATTTACTTGTTTGCTTTCCATTTCTTCGCGGTTGTACAATACCATACGAGGATACGGAATTTCAATACCATGTTCATCCAATCGAAGCTTAATTTCTTTTCGCAAAGCTCTGGCAATAACGAAATGCTTCATAGGCTCTACTTCTGCAATGACACGCAATACGATTTCTGATGCGCCTAAGCTTTGCACACCAAGAAGCTCTGGACGTTTTACCATTTGCTCATACCTCATTGGAAGTTCATCCAATAAATCTTCAATTACTCTTTCTGCGTAATCAATATCGCTTTCATACGAAATGCTTATATCTACGAACGATACACTGTTGCTTAAAGAGAAGTTTGTAACTTCCTTAATGCTTCCATTTGGGAGGATGTGAATCTCTCCAGTCCAGCTTTTAACTTTTGTTGTACGCAAGCCGATTTCCTGAATGACACCTTCAAATCTTCCAAGGCGTACATAATCCCCTACAGAGAATTGGTCCTCCAGCAAAATGAAAAATCCTGTAATAACGTCTCGCACCAAGTTTTGTGCACCAAAACCGACAGCCAGCCCCACTACCCCGGCGCCAGCCAGCAAACCTTTTGTTTCAATGCCGAGTACACCTAAAATCATAATGACTACAACAAAAAACACAACATAGGTAATAACATTTTCTAACAGTTTAGCAACTGTAGCAGTTCTTCTTTCAGAAATTTGAAGCGGTGATTTTGTGTTAATCCGGAAAGCATTACGGATAATAATCCTTCCAACACGTACCACAACACTTGCAATTGCAAGAATGAAAATAATCTTCAAAATCCCTAATGAAGTATTAATCCAAACATTAGGATCTGTTATATAATTTACAAACTCATTATATTTATCTTGAAACCAACTCATTTGCTTACCTCTCCTTAGTTTCATAGAATTCATCCCTTATTGTAACAGAATTTTTTATATCATCCTAAAAAATCTGTTTACAGTTTCTTTATTTTTTACAACAGCATACAGGTATAAACTGGAAGGTTTTTTTATATACTGATACTATTATGTCAAAGGGTGGATGGCCGTGAACCGTGGATCGTTTAACTTAAAATATCCTTTTTTTGAAAAAGAGCCGCAGCCTATGTTTTATCATGAAGAAGCAGTATGCGACCGCCTTAGTCATACATTATATGCTTATCTTCCTGAAGAATCTGTACAACCTCTTGTTCTCGTTTGCATTGGAACAGATCGTTCAACAGGTGATGCTCTAGGTCCGCTTGTAGGGTCTAAACTATGTGAAAAAGGAATTAGGAATTTTCGTTTATACGGAACTTTAGATGAACCAGTCCATGCCTTGAATTTAGAGGAAACTCTTTCTAATATTCAGCAAACGCATGAACGCCCGTTTATTGTCGCTATTGATGCATGTCTTGGAAAGTCGCAGAGTGTAGGCTCTATTTCAGTTGGAAAGGGACCCAGCAAGCCTGGTGCCGCTATGAATAAAAAGCTTCCGGCTGTAGGAGATATGCACATTCATGGGATTGTAAATATTCATGGATTTATGGAGTTTTTTGTACTGCAAAATACGAGATTGAACCTTGTGATGAAAATGGCTGATGTTATTGCGAATGGTATCCAAAAGACAGATTTAGCATTATCTATCCATAAAAAAATAAACCATCTCTCCTAGATGGTTTATTTTTCCTGTTCTCCTGTCAGCAGCTCTAAAATACGCTCCAAATCTTCTTCGTTAAAGAATTCAATTTCAATTTTCCCTTTATTGCTCATTTCTTTAATCTTTACGGATGTACCAAAATGATCTCTTAGGAATGACTCTTGTTCTTCAAAGAAAATATTCTTTTCTTTCTTTGCTTTCTTTGTTTCACGTGAAACATTCTCATTTAATTGCTGAATCAGTTTTTCAAGCTGACGAACATTTAAGCCTTCTTTTTCAACCTGTTGTACAACTGCTTTTAGCTTCGTTTTATCTTTTAATCCCAGTAAAGCGCGGCCATGTCCCATTGAAATTGTACTGTTGGAAATTAACTCTTGGATAAACGGGGGAAGGGAGAGGAGACGTACATGATTCGCAATATGCGGTCTGCTTTTTCCCAATCGTTTTGCCAATTGTTCTTGTGTAAACTTTAATTCATCCATCAGTTTTTGATACGCCGCAGCTTCCTCAATCGGCGTCAGGTCTTCTCGCTGTAAGTTTTCAAGAAGTGCAAGCTCCATCATCTGCTGGTCAGTCATGTCTCGCACGACAGCTGGAACAGTTTCTAATTTTGCTTCTTTTGCAGCGCGAAATCTTCGTTCCCCTGCAACAATTTCATAGCCTTTAATGCTTTTTCTTACAATAAGAGGCTGTAAAATGCCATGTTCTAAAATAGAGGCTTTCAATTCCTGAATAGCTTCTTTCAAGAAATATTTGCGCGGTTGATATGGGTTAGGACGCAGCTGGTTCAATTTAATTTCCTTAATCATTTCTTCCTCTTGAACCTCTAAATTAGGGAAAAAGGCTTGAATTCCCTTTCCGAGACCTTTAGCCACCTGCAATCACTTCCTTCGCTAAATCTAAGTACACTTCTGACCCTTTCGACTTAGCATCATACAGCATAATTGGTTTCCCGTGACTTGGCGCTTCGCTTAAACGTACATTTCTTGGAATAATCGAACGATATACTTTATCTCTAAAGTATTTTTTCACCTCATCAATGACCTGCAGTCCCAGATTTGTACGTGCATCGAGCATTGTCAAAAGCACGCCTTGGATAGCAAGATTTTTATTGAGATGCTTTTGTACAAGCCGAACCGTATTTAATAGCTGACTCAATCCTTCTAATGCGTAGTATTCACATTGAACGGGAATAATGACGGAATCTGAAGCAGTTAAAGCATTGATTGTCAGTAAGCCTAGGGATGGCGGGCAATCAATAATAATATAGTCGTATTCATCTTGAATCGGCTGCAGCGCTCTCTTTAAACGTACTTCTCGTGAAATAGTAGGAACAAGCTCAATTTCTGCTCCAGCCAATTGAATAGTCGCAGGAAGTACATATAAATTTTTCACCGCTGTAGACTTTATAATTTCACGAATATCTTCATCTTCCACCAGAACATTATAGACGCACTTATCTAATTCTGATTTCTCAATTCCAACTCCTGTCGTTGCATTTCCTTGTGCATCAATATCAACTAATAATACTTTTTCCCCTAAACATGCTAAACCAGCCCCTAAATTAACGGAAGTCGTCGTTTTTCCAACTCCCCCTTTTTGATTAGCAATTGAAATGATTTTCCCCATGGTGTCACCTACCTTTAAACTTTCTGTCCTGTTTGATTATACAAGTTCAAATAAGCTGTTTTTATTGTAACACGAAACAGCTTATTTTCAGTTTATTTCTGTATAAAACTTCAAAACTCCCTTTATAATCTCCTGCACGAGTTATGAGAAATGTTCACAAAAAAGAGCCTTTCTGTTAGAAACGGCTCTCATTCTATGAATCTAATGCTTTTTCGGAATTTTAATCGTGATTTGATAATACTCTTCAAATTCTTCTTCTTCAGAATTAATGGAAACACCGCTGCTTTCAACCATTTGCAGCGACTGACGAATGGTATTCATCGCTATTCTCATATCGCGGCTGACCGCTTTTCGTTTTGGCTTAGGTTTAGGCGCAGATTGTTCCGTAGCTTTTGCAACTCGTTCTTCCGTTTGCTTTACGTTAAGCTGACGCTCCAAAATCTCCTGCAAGATCCTCAATTGCAATTCAGCATCTTTTAAAGGAATAAGTGCTCGGGCGTGACGTTCTGTAATTTTTTTTTCGAGCAGCGCTTGCTTTATTTCTTCTGGAAGCTTAAGAAGTCTCAATTTATTCGCGATCGTAGACTGTCCTTTTCCCAGCCTCTGTGCGAGAGCTTCCTGCGTTAAGTTATGCAAATCAAGCAATTTTTGATAGGCAATTGCTTCTTCAACGACAGTAAGTTCTTCACGCTGCAGATTTTCAATGAGAGCCACAGAAGCGGTTTCTGCATCACTCATATGTTTGACAATAGCTGGGATTGTATCCCATCCCAGCTTGCTGACTGCACGAAATCTCCGTTCCCCTGCAATAATCTCATAGCTATCCGTATCATACATTCGCACAACAATCGGCTGAATAATCCCATGTGTGCGAATGGTCAAGGCAAGCTCATCAATTTTTGCATCATTAAAAACCGTACGCGGCTGATAACGATTTGGAGTAATGCTTGTAACGGGAATTTGTTTTACCTCTTCACGGCTTTCTGGCTGTTCTGATATAATCTCTTTCTCTCCTAGCCCAAACAGACGAGAAATTGTATTCTTCATTGTACTCCACCACCCTCGAATCCTATTGAATGCTCTATACGAAATGTTTCACGTGAAACATGAAGGTTATATTCATACAACTTAATCTTACGTCGAATAAGATTTATTTTTCAATAGGCAATTTATTCGGCATTCCTGGCTTGCGTGGATACTTCTTTGGGGTTTTTCTTCTTTTTTCAATTATGATAATATTTCGTTCGCTTTCTTCAAAAGGCAGACGGAAGGTAGCTATTTCTCGTATCTCTCCGCCTAAAACTTGAACAGCGTGTGTTCCGCTCTCCATTTCCTCTTGTGCGGCTGCACCTTTCATCGCGATAAATGTACCCCCAACCTTTGCTAACGGAAGACATAATTCACTTAATACAGAAAGACGCGCTACTGCACGTGCCGTCACGATATCAAAAGACTCTCGTATTCCTTCTTTTTTTCCGAACGTTTCAGCACGGTCATGATAAAATGCAACATTTTCTAAACGTAATTCTGCTGCTAGATGATTTAAAAATGTAATTCGTTTTTGCAGTGAATCTACAATTGTAACTTTTAAGTTCGGAAAACAAATTTTTAACGGAATACTAGGAAATCCTGCTCCCGCTCCCACATCACAAACAGAATATGGTTTGGAAAGATCATAGTGGAAGGCAGCTGTTACAGAGTCAAAAAAGTGCTTTAAATACACTTCGTCTTTCTCTGTAATGGCTGTAAGGTTCATCTTTTCATTCCACTCTACAAGCAGCTCATAATATTTTTCGAATTGTTTTAATTGCAGAGGAGAAAGGGAAATTCCCTTTTCCTCCAGCATCATTTGAAATTGCTGTACATTCATCGCAATAAATCTCCTACTTCTTTATTGGTTCGATACTCTTGCAATTTTTCCTTGTTCTAAATATATAAGCAAGATAGAAATATCGGCAGGATTTACACCCGAGATACGTGACGCTTGCCCTACGGAAAGCGGACGTACTTCTTTCAGTTTCTGGCGCGCTTCCGATGCTAATCCGGTAATTGCATCATAATCGATATCAACTGGAACCTTCTTGCTTTCCATACGTTTCATACGATCTACCTGTTGAAGGGATTTTTCAATATAGCCTTCATACTTAATTTGAATTTCTACTTGTTCCGCTACATCTTCAGCAACCGGCTCTTCATTCGGTACAATCGCTTTAATATGCTCATATGTCATTTCCGGTCTGCGCAGTAAGTCGCTCGCACGGATTCCGTCTTTCAGTTCACTTCCGCCTGCGTTTCGAATCAACTCTTGCACTTCTGCCTTAGGTTTAATAATAATTCCAGCAAGGCGTGCTTTTTCCTTCTCGATGCTCTCTTTCTTCTTAGTAAAACGTTCATAACGCTCCTCTGGAATCATACCGATTTCGCGGCCAAGATCCGTAAGTCGGAGATCTGCGTTATCGTGGCGAAGCAACAAACGATACTCCGCACGTGATGTCAGGAGACGGTACGGTTCATTTGTGCCTTTTGTTACAAGGTCATCAATTAATACGCCAATGTAGGCTTGAGAACGATCCAAGATGACTTCTTTTTTATCCAAAGCACGGCATGCAGCGTTAATTCCTGCCATCAACCCTTGACCTGCTGCTTCTTCATAGCCTGACGTTCCGTTAATTTGGCCTGCCGTGTACAAGTTTTTGATTTTCTTTGTTTCCAATGTCGGCCACAGCTGCGTCGGAACAACCGCATCATACTCAATTGCATATCCTGTCCGCATCATTTCTACGTTTTCCAAACCGGGAATCGTTTTTAAAATTTCTCTCTGTACATCTTCCGGTAAACTTGTTGATAATCCTTGGACATACACTTCTTGTGTGTTGCGTCCTTCAGGCTCTAAGAAGATTTGATGTCTCGGCTTATCGTGGAAACGCACAACTTTATCCTCAATGGATGGACAGTAACGAGGGCCTGTTCCTTTAATCATACCTGAGTACATGGCGGAACGGTGCAAATTCGCGTCAATCAAGCGATGTGTTTCTTCACTGGTATACGTTAACCAGCAAGGAATTTGATCTATGATAAATTTCGTTGTTTCAAATGAGAAAGCACGGGGAGTTTCATCTCCCGGTTGAATTTCTGTTTTGCTGTAATCAATCGTATGGCTGTTTACACGAGGCGGCGTACCTGTTTTAAAGCGCACAAGATCAAGTCCAAGCTCCTCAAGGTGCTGGGATAGTTTTACAGACGGCTGTTGGTTATTCGGACCGCTAGAGTACTTTAAATCGCCCATAATAATTTCCCCGCGGAGGAAGGTACCGGTTGTAATAACAACTGTTTTCGCTGTATATTCGGCACCAGTTTGCGTAATAACGCCTTTGCATTCTCCGTCCTCTACAATTAAGCGCTCTACCATACCTTGGAATAATGTAAGGTTTGGCGTATCTTCGATCGTTTTCTTCATTTCATGTTGATACGCAAATTTATCGGCTTGCGCGCGCAAAGCACGTACCGCAGGGCCTTTTCCTGTGTTCAGCATGCGCATTTGAATATATGTTTTATCTATGTTACGCCCCATTTCTCCACCCAGAGCATCAATTTCACGAACGACAATTCCCTTTGCTGGTCCGCCTACAGACGGATTACATGGCATGAATGCGACCATATCTAAATTAATCGTCAACATCAATGTTTTGGCCCCCATGCGTGCAGCAGCAAGTCCAGCCTCACAACCTGCATGACCCGCACCGATCACTATTACATCATATGAACCGGCATTATATCCCATTATGTTCTCCTCCTTACACTATTTTCCGAGACAGAACTGAGAAAATAGCTGATCAATTAAGCTTTCATGTACAGTATCTCCTGTAATTTCGCCTAGTATTTCCCACGTTCTTGTCAAATCAATTTGCACCATATCAATAGGCATACCATCCCCGATGGCGTCAATTGCATCTGCAATCGTTCTTTCTGCCTGTGTAAGCAATCCAATATGACGAGCATTTGAAACGTATGTCATGTCCCCTGCTTCTAAAGAGCCTTCAAAGAATAAGTCAGCAATCGCTTGCTCGAGCTCATCTATGCCTTTTTCTTCAATCAGAGCCGTTGTAATGATTTTTTCATTTCCTGCCAGCTCTTTCACACGACTCAAATCAATATTTCTTGGCAAATCCATTTTGTTTATGATTACAATAAAGTCTTTTCCTTGTACAGCTGCGAACAGCTCTTCATCCTCTGATGTCAGCTGTTCATTGTAATTTAGAACAAGCAAAACAAGATCTGCCTTTTGCATCATCTCTTTTGAGCGTTCTACACCAATCTGTTCTACAATATCTTCTGTTTCCCGAATACCTGCTGTATCGATGAGACGAAGAGGGACACCTCTTACATTTACATACTCTTCAATAACATCACGCGTCGTTCCTGCGATATCTGTAACAATCGCTTTTTTTTCTTGCACAAGACTATTTAAAAGAGATGATTTTCCCACATTAGGACGCCCGATTATAGCTGTTGCAATGCCCTCCCGCAAAATTTTTCCCTGCTTAGAGGTTTCCAGCAGCTTGCGAATTTCATCACGCACTTTCGTAGCCTTTTCAATGAGGATGTGGTGCGTCATTTCTTCTACATCATCATACTCTGGATAATCGATGTTTACCTCTACATGAGCCAGCGTCTCCAATAATTCTTGACGCAAGCGGCCGATAAGCTTAGATAAGCGGCCTTCCATTTGGTTGATTGCCACGTTCATGGCACGATCTGTTTTTGCACGGATTAAGTCCATCACAGCTTCAGCCTGTGATAAGTCGATACGTCCATTCAAGAAAGCTCTTTTTGTAAACTCTCCAGGCTCTGCAAGCCGAACTCCCTCAGCCAGAACCAATTGCAATACTTTATTTACAGACACTAATCCGCCATGGCAGTTAATTTCCACTATATCTTCGCGTGTAAACGTTCTTGGCGCCCTAAGAACCGAAACCATAACTTCCTCTATAACACGATTAGTTTCAGAATCTACAATATGCCCATAATGAATGGTATGCGACGGCACTTGTGTAAGATCTTTCCCCTTAAAAACGCGGTTGACCTTCTCTACCGCGTTTTCTCCGCTCACTCGAACAATTGCAATTGCACCTTCTCCGAGTGCCGTTGAAATTGCTGCAATAGTATCAAGCTCCATCTTCTTCACCTCACTTGCTAGTTTTGTTCTCTATTTAAAAAGTGGATATTTTCCATCACTAAACTATTAGGATACCATAACGTTGTCATCTTAAAAAGAATATTAACTCATTTTATTATATCCCCTGTATAAACAGCATAAACTTATCCACAGTGGATAAGTGAAAATAACAATTCACTCTTCATCCACATCATCTAACTTTGTAAAATTGCGCGAGAAAAATCGGTCAAAAATTGTCCGATCCTTTTTATGGGCATCGTGCTCCTGCTACGTATAGTAGCGATCATCCCCTTTAAGACACCCTCCCCTGTTTCTTTTTATTCAACATATAGGTTTGTTCTTTTTTGCGTTGTATCCCGCGAACATTCACAAACAGCAGAAAGGAACGGAGTGCATTGGCACGCAACTTTATACTTACTTTATCAAAAAAAACCGGCAGCTCTCAAAAGAGTTACCGGTTTTTCTTTATTTTGGCTCAATTACAACATGGCGGTGCGGATCTGCACCTTCTGAAGCTGTTGTAACATGCGGATGATTGGAAAGAACTTGGTGAATGACTTTTCTTTCAAATGACGGCATCGGTTCTAAAACGACCTTTTTCTTCGTAGCATACACTTGTTTAGCCAATCGATGCGCTAAGGACTCTAATGTTTTTTTACGCTTCTCCCGATAGCTTTCCGCATCGACCAGCACACTAATATACTGCTTCGTATAACGATTTGCCACGAGCTGTGTCAAATATTGAAGGGCATTCAGTGTTGTTCCGCGTTTGCCAATCATGAGCGCAACTTGCTCGCCCGATAAAGTAAAGACAATTTCCTTCCCTTTTACCGCCTTTTCGACATCTACGTCTACGTTCATTTCTTTAATAATACTTTTTAAGTACTTTTCTGCTTCTTCCACAGGGTTCTTTTTCACCACAACATCTACTATAGCCGGTTTACTTCCAATAAATCCCAAAAAACCTTTTTTTCCTTCATCGACTATATGAATTTCCACTTGTTCACGTGAAACTTGAAGCTGTGTTAACGCTGATTGGACTGCTTCTTCGACAGTTTGTCCTTTAGCAGTTATTCCGTTCACTTGCTTGCTCCTCCTGCCTTAGCCTGTTTCAAATCAGGACCTTTAATAAAGTAAGTTTGAGCAATACTGAAAATATTTCCGACTACCCAGTATAGAGATAGTGCAGCCGGGAATTTGATTGCGAAAATAACAATCATAATCGGCATAAGCCATAGCATCATAGCCATTTGCGGATTTTGCGCTGTTCCCGTCATCGCAATTTTTTGCTGGATGAATGTTGTGATCCCTGCTACAACAGGCAAAATATAAAACGGATCCGGATGTCCTAAGTCAAACCATAAAAAACTATGGTGTTTAATTTCTGCTGTACGCATAATAGCATGATAGAACGCGAACAGAACTGGCATTTGGATAAAGATTGGCAAGCAGCCGGAAAGCGGGTTTACACCGTGCGTTTTATACAATTGCATCATTTCCTGCTGAAGCTTTTGCTGTGTCGCCTGGTCTTTAGAACTATACTTTTCACGAAGCTTTACCATCTCTGGCTGCAAAGCTTGCATGGCCTTCGTGCTTCTTGTTTGTTTAATCATAAGAGGCAATAATGCACAGCGAATAATAAGTGTAACGACCACGATGGATAACCCATAGTTGTTGCCAAATAGCTCTGCAAAATACGTAATTACTTGAGAAAGCGGATACACGAAGTACTCATTCCAAATACCCTTGCTTTCTGGTGTAACCGGCTGGTTCACTTGGTTACAGCCGCTGATGATTGCAACGAGAGTCATCATCATAACCAGAAAAGTAATTTTCTTTTTCACGGACTATTTCCTCCTTTTATGTATAGAACTTACTGCATTTCTTCTCTTTTTCGTTCTTCGCTCGGCAATTTCATGCCGGACCGGCGCATAACATGAAGCAAACTGCTTTTGACTTGCTCATATGTCATTTCTGCACAAGGCTTCCTTGCTATTATAACAAAATCTTTTTCGGAATCTATGCATTGTTTTAACTCTGTAAATACTTGGCGAATCATCCTTTTGATATGATTTCGCGTCACCGCGTTTCCTACCTTTTTGCTAACTGAAAGACCGATACGAAAATCGGATTGACCTGGCTTATCCAAGCAATACAAAACGAATTGACGATTTGCGCTGGACTTTCCCTTTTGGAATACCGCTTGAAACTCTGCATTTTTCTTTATACGATTCGTTTTCTTCATCTGTTTTAACACTCCTGTATTTCGTCCAGTGGCACCTGTTAAGAAAAGCACAATCGGCTCGTCCAGGTACAGAGACCAAGGTTCTCCGCCTAAGAAAGGCGCTTTCGCCAATACATTGACGGAGGTTCTTGGCCAACAGCACCTAGCCGATAGAGCTAGAGCTGGACACGCCGATTTACCCTTCTTCATCTACCTAGAAAAAAGACCACTGAGCGATCAGTGGTCTACGCAGATAATACTTTTCTTCCCTTGCGGCGACGAGCTGCAAGAACCTTGCGGCCGTTTGCTGTGCTCATACGGCTACGGAAACCATGTACTTTGCTGCGCTTACGTTTATTTGGTTGGTAAGTTCTTTTCATTATATGACACCTCCCTGAGGAATAACTGTTAAAGACAGTCTTATAAATTATAGTTAATACCTTAGTGAAATGTCAATGGTTCTTACAATTTTCATCCAATATGCAAATTTATCCTATTCCATCCTATTCACAGCTTTTTTCACACTCGATTTTTTTCTTGTGGATAATAAAATTTCCCCTTTCAAAATATCCACAGCTTAACTGTTTTCTTTTACACAGTATCTCGTATTGTTGACAACTTTTCTCCACAATAGGTTGATTTTGTGGATAACTTTCCAAAACACATTGATATTACTACTCTTTTTTGATATTATATTTTTGTTTTCACCTTAGAACAAGTTTTCCACAACAACATCTTATCCACAAACTGTGCATAACTTGTGGACATTTTATTTTCACATGTTTATAACTACTTGTCCACATATGTATATTTTGTCGAAAACTACAATCTGCATACACTCGTATTTTTTAGATATTTGTAGGTATTTGTATAAATATTCACCGTTCGGGTTTTAATGTTATACAAAACTTAAACACCTTTGCTCACTATCCTATGTAAAAGGGGGGACACCTTTGGAAAACATTAATGATTTATGGAACCGGACCTTACAAGAGCTTGAAAAAAAGGTCAGCAAGCCCAGCTTTGAAACATGGCTCAAATCAACAAAAGCTTATTCTCTTAAAAAGCATAATTTGACGATTACAGCCCCAAATGAGTTTGCCCGTGATTGGCTGGAATCGCATTACTCTGATCTGATATCAGAGACTTTATACCATGTAACAGGCGAAGAGCTTGAAATCCGCTTCATCATTCCGCAAAGCCAAGCTGAAGAAGAATTTGATTATCCTCCTGCGCAAAAGGCAAAGATGATGAACGATGAACCGAACCACTTTCCTAAAAGTATGCTGAATCCAAAGTATACTTTTGATACGTTCGTAATTGGATCCGGCAACCGTTTTGCACACGCGGCATCGTTGGCGGTGGCTGAAGCTCCTGCAAAAGCGTACAATCCTTTATTTATTTACGGGGGCGTCGGTTTAGGAAAAACGCACTTAATGCACGCAATTGGCCACTATGTAATTGAGCATAATCCAAATGCAAAGGTTGTATACCTCTCTTCTGAAAAATTTACGAATGAATTTATTAATTCCATTCGTGACAATAAAGCTGTTGATTTTCGCAACAAATATCGAAATGTGGATGTTCTTCTTATAGACGATATTCAATTTTTAGCTGGAAAAGAACAAACGCAGGAAGAATTTTTCCATACGTTTAACGCTCTTCATGAAGAAAGCAAGCAAATTGTCATCTCTAGCGACCGTCCTCCAAAGGAGATTCCAACATTGGAAGACCGCTTGCGTTCTCGCTTTGAATGGGGACTCATTACAGATATTACCCCGCCGGATTTGGAAACACGTATTGCAATTTTACGAAAAAAAGCAAAAGCGGAAGGTTTGGATATCCCGAATGAAGTGATGTTATATATCGCTAATCAAATTGATTCCAACATTCGTGAGCTAGAAGGTGCCCTCATTCGTGTTGTTGCGTATTCATCTCTAATTAATAAAGACATTAATGCAGATTTAGCTGCTGAAGCATTAAAGGACATTATTCCGAATTCCAAACCGAGGATTATTTCCATTCATGAGATTCAAAAGGCAGTTGGACAGCTGTTTCAGGTAAAACTGGATGATTTCAAAGCAAAAAAACGGACTAAATCTGTAGCTTTTCCACGTCAAATTGCTATGTATTTATCACGAGAGCTTACAGATTCTTCTCTCCCAAAGATTGGCGAAGAATTTGGCGGCCGGGATCACACAACAGTTATCCATGCACATGAAAAAATTTCAAAGCTTGTTAAAATAGATACTCAGCTTCAAAAACAACTTGATGAAATCCGTGATATACTCAAAAGTTAGTTGAATTATGTGAATAACCCTTCCTGGTTTACACACAGTCTATCCACATGTTGATAGACTGTTTTTCCTTAGCTCAAATAGGTTATCCACATATCCACAAGTATTACTACTATTACTACTAATTTTTTATTCTTACTTAATAAACTAGAATTTATACTGATCAGCAGGAGGTTTTTTTAAAATGCGCTTTATTATCCAAAAGGATTATCTTGTTCGAAGTGTACAAGATGTCATGAAAGCTGTTTCTTCTCGCACAACAATTCCTATTTTGACGGGAATTAAAATTGTAGCGAATGGAGAAGGCGTTACGTTAACAGGAAGTGACTCTGATATTTCTATTGAATCCTTCATTCCAACAGAGGAAAACGGAAAAGAAATTGCAGAGGTAGAGCGCTCAGGCAGCATCGTACTGCAAGCTAAATATTTTAGTGAAATCGTAAAAAAGCTTCCTAAGGATACTGTAGAAATTGAAGTAGAAAACCATTTCATGACAAAAATTAAATCCGGAAAAGCTGAATTTAATTTAAATGGCTTAGACCCGCAAGAGTATCCGCTGCTTCCACAGTTAGAAGAGCACCATGTTTTTCAAATTCCGACTGATTTATTAAAACATATGATCCGGCAGACAGTATTCGCGGTCTCTACTTCCGAAACTCGACCAATCTTGACAGGTGTCAACTGGAAGGTGTATAACAGCGAGCTGGTTTGCATTGCAACAGATAGTCACCGTTTGGCTTTAAGGAAGGCGAAGATTACAGGTAAAAATCTTCCGGCTGAATTTCAAGCAAATGTTGTCATTCCAGGAAAAAGCTTAAATGAACTAAGTAAAATTCTTGATGAATCAGAGGAAATGGTAGATATCGTGATTACTGATTACCAAGTTCTATTCCGTACGAAGCATTTGTTGTTTTTCTCTCGTCTGCTAGAAGGAAATTACCCAGATACGTCTCGATTAATCCCGACAGAGAGCAAAACTGATGTTTTGGTCAACACGAAAGAATTTTTGCAGGCGATTGACCGCGCCTCATTGTTAGCGCGAGACGGCAGAAATAATGTTGTGAAATTATCGACTCTTGGAAGCGATATGCTCGAAATATCCTCTAACTCACCGGAAATTGGCAAGGTTGTAGAAGAAGTGCAATGCGAGCAAATTGAGGGGGAAGAATTAAAGATTTCATTTAGTGCAAAATATATGATGGATGCTTTAAAAGCTTTGGACAGCACAGAAATTCAAACGAGCTTTACTGGAGCAATGCGTCCATTCTTGATCCGTACTGTGAATGATGATTCCATCGTGCAGCTGATTTTACCAGTTCGCACATACTGATATGAGGGAGGAAAAAAGCTACTAGTAAAAAGAGCTAGTAGCTTTTTTCAGTCCCAATTCTTTTCTATTGCGCAATTTTTTAGTACAATGAAAGAATGAACACTTTCGGAAAGTGAGCGAATGTAATGAAAACCATTCAAATTTCGACAGAATATATTACATTAGGACAATTTTTAAAGGTCGCTGATCTTATCAATACAGGCGGCGCAGCGAAATGGTTTTTGCAGGAGAACGAAGTGTATGTGAACGGAGAAAAGGAAGACAGAAGAGGAAGAAAACTTTTCGCTAATGACACAGTAACAGTTCCGGCAATCGGTACGTTTCAAGTGAAAGTTTAAAAGGGGAGGATCCCTTTGTATATTCAGGAACTGACATTACAAAATTATCGTAACTACGAGCAGCTGCAGCTCTCTTTTGAAGACAAAGTCAATGTAATTATTGGGGAAAATGCCCAAGGAAAAACAAATTTAATGGAAGCCATCTATGTGTTGGCAATGGCAAAATCCCATCGTACCTCAAATGATCGCGAACTTATCAATTGGGACTCCGAGTATGGTAAAATAAAAGGGAAGCTTCAAAAACAACATTCTTCTCTCGCATTGGAGTTAATCATTTCAAAAAAAGGGAAGAAAGCAAAGTTGAATCATTTGGAGCAGTCCAGGCTCAGCCAGTATATCGGCGAAATGAATGTGGTGATGTTTGCTCCTGAGGATTTGAATCTTGTAAAAGGGAGTCCTCAAGTAAGGAGACGCTTCATCGACATGGAGCTTGGGCAAATTGCCCCCGTATATCTATATGAACTCAGCCAATATCAAAAAGTACTTACCCAACGAAATCATTTATTAAAGTCTATGCATGAAGAAACGCCAAAGAATGAAGCGATGTTAGATATATTTACAATTCAGCTGATTGAGCATGGCGTGAACATCTTGAAAAAACGGTTTGAATTTCTTCATTTGCTGCAGGAATGGGCTGCCCCCATCCATCGCGGCATCAGCAGAGGGCTGGAAGAGCTTAAGATTGTATATAAACCAAGTATAGATGTATCAGAATCGACGGATTTGTCGAAAATGAAAGAAGTATACTATGAAAATTTTCAATCTATTAAGAAGCGCGAAATGTTCCGTGGTACTACTTTAATTGGCCCTCATCGCGACGATTTACATTTCTTCGTTAATGACAAAAATGTTCAAGTCTTTGGATCACAAGGACAGCAACGAACGACAGCACTTTCCCTAAAATTAGCTGAAATTGAATTAATCCATTCTGAGGTAAAAGAATATCCCATTCTTTTATTAGATGATGTATTGTCTGAATTAGATGATTATCGTCAATCTCATCTTTTAAATACCATTCAAGGTAAAGTACAAACATTTGTTACAACAACAAGTGTTGAAGGCATTGAGCATGAGACATTAAAGAAAGCAAAAACAATTCGAGTAACAAATGGTACGGTAAATAGCTAAGCAGGGATTGCTTCTGTTAAATGGAAAAGTAGGTGATGTTTGTGACAATGGAACAAAAGCAAATGCAAGAGAATACGTATGACGAAAGTCAAATCCAGGTGCTAGAAGGATTAGAAGCGGTTCGAAAACGTCCGGGCATGTATATCGGTTCTACGAACATTAAGGGTCTCCATCATCTCGTTTGGGAGATTGTTGACAACAGTATTGATGAAGCACTTGCGGGCTATTGTGATGAAGTGAATGTAATAATTGAAGAAGATAACAGCATTACAGTAAAAGATAATGGACGCGGCATACCGGTCGGAATTCATGAAAAGATGGGACGGCCAGCTGTAGAAGTTATTATGACTGTCCTTCATGCCGGCGGTAAGTTTGGCGGGGGCGGATATAAAGTATCTGGAGGTTTGCACGGTGTAGGGGCCTCTGTTGTAAATGCACTATCTTCCCAGTTGGAAGTATACGTATATCGTGAAGGGAAAATTCACTACCAAGAATTCAGACGCGGCGTTCCTACTGAAGATTTAAAAATAATTGGTGACGCTGACCATACAGGAACAACGATTCACTTTGTTCCGGATGCAGAAATTTTTACGGAAACGACAGAATATGATTTTGACACATTAGCAAACCGTTTGCGCGAGCTTGCTTTCTTAAATCGCGCCATTAAGCTTACGATTGAAGATAAGCGTGAAAACCCGCGCAAAAAAGAGTTTTACTACGAGGGCGGAATTAAGTCGTATGTAGAGCATTTAAACCGTACGAAAGAAGCGATTCATGAGGAGCCTGTTTACGTTGAGGGAGCTCGTGACGGCATTCAAATAGAAATTGCTCTTCAATATAACGAAGGATACACGAGCAACATCTATTCCTTTGCGAATAATATTCATACGTACGAAGGCGGTACGCATGAAGTAGGCTTTAAAACAGCTTTGACTCGTGTCATCAATGATTATGCAAGAAAGAACAGCTTGATTAAAGATAGCGACAGCAACCTGATTGGTGAAGATGTACGTGAAGGTTTGACAGCCATCGTATCCATCAAGCATCCAGATCCACAATTTGAAGGGCAGACAAAAACGAAGCTTGGAAATAGTGAAGCACGAACAATTACGGAGTCCGTTTTTGCCGAAACGTTTGAGAAGTTCCTCCTTGAGAACCCGTCCGTTGCCCGTAAGATTGTAGAAAAAGGGATGATGGCGGCTCGTGCTCGCGTAGCAGCCAAAAAGGCACGTGAGCTGACGAGACGAAAAAGTGCATTAGAAATATCAAGTTTGCCTGGGAAATTAGCAGATTGCTCTTCTAAAGATCCTTCTATCAGTGAATTGTATATTGTAGAAGGTGATTCAGCCGGAGGTTCGGCAAAGCAGGGACGTGACCGTCATTTCCAAGCGATCTTGCCTCTAAGAGGGAAAATTATTAACGTAGAAAAAGCACGGTTGGATAAGATTTTATCTAATAATGAGGTACGTGCTATGGTAACAGCAATTGGAACCGGAATTGGCGGAGACTTTGATATAGAAAGAGCCCGTTATCATAAAATTATCATTATGACAGATGCCGATGTAGATGGTGCACATATCCGTACCCTATTATTAACGTTCTTTTATCGTTATATGCGTCAAATTATTGAGCATGGCTTCGTATATATTGCACAGCCGCCGCTTTATAAAGTGCAGCAAGGGAAAAAAGTGCAGTACGTCTATAATGAGAAAGAGCTGGCAAGAGTATTAGCGGAAATGCCTGCTCAGCCGAAGCCAGGAATTCAGCGTTATAAAGGTCTTGGAGAGATGAATCCAGGGCAGCTTTGGGAAACAACAATGGATCCTGAAGTTCGTACACTCCTTCAGGTAAATCTGCAGGATGCGATTGAAGCGGATGAAACATTTGAAACCTTAATGGGCGACAAAGTGGAGCCGCGGCGCAACTTTATTCAGGATAACGCTAGGTACGTGAAAAACCTTGATATTTAAAGAACGACAGGAATATATATTCCTGTCTTCTCTTCATATAAAACGAGATGTGTTTGGAAATGTAAGAGGAGGTGCTGGTTGATGTCAGATAACCAACAACAAGCCCGAGTTCGAGAAATTAATATTAGCCAAGAAATGCGCTCTTCTTTCTTAGATTATGCAATGAGCGTTATTGTATCCCGTGCTTTGCCCGATGTGCGTGATGGATTGAAGCCGGTTCACCGCAGAATTTTATATGCGATGAACGATTTAGGGATTGTCGCTGAAAAACCATATAAAAAATCAGCGCGTATTGTTGGGGAAGTTATCGGTAAGTATCATCCTCATGGCGACGTGGCAGTGTACGATACAATGGTACGTATGGCGCAGGATTTTAACCAACGTTATATGCTTGTTGACGGTCATGGAAACTTTGGATCTGTTGACGGTGATGCTGCGGCTGCTATGCGTTACACAGAGGCGAGAATGTCCAAAATTTCTATGGAATTGATACGTGATATTGCTAAAAATACGATTGATTATCAAGATAACTATGATGGTTCAGAAAGAGAACCGATTGTTCTTCCTGCAAGGTTTCCGAACCTTCTTGTAAACGGCGCTACCGGTATTGCGGTAGGGATGGCAACAAATATCCCACCCCATCAGCTTGGAGAAATTATTGATGGTGTCTTAGCGCTCAGCGAAAATCCGGAAATCACAATTCCTGAACTGATGGAATTAATTCCAGGCCCGGACTTTCCAACCGCTGGTCAAATTCTTGGAAGAAGCGGAATCAGACGTGCTTATGAAACCGGAAGAGGAACTGTTATTATCCGTGCCAAGGTAGAGATTGAAGAACGCGGCAACAACAAGCAATCTATTATTGTAACGGAGCTTCCTTACCAAGTGAATAAAGCGAAGCTCATTGAGAAAATTGCGGAACTTGTTCGCGATAAGAAAATTGATGGGATTACAGACTTGCGTGATGAGTCTGACCGTAATGGTATGCGTATTGTTATGGAAGTGAGAAGAGACGCAAATGCCAACGTGCTGTTAAATAACTTATATAAGCACACTGCTTTGCAAACAAGCTTTGGCATTAATCTGCTGTCTCTAGTAGACGGAGAACCGAAAGTATTAGATCTTAAACAATGCTTGTATTATTATCTGGAGCATCAGAAAGTAGTAATTCGCAGACGTACTGCATACGAGTTAGAGAAAGCGGAGGCACGCGCTCATATTTTAGAAGGTTTACGTATAGCGCTCGATCACTTGGATGAGGTCATCAGTCTTATTCGCAGCTCTCGTACAGCAGATATTGCACGTCAAGGTTTAATCGAACGTTTTGGTTTAAGCGATAAGCAAGCGCAGGCGATTCTTGACATGCGCTTACAGCGTCTAACAGGCTTAGAGCGTGATAAGATTGAAGAAGAATATGCAGAGCTGTTAAGTCTTATTGCTGAGCTAAAAGCGATTTTGGCAGATGAAGAAAAGGTATTAGAGATTATTAGAAACGAACTATCGGAAATTAAAGAGCGTTTTAATGATACGCGCAGAACAGAAATTGTTCTAGGCGGTATGGAAGCTATCGAAGATGAAGACTTAATTCCGGAACAAAATATTGTAATTACCCTCACGCATAACGGATATGTTAAAAGGTTGCCTGCTTCTACTTATAGAAGCCAAAATAGAGGCGGACGCGGTGTACAGGGAATGGGAACGAATGAAGACGATTTTGTAGAGCATTTGCTCACAACTTCTACGCACGACCATATCCTCTTCTTTACGAATAAAGGTAAGGTATATCGTACAAAAGGATACGAAATTCCAGAGTACAGCAGAACTGCAAAAGGCATTCCTATTATTAACCTTTTAGAAGTAGAGAAAGGCGAATGGGTAAATGCTATCATTCCGATTCGTGAGTTTAGTGACGACTCTTATTTGTTCTTTGCGACTAAGGATGGATTGGCAAAGCGCACGCCTTTATCTTCTTTTGCAAATATTCGCAACAACGGTTTAATTGCGATTACATTGCGTGAAGAAGATGAACTCATCTCTGTTCGTTTAACAGGGGGAGACAAGGATATTGTTGTCGGGACAAGCGATGGTATGCTGATTCGATTCCATGAGCAAGATGTACGCTCTATGGGAAGAACGGCAGCCGGCGTTAAAGCTATCAGCTTGAGTGAGGAAGATCAAGTTGTGGGCATGGAAATCGCGGAAGATAATATGGATGTATTAATTGTTACGAGAAACGGCTACGGCAAACGGACGCCTATTGAGGAATATCGTATTCAAACCCGCGGCGGAAAAGGATTAAAAACGTGTAATATCACTGATAAGAACGGTAAATTGATTGCCCTTAAATCAGTTCATGGGGAAGAAGATATCATGCTCATCACAGTTGCTGGTGTGTTAATCCGTATGCCGGTAGATCAAATCTCACGGATGGGCCGTAATACGCAGGGAGTCAAGCTGATTCGTCTAGAAGGAGACCAAGAGGTAGCGACTGTCGCTAAGGCACAGCGTGAAGAAGATATAGAGATTGAAATGGAAGTGGAATAAAAGTGAGGGGGAGAAATCCTCCTCATTTTTTTATTTTTAAAATAAGCTTGCATTTCGACAAATAAGCTTATATAATAACAAAAGTCAGCAAGTTGCTTATTAAACATTTTTAAAAAGTTGTTGACGAAAGAAATGCAGTATGTTATATTATAAAAGTCGCTTCAAGCGGCAATGAACTTTGAAAACTAAACAAAACATGAAACGTCAATTTTTATTTTAAAGCTAGACAAACACTTTTATGGAGAGTTTGATCCTGGCTCAGGATGAACGCTGGCGGCGTGCCTAATACATGCAAGTCGAGCGAACCTCTTCGGAGGTTAGCGGCGGACGGGTGAGTAACACGTGGGTAACCTGCCTGTAAGACTGGGATAACTTCGGGAAACCGAAGCTAATACCGGATACTTTTTTGAGTCGCATGACTCGAAATGGAAAGACGGCTTCGGCTGTCACTTACAGATGGACCCGCGTCGCATTAGCTAGTTGGTGAGGTAACGGCTCACCAAGGCGACGATGCGTA
>NZ_AUMR01000043.1 GCF_000430785.1 Ectobacillus panaciterrae DSM 19096
TTCGAACAACCGATTCAGTCTGTTTTGAATCGTATGTGACATGGACCGGTACATCATCCATGGAGGTTTTTGTGAAAATTATTGCCGAAGACTTAAGAAGCGGCAAGCGTACAATTGCAGCGACTGCACTATTAACATTTGTCGCGCTTGATGAACATAAACGTCCAGCACCTGTTCCACAAGTCATTCCGGAAACGGAAGAAGAGAAAAAATTGCATGAAACCGCGCCAGAGCGAGCAAGAATGCGTAAAGAAAGAAAACAAAAAAGCAAAGAGTTAGCCGCATTTTTAACGACAAAGTATCCCTGGGGTCCATATATAGCTCATGATTAGTAGTATGCTTTCGCTTTAGCTACCGTTTGAGATCTTACCATGATAACTAAGATTAAAAGGGTTATAGAGGTATGGAGATAATATGAAAAGTTATATTAAAGAACTAATTCTTATTATGATAGGTTCTCTCATGTTTGCTATAAGTATTAACGATTTTGCTATTCCGAATGAATTGGCTGAAGGTGGCGTAACCGGTGTTTCTATGATTTTATATTACCTTTTTAAATGGTCTCCTGGATTAACTAACTTTGTATTAAACGGGGTTCTTCTGGTGATCGGTTATAAATTATTAAATAAGCGAGTTACTTTGTATACCATTGTTGCTATATCATTCACGTCATTGTTCTTACATGTAACAGAAGGGACAGGAACATCTTTAAAAGACACTATACTAGGTACTGTCTTTGCTGGAGTCTTTGCTGGAATCGGACTGGGAATAGTATTACGTGCAGGTGGAACAACTGGGGGATCAGCTATTTTAGCTCGGCTTACTCATCAGTATTTAGGTTGGAGCATTAGTAGATCCATGCTGCTATTCGATTTATTAGTGGTATGCAGTGCTTATTTTGTAATAGGTGCTGAAAAGACAATGTATACGGTTATTTCAATTTTTATCAGTACAAAGGTAATTGATTATATCATTGAAGGATTAGATTCAAGAAAAGCCGTTACGATCATTTCTCAGCGTGCTGCTCTTATCGCAACACGAATAAACGAAGATATGGATAGAGGAGTAACTGTTTTTTCTGCTCATGGCAGTTATACAAGGGAATCAAAAGAAATTTTATATGTAGTGATTAATAAACAAGAGTTATTTGAGTTAAAGAAGATTATTTATAGTATAGACAAAAAAGCATTTGTAGTTATACATGATGTACGTGATGTGTTTGGGGAAGGATTTACCTTGCCAAAATCTCAGGGGACATCAAACGCAGTCTAAGGTACAGTACATGTAAGAACCATCAGAAGCTACCAAAGAATATGCAGAAAAAACAGGAGCAAAAGGAATTAAACTGCAAACAGTTACGGATAACCATACTGCGAAACGTTTATATGAAGAAAATCGATATAAACATGATAGCGACTTTTTATATTATGTCCTGAATATAGAAATAAGGCTATGTGCTAAATACAAATCAAAAAGCTGACTATGTATAGTCAGCTTTTCTAATTAATTACCGATAAGTGATGTGTTAAGTATAGCTGGCATAAGCCGGCTTTTTATTTTGCTTAGATATATATAAATGCAACTAAAAAAATCGACATAAAACTTTTCTTTTAGGGGGAGAGAGCATCAGGTTAAGATAAGTTTGAATTATTTTATATTTTTTTATTTTCAATTAATTTATAATGCAAGTATCATGTCCTATTTCGCAAAATATTTTTGCTGATCGAAAAATGTTTAAATGGAAACGAGCAAAATATTTTTGCTAATCACAGAAGGTTTAGATGGTAATATGCAAACATTATTTGCAATTCATGAGTTAGAACAATAAAATAGAAAAAAAGAAAAATATAAGATGAAAAGGAGGCTTTTTATAATGGATACGAAAGATTTAAATATAGAAAGTTTAATTGAAATGAACGAATTACTTTTAAGTATTCTTGATGAAATAGATGTTGGAATTCATGTTGTTAACGAAAAGGGAGAAACTATTATTTATAACAAGAGGATGATGGAAATTGAGTCAATGGATAGTAAGGATGTATTACACAAAGACCTTCTAGATGTGTTTTCATTTGAAAAAAACCAAAGTAGTACTTTATTAGAAGCATTAAGGGCGGGAAAAGTGAGAAAGAATATAAAACAAACTTACTTTAATAATAAAGGTAAGGAAATTACTACGATCAATAATACATTTCCAATTAAGAAAAATGGAACAATTAACGGGGCTGTTGAAATTGTAGAGGATATTACTCAATTAAAAAAACACATACAAACAAGGGTTCTCCAAAAACAAAACAGCAGATATAACTTTGACAATATTATAGGAGACTCTGAAGCAATGTTATCTATAATTGAGGAGTCTAAAAAAGCAACAAGAACACCTTCTTCCATACTTATCGTGGGGGAAACCGGAACAGGAAAAGAAGTATTTGCGCAAAGTATTCATAATGAAAGTGGCAGAGCAAATAAGCCGTTCATATCCCAAAACTGTGCTGCCATACCTGAAAGTTTAATGGAAAGTATTTTGTTCGGTACTAAAAAAGGGGCTTTTACAGGCGCTATGGATAAACCAGGCCTATTTGAAGAGGCTAACGGCGGTACATTATTACTTGATGAGCTCAATTCTCTAAGCCCGGCTCTTCAGGCTAAGCTACTACGAGTAATACAAGAGAAAAAAATACGGAGAATTGGTGATATACGGGAAATAGAGATTGATGTACGGATTATAGCTACAACCAATGAAGACCCTATTGAAGCAATTGCAAATAACCGTTTGAGGAAAGACTTATACTATAGACTTAGTGTTGTTACTTTATTTCTCCCAACATTGCGGGAAAGAAGAGAAGATATTTTACTGTTGGCTTATCATTTCATTGGGAAATATAATAGATTATTTGATATGAGAGTAACAGATATGGACAACAGTGTAAAAGAAGTCCTTCACAACCATGATTGGCCTGGTAACGTTAGAGAACTGGAACATGCTATTGAAGGTGCCATGAATTTGATGGAAGATGAGAGAATCATGAGAGTGGATCATCTACCTGCGCTTCTATACAGGAAAGTAAAGCATAAAGCGGAACAAGTGCCTACTGCTGTTCATATGGATGAAGATATAAATCAAGAAGATACATCACATACATTGAAGCAGTTAAAGTATAAAATTAAAGAAACAGAGGAGTACTATATTAAGCAAGCATTAGAAGAAAGCAAAGGTAATATCGCACAAGCGGCAAAAGCATTAGGAATGAGTAGACAAAGTTTGCAATATCGTTTAAGGAAATATCAAATTTAATAGCCATGCTTTTATATAAATGCAACTAAAAAAATCGACATAAAAACTTTTCTTTTAGGGGAGAGAGAGCATCCGACTAAGCGTATATACAAGTGAATAAAAAAACCGTCTTTTGATAGTGAGGAGAGATCATCTAGCGACGTGCAGAAGCGGTCAAACCTTTGTAGTAGTTCATGCAAGGTAAACCAGAGAGAAGAAGCATACCATACTTCCTTTTGGTTGCACACAGCACATGGAAATGTTGAAATTACAATTCATTTATATATAGAAGCGGTCAAACCCTTTTCGCGGCCCACGCAGGGGTAAATCATAGAGAGGGAGCGAGCACAGTTTCCCTTTTGTTCTACGTGGCAAACGATAGATATGTCGGAAGAACAAAGTGGACTTATATAGTAATAAATATAAAACGTATAATAGTACAATGCTCATTTCAAATCAAAGTAAATTACTGGTAGATGAATAGTTGTGCAAAGAAGAGGGGGCATCTCGCTGCCTCCTCTTCTTTCGCTAATAAATAATATTCTTCATATTATTTCGAATAATATGAAGAGATTTCGCCACCGTCAAATAATTCTTCTCCTCAATCTCCTTCTTCCGCGGAATCGGCTTGTACATATCATCCGGATCTTCCCATTTCATCGCAATTGGAACAACTGCTTTATCCTTCCACTCCTCAATCCAGTCAAGAGGCAGCATACCCGATACATCACGGATGTTGTTCATCTCCAGCCAAATGAGTGACCACGCTCGCGGAACGACGCGCCATATGTCATAACCGCCGCCGCCGACTGCGATCCAGCGGCCGTTGCAATACTGATGAGCAATTTCATGAGCGATTTTCGGAATTTCCTTATAAATTTTGATGGTAGAGTAAAGATGCGTAAGCGGATCATAATAATGAGCATCGGCACCGTTTTGCGTCAAAATAACATCTGGTTTAAAATATGCAGCTATTTCATGCATTACGTTGCGATAGGCATACAAAAACGACTCATCCTCTGTAAACGCATCTAATGGAACGTTGAACGAATAACCGTAGCCCGCACCTTGTCCTCGCTCGTTTACTGCTCCTGTGCCGGGAAACAGATACCGTCCTGTTTCATGGATGGAAACGGTGCAAACCGTAGGATCGTCGTAAAAGGACCATTGCACCCCATCCCCATGGTGTGCATCTGTGTCTATGTACATGACGCGAAGGCCGTATTTTTGTTGCATGTATTTAATGGCGATAGAACTGTCATTGTAAATGCAAAAGCCGGAAGCCTTGCCTTTGAAGCTGTGATGAAGGCCGCCTCCCAAGTTTAGTGCGTGTTCCGCTTTTCCTTCTAATACGTAATCTACAGCCGTTAAGGTTCCTCCGACGAGAAGCGCACTTGCTTCGTGCATGTTTGCAAATATCGGTGTATCTTCTGTGCCGATACCGTACTGCAATGCTGATTGCTTGTCGAGCTTTCCTTCTCCCGCTTGTTTAATCGCATTGATGTATTCTTGATCGTGAATGAGTGCAATCTCTTCGTCCGTGGCCGTGCGAGGCGGACGAATTTGCGATTCACGAATGAATCCCCCTTTGTTCAATAAATCGAATGCGAGCTTGACGCGCAGTTGGTTGAAAGGATGGTCAGGACTAAAGTGATAGTCCTGAAACTCATCGGAGTAAATAAATACATTTTCCATTATGAAATCCCCGTTACATTCGGCCACAGTACATCGTAGCCTTCCTCGCGCAGCGTTTCAATGATTTTTAGGGGATTCATCGTTTGAATGCGGAAAACTAATACTTTGTGATGTTCATCTTTGTCTGGATAGACAAGGATGCTAACGATGTTTACGTTTCGTTTCGCAAATACCTCAACAACTCTACTTAAAATGCCGGGTCCATTTTTCACCTTTATTTCCACTTGAGAGCCAGGCTGATGTGCGCCGGTTAATTCAACAAGCGTATGCAGGACGTTTTTTTCCGTAATAATACCGACTAGCTTTCCTTTCTTTGTGACAGGAAGACATCCGATTTTATTATCGTAGAAAATGGTTGCAATTTCTTCGACAAAATCAAGCGGATGACATGTGATGACGCTTTTTGTCATAATTCGCTCGACAGGTTGCTTCAGTGCGTCCATGGATACGCTTTGGTCGAGAATGGAAGGACAGGCGTCGCGTACGTCGCGGTCGGAAATGATGCCTACTATTTCATGTTCTTTGTTCACAATCGGAATGTGCCGGATGCTTTTTGCTGCCAGTGTACGGAGTGCTGTTTCAATCGTGTCTGCAGGGCTTAGCGTTGTAGCGTTTGGATTCATGATTTCTTCGACAATCATTGGTATCACCCCCTTCTTAGTACATAAAACGATTTTGAAAACGCAGCCGGTCAAACTGTTGAATAGAGCCTTGGCCGACGCGTTTTCCGATGCGAACCATAAGGCAATTGGCAGGATGTGAGCAAATTTCCGGGTCGTCTGTTGCCATCCACTCGAGGCCGCCGGCATTCATCATCTTTTCCATTACTTTTCGATATTCCCAAACGTTGAGTCCTGTTCTCTTTAGGTCCCAGTGCCAGTAATATTCAGTTGTGATGACGATATAGTCCTCCATATTGTCATCCATCATGGAGACATGAAGCATGGTTTTTCCGACAGAGAAGTCGCGGAATTCAGGAATGACTTCAATAGCGCCGAGTTCGATTAAATTGTCCATATTTCCCTCTGACCAGCGTTCTAGCGGATCAGGATGTAAATACGTTACATATCCGATAATCATATGTTCAAGGCGTGCCACAATGATTCGCGCCTCCGGAAGCTTGGAAATCTCTATAATCGCTTTATGCTGCTGCTCGGGCGTCCTGAAAGCGACAAGGTCTTTGTGAAATTCGTAGAGTTCTAGGCTGCGGGTCGGCACCGGGCCTTCTATGATGAGGATTCCTTTTGAAGTTTTTACTGTTTTGGCGTTGTATACTTTTGCATGGATCAATCATTTTCACCACCTTTAAAAGGCTTTGTGAAGCTATTCTCACATCAATAGTAGCGTATAATGAGCGCGATGTGAATCGAAATTTGTCAGTAAATAATTGTATAAAAATAATGAAAAATACTGAAAATTTTAAAAAATATTATTATAATAGATGATAGATTCGCTAAGAGGAGGGAAAACATTACAATGAAAGTGGAAGCGCTTCCTGTAATTAAAGGAGAAAATAATCTATTTAGCTATGAAGAAACGTATAACAGCTTTGACTGGACAGCGGCGGAGAAAAACTTTTCATGGTATGAAACTGGACGAGTAAATATGGCATATGAAGCAATTGATAAGCATGCCAAATCCCACCTGAAGAACAAGGTCGCTCTATATTATCAAGATGGAGCGCGCAAGGAAAAATATACATTTAAAGAAATGATGGAATTGTCGAATCAAGCCGGAAATGTGTTGAAAACGTATGGGGATGTCGAAAAAGGAGACCGTGTATTCATCTTTATGCCGCGCTCTCCGGAGTTATACTTTGCGCTGCTTGGCGCATTAAAGCTTGGTGCGATTGTAGGTCCTTTATTTGAAGCATTCATGGAAGGAGCGGTCCGCGACCGTTTGGAGGACAGTGAGGCGAAGGTGCTTGTTACTACGCCGGAACTTTTATCCCGCGTTCCGTTTAACGATCTTCCTGCGTTGAAAACAGTATTCCTGGTAGGAGAGAACGTAGAGGAAGGCGGTAAAACCGTCGCTTTCAATCCGCTGTTTGAAAATGCGCCCAAAAAGCTTGATATTGAATGGCTTGGGCGTGAAGACGGCTTGATTCTTCACTATACATCCGGCTCTACTGGTAAACCGAAGGGTATTCTGCACGTACAAAACGCTATGATTCAACATTATCAAACAGCAAAATGGGTGCTGGATTTAAAAGAAGATGACGTATACTGGTGTACAGCTGACCCAGGCTGGGTAACAGGAACATCTTACGGTATTTTTGCGCCTTGGCTAACAGGAGCATCCAACGTAATTCTAGGCGGACGATTCAGCCCGGATGCATGGTATGAAACACTGCAAAACTACGGCGTAACAGTGTGGTACAGCGCGCCAACTGCATTCCGTATGCTGATGGGTGCCGGAGATGAAGCGTTGAAAAAATATGATCTTTCTTCTCTTCGCCATATTATGAGCGTAGGAGAACCGTTAAATCCTGAGGTTGTGCGCTGGGGCATGAAGGTGTTCAATCTGCGCATTCACGACACATGGTGGATGACAGAAACAGGTGCACAAGTAATCTGCAACTATCCATGCATGGAAATCCGTCCAGGCTCCATGGGTAAGCCTATCCCTGGCATCAAGGCTACAATCGTAGACAATGAAGGAAATGAAGTTCCTCCATACACAATGGGCAACCTGGCTATCAAAAAAGGGTGGCCGTCTATGATGCGCGCAGTTTGGAACAACTCTGCAAAGTATGAATCTTATTTCATGCCTGGAGATTGGTACGTATCCGGCGACTCAGCTTATATGGATGAAGACGGCTACTTCTGGTTCCAAGGACGCATTGACGATGTCATCATGACCGCGGGCGAGCGCGTTGGTCCTTTTGAAGTAGAAAGCAAGCTTGTTGAGCATCCGGCAGTTGCAGAAGCCGGCGTAATCGGCATCCCGGATCCGGTACGCGGCGAAATCATTAAAGCGTTCATCGCTCTTCGTGCAGGCCATGAGCCATCCGAAGAGTTGATTGAAGATATCCGTCTGTTTGTAAAGAAAGGTTTAGCTGCTCATGCGGCGCCGCGTCAAATTGAGTTCAGGGACAAGCTTCCGAAAACACGAAGCGGTAAAATCATGCGCCGTGTGCTTAAGGCTTGGGAATTAAACTTGCCTACTGGTGATCTTTCTACTATGGAAGATTAAGAGGAAAATTTTATGCCTGCTAGGCAGCGGTTTGAACAAGATATATATGAATGATTTATGATTTCGACATTTCAATGTGCTGTGTACAGCAAAACGGCATCGGCGCTTTCTTCCTATCTATGGTTTACCCTTGCATGGACCACTACAAGGGTTTGACCGCTTCCGCACGTCGCCGAATGCTCTCGCTCCACTGTAAAAAGACGTTTTTTTTATTCAGTTGTATATAGCTCGAACGTTATGTTCGAGCTTTTTCTATCGTTTCTATTTATATTTGAATACATCAACTTTTCATTTTACATCTATTTCTATCATTTTTCACTGCGTCTTCTGATAAAATGAGAGAAAAGGAGGAGTATTAATGAGAAGTGATGACAAGGAATCCTTAGTGGAAACGATGGATAAATATGAAAAAATCATGAAGCGGATTGCAACGCATCGTGCGCAGCCTGCCAAACGAGTTGAGTTAAAAATAGAAGGTACGCTTTACACTCATATGGGGCAGGAAGAATTTTTAAGAGAGTTTACGGAATGGCTGGAAAGAGAACAGCAAGACTCTCGTTTCATTGGACAAGTGCAGGAAAAGAAGTGATGAAAAGCAGCAGAGAGGCTGCTTTTTTATCATAAATTAGGTGAGAATACCCCCACTTCAAGGAGCGGAAGCGAGTAAGTGGGGGAGGTTCATTTAATTAGTTTTCCAGCCGTCCCTCCAATTTCTCTCGCCACACATCCGCAAGCTCTTCCACTTCAAGAATCCTCCGTATTCCATCCGCATCTTTTGGGCGCTGAAAATAAACTTCATTGGCGAATAAAACAGAAACCTGCTTCGGATGGCGTGCAAGAAGAGTGATTGGGGAATCCTTTCTCACATATCCTTCCTTCAGCACACGGCATAAATAGCCGGTGTATCCCGTTTCTACAATTTTGCCGAGTATTTCAGGAATGCCGACTCTTCTGGAAATCGTATTGCATGGAATGCGGCCTTGCGTAACTTGAATAATGGCCTCTCCAACTTGATATGTATTTCCTATGCAGACATCTTTCTCGAGCATGTGAGTGACTGTCAAGTTTTCTCCTAAAGCAGCGTCCGGGAACTGTACGCCAAATTCGTTTTCCCATAGAGTGTAATGTTCATGAGAGTATATGCAAACAGCCCGGTCCGGTCCGCCGTGAAACTGCTTGTGAGCGACGTCATCACCGTGAAATCCAGCCTTTGAAAGAAATACCTCTTCTACAGCTTCCTTGCATATGCCAGTCGTCATTTCTTGACCGCTGCCGTATTTCATGACTTTTGGCTTGCCTACGCTTAAATATACAAGCTGAATTGTACTCATTTTGAAAACACCTTCTTTCTGTTTTTCTATTGCTATTATAGAGGAAAATACCGCTTTTCTGTTGTATTTCTCTGTACATTTAAAAAATCCTGTCTGCAGAAAGAATTATGAGGTATCGCATACTCCGCTTGCGTTTTGCAGAATCTGTTTTCGTCAGGACATTGACACGTGTATGGAAATAATGTTATAAAAGGTAGTATATATGAATACCCGCGCGTTGAAAGGACAAAGTAGTGATCATTTCCCTGTTATAGAGAGCTGGTGGATGGTGCAAATCAGTACATAGGTGATCATGAATTACACCCTGGAGCATCTTTTTTCAATAGAGCATAAGCTTTGGAGGAAAAAGACGGTGAAGAGCCGTTATAGAAACGAAGTGGTGATCTTGTGTCACAACTAGGGTGGTACCGCGATGATTCAATCGTCCCTTTTTGGAGGGGCGATTTTTTATTTTTCTAAAGGAGTGAAAACAATGGATATTTTACAGGATTTAGAGTTCCGCGGACTTATTAATCAGCAAACAGACGCAGAAGGCTTACGCGAGCTTCTTTCAAAGGAAACAGTAAAATTATATTGCGGATTTGACCCAACTGCAGACAGCCTGCATATCGGACATATGCTGCCAATTTTAATTTTGCGCCGCTTCCAGCAAGCTGGGCATCAGCCGATCGCGCTTGTCGGCGGGGGAACTGGTTTAATCGGTGATCCGAGCGGTAAAAAAGCAGAGCGTCAGCTTAATGAAAAAGAAACAGTTGCGATGTTCAGCCAGCGCATTAAGGAGCAGCTTTCCAGCTTCCTTGATTTCGAAAAAGAGGAAAATCCTGCCATTATCGCAAACAACTATGATTGGATCGGTTCTTTAGATGTTATCACATTCTTGCGTGATATTGGAAAGAACTTTGGTTTAAATTACATGTTGGCGAAGGATTCTGTTGCATCCCGTTTGGAGTCCGGTATTTCCTTCACAGAGTTCAGCTACATGATTTTGCAATCGTACGACTTCTTAAATCTATACCAAACTTACGGCTGCAAGCTTCAGGTTGGCGGAAGTGACCAGTGGGGCAACATTACAGCCGGTATGGAATTAATTCGTAAATCGGAAGAAGATGCGAAGGCATTTGGATTAACAGTGCCGCTTGTAACAAAAGCAGACGGTACGAAATTCGGTAAAACAGAAGGCGGTGCAATTTGGCTGGATCCAGAAAAAACGACGCCTTATGAATTCTACCAATTCTGGATTAACACAGATGACCGTGATGTTTTGAAATACTTAAAGTTCTTTACATTCCTGTCTCACGAAGAAATTACAGAGCTGGAAAAGCAGACGCTAGAAGCACCAGAGAAGCGTGCAGCTCAAAAAGCGTTAGCGGAAGAAATGACGAAGCTTGTGCACGGCGCAGAAGCGTTGGAGCAGGCAATTAAAATTTCCCAGGCATTATTCAGTGGCTCTGTAGCGGAATTAACAGCGGCTGAAATCAAGCAAGGTTTTAAGGACGTGCCATCTTACGAGCATCAGGGAGAAGATATTGCGCTAATCGATTTGCTTGTAAACAGCAAAATTTCCCCGTCCAAGCGTCAAGCACGTGAAGATATTGCAAATGGCGCTGTTTATGTAAACGGTGAGCGTACGCAGGAACTGGATCGTGTATTAACAGGAGAAGACCGTATCGAAGGACAATTTACAATTATTCGCCGCGGCAAGAAGAAATATTTCTTAATTAAGTATTAAAAACTAAAAGCGTAAGCAGCCCTTACGCTTTTTTCTATTTTACTGAAAGGAGATTTCATCATGAATGCTGCAGAATGGTTCAATAAATATGTGATTAGTCCCGAAAAGCTCGTAGCTTTAGGAGGAGTACTTTTAAAAATTATATTTATCTTCATCATTGCGAGAATTGTGATTCATTTTGTGAAAATTGCAATCGAAAAAATATTCAAGCTCCGATCCAAGACACCGATGATGCGGCCCAGCGAGAGACGCGAAGCTACGCTGACAAAGCTCTGCCAAAATATTTCGGTATATGTGATTTATTTCATCGCGGCTGTAACGGCTTTAGACGCGTTGGGTATAAAAATCACAGCTCTTCTTGCTGGCGTGAGCGTAGTGGGTCTCGCTATTAGCTTCGGGGCACAAAACTTAGTGAAGGATGTTGTGACCGGATTTTTCATCATTTTCGAAGATCAGCTTTCTGTAGGAGATTTGGTAAAAATCAATGATATAGAAGGGATAGTAGAAGAAGTCGGGCTCCGAGTAACGAAGATAAAGGGAGTAGACGGAGAATTTTATTTTTTCGCAAACAGCTCCATTACAAAGGTGGCAAACTATACGCTTGGCGGAAAAACGGAATTTCCAGCTAAAGAATCCCAATAAGAAAAGCGGAACCGGCTCGCTCAGCTCCGGATACTGAGGTTCTCCAACCAAAAAGGCGCTCCTTTATCCGGGGAAGGTTATTTTGCAGGCGGGAGCAGGCTGTAGGGGCTAGACATCCCCAAAAATTTTATAAATTCTCATGCAAAAAAGCTTGGACAACATGTTGTCCAAGCTTTTTTGCATGAGAAAAGGCCGGCACGGGCCAGCCTTTTCTTGCTCATTAACGAGAGTAGAATTCTACGATTAGAGCTTCGTTGATTTCTGCTGGTAATTCAGAACGCTCAGGAAGGCGAGTGAATGTAGCAGAAAGCTTGTCAGCGTCGAAGTTTAGGTACTCAGGTACGAAGTTAGTTACTTCTACTGATTCCTTAACAACAGAAAGGTTAAGAGACTTTTCGCGAACGCTGATTGTTTGACCTGGCTTCACGCGGTAAGATGGGATATCTAAGCGGCTGCCGTCAACTAGAACGTGACCATGGTTTACTAATTGGCGAGCTGCACGGCGAGTGCGAGCAAGACCCATACGGTAAACTAGGTTGTCAAGACGAGATTCAAGAAGAATCATGAAGTTTTCACCGTGCTTACCAGACATTTTGCCAGCAGCATCGAATGTGCGGCGGAATTGACGCTCATTTACGCCGTACATGTGGCGAAGCTTTTGCTTCTCTTGTAATTGTAATCCGTATTCGGATAATTTCTTACGTTGGCCAGGACCGTGTGGACCCGGAGCGTAAGGGCGTTTTTCTAATTCTTTACCTGTGCCGCTTAGAGAGATACCAAGACGACGAGAAAGTTTCCAAGATGGACCAGTATAACGGGACATGTTGATTCCTCCAAATGTTTTTATTTTCGTAAAATAAAAACAGACGTGAGAGATTTGCTTACGTGTATTTTGTTTTCATGCATCCTCGCTCCAGCAGCAGGGAGTTACTCGATACACCTCACATGAGGAACAAAATACAAACATAAACGCCTTCCCAAAGGCTGCATATTTTACACAAAGGCTATTATATCCTGATATACAAACAGAGTCAAGATAATTTCCTTATGCATATATAAAGGGAAGTTTTGGGAGAAAAAACAAGAAGGAATTATGTTAGTTTATGTGGAATGTGTCGATGAACCATAAAGAAAACGCTTACATAAGATAAAGCGAACGGAGGATGTTGTATATGGAAAGGAGATTCACCGTAATGAAAAAGCACCATATGGAGACGATGCTGATTCACAACGCGTACGATACAAGAAGCTACGCCGGCAGTTTGACGCCGCCGCTGTTTCAAACGTCTACGTATACGTTTGAAACAGCGCAGCATGGGGAAAAAAGCTTCAGCGGAGAGGAAGACGGCTATATTTATTCCCGTCTCGGCAATCCGACGGTGCATATTTTGGAAGAACGCATGGCGGCTCTGGAGGGAGGAGAAGCTGCGCTTGCGTTCGGTTCGGGTATGGCTGCTGTGTCCACAACGCTGTTTTCACTTTTGAAAGCGGGAGATCATGTTATTTGTTCTAAGGGATTATACGGATGCACATACGGGCTGCTTGAAATGCTGGAAGAACGGTTCGGTATTACGCATACGCTCTGCGATATGGAGACAGAAGAAGATATTGTATTCGCAGCATGTGCAAATACAAAAGTCATATTTGTGGAAACACCGATCAATCCGACTATGAAGCTTATCGATCTTGAACTGGTTGCAAATATAGCAAAACAACAAGGCTGGCTTGTTGTGGTAGATAATACATTTTGCTCTCCATATTTACAAACACCTCTTGGGCTCGGGTGTGATATTGTACTGCATAGCGCAACGAAATACATTGGCGGCCACGGCGATGTTGTAGCAGGTGTGGTAGTATGCAAAACGAAAGAACTAGCGGAGCAGATGAAGCCTGTCCGCAAAGATACAGGAGGCATCATGTCACCGTTTGACGCATGGCTGCTTTTACGGGGATTGAAAACGTTAGCTGTGCGAGTGGAGCGCCATTCTGAAAATGCATGGAAAATAGCGCAGTTTCTAAAGAATCATCCTTCCGTAGAGAAAGTATATTATCCGTTTGATGAAAAAAATCCAGATTATCATATTGCCAAAAAGCAAATGACAAAGGGCGGCGGCGTGCTTTCTTTTACAGTGCGAGGAGGAAAGCAAGAAGCGCAGGAGATTATGAATCGCCTCAGCCTTATTACTATTGCAGTTAGTCTTGGAGATACAGAAACACTTATTCAGCATCCAGCTACTATGACACATGCAGTTGTGCCGGAAAACGTGCGGGAGCAAATGGGTATCACGGATAACTTGCTGCGTCTGTCTGTCGGACTAGAAGCTTGGGAGGATATAGCGGAAGATTTAGCTGCAGCGTTGTGCTAACTAAAGAACGAAAGAGTCCGAGGACAGCTCGGACTCTTTGTTCGAAGATAATTTATAAAATTCTGCGTTCTTTTTATAAAATCATATATGCTTCAGCAAAGTTTCTATAAATTTTTCTAAATATTTTTGATCGATTTCGTCAAAGCGTCCTTTGCTGGGACTGTCAATATCGAGAACGCCGATTATATTTCCATCCTTTATCATCGGTACAACAATTTCAGAGTTAGAAGCTGCATCACAAGCGATATGACCCGGGAACTGATGTACATCCTCTATAAGCTGCGTTGTTTTTGTCTGTGCCGCAGTGCCGCAAACTCCTCTTCCGAATGGAATTCGTACGCATGCAGGAAGTCCTTGAAATGGTCCAAGCACAAGCTGCGTGCCTTCTGTCAAATAGAACCCTACCCAATTGATGTCTTCTAAAAATTGATTTAAAAGTGCAGAAGCATTAGATAAATTCGCGATCATATTGGATTCTCCGGTAAGCAATGCATCCAATTGTTTAATGACCAATTCATAGTTTTGTTCGCGTGTACCGCCGTAAGATTGTGTTGAAAACATGGAAATGCCCCCTTTATATGTAAAATTGTAGAAGAAAACCGTAGAATTCCTACGACTTTGTCGATAGAAAGTTAAAGGAATTTGTCTTAAAAGTCAAGAAATTAGAATGAAGAGGCGGGAGACGCTTGGCGAAAGGGTGAGTAAAAATGACATGCACCAAACAAAAAATCATTGATGCTGCTGTGTTTTTGTTTAATACGCAAGGATATAACGGTACGTCGGTGCGGGACATTGCCAAAAAAGCCAATGTAAATGCTGCTAATATCTCGTATTATTTCTCGGGCAAGCAAGGATTACTGGAGCATTTGGTTACTGATTTTTTGGAAGGGTACATTGGGATTTTGGAGAGAGCGTTTGAAATGCAAGCCATTCTATCTCCAAAAGAGATGCTGCTTATGGTGGTGCGGGACATCTTGCGCTACCAGTCTGAAAACCGCCACCTCACTCGTTTTTTCTATCGTGAAATCTCCCTTGATAGTATGCTCATTCGCGAAATAATGACGACATATTTTATGCGGGAAAAATATTACTTCCAAACGATCATCCAAAACGGCATTGAGCAAGGCGAATTCCGCAAAGTGCTGTTCTCTGTGTTTATGTCTCAATTAAAGGGCATGCTTAGTGTTCCTTATTTATATCCGCAATATATTTCTGAGGTGCTTCACGTATTTCCTTCAGAAGAATATTTTACCCGATCTTATGCAAAAGAGTTAGAGTGCTGGCTTGAGCAAGCGCTGGAGCCGAAAAAGCAGGACCGCTATCCGACTCTTCTTCATTTATAAAGGACAAACTTAAGAGCCATATAACTTCTGCCGCTCTTAAAATGTGTAAAAGAATCCTTCATGACCGCGAAGGATTCTTTTTTGAAATAAACGGTATTACAAAAAAAATTCTAAAAAATTTAAGCCAAAAATATGGTATTACATGGTATCATAAATACATTGACCATAATTGCAAATATACGTTTATATAGATTACGCCTTCCATTTCAAAACGGAGCGGGGAAAAAACGAGAACGAGGAGGCTATTGAATGGATTCATTTTTAACGGTCATTATCATAGTAGTAAGCTCTATTTTGTTGTTTTTGATGATAGAGCTCGTGATAAGAAATCGTTCATATAAAGAATTGCAGCAATTAAAGAACTGGAAGCAAGAACTGAAGGACAAGCCTGTAGCAGATGAATTGAAAAAAGTAAAAGAACTTAATATGACAGGCCAAACGGAAGAACTTTTTGGAAAATGGCGAAATGAATGGGATGAAATGGTCGCGACTGTGATACCGCAAGCAGAAAAGCAGCTGCAGGATGCAGAAGGGGCAGTTGCAGGATTTTCATTTCGAAAAGCGCGCCTTGCCATGGAACAAGCGAGAGGTTCTCTGACAGAAGCAGATGAGCGTATCAGCGGTGTTTTAAACGAGCTGCAAAACTTATTGGACAGCCATGCGAAAAACACTTCTGAAATTGAGCTGGTTCGAGGTACATATCGTGAGATAAAGAAGAATATTTTGGCATATCGACATACCTTCAGTTTGGTTGAAAAAAAGCTGGAGGAACTGCTGGATGACGAGCACAAAAGGTTTCAGTTATTTGAAGAAGCAACAGCAAACGGAAACTACTTAGAAGCGCGTGATATTGTACAAAGTCTTGAACAAGGAATTGCCTACATGCAAACCTTGCTGCATGAAGTTCCTGATTTGCAGATGGAGTATCAAACAAACCTCCCTGCACAGCTGGAAGACTTGTTTCAAGGATATGAAGAGATGAGAAGGCAAGGCTATGTTCTGGATCATTTGGAAATAGAAAAGGAAATACGCGATATGTATGGACAAATACAGGAGGGCCTTGATGACATTCAAGCGCTTCGCGTAGATGAGGCAAAAGAGCGGGTCGAGCTGTTAAAAAACAAGCTGGATTTGTTGTACGACCAACTGGAAAAAGAGGTCACTTCAAAGTATTATGCCGAACAAGATGCAGTTATCCTGCATGAATCAATCACTCAGCTTCGGGAGCAAGCGCTGCAGACGAGGGAAGAGACCCAGTTCGTAAAGCAAAGCTACCAGCTTAGCGATGATGATGTAGAAGCGCAGAAATATGTGGAAAAGCAAGTGAATGTGCTCATTAAGAGGTTTGACGTTCTGCAGCTCCGCATAGCGGAACAAGATATTGCTTTTTCTGTTATTCGTGAGGAGCTTGAGGACATAAGACGTCAAATTGAAGCAGTAGAGCAGCTGCATGAGGAATATATAGATATGCTGCAGGCGTTGCGTAAAGAAGAATTTCAATCAAGGGAAACTTTAAAGGAAATGCGTAAAACGATGATAGAAACGAAGCGTATTATCCAAAAATCAAATTTGCCGGGTCTTCCTGAAGATATAATAAAAGGGTTGGGACAAGCGCAAATTTCCATGCAAAAGGTATACGAGCAGCTTGAGTATAAACCATTGAATATGGGCGCGGTAAATGCAGCTTTAGAGGAAGGGTATACACTTGTGGCCGGAATGTATGATGCGACAAAAGAGCTGATTGAGCAAGCGAATCTTGTGGAAAAAATTATTCAATACGGTAACCGCTATCGAAGCCAAAGCGGAAGGCTTGCCGAAGAAATGGAGCACGCAGAAAAGCTGTTTCGTCAGTACGAGTACGGGGCGGCATTGGAGCAGGCTGCTTCTGTTCTGGACCAAGTGGAGCCTGGCGTGATTCAGAAAATTGAGGAGTTTGTGAAGAGTGAGTAGACCCCTTTGATAAGGGGTTTGTTTTTCGTTTTTTAGCGTCTTTAGTATGGCGTTTGCGGAACGAACAAAAACTAACCGCATAAATAGCCCGTATTCCAACAGGAGGCAGTAAAAGATGATTTACTTTGATAATAGTGCAACAACAAAACCATATCCTGAGGTGCTGCAATCGTATATGACGGTTGCTGAAAAATATTTCGGAAATCCGTCCTCCATTCATGCTATTGGAGCCGAAGCAGAGCGTTTATTGTCACAATCACGCTCGGTTACAGCGCAGCTCCTCCGCGTGAAACCGACAGAAATTATTTTTACATCCGGGGGAACAGAAGGAAATAATCTTGCTATTAAAGGAACTGCGATTAAGCATCGCTCACGCGGACGGCATGTCATTACAACAGGCATTGAGCACGCATCTGTATCAGCAGCCTTTAAGCAGCTTGAAATGCTTGGATTTGAAGTAACGTATCTGTCTGTGGGCAAAGAGGGAATTGTGAGTGTCGAAGAGTTGAAACGCTCCCTCAGAGATGATACGATTTTAGTTTCTGTCATGCATGTCAATAATGAAATGGGAGCTATTCAGCCGATTGAAGAAATCGGACGGCTGCTGCAGCAATATCCAAAAGCTGTGTTTCATGTAGATTATGTACAAGGAATCGGGAAAGTGCCCCTTGATTTCAAAAAAGCCCATATTGATCTTTGTACGATGTCCGGACACAAATTCCATAGTGTCAAAGGAACCGGCATTCTGTATGTTCGAGAAGGGGTTGCTATTGATCCCATTCTGTCAGGCGGGCAGCAGGAAAAATATTACCGCTCTGGAACAGAGAATCTGCCGGGCATTGTAGCAATGACAAAAGCATTGCGGATGACATTAGAGAAACAAGAAGAGACAAGACAAAAGCTGCATAGGATGAAAGAAGAACTCGTATCCTTTTTCTCTATTGTGCCAAGGGCTGCAATCAATACGCCGAAAGCATCTGCTCCCCATATATTAAATGTATCATTTCTAGGTTTGAAGCCTGAGGTCTTAGTGCATGCTTTAGAAGAACGAGGTATATACGTATCCACAAAATCTGCTTGCTCGTCTAAAGCGAAAGAGTTGAGTCATGTTCTTCTTGAGATGGGGCTTGGACAAAAGGCAGCGGAGAGTGCCATCCGAATCAGCTTCTCTAATCAAAATACGATGGAAGAAATAGAGCAGTTTAAAGTCATTATACAAACAACAATATCAAAATTATATGAAGTAACGAGGTAAATACAATGAAATACGATCAGATTTTAATTCGCTACGGCGAAATGACTACAAAGGGCAAAAACCGTTCTAAGTTCGTGACTATTTTAAAGGACAATATTAAGCATCGTTTAAAGAAATTTCAGGCACTAGAGTTTGAGGCCACGAGAGACCGCATGTACATTAAGCTGAACGGAGAAGATCATGAGGCTGTGTCAGAGCGGATTCGCCACATTTTCGGCATTCATAGCTTCAGCCTGGCGATGAAGGTTCCTACAGAATTTGAGGACATGAAGCAAGGGGCACTTGCGGCATTTTTGCAAGTGAAAAAAGACGTAAATACTTTTAAGGTATCTGTTCACCGTGCCTATAAGCAATTTCCCATGGAGACAAACGAGCTGAATCGAGAACTGGGAGCACACATTTTACGCAATACAGAAAATATTACAGTAGATGTTCATCATCCGGATGTAAATGTACGGGTTGAGGTTCGTCCTGAATTTACATATATTATGTGTGAAGAGCGTGCCGGTGCAGGCGGATTGCCAGTTGGCGCCGGAGGCAAAGTAATGCTTCTGTTATCCGGCGGCATTGACAGTCCGGTAGCCGGATACTTAGCAATGAAGCGCGGTGTAACATTAGAAGCCATCCATTTTCATAGTCCGCCGTTTACAAGCGAGCGGGCAAAGCAAAAGGTAGTAGATTTGGCACAGCAGCTTACTCGTTACTGCAAGCGTATCACCTTGCATGTTGTGCCGTTTACAGAGATGCAAAAAGCGATTCATAAACAAATACCAGACAGCTATACGATGACGGTTATGCGCCGGATGATGCTGCGGATTGCAGAACGCATTGCGGCAGAGCGCGGTGTTTTGGCGCTTGCGACAGGAGAAAGTCTTGGTCAAGTAGCGAGCCAAACGCTCGACAGCATGCATACTATCAATGAGGCAACAAACTATCCGATTTTACGCCCGCTTATTACGATGGACAAATTGGAAATTATGAAGATTGCACGTGACATTGATACGTACGATATTTCCATTCTCCCTTATGAGGATTGCTGTACTATTTTCACGCCTCCAAATCCTTCAACAAAGCCGAAGCGTGAAAAGGCGAATCGGTTTGAAGCATTTTATGATTTTGAGCCGCTTATTCAAGAAGCAATCGCTAACGCGGAAAAGATGATTGTACAGGCAACAGATACAGAAGCAAAAGAAGAATTTCAAGATTTATTTTAACATAAATTACCATAAAAATTTTGAATGAAGTTATGTGTTTTTTCACACTCTATACTCACAAGGAGGTGAACACACATGGCAGGAAGAAACCAACTAGTTACACCTGGTTCTCAATCAGCTTTAGACCAAATGAAGTACGAAATCGCTTCTGAGTTCGGCGTAACCCTTGGACCAGACGCTACATCTCGCGCTAACGGTTCTGTAGGCGGCGAAATTACTAAGCGTCTTGTATCTATGGCTGAGTCACAATTAGGCGGATTCCAAAAGTAATTCGATATACATTGGCTAAGAGAGCGGGACTTCTCCCCGCTCTCTTTTTCGTATTGTTTTTGTCACAAATATGTAAATTATTAACTATTTTCGTGTCGTAATATATATATAATTATCTGGTTATTGTATATGTATGTAAAAAAACAAAGAAATTTGTCAATGAAATATTGTTCAAAATATACAGAATATTTCTTATGATGAAAAGGAGGGAGAAAGAAATAGAGGGGGATGAAAAATGGACCGTGAACAATTAATTGCACCGGAACAATATAACTTGGTCCGGGAATTTGAAAAGTATGCCCAAAATCCGCAAAACATAGCATTGCTTTGGCAAAGCGAACAAGGTGAAAAGAAGCAAGTTACATATTATGAATTGATGAGCGGTGCAAATAAAATTGGAAACGCTTTTATAAAGCAAGGACTGAAACAAGGAGATAAAGTTCTTGTGATGATGCCGCGTTTGATTGAAGCATATATGACATATATTGGTGCGATTAAAGCAGGTCTTGTTGTAATTCCAAGTTCTGAAATGCTTCGCAAAAAAGATATTGAATACCGGATTTCGCACGGTGAAGTGAAAGCAATTATAAGCTCTGAGCCTTATATCAGCCAGTTTGACGAAATTGAAGCGATGAACTCTTTACACAAATTCGTATTGAGCGATTGTTCAGTAGAGGGATGGATAAACCTTTCTGAAAAGCTGAAAACAGAGAGTGATTTGCTTGAAGCGGCTCCTACAAAGCGAGACGATATGGTGTTCTTATCGTATACGTCCGGAACGACTGGAAATCCGAAAGGCGTTGTTCATACGCATGGATGGGCTTATGCGCATTTGCGTACAAGCGCTCCTAATTGGCTCGGCATCCAAGAAGGAGATGTTGTATGGGCAACTGCAAGCCCAGGCTGGCAAAAGTGGATTTGGAGTCCGTTCCTTGCAACGTTAGGATCCGGTGCAACAGGCTTTGTATATCACGGCAAATTCGAGCCGAAAACCTATTTGCAGCTTTTAAGCGATAACAAAGTGAATGCCCTTTGCTGTACGCCGACAGAATACCGGCTCATGGCGAAAGTGGAAGGCTTGCAGCAATATGACTTGTCCGCTCTTCGAAGCGCTGTGTCTGCCGGTGAGCCGCTAAACCGCGGAGTGATTGATACATTCCGTAAGTACTTTAACGTGACAGTGCGCGACGGCTACGGTCAAACAGAAAACACACTTCTAGTAGGCGTGATGAACGGAATGGAAACACGCCCGGGTTCTATGGGCAAGCCTACGCCCGGAAATCGTGTAGAAATCGTCAATGAAAACGGTGAGCCTGTAGGTGCGGGGGAAGTGGGTGATATTGCTGTTCACGTGAGCACGCCTGCTCTCTTTAAGCATTATTACAAAGACAAAGAACGTACAGCAATGCAATTCCGAGGTGAATATTACATCACAGGAGACAAAGCAAAGATGGATGAAGACGGCTACTTCTGGTTTGAAGGCCGCAGCGATGATATTATTATCAGCTCCGGCTATACAATTGGACCTTTTGAAGTAGAAGATGCGCTTGTAAAGCATCCGTACGTAAAAGAATGCGCTGTTGTCGCAAGTCCTGATGAAATTAGAGGAAACATTGTAAAAGCATTCGTTGTTTTACAAGAGGAGATAGCGGAAAGCGAAGAAACGTTAATCCAGGTGCTGCAACAGCATGTAAAAGAGTTGACAGCGCCGTACAAATATCCGCGTAAAATTGAGTTTGTAAGCGAGCTGCCGAAAACCGCCTCCGGCAAAATCCGCCGGATTGAGCTTCGCCAACGCGAATTGGAGACAGCAAAAAATTAACGAGTTCAAGCAGACAGACTCTTTTGTCTGCTTTTCTCTTTGTATACTAGAGAAAAGAGGAGGAGGGCACATGGGAGAAATTTGGTACGGCGGTACGATTTACACAATGCGCCGCGAAGGGGAAACAATAGAAGCGGTATTTGTTCAGGACGGCATGATTGTGGATATGGGCACAAAGGAAGAATTGTATGACAGGCATACAATCGAACAAGAGCATGACTTGAAAGGAAGTGTGATGCTGCCTGGTTTAACAGACAGTCACATGCATCTCGTCGGTCATGGAGAACGGCTGCTGCGGCTTGATTTGTCTTCCTGCAGATCGTATGAGGAAATGCTTTCGCTTATACGAGAACGAGCTGCCGTAACGCCTGAAGGGGAATGGATTATTGGAGAGGGCTGGAATGAAAATGCATTTTCCGATAGGAAGGACGTTCATAAGAAGGAGCTGGATGACGTTTCTTCTGTACATCCGATTTTGTTAAAGCGCATGTGCCGTCATGTTATGCTTGTGAATTCATATGTTCTTGAAAATGCAGGGATATATGAGGAGATACAAGATCCAAAAGGAGGAAAAATCGGTCGGGATGCTGATGAACTGCTGAACGGTTTACTATATGAGCGGGCGCAGGAATTACTCGATGATATCATACCGCAGCAAACAGAGGAATACTTGCAAAAAGCATTGGAGATTGCAGTGGAGGATTGCTGGAAAAACGGCCTTGTCGGCTGTCATACAGAGGATTTAAACTATTACGGCGGTTTTGCGCGCGCTTATCAAGCCTTTGAAAAAGGATTGCAAAATAGAAGATTTAAAGCTCATTTGCTTGTACATCATGAAGTGATTGATGAGTTGGCACACTATGAAGACAAGCGCTACATAGAGTTTGGGGCGATGAAAATCTTTGCCGACGGATCGCTTGGGGGCAGAACCGCTTTGCTGAGTCAGCCGTATGCTGATATGCCGAGCACGCACGGAGTTGCCGTTTTTGAAAGAGACGAGCTTGCGAGGCTCGTGGAGAAAGCGCGGAGTATGGATTTGACGATAGCCATTCATACAATCGGCGATTTATCATTTGAATACGTAGTAGATGCAATTGAGCAGCATCCGCCAAAAGAAGGACAGCGCGATCGAATTATTCATTGTCAGGTGCTGCGCAAGGACTTGATTGATCGGGCAAAGCATCTATCAGTCGTATTGGATATTCAGCCGGCGTTTATCACATCTGATTTCCCGTCTGTTATTGAAAAATTGGGCAAGGGACGGCTTCGTTATGCGTATGCATGGAAAACGCTGCTGGATGAAGGGTTCGTATGTGCAGGCGGATCTGACGCGCCGATTGAAGCGATAAGCCCATTTTTAGGTATATATGGATCTGTCGCGCGCCGCAGTTTTTTTGACGGGGCATGCTATTTGCCAGAAGAAAAGCTCACGATGTTTGAGGCAATTTCATTGTTTACATCCGGCAGTGCATCGGCGATTTATAAAGAAAACAGCCGCGGGATCATCGCATCTGGATATGAGGCAGATTTTACGATTATAGATCGCGACTTATTTACAATACAGCCTGAAGGCATAATCTATACAGAAGTCATTATGACGGTTGTGGATGGCGAAATCGTATACAAAAAATAATGAGGCAGAAGCTGCCTCGTTATTTTTATAAAAATGTCCGCTGTACCTTCTCCCAGAAGGAATTGTTTTTTAATTTTACCGTTTTAATGCCCTTCTCGCTCAGCCTAATTACGATTTGATCTACATGTTTAATGCTGAGTGCCTCATTATCCATCCCCATTACAGGGTAATCGTTGTCATTTTGTACAATTTTTAACGTCAAAGCTCGATTGCCGCTTAAAAGAAACGGAGAACCAAGCGTTCGGTAGCTGTTATTATTTAAAGACGCGAGCTCGCTGACCTGATAGCAAGGAAGCATAGGATCTATTACAGCGCCGTGCAAGGATTTGTTATAAGCGGTACTGCCTGTTGGCGTAGATACGACAAGCCCGTCGCCGCGGAACGTTTCAAAATGCAAATCGTCAATGTACACATCAACCGCAAACGTTTTAATAAGGCTAGAACGAAGAGAAAATTCATTTAAGCAATAGAACGATGTATCGTGGTCGACTGTAACATGGATGAGTGGATATTTCCTTACTTCAATTTCTGTATTTGTGATTTCCTCTATTGCTTTTTCCGCTTGGTCAATGTGAAAATCACAATAGAAGGACGTTTCGTCTGTTATAGAAACACCAGCATATAAGCAGTCATCACGAAATCCCGTTTTTCGAAGCGCTTGCAAAAATGTGCCGTCTTCGCCGACGCTTATAATCGCATTTGCGTTTTTAGGCTCATTCAGGATTGTGAATCCTTTTTCTTCTAAAATACGATAAATAGGCTGCATCCGTTCAAGGAGTGCTTTGTTTTGTTCCTCATAAAAGAAATATAACTTTCGACGATCTGTCATGCTAAATCCCTCCACTGATGTCATAAAAATTGCATTCGTATACTATATTTCGATATTAAACAAAAATTCCCTCTTTAATTTTTAGAAAAATTAGTATTTTTATTCTGTTTATGCAGGGTTTATTTCTCTTTTAATCCGTCGATAATGGTTACGGAATGAAAGGATGAGCGTGTATGCAGTGGCTTATAATCATACCTGCGTTTTTTATATTGCTTTGTTTCATTATTTTTATAACAAAACTTTCCATTATAATAATGGCTTGCTATACGCCGGGAGAACAACGGGTGTTCGTACAGGTGCGTATATGGTTTATTCACTATACGTTTAATGTGCTTGAGATGTTAGAAAAAAAGAAACAGAAGAAAGAAACCAAAAAAGAACCTGTTCCTGATGAGAACGAGGAGGAAAAACAAACTCGTTTTTTTTCAGAATGGCTTGAAAAGTTACCTGAACTGATAAAAAGTATGGGGGACATCCATACTATCAGTAAGGATTTTCTTCGTAAAGTCAAAGTGAAGAAATTTCTGTGGCGATCGCACCTTGGTACAGGGGATGCCGCAAGTACCGGTATATTGGCGGGTTATGTATGGTCAGTAAAAGGCATGGTGACCGGTTTAATCAGTCATTATATGAAGCTGGTGAAAACGCCGGAGCTTGATGTGGTTCCTGTGTTTCAAGGAAAGATTACCACGACAGAGCTTGAGTGCATGATTTCTTTTCGCGTCGGACAAGCGTTGCTTGCGGGCCTCAAGCTGTTTCGTTACATTCGAAAACATCGCGCCGTTTTTGTAGATGAAGGGGCGACGGATATAAGGGGGTAAAATGATGGCAGAGCATCCGATTCAAGGGCTGATGACAACAGCCATGGAAAGCTTAAAGCAGATGATTGATGTAAATACCATCATCGGTGACCCCATTGAGTCACCGGATGGAAGTGTAATTCTCACTGTATCTAAAGTAGGATTCGGGTTTGCGGCCGGAGGGAGTGAATTCGGCAAGAGCGGAGCGGGCGGCAAGCATCCGTTTGGAGGCGGAAGCGGGGGCGGCGTTTCCATTACGCCGATTGCATTTCTTATCGTAAACAGCAGCGGCGTTAAAATGCTGCATCTTGATGAGAATACACATCTCATTGATAAAATCCTCGACTTGGCACCGCAAGCTGTAGAAAAAGTGCAGGAAATGTTTAAGCAAAATGGAGAAGGAACTGTAAGAGAACCGCGCACGGTTATGTAGATATAGAAAATAAGCCGCTGAAGAGGTCGGCTTATTTTCTGCGTTTTGGAATAGGAAATAAAACTCTACAGTAATACTTCCAACTCCTTCCCTATTTTGAACCACCTTTGGCGGTGTACGACACACAAAAAGGACAAAATGGCTTGTTTAGTCAAAAGACACAGGCAAGGACGTCTTAAAGGCTTTGACCGTTACTACACTTAACAGGTGCACTATGCCCATTTAAAAGAGATATTTTATTTGCATTCTTTCTTTGTTCCCTCTATCATTTACACTGTACATATTTTGTTTATTTTAAGGAGGATGTTGAAATGGCAACAGTTACATTCAAAGGAAACCCAATGACATTAATCGGCAGTGAAGTAAAGGTTGGCGATCAAGCACCGGATTTTACAGTATTGGCAAATGATTTATCTCCGGTAACATTAGATACTTACAAAGGTGCAGTAAAATTAATCAGCGTCGTTCCTTCTATCGATACAGGTGTATGTGATGCGCAAACACGCCGTTTCAATGAAGAAGCTTCTAAAGTGGAAAACGTAAAAGTATTAACGGTAAGTGTAGATCTTCCATTTGCACAAAAGCGCTGGTGCGCATCTAACGGTTTAGAAAACGTAGTAACGCTTTCTGACCACCGTGACCTTTCTTTCGGTGAAGCTTTCGGTGTTGCGATAAAAGAGCTTCGCTTATTGGCTCGCGCTGTATTTGTAGTAGACAGTGAAGATAAAGTAACTTACGTGGAATACGTGAGCGAAGCTACAAACCATCCGAACTACGAAGCAGCAATTGAAGCTGCTAAGGCTGCAAAGTAATTGTGCAATACGGAACACCCTCTTAAAGAGGGTGTTTTTTTGTTGGGAATGATCAGAAATTATACAATTTAAGATATGTCTAACTTCGCCGGCTAAGTGCTGTTTTTTCTCGGATGTATGCGCGAGCCGCATACTGGAGCAAGATGGAGAAGAGAGTTTTCTTTAGGAGTGCGTTTTGAATTATGATATGATGTAAGCTATGTGTATGGATTGAACAGGGAGGTTTTAAAGTGACAAAAGTGGAGACACTCTTTTCTATTTTGGATGAATCGGCTATTGTTTTACGCAAAGAGCTCGATATTACATATTTGGAAGCTTTAGTGGAAACAGGAGACAATGTATTTGAAGGAACTATTTTGCAGGAGGGCTTGCGTGATTCGGCAATTGAGAGATTAAACCGGGAATATGGAAAGTTTCCAGACAAACAATATAAAGGAGAAGAGATCCGCAAAGCATTTCAGCTTTGCTTATTAAAAGGGATGAAGGAAGGCGTACAAGCAAACCATGAGATGACACCGGATGCGGTCGGTTTGTTCTGCAGCTATTTGTTCCATAAATTCTTCGAGGGCCAAAATGAAATTTCCGTTTTGGATCCTGCCGTTGGTACGGGGAATTTGCTGACTGCTATTTTTAATAACTCACCGGAAGGAACGAATATGAGCGGCTATGGTGTAGAGGTCGATGATTTGCTGCTGCGCCTTGCGTTTGTAAATGCAAATTTGCAAAAGCACAGTATTGAATTGTTCAACCAAGACGCACTTGCCTCGTTGTATATTGATCCGGCAGATGCGGTTGTGTGTGATTTGCCGGTCGGCTATTATCCCAACGAGATACAGGCAAACGATTATGTATTAAAGGCGGAAACAGGGATGTCATACGCACATCATCTTTTCATAGAGCAAAGCGTCAAGTATACAAAAGAAGGCGGCTATCTCTTCTTCTTAATTCCGAACTTCTTGTTTGAAAGCGAGCAGGCACCGAAGCTGAATACGTTCCTGAAAGAGCAGTGCTATATTCAAGGACTGCTGCAGCTGCCGGTTTCCATGTTTAAAAACGAGAAAAATGCAAAAAGTATATTTGTTCTCCAAAAGAAAGGTACAAATGCAGCTGCTCCAAAGCAAGTCATGCTTGCAGAACTGCCGAAATTCTCCAATGTGCAAGCGATGGAAGGCATGATGGCACAAATTGGGCAATGGTTTGAAGAGAACAAATAAACGTGTATAACAGTACTTTTGTTAAATATAGTACAGTTTTTAAGTCGATATTGTATATACAGTGGTAATCTAACCCTTTTCATACATCTGTAACATAATTTTTTTGAGCGTGTTTCACTTTTTCTCTTGAAAAATACAGCGTACGGTGTTTAAATTAGTAAAGTGAAATATAAAACTTCGACACGATTTGTGGAATTTCTACAAATTTCACATAGCTAACAAGATCGAAAAAGGGGCGAAAGATTAAATGTCAAAGATTATTGCGATCAACGCCGGAAGTTCTTCCTTAAAGTTTCAATTGTTTGAAATGCCAAGCGAGGATGTACTAACAAAAGGCTTAGTAGAACGTATCGGCTTAAACGAAAGTGTTTTTGCAATTACAGTTAACGGTGAAAAGCAAACAGAAGTATTAGATATCCCGAACCATGCAGTAGCAGTGAAAATGCTTCTTGATAAATTAACAAGCACTGGCATCATCAAATCTCTTGATGAAATCAGCGGAGTCGGTCACCGCGTGGTACACGGCGGTGAAAAATTCGCGGATTCTGCAGTGATTACACCAGAAGTACTAAAAGATATTGAAAGCTTGAATGATTTGGCACCTCTTCATAACCCAGCGAACATCGTGGGTATTAAAGCATTCCAAGAGGCTCTTCCGAATGTACCAGCAGTTGCTGTGTTTGATACGGCATTTCACCAAACAATGCCGGAAGACTCCTTCTTATACAGCTTGCCTTACGAATATTATGAGAAATACGGCATCCGTAAGTACGGTTTCCATGGCACTTCTCATAAGTACGTAACAGAGCGTGCGGCAGAATTGCTTGGCCGTCCGATTGAGCAGCTTCGCCTGTTATCTTGCCACTTAGGAAACGGTGCAAGTATCGCAGCTGTAGAAGGCGGAAAATCCATTGATACATCCATGGGCTTCACGCCGCTTGCGGGTGTAACGATGGGTACTCGTTCCGGTAACCTTGACCCTGCGTTAATTCCATATATTATGGAAAAAACAGGTCAAACAGTAGAAGAGGTTGTTAACGTATTGAACAAAAAGAGCGGTATGTTAGGCATCACCGGATTCTCCAGCGACTTGCGCGACATTGAGCAGGCAGAAGAAGAAGGAAATGAGCGCGCGAAGGTTGCGATGGATATTTTCGTAAGCCGTATCCATAAATATGTCGGTTCTTATGCAGCACGCATGAAGGGTGTAGATGCAATCATCTTCACAGCTGGTATCGGTGAGAACAGCGCATTGATTCGTGAGCGTGTACTGGAAGGTCTTGAGTTCATGGGCGTATATTGGGATACAAAACGGAATCAAGTGCGCGGCGAAGAAGCATTCATCAACTATCCGCACTCTCCGGTAAAAGTTATTATAATTCCGACAAACGAAGAAGTAATGATTGCACGCGACGTTACTCGCTTAGCGCATGTGTAATAAGGAAGACGGGGCAAATATGCCTCGTCTTTTTTTGATAAGAAAATATAATTTTTGGGATATGTCCAGCTCCGCCGGCTAGGTGCTGCTTTTCTTATAGGAGAGAGGGATGTATGGTATAATATAGAAAATCTCGTATGACGAGGAGTGGATTCAATGGGGCTTTCGGAGCGTGAACAAAAGATTTGGAATGAAATTCAAAATTGGGAATACCAGCTGTCACAGCAGGAATCGACGGATTTTCAGAAAACGTATGATAAATGGCTGAACAGCTCATTTGCGCAGCTGCCGGGCAGAAAACAGAAGGAGTTTTTTGCGAAGGCGGACGAATGGCTGTTTCATCTTCATGCTTTTATTCAAAGCTCTCAATCGCAGCTTGACGCGCGAAACCGCATTTTATCAAGCGCACGGTTATTTGATGACACAGTGGAGCACATTGAAGATTTACGCAAGCTCACAATTGATCAGCTCATTTATATTGCGGAGCACCAAATCGCACGCCACCGCCTTTATTCCTTTGTACAGGGCGGGGCAACGGGAGCAGGAGGCTTTTTGCTGTTAACGGCGGATCTGCCTTTAATGGTTGCGATTAACTTGAAGGCCGTACAGCTCATTGCCACTACATATGGATATGACGTGAACAAACCTTATGAAATGATGCTGGCGTTAAAAGTGTTTCATGCGGCCATTATGCCGACGCGGCTGCAGCAATACGCATGGCAAGGGCTGCTGCAGGAGCTGGAGCAAACTGAGTATTCACCGTTTTTCTATGAGGGGGCGGATGAGGTCATCGACAGCGGCTCTCTTCAAGTTGTGTTGAAGCAGTTGTTAAAAACATTCGTCATCCATTCGGTGCGCCGTAAGCTCATTCAAGGCATTCCGATGCTGGGCATTGCCGTAGGCTCTGCCGTGAACTACAGACTGACAAGAAATGTAACGGAATTTACACACCGTTTTTATCAAATGAGATACATGTTGGAAAAGCAAAAATAAGAACAGGTTGCCCCGCACAGGGACAACCTTTTTTTATGATAAGTATGATAAGAAAGTATAAAATTTCGCAGCAATGCTTCCAATGATGTTCCTTCTTTTGAAACCCATAATACTCGCAGTATACGACAAACAAAAGAACAAACTTGCATGTTTAGTCAAAAAACACAAGAGAGGGCGCCTGAAAGACTTTAACCGTTACTATATTCAGCAGGTGCACTATGCTCCGCTTTTCTTGGTGTCCAGCTCCGCCGGCTATATATAAATGATTTATAATTTCGACATAGGAACTGCTATACAGAACAAAAGGCATCCTGCACTCGCTTCCTCTCTCTTACCCTTGTATGGGGCAGGAAAAGGGTTTGACCGCTTCTATGCTCCGCCAGATGCTCTTTCCCACTATAAAAAGACGTTTTTTTATTCAGTTGTATATAGGTGCTGCCACCAGAGAACCTCCGCCGCAAAAAAGGCAAAAAGCGCCTTTCTTGGACGGAGAGCCTCTGGTTCTGCACCTGAACGAGCCGGCTGCGCTTTTCTTATTTATGCATGTGTTTTTTCTGAGGATACATTTTGATTCGTCCGGTACCAAAGCCATAAATCGTTGATGATAGATGCTATATCAGCAATTTCACTATTTAATATGCAGGAGATTTGGAAGTTCTCTTCATGATCGAGCTGGTGTTGCTTTTCATTAATCATGGTTTCTAATTCTTTAATGCGGTCGGGAATTTTTCCTCGAATGGCTTCCCATTTCAATAAAATATGATGCTGTGCATGCTTGTCAATCTCTTCCCATTCCTGCTCTAAGTGCGGTATTTCAATACCGAGTCTCTCGTCCAGCGTAAAATATCGTTCCATTTTTTCTCCCCCTTGCTGCTTCTATATGAGTGAATGATAAATTTGACATGTCCATGTGCTATGTGCAACCAAAAGGGAGTATGGTATGCTTCTTCTCTCTGGTTTCCCCTTGCATGAACGACTACAAAGGTTTGACCGCTTCTGTACGTCGCCGGATGATCTCTCCCCACTATAAAAAGACGGTTTTTTTATTCACTTGTATATACTTTATCATAAATTAGGCGAGAATACCCCCACTTCAAGCGTGGGGATAATATCAAGGAGCGAAAGCGAGTAAGTGGAGAGGTTCATACGAAATGGAAGCAAACTTCGAAAAAATTGTTTGGAAACAAGAAAAATAATGGTTGCATGCCGTTTTGAAAGCTGATAAAGTATGGTTATGAATTTAAATAACATTTAATGAATATTTATTCTTTATATAGAGGGGGATTCAAAATGACAAACAAGAAACTTGTCTTAGCTTATTCCGGAGGGTTGGATACCTCCGTTGCGATTAAATGGTTACAGGAACAAGGATACGACGTTGTGGCAGTCGGTCTTGACGTTGGTGAAGGAAAAGATGTTGAATTTGTAAAACAGAAAGCTTTAACAGTTGGTGCGGTTGAGTCGTATTCCATTGATGCAAGAAAAGAATTTGCAGAAGAATATGTATTGCCAGTGCTGCAAAGCCATGCATTATATGAAGATAAATATCCGCTTGTATCTGCATTATCACGCCCTTTGATTTCTAAGAAGCTTGTTGAAATTGCGGAACAAGTAGGTGCCGTAGCCGTTGCACACGGCTGTACAGGAAAAGGAAATGATCAAGTTCGTTTTGAAGTTTCATTCCAGGCTTTAAACCCGGGTTTGGAAGTTGTTGCTCCTGTTCGTGAGTGGAGCTGGTCTCGTGAGGAAGAGATTGAATATGCAAAGAAACATAATATTCCAATCCCAATCGATTTAGACAATCCATATTCTATCGATGCCAACCTGTGGGGAAGAGCATGCGAGTGCGGTGTATTAGAAGATCCATGGGCAGCACCTCCAGAAGGAGCCTATGACTTAACGACACCTATTGAAGCAACACCAGACGTGGCGGATGTGGTTGAAATCGCGTTTGAGCAAGGTGTGCCGGTTTCTATTAACGGTAAGCAGTACCCGCTTCATGAACTAATTTTAGAGCTGAATACTCTTGCTGGAAAGCATGGAATCGGCCGTATTGACCATGTAGAAAATCGTCTTGTCGGCATTAAATCACGCGAAGTATATGAATGTCCTGCTGCGTTAACATTAATTAAAGCGCATAAAGAGCTGGAAGACTTAACGTTAACGAAGGATGTTGCACATTTCAAACCGATTATTGCACATAAATTAACTGAACTGATTTACAACGGACTTTGGTTTTCACCGCTGCAAAAAGCATTGCTGGCATTCTTGAAGGAAACGCAAAAAAATGTAACGGGTGTAGTACGCGTGAAATTGTTTAAAGGGCATGCAATTGTTGAAGGAAGAAAATCCGAGAACTCTTTATATAACGAAAAGCTTGCAACGTATACAAAAGAAGACGAATTTAACCATGAAGCGGCAGTTGGATTTATTGAGCTGTTTGGATTACCGACAAAGGTATACAACCAAGTAAACGGCAAGAAGAAGGTGAAAGCGTGAAAAAGCTGTGGGGAGGACGTTTCACCGAAGCGGCGGAAGCATGGGTGGAGGAGTTCGGCGCCTCCATCTCCTTCGATCAGGAGCTAGTGTTAGAAGACATTGAGGGAAGCTTGGCTCATGTAACGATGCTTGGGAAATGCGGCATTTTGCCGGCGGAAGACGTTGCGAAAATTAAAGAAGGCTTACAGGCTCTATTAGAAAAAGCGCAAAAGGATGAGCTGACGTTCGCGATTGAAAATGAAGACGTTCATTTGAACCTTGAAAAGATGCTGATTGAAGAAATCGGCGAAGTTGGCGGCAAGCTTCATACGGCACGCAGCCGTAATGATCAGGTTGCAACAGATATGCATTTGTACTTGCGCAAAGAAGTAAAGGATATGATCCAGAAGGTAAAGCAAGTACAAAAAGCGCTTGTGGAGCAGGCTGAGCAAAACGTAGAAACAATTATGCCTGGCTATACGCATCTGCAGCGCGCGCAGCCGGTTTCATTTGCCCATCATCTTCTGGCATATTTTTGGATGCTTGAAAGAGACGCAGAGCGTTATGAAGATTCTTTAAAGCGCATTAATATTTCTCCTCTTGGAGCGGGAGCGCTGGCAGGGACGACATTCCCGATCGATCGCAGCTACAGCGCTTCTCTTCTCGGCTTTGACGGCATTTACGAGAACAGTATGGATGCGGTAAGCGATCGTGATTTTATTCTGGAGTTTTTAAGCAATTCCTCTATTTTAATGATGCACCTTTCCCGCTTTTGTGAGGAATTGATTATGTGGAGCAGCCAGGAGTTTCAATTTATTGAAATGAGCGATAAATACTCGACTGGAAGCAGCATCATGCCGCAAAAGAAAAACCCGGACATGGCTGAGCTCATCCGCGGCAAAACAGGACGAGTGTACGGCAATTTGTTCAGCCTGCTGACGGTTATGAAGGGACTGCCCCTTGCTTATAATAAAGATTTGCAAGAGGATAAAGAAGGCATGTTTGATACGGTAAAAACAATCAAAACAAGCTTGCTCGTTATGGCGGGCATGATTGAAACGATGAAAGTGAATAAAGATAAGATGGGGCAGGCGGTAAAGCAGGATTTCTCCAATGCGACTGAAATTGCGGATTATTTGGCGGCTAAAGGATTGCCGTTCCGCCAAGCTCATGAAATCGTCGGACGTCTTGTATTGCTTTGCATTGAAAAAGGCATTTATTTGCTGGATCTGCCGCTTGAGACATATCAAGAAATTTGTCCGTTGTTTGAGGAAGATTTATATGCGGTGCTGTCGCCATACGCGGCGGTACAGCGCAGAAACAGCGCAGGCGGTACAGGGTTTGCGCAAGTAGAGGCAGCTTTGCAGAAAGCGAATGCCGTTTTAAAACAAAATGTGTAAAAAAGAGCCTGGTGCGACTGCATCAGGTTTTTATTTTGCTTGCTCGTTTCAATGATGTTGCGAAAAAGTAGTTGCAAGGATAACTATATATGAGTGAATGATAAATTCGACATGTCCATGTGCTATGTGCAACCAAAAGGGAGTATGGTATGCTTTTTCTCTCTGGTTTACCCTTGCATGAACCACTATAAAGGTTTAACCGCTTCTGCACGTCGCCGGATGATCTCCCCCCACTATAAAAAGACGGTTTTTTTATTCACTTGTATATAGTTCTTAATAGCCTTATGGTTTTCAGTGGTTTAATATTGTAAGTTTTTAGTTGGAGGAACTCTTTTTATCATTTCCTTATATCAATATGTATTCATGAATAGAATATATAAAAAACGAAGGCACAAGACCTTCGTTTTTTATACTTCCATTCTTACACTTCACCCTGCTCTTCTTCTCCGCGAACAACCAGAACGTCGCATTGCGCGTAGCGAATGATATGCTCGGATACGCTGCCGATTAAGAAGCGCTCTACTGCATTTAAACCAGTAGCCCCGCAAACAATAAGATCAATGTCATACTTAGGAGCTACGTCTTTAGAAATTTTGGATTTCGGATTTCCAAAAGCTAATGCAGTTTCCACAGCCGGCAAGCCTGCCTCGAGGGCGGTCTTTTTATAATCTTCGAGTAAATCTTCTGCAAATAGATTTGCACGTTCCGCAATTGCGCGGCTGTATGCTTCTACGGCAGAATATGCTTTTATGTCTACGATGTGAGTGATAACCAATTTCGCGTTGTTGCGCTGCGCTACTTGAATCGCTTTCTTGAAAGCTTTTTCCGCTTCTTTAGAGCCGTCTACTGCGACAAGAATATTTTGATAAGTAGTTTTCATGAAGGAATCCCTCCTATATAGATAGAAATAACTCTCTACACTTTTATTATACATCTAAACCCATTTCATAGTTTTAACAGAAATGTTACAGAATTTAGAAAAAATATGCGAGTCATCTTATTTGTAATTCTATCCGCAAATTTGTTACATATGAAGTAGAGGTTTTCATAGGAGGAGGACTATGTGTGAGACATGCGCTCATTACAGCCGGTTCAAAAGGATTGGGCAGGAAGGTTACGGAAGAGCTGCTGAACCGTGGTTATTCTACAACCATCACATACAGAAGCGATGAAAAAGCCGTAGAAGCGTTAAAAGAAAAATATGCATATGCGGAAGATAGACTGCAGTTCATTCAGGCAGATGTAACGAAGAGGGAAGATTTATATAGAGTAACGGAGGAAACGATGAAGCGGTTCGGCCGCATCGACTTTTTAATTAACAATGCCGGTCCGTACGTATTCGAAAGAAAGCGGCTCGTTGATTATGAAGAGGCAGAGTGGCATAACATTGTAGACGGTAATCTCAATGCCGTATTCTATTTACTGAAACAGATTGTGCCAATTATGCGCAGACAAGGATTCGGCCGCATTGTGAATTATGGATTTCAAGGGGCAGACAGCGCTCCGGGCTGGATTTATCGCTCCGCATTTGCAGCGGCAAAGGTCGGGCTTGTTTCGTTGACGAAAACAATTGCATATGAAGAAGCAGAGTATGGCATTACGTCCAATATGGTGTGCCCGGGAGATATTGTGGGTGTGATGAAGGAAGCATCCATTAGCGAGGCGCGGATGCAGCCGGACTTTCGGACGCCAATCGGCCGCTCAGGGACGGGAGAAGATATCGCAAAGGCTATTTTGTTTTTATGCGACGAAAATTCTGATATGATTACCGGAACCTGTATTGAAGTAACCGGAGGTATAGATGTGATACACCGCCACAGATGAAAATAGGAATATTCGAGATAAAAGTGTTTTCATTTCAGTGCCAATACATGTAACACTATGCTGAAATTACAATATAGTACAAATAGAATATCCATGATAGGGCATCAAACGCTATGGCTGGTGAAGGGATATTTAGGGGATCATAGGGAATTCTATTTACAGATGCACTTTCAGTTAAAGGTAACCTACATACAAGGGGGAGGATTACATTGCGTATTGGTGTACCAAAAGAAATTAAAAACAATGAAAATCGTGTTGCTATGACACCGGCAGGAGTCGTTCATCTGGTAAGAAGCGGACATGAGGTTTATATCGAAAAAGGAGCAGGTATTGGCTCCGGGTTCACAGACGAAGAATATACACAAGCAGGAGCTGCTCTTGTAGAGACAGCTGCTGAAGCATGGTCCATGGACATGGTTATGAAGGTAAAAGAACCGATTCCAAGCGAATACGGCTATTTCCGCGAAGGTTTAATTTTGTTCACATACTTGCATCTTGCTCCGGAACCAGAACTGACAAAGGCTTTAATTGAAAAGAAAGTAATCGGTATCGCATATGAAACGGTACAGCTTGCAAACAACTCATTGCCGTTATTAACGCCAATGAGCGAAGTAGCAGGCCGTATGTCAGCGCAAATCGGCGCCCAATTCCTTGAAAAGCAAGAAGGCGGTAAAGGAATCCTGCTTGGCGGCGTTCCTGGCGTAAAACGCGGCAAAGTAACGATTATCGGCGGCGGTGTAGCGGGAACAAACGCCGCGAAGGTAGCGGTTGGTCTAGGCGCTGACGTAACGATCATCGACTTGAACCCGGATCGTCTTCGTCAATTGGACGATATTTTTAGCTATCAAATCACAACGTTGATCTCTAATCCTTACAACATCGCACAAGCGGTAAAGGAATCTGATTTAGTAATCGGTGCTGTTTTAATCCCGGGTGCAAAAGCGCCTAAGCTTGTAACAGAAGAAATGATTCAATCTATGGAACCGGGTTCTGTTGTAGTGGACATCGCGATCGACCAAGGCGGTATTTTTGAAACAACAGACCGCATCACGACGCATAGTGAGCCGACATATGTAAAACACGGCGTTGTGCACTATGCGGTAGCGAACATGCCTGGTGCGGTTCCGCGTACGTCTACTATCGCGCTGACAAACGTAACAGTGCCGTATGCAGTGCAAATCGCAAACAAGGGCTACAAAAAGGCTTGTCAAGAAAACCCTGCATTATTAAAGGGCATCAATACATTAAACGGCTATGTAACATACAAAGCTGTTGCAGAAGCGCAAGGCTTAGACTATGCTGATGCAGTAACTGCGCTTGAAAAAATGCCTACGTTATCATAATGGAAAAGCCGCTCGTTACATGGAGCGGCTTTTTTTTTGGTTATTTAATAATTTGTAATTCCTTTGGATACTTCGTCAAAATTTCCACGCCGTTCTCCGTAACGTATATATCATCTTCAATACGTACGCCGCCGACATTCGGCACATACACACCAGGTTCAATTGTGAATACCATGCCTGTGCGAAGCGGTGATGTATTTGCATCTGTTAAAGACGGATATTCATGGACGCTGATGCCAAGACCGTGGCCAAGGCGGTGCGGGAAGTATTCGCCGTAACCCGCGTTTTCAATGTAAGAACGAGCGGCACGGTCAACTGTGTCGATCGCTGCACCCGGCTTACTTGCTTCAATTGCTTTCAGCTGCGCAGCGAGAACTGTATCATAAATATGCTTCTGTTCTTCAGATACATCCCAAAAAGCTACTGTGCGCGTGATATCGGAGCAATAGCCATCAATGACAACACCTAGGTCGAACAGCACGAAGTCTCCGCGCTGAATGCGATTTGTACCGGGCTCGCCGTGCGGAAGCGCAGAGTTTGCACCTGTAAGGACCATCGTATCAAAGGACATTTTGCTTATGCCTTTTTTCTTCAGCTCATACTCGATTGTGCCGAGAATTTCCATCTCTGACTTGCCTTCTGCGATTTGGCTGACGCCAAGCTCCACAGCCCAGTCTGCCATATGTGCTGCTTGGCGAAGAATCGCAAGCTCTTTTTCATCTTTAACAAGGCGTAATTCATGAAGCTTTGCTTCCGCTGCCGCGAAGGAAGCGGAAGGGAACAGCGCGACCAGATTTTCATAACGTTCTACATTCAAATGCTCTTTCTCTACTGCAATCGTGCGGACGTTAATGCCGCGAGCTTTAATAGATTCTGATACAAGCGTCCAAGGACTATCCGTATCGCTGTAGCCGATAATTTCATAGCCCCAGCCCGCGCTTCTTGCTTGTCCTTCTTCCATTTTTGGACAAATTAAAATCGGTTCTTTTTCTTGGAACACAAACAAGCCAAGCAAGCGTTCATGCGGATCGCACTGAAAGCCCGTCAGATAAAATACGTTCGGCGTGGAAGTAAGAAAAGCAGCTTCTATGTCTTGCGCTTGTAACCAACTCATGAGGTTTTCCAAACGATGTTTCATAGGTATCGCCTCCAATCATTCTCTTTATAACTTTACCTCTTTTTATGTGGATATGACAAGCAACAGCGGCAAACGAGACAGGAATCGCAAACTTTGTATAGAATAAAGGATGAGGACACAAAGGAGGAGGAAAAATATGAGAGTTTCATATCATGGTCATTCTGTAGTAAAAATCGAAGCGAACGGTAAAACGATTTTAATTGATCCATTTCTTACCGGTAACCCAAAAACCGATTTAAAAGCCGAGGATGTAAAGGTTGACGCTATTTTATTGACGCACGGTCATGGCGATCATGTCGGCGATACAGTGGAATTGGCAAAACGAAATGATGCGATAGTTGTCGCGCCGTTCGAATTGGCTACTTTTCTTGGTTGGAAGGGTGTTAAAACACATCCGATGCACATTGGCGGCTCTCACGCATTTGATTTCGGAACAGTAAAGTTCACGCAGGCATTTCATGGTTCGAGCTATATAGACGAAGAAGCGAAAACTATTACATACACAGGCATGCCGGCGGGAATCGTGTTTACGGCAGAAAATAAAACAATTTATCATGCAGGCGATACTGCTTTATTTTCTGACATGAAGCTTATCGGTTCTCGCAACAGCATTGACGTAGCGTTTTTACCAATCGGCGATAACTTCACAATGGGACCGGAGGATGCGGTGCTGGCAGCGGAATGGCTTGGTGCGAAAATAGTGGTGCCGATGCATTATAACACATTCCCGGTTATCAAACAAAATCCGCATAAATTTGTTTCGCAGCTGAAAGGATGCATCGGAAAAATATTAGAAGCAGGCGAAGGGATTGAGCTATAGCAGAGAGGGCAGGGATACCTGCTCTTTTTTGTTGTAAGAAAACATAGAATTGGCGACCTGTCTAGCTCCGCCGGCTAGGTGCTGCCACCGGAGAACCTGAACGAGCAGGCTGCGCTTTTCTTTGTTATAAAAAAATGAATACAGTTTTCCTGATTTCGAGTGTAACAGTTTAGGGATTATAGTATACTGAAAACAGGAGCGGTAGGAAAATACAGGGGAAAGAAAGAATGGTGAAGCTACTTGGCTACGAAGCACAATCAAATATTAGACCACATCAACAGCTTGCCGGTAGGGCACAAAATTTCGGTGCGGCAGATCGCAAAGGAATTGAACGTTAGTGAAGGCACAGCGTACCGAGCGATTAAAGACGCGGAGAACAAGGGATATGTAAGTACAATCGAACGTGTAGGAACGATTCGAATCGAGAAAAAGAAAAAGGAAAATATCGAAAAGCTTACATATGCGGAAGTCGTTAATATCGTAGACGGACAAGTGCTTGGAGGCCGGGAAGGTTTACATAAAACATTGAATAAATTCGTAATCGGCGCAATGAAGCTTGAGGCGATGATGCGCTATACAGGTGCAGGAAACCTATTGATTATCGGAAACCGTATACCGGCGCACCAGCTTGCGCTAGAGGCCGGTGCTGCGGTTTTAATTACAGGGGGCTTCGATACAGAGGAGCACGTAAAAAGATTGGCGGATGAGCTGAAGCTGCCCGTTATTTCAAGCAGCTACGACACATTTACTGTTGCGACATTGATTAATCGGGCTATTTATGATCAGTTGATTAAAAAAGAAATCGTACTGGTTGAGGACATTTTAACGCCGCTCGAAGAAACGATTTTCTTAAAGCCAGATGATACAATCGAGGAATGGCATCGCTATAACGAACAAACGATGCACGGGCGTTATCCAATCGTTGACGATAATATGAAGGTGCTTGGCATTATTACATCCAAGGATGTAATTGGTGTTCCAGCTGAGACACAGATGGAAAAAGTGATGACAAAAAGCCCGATTACCGTAAGCGGCAAAATTTCCGTCGCTTCCGCAGCGCGAATGATGGTATGGGAGGGCATTGAATTGCTTCCGGTTGTGGACGAGGGTAATCGTTTGCAAGGCATCATCAGCCGTCAGGATGTACTGCAGGCCCTGCAAATGATTCAGCGTCAGCCGCAAGTCGGAGAAACGATTGAAGATATCGTGACGAATCAGTTTATTAATACGAAAGAGGCAAAGACGGAGAATGTGTACCGCTTCTCGGTGACGCCGCAAATGACAAATTCTATCGGAACCCTTTCATACGGTGTGTTCACAACCATCGTGACAGAAGCAACAAATCGGGTGCTGCGTGCCCATAAAAAAGGCGATCTTGTGGTGGAAAACTTAACGATTTATTTCGTTAAGCCTATTCAAATTGAAACAGTGATTGAAGTATCGCCGAAGGTAATGGAAATCGGCCGCAAATTCGGTAAGGTGGACGTAGAGGTATATCAAGAAGGGGAAGTTGTGGGAAAAGCGCTTCTTATGGTGCAGTTGATAGACAGGTAAAGTGAAACGTTCATCAGTGGGGGCCTACTGCTTATTAATGCGGGATAAAACGGGAGTGTGCGAACACTCCCGTTTTAGTTGAGCTCTTCTGCTTCTTTGATCGCAAGAGGCAGGAAATGCTTATATTGACGAAGCCCGTTGTATGCAACAAGAGCGCCGTACACGAGAAACAAGGCTCCGATTATGCGGCTGACTGTCGTGTTCCAAAGGAAAAATTGATTTAGTCCAAAAAGCGCGACAAACAAGCCGAGAGCGATACCGGATTTTCCGGAAAGCCAGCGCTTCTCCATCGGGCGCTGTGTACGAAAGTACTTTGTTTTATAGAATAGATAGAACATGAACGAAATAATGATGAAAAAAGCTAGAATTGGCATGAACGAATCCCCCATTTGCTGTTAATCTACTTTTTCACGCATTAACGGGTAGTAACCCCACTTCAAAACCTAGCGCATTCAAAGAAGTTTACGTGAGGGATAACTGCCCATAAAAGCCTGATTGGTTCAACTAACCATCAGTGGGAGAGAAAGAGCCTCCCACTGATGGAAGCTTCACTTTATATTTTAGCGAAAATTGTCTGATACATGAAGTCTTTTCGTATATAATGAAAAGAAACTAGAAAAAGGAGAATCGAAGATGAAGGAACAAATTTTAGAAGCGATTCAGCAATTCGATACGATTATCATTCATCGTCACGTTCGTCCAGATCCCGATGCTTTAGGTTCACAATGCGGACTTGGCACCATGCTGCAGGATTCTTTTCCAGAGAAACAAATTTATATGGTGGGGGCAGACGAAGAGACGCTGTCATATTTGCGACTCATGGATCAAATTGACGACAGTACATATGAAAATGCGCTTGTCATTGTATGTGATACAGCGAATGAAGAGCGGGTGTGCGACCAGCGCTATACAAAAGGAAAAAAACTCATTAAAATTGACCACCATCCGAACAAAAATCCGTATGGCGATTTCGTATGGGTAGATACGACAGCGAGCTCCTGCAGTGAAATGATTTATGAGTTTTATTTATTCGGAAAGGATAACGGACTTGTGCTGACGAAAGAGGCGGCGCGCTTTATATTTGCCGGCATTACGGGAGACACGGGACGTTTCTTATATCCGAGCACATCCCCTAAAACGTTCCGATATGCGGCGCAGCTTGTGGAAATGGGCGTGGAGTTCTCGACGCTGTATAATGAAATGTACAAAACGAGCGTGCGCCTTGCGAAGCTGCACGGATATATTCTGCAAAATTTTGAAGTTACAGAAGAAGGCGCTGCGTACATAAAAATTACGCAGGATACCCTTAAGGAATTTGATGTAACATTGCCTGAAGCTTCCGGTATTGTCGGAGTGCTGGGCAATATTGAAGGGATTAAAGCGTGGGTGCTGTTTCTTGAAGAGAGCGAATCTATTCGCGTGCGCCTTCGTTCAAAGGGACTGATTATTAATACATTGGCAATGAAGTATAACGGCGGCGGTCATCCGCTCGCATCCGGTGCAACTGTTTATTCGTGGGAAGAGGCGGAGCGTGTTGTGGAAGATTTGCGAGAACTTTGCCGACAAGCATAAAAAACGAGCTTAGGGAGACCTAAGTTCGTTTTTTTTATCTTGTCGTTTTCACATTAATGGAGACTTCGTGAATTCACAATGCCTTCTTTTTTATTTGCTTTAGCGGCGAGAGGAGAAGCAAGCTGTGACAGCAGGAGAACCGTTGTCAGCGTCATACAGAACAAGCCCTTTTTCAAACGAATACCTCCTCATATGTAATGTAAGAAACGAAGATAGTATTCGTATGATGAAAGAAGAATATAACAAAAAAGCAGCAGGGAGGCCCCTGCCGTTCATCATTCTCGTTTTATCTTTAATGAGATTTCCAGTACTGTATCAAAATACATGGTTCGCACTTCAAAACGGTACGATCTATCAGCTCTTTTATATACTTTGTTTTCAATTGCTCTTTGAAGCAGTTCTTTATTAGTAGCAACGCTTTGCACGCTTTTGGTAAGCAGACTTTGCAAATCGCTTTTTACATCGGTCATTAAACCGTGAACGGCCAGCGAGTCCAGATCGTACTGTTCGTGGTTTAAAATTTCGATTTTGATGTCTTGTATAGTAAGAATTCGTTTATTCTCCTCATTTAGCTTTTGCTTATCCTCCATAAGCAAGTGATAGGCTTTCTCCAACCTGTCTATTTCGTTTTGCTGTGTGAAGATAAGCTTTCGCTGTTCTTCTTGGAATTCCCCGTATATATACAAAAAAATAATCCAGCTAATGATTCCGCCGACAGCCATGCCCCCGAAAATGGCTTGCCAAAATCTCGATTTATACAGAGGAGGAATTCTCATACATGCTCCTCTGTAATCCATTTGATAATAATGAGCCCGGTTTGCATTCCGCCTGTAGCGAATACAATGAGCAAACCTTGCTTAATGATGTCTTTTATCTCTCCTTGGAAAATACCGCGCTCTAAACTGTAAAATGTATCAAATGTACCGCCGATTGCGGCGACAAGCGCCCAAATGCGCAAGCTGTCCGCGAATCGTTTAATCATCGTCAGAGGAGGCTGTCCTACTAAAAATGAACCGATTCCTCCAATTAACGATCCGCCGAGCATAACGCCGAATGCGATAAAATAGCTCGTAATAAGGAGTGAAAAAAAGGTTTGCTTAACTTCCACGATCATCCTCCTCTCTCACCTCTATATATATGGACAAAGAGAAGGCAGTATGTTTTGATTTACGTCGTCATCATCTAATATAATCAAATTAAAGATGAAAAAAGGTGAGGGTATACAAGTGAAGTTTGTACATTTGCAATGTCAAACCGTCTATAGTCTGTTAAAAAGCACGTGTACAATAGAAGAGCTTGTACGCCGTGCGAAAGAATTGGGAATGGAAGCGCTGGCGATTACAGATGAAAATGTCATGTACGGCGCAGTTCCGTTTTATAAGGCGTGCAAAAAGTCGGGAATTAAGCCGATTCTCGGTTTAACCGCTTCAATTTTGCATGAAGAAGGCATAGCCTACCCGCTTGTGCTGCTGGCGGAAAACGAGACGGGATACCGCAACTTAATTAAAATCTCAAGCAGTATTATGACAAAGGCAAAAGACGGCATTCCGAAGAAATGGCTGTCTCGTTATGCAGAAGGCCTGATTGCCATTTCTCCCGGTCAGCATGGAGAAGTCGAGCAGTACTTGCTGCAGCGAGAAGAGGAAAAAGCGAGAGAAGCTGTTCATCTGTATCAAACTATGTTTCCGACATTTTACCTTAGTCTGCAAAATCATGACTTGGCGCAGGAGCAATGGCTGAACACGAAAATCGTGCAGCTTCATGAAGAAATGGGTGTCCCGTTAGTCGTAACAAATGATGTTCGTTACATATACAAAGATGATGCGCCTGTTCATGAATGCTTGCTATCCATCGACAGCGGCACGAAGCTGACAGATGAGACCCGGCCTCGTATGGAAACAAACGAATATGAACTGAAGGCACAGGAAGAGATAACTGCATTGTTTTCTCACATCCCGTCGGCTCTTGCAAATACAGCAGCTGTTGCAGATCGTTGTCATGTAGAAATTTCTTTCCATGCAAATCGTTTGCCGAAGTTTCCGGTCTCTTCCGGTGAAACATCAGATGAATACTTACGGCGCATTTGTGAGGAAAGACTGTATAAGCGGTATGAGAGTGTAGAGGAACGCCATATAGAACGCTTGAATCACGAACTGGATGTGATTTCAAGAATGGGATTCAGCGATTATTTTTTAATCGTGTGGGACTTTATGAAGCATGCGCACAGCCGCCGCATTTTAACGGGACCAGGGCGCGGCTCTGCTGCTGGTTCGATTGTTGCTTATGTGCTGAGCATTACAGACATTGACCCGATTGCTTATGATTTGCTCTTTGAACGTTTTTTGAATCCAGAGCGCATTACACTTCCAGATATTGATATAGACTTTCCGGATATCCGTCGCGATGAAATCATTCGCTATGTGGCAGAGAAGTACGGGCAACTCCATGTGGCACAAATCGTTACGTTTGGGACCATGGCTGCCAAAGCAGCAGTGCGCGATGTAGCGAGGGCGCACGGTCTTGCACCGAAGGAGATTGATCGGTTTTCTAAGCTTATTCCATCCAAAATCGGCATCACGCTTAAAATGGCGTACGCTGAATCTGCCGCACTTCGTGAACATATCCACAGCCAGCCTCTTTACGAGCGGGTCTATGAGATTGCACAAAAAGCAGAGGGCTTGCCGCGCCATACATCTGTTCATGCTGCCGGTGTTATTATGAGCGATACACCTCTTACGGACAGCGTGGCAATTCAAGAGGGCCATAATGAAGTGTACATTACGCAATACCCGGCAGATATTTTGGAGGAATTGGGTATGCTTAAAATGGACTTCCTCGGCCTTCGGAATTTAACTTTGCTGGAAAATATCCGCAGTCTTATTCGAGAAACAAAAGGAACATCCGTTGATTTACGATCGTTTCCTTTAAATGACCCGGCAACCTTTGCGTTGCTGGGAGAAGGAGATACAACAGGGATTTTTCAGCTTGAATCAGAGGGAATGAGAAAAGTCCTGTCTTCGCTGAAGCCTACAGAATTTGAAGATATTGTTGCGGTAAATGCACTCTATCGTCCAGGGCCAATGGAACAAATTCCGGTATTCATTGAATCTAAACACGGAAAACGAACGATTCATTATCTGCATCCCGACCTGGAGCCGATTTTAAAAAGAACATACGGCGTTATCGTATATCAGGAGCAGATTATGCAAATCGCGTCTCGGATGGCCGGATTCTCACTCGGCGAGGCGGATTTGCTGCGCAGGGCTGTAAGCAAAAAGAATCGAGATATTTTAGATAAAGAACGCGAGCATTTTGTAAAGGGCTGCTTGCAAAAAGGCTATGATGAACAAACGGCTCATGATGTATACGATCTTATTGTCCGTTTTGCCAATTACGGATTTAACCGAAGCCACGCAGCCGCTTACAGTATGATTGCTTATCAGTTGGCGTACTTAAAGGCGAATTATCCGCTGGAATTTATGGCATCTTTATTGTCAAGCGCGATTGGGAATGAGGACAAAATTATTCAGTACGTGCGAGAAGCCCAGCGCCGCGGCATCTCGATTCTGCCGCCGTCTATTCGAAAGAGCGGCTATCGATTCAGAGCGGAGGAAACAAGCATTCGATACAGTTTGCTTGCGATAAGGAATATCGGTATGGCGACCGTTAAAGAAATCATCCAAGAACGAGATAAGAGGCCGTTTGCCGATTTGTTTGATTTTTGTGTGCGTTTGCCGGCGCGGATTGTAACGAGACGCAACCTAGAAGCAATGATTTGCGCGGGCTGCTTTGACGATTTCTGTCCAGAGCGTGCATCTTTGCTGGCGAGTATAGAAACGGCACTTGAGTATAGAGAGCTTGTAAGGCCGGATGAGGGGAGTATGTTCTTAGACGAAGACCTCGTTCCAAAGCCGCAGTATACGGAAGCAGAGCCGCTGCCTGCTATGGAAAAGCTGAAGCTGGAAAAGGAAATGCTTGGCTTCTACTTATCAGAATCTCCTACTTCTGTCTATAAGCAGCTTATTGAAGAGCTGAATCTGTTGACGCTGAGGCAGGCTTTAGAAAGCGAGCAGAAGGTGATTCGGTCTATTGGATTTATAACAGGAGCGAAGGTCATTCGCACGAAAAAGCTGCAAAAGATGGCGTTTTTAACCATTTGCGATGAAGGAGAAGAGCTGGAGGCGGTGATGTTTCCCGAAACGTATCTCTATTTTTCGTCTCTCGTTCAAGAAGACCGGATGCTGCTTATAGAAGGCTCTGTTAGCATGCGAAACAATAAAAGACAGTGGGTTATAACAGGACTGTATGCGCTTGATGAAATAGAACAATATGAAAAATATAAAAACAGCACTGTTTATATTAAAGTGCCTTCCCAATATGAGAAAGCGCTGCTAGGAAACATCACCGCTGCAGCCTTTCATCACCCGGGTTACGCAAAAACATTAATTTATTATGAAAAAGAGCATAAAATGGTACAATTATCACGTATGTTTTCCGTTCATCCTAATGAGGGGTGCTTACAAGCGCTTCGCAACGTTGCGGGACAGGAAAATGTTGTATGCAAAATATAATGGATTTTTCCTGTATTATCCCTTATAGTAAAAATAGCGTTTGTGGTCAGACCACTAGGACGAGCAACAACATACGGCAGGAACAGTATGAGGAGAGTGAATAGTTTGTCAACACTTCGGGAAGAAGCACTTCACATGCATAGAGTGCATCAAGGAAAATTAGAAACAGTATCAAAGGTGAAAGTGGAAAACGCAAAGGATTTAAGTCTGGCTTATTCTCCTGGGGTAGCAGAGCCATGTAAGGCTATTTACGACGACAAAAGCAAGGTATATGAATATACGATGAAGGGCAATATGGTAGCAGTTGTGACGGATGGAACGGCTGTATTGGGACTTGGCAATATCGGCCCGGAAGCATCGCTGCCGGTTATGGAAGGAAAAGCTGTATTATTCAAGAGCTTTGCTGGTGTAGATGCTTTTCCTCTCGCTTTAAATACAAACGATGTAGATAAAATCGTTGAAACGGTCAAATTGCTTGAACCGACATTCGGCGGTGTAAATTTGGAAGATATTGCGGCGCCAAGCTGCTTTATTATTGAAGAGCGCTTGAAAAAGGAAACAAACATCCCTGTGTTCCATGATGATCAGCACGGTACAGCAATTGTAACAGTGGCTGGACTCGTAAATGCTTTAAAATTGGTCGGCAAGAAAATGTCTGAAATTAAAGTTGTTGCAAACGGTGCGGGTGCGGCAGGCATTGCGATTATGAAACTTTTGTATCACTATGGTGTGCGCGATATCATTATGTGCGATACGAAAGGTGCGATTTATGAAGGTCGTCCGCACGGCATGAATGCAGTAAAAGACGAAATAGCGAAATATACAAACCGCGACCGCGTTCAAGGCTCTTTGACAGATGTAATTAAAGGTTCAGACGTATTCGTCGGCGTATCAGCAGAGGGTGCTCTTACAAAAGAGATGGTACATACCATGAACGAAAATGCCATTATTTTTGCAATGGCAAACCCGAATCCGGAAATTATGCCTGCAGAAGCTAAAGAAGCGGGCGCAGCTGTGGTGGGAACAGGGCGTTCCGACTTTCCGAATCAGGTAAACAATGTATTGGCCTTCCCGGGTATTTTCCGCGGAGCGCTCGATACTCATGCCACACAAATTAACGAAGATATGAAGATTGCAGCTGTACGAGCTATCGCAGAATTAGTATCCGATGAAGAACTGAATGCTGACTATATTATACCTGGTCCATTCGATCCGCGTGTAGCGCCGCAAGTAGCGGCATACGTGGCAAAGGCCGCAATGGAAACAGGAGTGGCGCGCCGCAAAGTAGATCCAAGTGAAGTGGCGGAGAAAACGAAGCTACTAGCGACTATAGGAAAACAATAAGCGAGGAATGAGCATTGACAGTACAGTCGAAAGTGTATCTCGAAATTGTCCAAAAGATTCGTTCCATCATCGAAGAAGACGAATTGAGGGCGGGAGATCGCCTTCCGTCTGAAAGAGAGCTGAGCGCGCGTTTGCATGTCGGGCGGTCCTCTGTCCGAGAGGCATTGCGTGCATTGGAGCTTGTCGGCTTAATTGAAACGAGGCGAGGCGAGGGAACGTTCGTAAAAAATTTTTATGAGCATGGTCTCGTTCAATTAATTGCTACGTTTTTGCTGCAGGATGAAAAAACGAAGCAGGGTTTGCTGCAGGTGAAAACGCTGCTTGAGAAAGACGCGATTCGTCTGCTTTGCCAAGACGGGGCTTTATGGCAGGCTCTGTCTTCTGAAGAAACTTCTCTGCCCGCTTCTCAACATACGTTTTGGAAGGAAGCAATGGAGAAAACGAACAACTATTTGTTATATCGTATTTGGCTCATTGTGAGCGATTATACTTCTACGCTTTCTTTCGATGTGCAGCTTGAGGATAGAGAGTTGTATTTGAAAATCTATAGAGCGATAAAAAATAGGGACGAAGCAGAGGCTTTGCGCTTGTATGATGCTTTCATAAAAGAGTAAAGTTCTAAATTTGTCGAGATGACCTTGACACGTTCTGACAAACATTCTCTTGCATAACAGGTAAAGTAAGGAAAAGGTTAGCTTGTTTCAAGAACACGGGTGCATGATGTAGTTCCCGTGTTCTTTACAAGGCAGCGTTCCTAAAGGAGGGGTCAACATGCTAAGAGATCTATTCTTAAAGAAAAAGAAATACGTGGCAGTTCCTTCGGAGCAAATACGCAGAGACGTACCGGACGGCTTGATGACAAAATGTCCGAGCTGCAAGAAAATCATGTACACGAAGGAACTTCTCAAAAACTTAAAAGTGTGTATGAACTGCGGCCATCATCATCAAATGAATGCCTACGAAAGACTGGAAAGCTTATTGGATGATAGTACGTTTCGCGAATATGACAAGGACATGATTTCAGTGAATCCTCTTGATTTTCCGGATTATGAGGAAAAACTGGAAGGCGACCGGAAAAAAACAAAGCTAAATGAAGCTATTGTGACAGGAGAAGGAACGGTTGACGACATGCTTGTTGTAGTGGCGGTAATGGATGCACGTTTCCGTATGGGCAGCATGGGCTCGGTAGTAGGAGAGAAAATTGCAAGAGCAGTGGAGAAGGCCCGCGAACTGCGAGTGCCGTTTCTGATTTTTACAGCATCAGGCGGAGCGCGTATGCAAGAAGGCATACTCAGCTTAATGCAAATGGCCAAAACAAGCGTAGCGCTTAAGCGTTATAGCGAAGAAGGCGGTCTTATTATTTCTGTGATGACTCATCCGACTACAGGAGGCGTTTCGGCAAGCTTTGCATCCCTGGGAGACTATAATTTGGCAGAGCCGGGAGCATTAATTGGATTTGCAGGAAGACGCGTAATTGAACAGACAGTGCGTGAGGAGCTTCCGGAGGATTTTCAAACAGCGGAATTTTTGCTGCAGCACGGTCAGCTTGATGCGGTTGTAAAGCGATTAGAGATGCGAGATACATTACGCACGATTTTAGAGCTTCACCAAGGAGGGGAAACGGCGGTATGGCAGAGTTAGAGTTTGAAAAGCCTATTATAGAGCTGCGCAGCAAAATACAAGAGCTGAAGGAATATACGAAAAACAGCAGTATGGATTTTAGCGGAGAAATTCGTATTTTGGAAGCGAAACTGGAAAACTTGGAAACCGAAGTTTATAGCAATATGAGAGTGTGGGATCGAGTGCAACTCGCTCGCCATCCAGAACGGCCGACCACCCTTGACTATATTGAACATTTATTTCCGGACTTTTTTGAATGCCATGGCGACCGGGTATACGGCGACGATGCAGCGATTGTAGGCGGCATTGCTAAATACAACGGAATTCCAGTGACCGTAATTGGACATCAGCGCGGAAAAGATACGAAGGAAAACATTCGTCGTAACTTCGGCATGCCTCATCCGGAGGGATACAGAAAAGCGCTGCGTCTAATGAAGCAGGCTGAAAAGTTCAACCGTCCCATCATCTGTTTTATTGATACGAAGGGAGCCTATCCAGGGAAAGCGGGAGAAGAGCGCGGACAAAGCGAAGCGATTGCCCGAAACTTGTTTGAAATGGCTGGACTCACGGTGCCGGTGGTCTGCATCGTAATCGGAGAAGGCGGCAGCGGCGGCGCATTAGGATTAGGAGTAGGCAATTATATTTACATGTTGGAAAATTCAACCTATTCTGTGATTTCTCCTGAAGGAGCGGCGGCGATTCTTTGGAAAGACGCAAGCAAAGCGAAAGAAGCTGCCGAGGCGATGGGCATTACAGCGGCAGATTTGAAAAGATTGGGTGTTATCGATGAAATCATCCCGGAAGTTCGCGGCGGTGCTCATCGGGATATATTGGAGCAGGCTGAGAAAATCAACGCGGTGCTTGAAACCGCGCTCAAGCAATTGAGCGCGATGACAAAGGAGCAGCTTGTCGAGCAGCGCTATAACAAATATATGAAAATCGGTCAAATTGCATTTTCTGCAAATTCTATCGTGAACTAAAAAAAGCGTGTATCCTTAAGGATGCACGCTTTTTTTAACACACCAGAAAGTATAAAATATCGAAATAGAATTGTAATTCTTTTAAAAATTTACATATTCTCCATTGTATTTTTCAGTATTTTCGTGTATTTTAAGTTGTGGAATGAAGTCTTACCTTTCTGTAAATCGGAAATAGAAGATAAATTGCATAACAGTGAAATGTAATGATAAAATATGATGAGGGCCATGCCTTCAATATGAATCATGTCATTAAGATACTTGTATTTCGACAAAACTGTAAGTAGTTCATAAAAAGGCGAATATTCTTTTGAGGTGAGAGCGAATGAAACGAATAGGGGTTTTAACAAGCGGCGGAGATTCACCTGGTATGAATGCTGCCATTCGTGCAGTTGTTCGGAAAGCCATATACCATGACCTGGAAGTGTACGGGATTTATCATGGCTATGCAGGGTTAATTTCTGGTCATATTGAAAAATTGGAACTAGGATCTGTAGGCGATATTATTCATCGCGGCGGAACTAAGCTATATACGGCAAGATGCCCTGAATTTAAAACATTAGAAGGGCAAATGAAGGGAATCGAGCAGTTGAACAAGTTCGGTATCGAAGGGCTTGTTGTAATTGGCGGAGACGGATCTTATCAAGGTGCGAAAAAACTGACGGAGCACGGCTTCCCATGCGTAGGCGTACCGGGAACAATTGATAACGATATTCCGGGAACGGACTTTACGATCGGCTTTGATACAGCGCTGAATACAGTTATTGATGCAATTGATAAAATTCGTGATACAGCTACTTCTCATGAACGTACATATGTAATTGAGGTAATGGGACGCCATGCAGGCGACATCGCGTTATGGGCTGGCTTGGCAGGCGGTGCGGAAACGATTCTTGTTCCGGAAGCAGACTACGATATGGATGATGTAATCGCACGTTTGCAGCGCGGTCATGAGCGCGGCAAAAAGCATAGTATCATTATAGTGGCAGAAGGCGTAGGCAGCGCAATTGAGTTTGGCAAAAAGATTCAAGAAGTAACAAGTTTGGATACGCGCGTAACAGTATTAGGACATGTGCAGCGCGGCGGGTCGCCAAGCGCAGCTGACCGTGTGCTGGCAGGCCGACTCGGTGCGAGAGCTGTAGAACTTCTGATTGAAGGAAAAGGCGGACGCTGCGTAGGCATTCAAAACAATAAGATTATCGATCACGACATCATGGAAGCGTTAGCGCAGAAGCATACAATTGATTCAGATATGTATAGGTTATCAAAAGAATTGTCTATTTAAAAAACAGATATACAATCAGGGCAGTCCAAGAGAAATGGGAACGTTTTCAGAAACGAGCGGAGGTATTTTATGCGTAAAACAAAAATCGTATGTACTATAGGTCCTGCAAGCGAAAGCATTGAGCAATTAACACAATTAATGGAGGCGGGCATGAACGTAGCCCGTTTAAACTTTTCACATGGAAGCCACGAAGAGCATGGAGCCCGCATCCAAAACATTCGCGAAGCAGCGAAGCAAGCAGGCAAAACAGTAGCGGTTCTTTTAGATACAAAAGGTCCAGAAATTCGCACGCATGATTTTGAGAACGGACAAGCCGAATTAAAAATGGGTGCAGAAGTAATCATTTCTACAGAGCAAGTACTGGGAACAGCTGAGAAATTTTCTGTTTCTTATGCAGGTTTGTATGATGATGTGGATCTAGGCTCCCGCATCTTAATTGACGATGGTCTGATTGAATTAGAAGTGCTTGAAAAAGCAAACGGAGAAATCCGCACAAAAGTGTTGAACAGCGGTCTTGTGAAAAACAAAAAAGGCGTAAACGTTCCGAACGTAAGCATCAAGCTGCCGGGCATTACAGAAAAAGACGTACAGGATATCATTTTTGGTATTGAGCAAGGTGTGGATTTCATTGCTGCTTCTTTTGTACGTAAAGCATCTGATGTATTAGAAATCCGAGAATTACTAGAAGAGAATGGCGCAAAGAACATTCAAATCATTCCAAAAATCGAAAACCAAGAAGGTATCGACAACATCGATTCTATTTTAGAAGTGTCTGACGGCTTAATGGTAGCACGCGGCGATATGGGTGTAGAGATTCCGCCGGAAGAAGTGCCTCTTGTGCAAAAACGTTTAATCAAGAAGTGCAATCTTTTAGGAAAACCTGTTATTACAGCTACGCAAATGCTGGACTCTATGCAGCGCAATCCTCGTCCGACGCGTGCGGAAGCAAGTGATGTGGCAAATGCAATTTTTGACGGAACGGATGCAATCATGCTTTCTGGTGAAACAGCAGCAGGTTTATATCCTGTTGAATCCGTAAAAATGATGGCAACAATCGCTTCTCGCGTTGAGCGTTCCTTGCAGTATCAAGACTTGTTCCGTAAGCGCATGAAGGAAGCGAAGCCTACGATTACAGATGCAATCAGCCAATCTGTAGCGCATACAGCGATTTCATTAGATGTAGCTGCTATCGTAACACCGACAGAGAGCGGCTATACGGCAAAAATGATTTCTAAATATCGTCCGAAATCTCCGATTGTGGCAGTTACGTTTGATGAAAGAGTATGCCGTAAACTCGCTCTTGTATGGGGTGTGCAGGCTTATCTTGCGAAGGAAAAGGTATACTCTACAGACGAAATGCTGGAAACTGCAATTGATACAGGCATGGATGCAGGAATTATCGGCTTTGGTGATACTGTTGTAATTACAGCAGGCGTCCCTGTCGGCGAAACAGGCACTACAAACTTAATGAAAGTGCACGTTGTCGGCGAGCAGCTTGTAAAAGGACAAGGCATCGGCCGTAAATCTGCAAAAGGAAAAACAGTAGTGGCAAAAAATGCAGAAGAAGCGTTAGCTAAAATGGCAGAAGGAGATATCCTTGTTACAATCAGCACAGACAAGGATATGATGCCGGCGATTGAAAAAGCGTCTGCTCTTGTCATTGAAGAAGGCGGCTTAACAAGCCATGCTGCAGTAGTAGGCGTGTCTATCGGCATTCCGGTTATTGTAGGCGTACCAAACGCGACTGCTGTTCTAAAAGACGGCCAAGAAGTAACGGTTGATGCAGCACGCGGAATTGTTTATAATGGACATGCGGTAGTGCTATAAGCATAAAATAAAGAGAAGGACTCGGATCCTTCTCTTTTTTATAAGGTGAAACTTCATCAGCCGGCGTTTTTCCGGGTGATGTTAGCTGAACCAATCAGGCTCTTAGCGTCCGTTCTCTTCGTTGAAATGCAAAAGGAATTACGGACGGTTAGAGCGTGATAAGGTGAAACTTCATCAGCCGGCGTTTTTCCGGGTGATGTTAGCTGAACCAATCAGGCTCTTAGCGTCCGTTCTCTTCGTTGAGATGCAAAAGGAATTACGGACGGTTAGAGCGTGACAACATGAAACTGGTACGGGGGAGATATACGTTGAAGCTTCTCGTCTTTTTATTCATTTTAGTGCCGGCAATTGAGGTTTCGCTACTGGTGGCCTCCAGTCATTGGATTGGTATCTTTCCCACCTTTCTCGTGATACTTGCAACCGGAATGATTGGAGCTTACTTAGCAAAGAAGCAAGGATTAGCGGTATTACGGGAAATTCGCTACCGCTTCAGCCGAGGACAAGTGCCAGGTGATTCTCTTCTTGACGGAGTTTGCATACTAGCCGGAGGTATGCTTTTGCTGACACCAGGATACGCAACAGATATTTTAGGATTCATTCTTCTCTTTCCTATTACACGCAAGCCTGTTAAATATGCGATAGTCAAATGGATGGAGAAAAAGTTTCGGACAAATACTACAGTTATTCGGAAATAATAAACACCGCCAGCATGAGCTGGCGGTGTTTTTGTATGCGCTCTGCACCTCGAAGGTTGCGCTTTTCGTGGTGTCTAGCTGCGCCTCCTAGGTGCTGCCACCAGAGAACCCTTCCCATACAAAGGCAAAAAGCGCCTTTGAGGGTAAGGAACCTCTGGTTCTGCACCTGAACAGTCGGCTTCGCTTTTCTTATATTCTCTTTCCTTTAATGAAAATCCATAAGTCGCGGAACACGTGCGCGTTATATAGCGTTTTTAGCAGGACGAGTGTTACAGGACCGATAATTAAACCTAAAAAGCCGTATAGCTGGAAGCCTACAAACAATGCAATCAGTGTCGGAAGCGGGTCAAGTCCTATGTTGGAAGATAATACCTTCGGCTCCATGAGTTGTCTTTGTACAATTACCACAATATAGAGAATAAGAAGGCCGACAGCGAAGGTTGTGTCGCCGGTAAGCCATACATAAATAATCCATGGCACAAATACCGTGCCGGTTCCGAGATACGGCAGCAAATCTACAAGGCCTGTAATCAAAGCGATGGTAATCGCGTATGGAACGCGCAGGACAAGCAATCCAATCAATACAATTACAGTTGTCATGGAGATAAGGGTGAATTGTGCTTTTATAAAGCCGAATAATGCTTTTTGTAAATCTTCAAAAATAGTTTGACCGTATCCGTGCAGCCTTTTTGGCAGCAGGCGTTTCAGTCCTCCGCCAATTCGATACCAGTCATTGCTGATAAAGAATGTAGCAAGGAGGATAAAGATCAGCACTGTAACTGTAGTCGGAAGAACGCCTAAAAAGTTTGTTAATCCGGCAATGATGCCGGTCAAAAGCGATTTTGCTTTATTGGTAAGATCTATCCCTAAATTTTGTATATTCGTTGTAATCGTATGCTGCTGGGATTCGCCTAACCGATTGAATTTAGTAGCCAAATCGTTATACAGCGGCATGACGTTATGTACGAGGACGTCTTGTAAGTACGCTACAAGCTTTGGAAATTTATCAGGCAAAATCTCAAGCAAGTAGTTAAGCGCCGCAATTGTTTCAATAACAAGCAATGTAACAAGCCCGACAATGGCGCCGAATACAAGTACTAAGGTAACGAATACGGCAAGCGCCCTTGGAAACCGGAGCTTCCGATCCAAAAAGTTTACAATCGGGTTAATCATGTAAGCAATAATCAGTGCAATAATGAACGGATAGACGAGTCCTGATACATAAAATAATAGGTAAAGCCCGAGAAACGTCAATCCAAGAACAAAAAGCAAGCGGAGTCCTATATATAATACATTCCGGTTCAACTGGCCTTCCCTCCTATTCAAAATATATTTATGCTATAGTAAAAGGATAAACTTTCCTGTTGTTTATTTTACATGTTTAGAGCATGAAAAGAAAGGTATGTCCGCTGTTTCGGGCATCTCTGCTATTGCTGTAAGGGATTATTATTTTTGTATGAAAGGATAGCTCAGCTATGATTAGTCAATCTACTTTATTTTTATTCATCTTGCTTCTCATCGGTTATATCGCAAAAAACCAATCATTAACAATTGCCATAATAGTTTTGCTAGTATTAAAGTGGACATTTCTAGGAGAGAAGATGTTTCCATACCTGCACCAAAAAGGAATTAATCTTGGCGTAACCGTTATTACAATCGCCGTTCTTGTTCCGATCGCTACGGGAGAGATAGGCTTTAAACAGCTTACGGATGCAATGAAGTCATACTATGCTTGGATTGCGCTTGCTTCAGGAATTGCGGTCGCCCTTATTGCTAAAGGAGGAGTTGAGCTTCTGGCAAGCGATCCGCACATCACAGCGGCACTTGTTTTTGGCACGGTTCTCGCAGTTGCTCTTTTCAACGGCGTGGCTGTCGGTCCTCTTATTGGAGCTGGAATTGCATACGCTGTTATGCATCTCATACAGCTGATAAAGTGAGAGAATTTTATTGTAATATAAATTTAATTAATTCTTTTCATTCACAAAAGTCTGATAATTGTTTATAATAGTTAATAGAGAAGTGCCCAATTTATGTAGAGATGCAAATTGCAGCGGGAAAAATAACAAATACATAAAATAATGCCTGCGTATTGTTTTATGTTCTGTTATTTTTCTCTAAGCACCTCGCGGGGTTGGGGAGAAATTTTTGAGGAAAAGGAGAGATCATTATGACAGGTATTAGAGGTCTTGAAGGGGTAGTAGCAACAACATCGTCTATTAGCTCTATTATTGATGATACTTTAACATACGTAGGCTATGAAATTGATGATTTGGCTGAAAATGCTTCTTTTGAAGAAGTAGTATATCTTTTATGGCACCGCAAACTTCCAAACAAAGCGCAGCTGCAAGAATTAAAAGCGCAGCTGGCAGAGAATGCAGAAGTTCCGGCAGAAATCCTTGAATATTTAAAAGCAACGAAATTAGATAAAGCACATCCAATGTCCGTTTTGCGTACAGCAGTATCTATGCTAGCATTATATGATGAGGATGCTGAAGCAATGGATGAGAAAGCAAATTACTTAAAAGCGGTTAAACTACAGGCGGAAATTTCTACTCTTGTAGCTGCCTATTCAAGAATTCGAAGAGGCCTTGAGCCTGTAGCTCCGCATAAAGAATTGTGTTTTGCTGCAAACTTCTTGTACATGCTCAATGACAGAGAACCAAATACTATTGAAATTGAAGCATTTGATAAGGCGCTTGTGCTTCATGCAGACCATGAATTGAATGCGTCAACGTTTACAGCTCGCGTATGTGTGGCGACACTTTCTGATGTATACTCCGGTATCGCGGCTGCGATTGGTGCTTTAAAAGGTCCTCTTCACGGCGGTGCAAATGAAAATGTAATGAAGATGCTTACGGAAATCGGCGAAACAGAAAACGTAGAGCCTTATATCACAAATGCTTTGAATAACAAGGTTAAAGTCATGGGATTTGGCCACCGCGTATATCGCAACGGCGATCCTCGCGCGAAGCATTTAAAAGAAATGTCCAAGCAGTTAGGAATTATGTCCGGCGAAAGAAAATGGTATGATATGTCTGTGAAGATTGAAGACATAGTAACATCTTCTAAAGGCTTGCCGCCAAACGTAGACTTCTATTCTGCATCTGTATATCATTGTTTAGGAATTGAGCATGACTTGTTCACACCAATTTTTGCTATAAGCCGTATGTCCGGCTGGTTGGCTCATATTTTGGAGCAATATGAGAACAATCGCTTAATCCGTCCTCGTGCAGATTATACGGGTCCGACAAATCAAAAATACATTGCGATTGAATACAGAGTATAATCTATTTAAAAAAATCCGGCTTTTTCGTAAAAACTTAAATAGTGGAAATATTTTAAATTCCGTAACGATTTGATCAAAAGAAGTCCCTTTAGGGATTTGGGGACTTCTTTTGTTTCATATACACTTTCATATGGGGGTAATTGCATTGACTACAGGACAAAAGATTACAGTAACAGATAGCGTTATGAATGTACCAAACAACCCGATCATTCCTTTTATCGAAGGAGATGGTATAGGTCCGGACATTTGGGCTGCAGCATCCCGCGTGTTAGATGCAGCTGTAGAAAAAGCATATAACGGCGAAAAGAAAATCGTTTGGAAAGAAGTGCTTGCAGGGGAAAAAGCGTTCAACCAAACAGGAGAATGGCTTCCACAAGAAACTCTTAATGTAATTGATGAGTACTTACTTGCAATTAAAGGACCTCTTACAACTCCGGTTGGCGGCGGTATCCGTTCCTTAAACGTGGCGCTTCGCCAAGAGCTTGACCTATATGTGTGCTTGCGTCCGGTTCGCTACTTTGAAGGTGTTCCTTCACCTATTAAGCGTCCGCAAGACACTGATATGGTCATCTTCCGTGAAAACACAGAAGATATTTATGCAGGTATTGAATATGCACAAGGCAGCGAAGAAGCGAAAAAAGTGCTTGAATTTTTACAGAACGAAATGGGCGTAAAGAAAATTCGTTTCCCAGAAACTTCCGGAATTGGCATTAAACCAGTTTCTGAAGAAGGAACAAAGCGTCTTGTT
>NZ_AUMR01000044.1 GCF_000430785.1 Ectobacillus panaciterrae DSM 19096
CATGAAGCCCCCCTCAAGATGAGATTTCCCATAGCGTCAAGCTAGTAAGATCCCTGAAAGATGATCAGGTTGATAGGTTCGAGGTGGAAGCGTGGCGACACGTGGAGCTGACGAATACTAATCGATCGAGGGCTTAACCAATATACACTTTATCTTATGTTATCTAGTTTTGAAGGAATATTAAATTTCCTTATATAACAAGAGTCTGGTAATGATGGCGAAGAGGTCACACCCGTTCCCATACCGAACACGGAAGTTAAGCTCTTCAGCGCCGATGGTAGTTGGGACCTTGTCCCTGTGAGAGTAGGACGTCGCTAGGCACTGAAAAAGGATTAGTCATTTGACTGGTCCTTTTTTTGTTTTTATAAGTTAACTATTTATCATAAATTAGGCGAGAATGCTCCCAATTCAAGCGTGTGGATGGAAGTAAGTAAGCGGGGGATGTTCATGAATTAAAATCCCAAAGGAAGCCGTATAATGAAAAGATATTGCCGCTAGACGGTTGAAATAATGCTCTTGCATAAGATTAAACACCTGGAGTTTTGGGGAGGATAAAGTTGAGATGCAAAACAGTTGCAAAATTTATGGAGATGTATATAATTAAAGTCAAAGATAGTCAAAGTCAATAAAGGTGGAAGGTGAATGAGAAATATATCGGATATTATTGAACAGTACTTGAAGCAGGTTATTGACTTAAGCGGAAACAATATTATTGAAATTAAACGCAGCGAAGTTGCAGATAAGTTTGATTGTGTTCCTTCTCAAATCAACTATGTTATTAATACTCGTTTCACATTGGAGCGAGGATTTATCGTTGAGAGTAAAAGAGGAGGGGGCGGCTATATTCGAATTAGTAAGGTAAAGCTTCATGATGAAATTCACATAATTGATCAAATGATTCACCTTGTTCGAAACAGCATCCCGCAGTCAAGTTCAGAAAGTATTATTCAACGGCTCGCAGAAGAGGATCTCATTACAACTCGTGAAGTCAAAATTATGCTCAGTGTATTGGACCGCTCTGTTTTACTGGCAGATTTACCGTATCGAGATGAGCTTCGCGCACGTATGTTAAAAGCAATGCTCACTACATTGAAATATAAGTAGTTTTAAAAGGCGGGGGGATGTATTTTGATTTGTCAAGAATGTCAAACACGGCCAGCCACATTGCATTTTACAAAAGTGATAAACGGGGAAAAAACAGAAGTGCATATTTGTGAACAATGTTCTCAAGAAAAAGGTTACAATTCTTTTTTTTCCTCGCAAAACTCTAATTTTTCTTTTCATAACCTTTTAGCGGGATTGTTGAATATGGATCAGCCTATCGTTGGAAAAAAAGCGAATTCTGTTTCGCAGCAGGAACAGATTCAATGCCTAAACTGCCATATGACATATCAACAGTTCACGAAAGCAGGCAGATTTGGCTGTGCGCATTGCTATGAAGCTTTTCAAGAACATTTACAACCCATTTTGCGCCGTCTTCACAGCGGAAATACAACCCATTATGGGAAAATTCCGAGACGCGTAGGAGGAAATCTTCATCTTCGAAAAGAATTAGATGAGTTAAGACGTAAAATGCAGCATCACATACAGGCGGAAGAATTTGAAGAAGCTGCAGAGGCTCGCGATAGAATACGCGCAATTGAAAAGCAATTAAGTGAGCATAGAAAGGAGGAGTAATTCTATGTCACTCGATCGTATTATGAATGACGCTATCAGTCCGTGGATGAAGGAAAATGGTCCTGATTCCGATATTGTGCTAAGCAGCCGTATTCGACTGGCGAGAAACCTACAGACTTACACATTTCCGACTTTGTTGGACCATGAAGAAGCGCTGCAAGCAGTAAATGAGTTTGAAAAGGTAATAAATTTTGGCATAGAAGGACTTGGAAAGCTTGAAATGGTGAAGATGGGGGATCTGCAGCCAATTCAAAGACGTGTGCTTGTAGAGAAACATCTCATTAGTCCAGATTTAGCTGAAAACTCTCCTTTAGGTGCTTGTTTATTATCTGAAAGTGAACAAATTAGCATTATGATTAATGAGGAGGATCATATTCGCATACAATGTTTATTCCCGGGCTTTCAATTATCGGAAGCTTTGCATCTTGCAAATACCGTGGATGATTGGTTAGAAGAACATATAGAATATGCATTTGACGAGCAGCTTGGTTATCTTACCAGCTGTCCCACAAATGTAGGAACCGGGCTTCGCGCATCTGTGATGATGCACTTGCCGGCACTTGTTCTTACCCGCCAAATGAATCGTATCGTGACAGCTATTAATCAATTGGGATTAGTTGTACGCGGTATATATGGAGAAGGAAGCGAAGCTCTCGGAAACATTTTTCAAGTTTCTAATCAAACTACACTTGGGAAATCGGAAGAGGATATTATTGAAGATTTGCAAAGTGTAGTACTTCAGCTTATTCAACAAGAAAGAGTCGCAAGAGAGGCTCTTATGAAAACATCAGGTATTCAACTTGAGGATAAAGTATATCGTTCGTACGGCATCCTTTCCAATAGCCGTCTCATTGAATCAGGAGAGGCGGCTGGCTGTTTATCGGATGTACGTCTAGGTATTGATTTAGGCTATATTCAAAATATCTCTCGGAGTATATTAACGGAACTAATGATACTCACTCAGCCAGGCATTTTACAGCAATACGCAGGCAGTCCGCTGCGACCGGAAGAGCGTGATTATCGAAGGGCTTCTCTGATTCGGGAACGATTGCTGCTTGAACAAAATAAAAATATGTAGGAGGCCTGATTCGTATGATGTTTGGAAGATTCACAGAGCGGGCACAAAAAGTGTTGGCTTTATCTCAAGAAGAAGCGATCCGCATTGGTCATAACAATATCGGAACAGAACATGTTTTATTAGGACTTGTCCGCGAAGGCGAAGGAATTGCTGCAAAAGCGCTTGTGGCTCTTGGTTTAAGCCCTGAAAAAATTCAAAAAGAAGTAGAAGCGTTAATTGGACGCGGCACAGAAGCTACACAAACGGTTCATTATACGCCTCGCGCGAAAAAGGTAATTGAGCTGTCCATGGATGAGGCCAGAAAGCTTGGACATTCTTATGTGGGAACAGAGCATATCCTTTTAGGATTAATCCGTGAAGGCGAAGGTGTAGCTGCACGCGTGTTAAATAATCTTGGTGTAAGCTTAAATAAAGCAAGACAGCAAGTACTTCAGCTGTTGGGAAGCAATGAAGCATCCTCCGGTCATCAGGGAGGAGCTGCAGCTAATGCAAATACACCAACGCTTGATAGCTTAGCGCGTGATTTAACAGCAATTGCACGTGAAGGACGCTTAGATCCAGTGATCGGCCGAAGCAAAGAAATTCAGCGTGTAATTGAGGTGCTAAGCCGCAGAACAAAGAACAACCCGGTATTAATCGGTGAACCTGGGGTCGGTAAAACAGCGATTGCTGAAGGATTAGCACAGCAAATCGTAAATAATGAAGTGCCGGAAACTTTGCGTGATAAGCGCGTTATGACGCTTGATATGGGTACAGTTGTTGCCGGTACAAAATATCGCGGTGAATTTGAAGATCGTTTAAAGAAAGTAATGGATGAAATTCGCCAAGCCGGCAATATTATTCTATTTATTGACGAGCTGCACACACTGATTGGCGCAGGCGGCGCAGAAGGTGCAATTGATGCATCTAACATCCTGAAGCCGTCATTGGCTCGCGGTGAACTGCAGTGCATTGGCGCTACAACACTTGATGAGTATCGTAAATATATTGAAAAGGACGCAGCGTTAGAGCGCCGCTTCCAGCCGATTCAAGTAGATGAACCGAGTGCAGAAGAGTCTGTTCAAATTTTGAAAGGATTGCGTGACCGCTATGAAGCGCATCACCGTGTATCCATCTCTGATGAAGCAATTGATGCAGCGGTAAAATTATCTGACCGTTATATCACAGATCGTTTCTTGCCGGATAAAGCTATTGACTTAATTGACGAGGCAGCATCTAAAGTTCGTTTACGCTCTTATACAGCTCCGCCAAACTTAAAAGAGTGCGAGCAAAAGCTGGAAGAAGTACGAAAAGAAAAAGATGCGGCTGTACAAAGCCAAGAGTTTGAAAAAGCAGCTTCTTTACGCGATATGGAGCAGCGTCTTCGTGAACAATTAGAAGATACGAAGCGCCAGTGGAAAGAACAGCAAGGCAAAGAAAACTCCGAAGTCACAGTGGAAGACATCGCAAGCGTTGTATCCACTTGGACACGTATTCCAGTTTCTAAGCTTGCACAAACAGAAACTGATAAGCTATTGAACCTTGAGCAAATTCTGCATGATCGTCTGATTGGTCAAGATGAAGCGGTCGTAGCAGTAGCGAAAGCAGTTCGCCGTGCAAGAGCGGGGTTAAAAGATCCGAAGCGTCCGATTGGTTCCTTTATCTTCTTGGGGCCGACAGGTGTGGGTAAAACAGAGCTTGCTAGAGCGTTAGCTGAATCCATGTTTGGCGATGAAGATGCATTGATTCGCATCGACATGTCAGAATACATGGAGAAACACTCTACATCCCGTCTCGTTGGGTCGCCTCCAGGATATGTAGGATACGAAGAAGGCGGTCAATTAACGGAAAAAGTTCGCCGTAAGCCATACTCTGTAATTTTATTGGATGAGGTAGAAAAAGCACATCCGGATGTATTCAACATTTTGCTTCAAGTACTGGAGGACGGCCGTTTAACAGATTCTAAAGGCCGTACAGTAGACTTCCGCAATACAATTGTCATCATGACATCAAACGTAGGTGCGGATACATTGAAACGCAATAAGCATATGGGCTTTAACGTACAAGATGAGAGCCGCGACTATGCAGATATGAAAGGGAAAGTGATGGATGAGCTGAAGAAAGCGTTTCGTCCTGAGTTCCTGAACCGTATTGATGAAATTATCGTGTTCCACCCGCTAGAGAAGAAACATATTAAAGAGATTGTAACGCTTATGGCAAATCAGCTGAAGAAGCGTTTAGTAGAACAAGAAATTGAGCTACACATTACAGATACAGCGCTTGAGCTGCTTGCTGATAAAGGATTTGATGCCGAGTACGGAGCACGTCCATTGCGCCGAGCTATTCAGAAACATGTAGAAGACAGACTGTCTGAAGAGCTTCTAAAAGGTGTTATTGAGAAAGGGCAGAAGGTTATCTTTGATGTAGAAGGAGAATCATTTGTCATTCATAGTGCAGAAAAGGTAAAATAGCAGTAAAGAGAAAAGGGGCTAGTTAGTAGCCCTTTTTCTTATATAATCAAAAGCTGCATACTGGATATGATAGTGATACATAATCATAATAGATTTAAAGTGAGGAAAACCATGGCGAAGAAGAAAACGAAATTTGTTTGTCAGGAATGTGGCTATGAGTCACCGAAGTGGATGGGGAAATGTCCTGGCTGCGGTGCATGGAATACATTTACAGAAGAACTAGCAGCTCCCGTATCCTCGCGCCGTCTAACCTTTGCGACCGGTTTTCAGACTGAGGCGGCAAAGCCGCGTCCCATCACAGACGTAGAGACGAAAAATGAAGCGCGCATTACAACGCGCTATCAAGAGCTGAACCGCGTGTTAGGAGGGGGCATTGTAAATGGGTCGCTTGTTTTAATCGGCGGTGACCCGGGAATAGGCAAGTCCACTTTGCTGCTGCAAGTATCAGCGCAGCTCGCTGAGAGTTCTTATCAAGTTTTATATATTTCAGGAGAGGAATCGCCAAAGCAAATTAAGCTGAGAGCGGACCGCTTGGATGTCAGCAGCAGTAATCTTTATGTATATTCTGAAACCGATTTACAGCGCATTGTACAATATATTGAAGATATGAATCCCTCATTTGTCGTAATTGACTCTATTCAAACGATTTATATGCCCGAGGTTACTTCAGCGCCCGGCAGCGTATCGCAGGTGCGCGAATGTACGGCAGAGCTTATGAAGCTTGCAAAAACAAAAGGTATTCCCATTTTTATTGTCGGACATGTTACGAAGGAAGGGAATATTGCCGGACCCCGTTTACTTGAGCATATGGTAGATGCCGTTTTATATTTCGAAGGAGAGCGGCATCATACATATCGTATTTTACGAGCTGTGAAAAATCGCTTCGGTTCTACGAACGAGATGGGAATTTTCGAGATGAAGGAGCTTGGTTTGAAGGAAGTATTAAATCCTTCTGAAATCTTTTTGGAAGAGCGTCCGGTAGGAGTGGCAGGCTCCACAGTTGTAGCTTCCATGGAAGGGACTCGTCCTGTTTTAGTAGAAGTACAGGCTCTTATTTCGCCGACTAGCTTTGGAAATCCGCGCCGAATGGCTACAGGTATTGATCATAACCGTGTATCCTTAATCATGGCTGTACTTGAAAAGAGGGCAGGACTGCTTCTGCAAAATCAAGATGCTTACCTGAAAGTAGCGGGTGGTATAAAGCTGGATGAGCCGGCTATCGACTTGGCTGTTGCCATGAGTATTGCTTCTAGTTTTCGGGATAAACCGACTTCCCCTACTGATGCAGTTATCGGTGAAGTCGGACTGACAGGTGAAGTACGAAGGGTTTCGCGCATTGAGCAACGTGTACAAGAAGCAGCGAAGCTGGGCTTTCACAGAGTTATTATTCCAAGCAAGAATTTAGGCGGATGGACAATCCCAGAAGGAATTGAAGTTGTCGGGGTATCCAACATCGGAGAGGCTCTTCGATATACGCTAGGAGGGGCGTAGTAATGGAGGAAAATAAACAGCGATCAAAAAGTATTATTAGTATATTACAGCTTGTGGCGCCCGGAACGCCTTTAAGGGAAGGCATTGATAATGTGCTTCGTGCGCAAACAGGCGGGCTTATCGTGCTGGGCTATAACGATCAAATAAAAGGGATTGTAGACGGGGGCTTCCATATTAACTGTCCGTTTTCTCCTGCGAGCTTATATGAATTGGCGAAAATGGACGGCGCCCTCATCCTGAATGAAACAGGAAGCAAAATCTTGCTTGCGAATGCCCAATTGATGCCCGAAGCGGCCATTGAATCTATGGAAACAGGCATGCGCCATCGTACAGCGGAGCGGGTCGCCAAGCAAACAGGAAATCTTGTTATTGCAATTTCACAACGGCGGAATGTTATTACGCTCTATCAGGGAATCCTTCGTTATACATTGAAAGATATCGGCGTTATTCTAACAAAAGCAAATCAAGCTATCCAGACATTAGAAAAATATAAAGCTGTTTGGAGTGAGGGCATTACAAACTTGGGTGTTTTGGAATTTGAAGAGGTTGTAACGATTGCGGAAGTGCTTCATGTGCTGCATAGTGTAGAAATGGTGCTCCGTATTAAAAATGAGATTTTCAGCTATATTCACGAGCTGGGCACGGAAGGCAGACTCATTCGATTGCAGTTGGATGAGCTCCTGGCAGATTTAGAAGAGGAAGCCGCACTTCTTATTAAAGATTATTATCATGAAAAAACACAAGAACATTATCAAATTTTGAAAAAGCTGCAGGAGTTATCTAATATAGAATTACTAGAGGACAGTGACTTGGTAAAGCTGCTCGGATATTCAGGTCAAATCAATTTAGAGGAAAAAAGCGTAACACCGCGGGGGTACCGTATTCTTGGAAAAATCTCTCGCCTGCCGCCGCTCATCATTGAAAATCTTATTAATCGTTTTAAAAACCTGCAAGGCATTTGCCGGGCTACTATGGATGACTTAGATGAGGTAGAGGGAATCGGCGAGGTACGTGCAAAGAAAATTCGCGACGGTTTAAAACGTATCCAAGAGCAGCTGTATATAAGTAGGCATAATTAAAAAATTAACAAAAATTAACAATATTGCATTCGTGTAACAATATCCTGTCGTTCACACCTTTACAAGATATGGTATGATATATTGGAAAGCAAATTAAATAAAATCTCGCTTTTGCATTCGACGTTTTCAATGAGAGAGTACTGTCTATAATGAGTAGGAGGTGGTTGAATGTTAAAACGGATTGTACAGCTGTTCTTTTTAGTAATAGGAGGGGCATTAGGGATTTTCCTAATTCCAAAAGTGATAGATGTATTAAACGTTGGCTCCATTCCATGGCTGGAAGAGTCTTATATTCGTGCGATCATCGGTGCAATCGTCTTATTTATTACAACATTCTGGCTGGTAGATTATATTGTTCATTTGATTAAATATGTTGAGGAAGCCATGGTAAAAGCACCGGTTACGGATGTTTTATTTGGCAGTTTAGGACTTATCTTCGGACTTATAGTAGCTTATTTAATTCTTCTTCCCATCAAATCGATTACCATTCAGGTAATTAGCACCGTATTGCAAATTTTTGTAACGATATTGCTTGGTTATCTTGGTTTTCAGGTTGGATTTAAGAAACGAAATGAGCTCGTAGCGCTCTTTTCTTTACCGCAGCGCGGAGGCAAAAAGAAGAACTCTCACGAAGAAGCAGAAGAAGAAATGCCGCCAGCGAACTTTAAGTTATTAGATACAAGCGTAATTATTGATGGACGTATTGCGGATATTTGTCAAACTGGTTTCTTTGAGGGAACCATTCTAATCCCGCAATTTGTATTGGAAGAATTGCAGCATATCGCAGATTCATCAGATACGCTGAAACGTAATCGAGGCAGACGCGGGCTGGATATATTAAATAAAATTCAAAAAGAGCTTGCTATTAAGGTAGAGATTTATGAAGGTGACTTTGAAGATATTCAAGAAGTAGACAGCAAGCTTGTCAAATTGGCGAAAGTTATGAACGGAGCTGTCGTCACAAATGATTTTAACTTAAATAAAGTTTGTGAACTGCAAGGCGTAAAGGTGTTAAACATCAACGATTTAGCCAATGCTATTAAGCCGGTCGTATTGCCAGGCGAAGAGCTAAGTGTGTACGTAGTAAAAGATGGTAAAGAGCATAATCAGGGAGTTGCTTATCTTGATGATGGTACGATGATTGTTGTAGAGGATGGAAGAGAGTATATTGGCTCTCAACTTGAGGTGCTTGTCACAAGTGTTCTTCAAACCTCAGCCGGCCGTATGATTTTTGCGAAGAGAAAGCAGCTTGAAAAAGCGTTATAGGAGTTTAACATGAAATATATATTGGTCATTCCCGCAGCTGGACAAGGAAAGCGGATGGGAGCGGGAAGGAACAAGCTGTTTTTACCCATCTCCTCTGTTCCTCTTATTATTCATACTTTACAAGTATTTGAGAAGGATGAACAATGCGCACAAATCATTCTTGCGATTAATGAAGAAGAACGTGTGTTATTTCAGCAGCTGATTGAAGAGTATCGTTTAAAGAAGGATATTATCCTGATACAAGGCGGAGCGGAACGGCAGGATAGTGTGTATAATGGCATTCTTCATGCTGCAGATGCTGAGTATGTGCTTGTGCATGATGGCGCACGCCCTTTTGTTACACAAGCGATTATTAATGATGTACTACATATGGCAAAAGAAAAAGGAGCTTCCATTTGCGCTGTTCCTGTAAAAGATACAATTAAACGGGTGCGTAATCAGGTAGTGGAAGAGACGGTAGAACGTTCCAGCCTCTGGGCGGTACAAACCCCGCAAGGCTTTCAACTGTCTGTGTTGCGTGAGGCTCATGAGCAGGCACATCGTCACAGTTTTTTAGGAACGGACGATGCCAGTCTCGTGGAGCGTCTTGGAAAAGAAGTGGGAGTTGTACAGGGCAGCTATTACAACATTAAAGTGACAACGCCAGACGACTTAGTAGTGGCAGAAGGCTTCCTGAACAGAGAGAGAACGTAAGGAGGATATAAGATGTTTCGAATCGGACAAGGATTTGATGTGCATGCATTTGCAGAAGGAAGACCGCTTATTATCGGCGGGATTACCATTCCTTATGAGAAGGGTCTGCTTGGTCATTCAGATGCAGACGTATTGCTTCATACGATTGCGGATGCATGCTTAGGAGCAATTGCAGCAGGAGATATCGGTAAGCATTTTCCTGATACAGACCCGGCATTCAAGGACGCGGATTCCGCTGTTTTGCTTGAAAAGGTTTGGGAGATTGTCGAGCGGCACGGATATGAGCTGGCAAACTTGGATTGTACGATTATTGCACAAAAGCCGAAAATGGCTCCATATATTGAAGACATGAGAAAGCGTATCAGCGACTTATTACAAACATCTGCTGAAAATGTAAATGTAAAAGCAACAACAACAGAAAGGCTCGGATTTACAGGAAGAGAAGAAGGAATTGCTTCCCAAGCCGTTGTACTGTTGAAAAAAAAGCAATAACGCTATAAAATTTGGATAGTGACAAATTAAGACGGAAGGTGTCCACACATGACAAACAAGGTGAGACTGCGTTATGCTCCAAGTCCAACGGGGCATTTGCATATTGGCAATACAAGAACGGCATTGTTTAACTATTTATTCGCGAAGCATCACGGCGGCGACTTTATTATCCGTATTGAAGATACAGACTTAAAGCGTAACGTGGAAGGCGGCGAAAAAAGTCAGTTGAAATATTTGAAGTGGCTTGGAATTGAATGGGATGAGAGCGTTGATATCGGCGGTCCGTACGGCCCATACCGCCAAACAGAGCGTTTGGATATCTATAAGGAATTGTACGAGCAGCTGCTAGAGCGCGGATTAGCATATAAGTGCTACGTGTCGGAAGAGGAACTAGAGGCAGAGCGTGAAGTGCAAATCGCGGCAGGTGAAACACCTCGCTACTCCGGAGCGCACCGTGAGCTTTCAGAAGAACAAATGAAGGCATTTGAAGCAGAAGGGCGTGTACCAAGCATTCGCTTCCGTGTTCTTGAAAATAGAGAGTATAAATTTAATGACCTTGTAAAAGGCGAAGTAAAGTTTGACTCTGAGGATTTCGGTGATTTCGTTATTGTCAAAAAAGACGGTATTCCGACATACAACTTTGCGGTTGCGGTGGATGACTACATGATGAAAATTTCTCATGTCCTTCGCGGTGAAGAACATATCTCTAACACGCCAAAGCAATTGATGATTTACGAAGCGTTCGGCTGGGAAGCGCCGAAATTCGGTCACATGACATTGATTGTGAATGAGAACCGCAAGAAATTAAGCAAGCGTGATGAATCTGTTATCCAATTCATCCAGCAATACGAAGAGCTTGGATACTTACCGGAAGCATTGTTAAACTTCATCGGTCTTCTTGGCTGGTCTCCGGTCGGCGAAGAGGAAATTTTCACGAAGGAACAATTCATTGAAATGTTTGATGCTGATCGTTTATCCAAATCTCCGGCTGTATTTGATACGCAAAAGCTGAAATGGATGAATAATCAATATATGAAGAAGCAATCGGTTGATCGTGTAATGGAGCTAAGCTTACCGCATCTTGTCAAAGCAGGACGCGTAAGTGAAAGTATGAGTGAGCAAGAGCTGGTTTGGGTGCGCAATTTAGTTGCTTTATATCATGATCAAATCAGCTACGGAGCTGAAATTGTCGAGCTTTCCGACGTGCTTTTCAAGGACGAAATCAGTTATGATGAAGAAGCGCAAGCAGTCATCAGCGAAGAGCAAGTGCCGGAAGTGCTTGCTGCATTTGTAGCAGAACTTGAAGCATTAGAAGAGTTTACTCCTGAAGCAGTACAGGCTGCGATTAAAGCCGTTCAAAAGAAAACGGGTCAAAAAGGCAAGAAACTATTTATGCCAATCCGTGTCGCAACAACAGGCCAAACACACGGTCCCGATCTTCCAAAAGCAATCGCGCTTCTTGGAAAAGATAAAATTTTAGCAAGGATTAACAAAGCAATCCATTAACATTTTGCTTTCTTTGCAATATAATAAGAATACTCTAATACAACGGAATATATAAAGCGACGAGAAGGAAGAGTAAGAAGTCCCGTTCTTTACAGAGAGAACTATCACCAGCTGAAAGTAGTTCAAGAACAGATTTCCGAAGTGCGCCTTTGAGTCTTCTGTTGAAACGTTTAGTAGGCAGAAGCGGTGAAGAGCCGTTATCCAAGCATGAGTTGAGGCCTTATTGGGCTTAAACAGAGTGGAACCGCGCTTTGGCGTCTCTGTCTATACAGAGACGCCTTTTTATTTTGGCATAAAAAGCAGACTCAGACTGATTGCACCGCGCGGGATACTTTCTACGGGGCTGTAAATTTTCTTGGAGGGGATAGAAAATGTGTTGTAAGTGTCGCAGCAAGCTGAATTTAGTTAGAAAGAGCAGTTTAGTTGGCAGATAATTTTGTTCCAGTTGAAAGTAGCTTAACAAATAAGGGGGGGGAAACAGGGAATGTTTAAGAGGCTTCGCGAGGACATAGAAGTCGTCTTTGAACAAGATCCGGCAGCGAGAAGCTACTTGGAAGTGATTCTAACGTACTCAGGGCTGCATGCGATCTGGGCACATCGTATAGCACATGCTTTTTATAAAGGACGTTTCTTCTTTTTAGCTCGTGTTATCTCACAGATAAGCCGCTTTTTTACCGGCATTGAAATTCATCCAGGGGCTAAAATCGGCAGACGATTTTTTATCGACCACGGCATGGGAGTAGTGATTGGAGAAACGTGTGAAATTGGTGAGAATGTAATCGTGTTTCAAGGGGTAACATTAGGCGGAACAGGGAAAGAAAAGGGGAAACGGCATCCGACTATTCAAGATAATGTGCTGATTGCAACAGGTGCTAAAGTACTGGGTTCTATTACGGTAGGAGAGAACTCAAAAATCGGTGCAGGTTCTGTCGTATTAAAAGAAGTGCCTCCTCATTCTACTGTAGTCGGTATTCCAGGGCGTGTCGTAATTCGAGACGGCATCAAAATTAAGCATGATTTGAATCATACAGATTTACCAGATCCAATTGCCGATAAGTTAAAAGCAATGGAAGCTGAAATTCAAAAACTCAAACAAGAAATAGAGACATCGAAAGAAGGGAAAGATTCTCATGGCCATTTATCTGTATAATACGTTAACGCGCAAGAAGGAAGAGTTTATTCCTCTTGAAGAAAATAGGGTAAAGATGTATGTATGCGGGCCGACCGTGTATAACTACATCCATATCGGAAATGCAAGACCGGCCATTGTATTTGATATGGTACGCCGCTATTTAGAATATAAAGGATATGAAGTGAACTACGTATCCAACTTTACAGATGTAGACGATAAGCTCATTAAAGCGGCAAATGAGCTCGGAGAAGATGTGCCGACCATCGCTGACCGTTTTATTAAGGCGTATTTTGAAGATACTTCAGCGCTGGGATGCCGCCATGCTAATGTTCATCCGCGTGTAACGGAAAATATGGACATTATTATCGAATTCATTCAAGAGCTGATCGATAAAGGCTATGCGTATGAATCAGCTGGCGATGTTTATTATAAAACGAAAGAGTTTACGGAGTATGGCAAGCTGTCTCATCAATCTATTTCTGAGCTTCGCCATGGCACACGCATTGAAGTAGGAGAGAAAAAGCAAGACCCTCTCGATTTTGTGCTTTGGAAAGCTGCAAAAGAAGGGGAGATTTATTGGGATAGTCCATGGGGCCAAGGACGCCCGGGCTGGCATATCGAATGCTCTGCGATGGCAAGAAAGTATTTAGGAGATACAATTGATATTCACGCAGGCGGTCAGGACCTTGCATTCCCTCACCATGAAAATGAAATTGCGCAATCTGAGGCGTTAACAGAAAAGCAATTTGCACGTTACTGGATGCATAATGGTTATATTAATATTGATAATGAGAAAATGTCGAAGTCATTAGGCAACTTTATTTTAGTTCACGATATCATTAAGCAATACGATCCGCAGCTTATCCGTTTCTTTATGTTATCGGTTCATTATCGTCACCCTATTAACTTCAGCGAATCACTTCTGCAAAGTACGCAAAAAGGATTAGAACGCATACTTACAGCGTACCATAATCTGAAGCATCGTATGGAAAGCAGCACGGATTTAACAGAAAATGATGAAAAGTGGATAGCTGAGGTAAAAGCATTCCGTGCAGCATTTGAAGAAGCGATGGATGACGACTTCAATACGGCAAATGCCATAACAGAGCTTTATAACTTGGCGAATCATGCAAATCAATATTTGTTGGAGCAGCATACATCTAAAGCTGTTATTGAAGAGTATGTAAAAGAGTTCGAGGACTTGTTCGGCGTAGTAGGGTTAACGCTCAGCAAAGAAGAGTTGCTTGATGAAGAAATTGAAGCGCTCATCCAAAAGCGGATTGAAGCTCGTAAAAACCGTGATTTTGCAATGTCAGATCAAATTCGCGATGAGTTGAAGGAACGAAATATCATCCTCGAAGATACACCGCAAGGAACACGATGGAAAAGAGGATAAGTATGATTGATGTAAAGCAGTTAAACAGCTTAGCGTTAGCTTATATGGGTGATGCGGTCTACGAGAAGTATGTCCGTCATCACCTGTTATTGAAAGGAAAGGTGCGCCCGAACCAGCTGCATCGCTTAAGTACACAGTATGTGTCTGCAAAAGCGCAAGCGAAGGTCATTCTTTCTTTGCTGGATGCGTCTATATTAAACGACGAAGAAACGGCTGTTGTGATGAGAGGAAGAAATGCAAAGTCCGGAACAGTTCCGAAAAACACGGATGTGCAGACATACAGGTATAGTACGGCATTTGAAGCTCTCATCGGCTATCATTATCTTTTGGACAACGATGACAGGCTTAGGGAAATTGTAGAAAAATCTATTGCAATTTCTGAGGATAAGGAAGGAGGAGAAAAACGTTGAATCAGGAATACATTATCGGAAGAAACCCTGTTATTGAAGCGCTCAAATCCGGACGGGATATTAATAAGATTTGGGTCGCAGAGGGAGCAGGCAAAGGACAAATTCAAACCGTTTTACATCTGGCAAAGGAGCATGGGGTGATTGTCCAGCAGTCTCCGAAGAAGAAGCTCGACCAAATGGTGGAAGGAAATCATCAAGGGGTTATTGCCCAAGTAGCCGCCTACCAATATGCAGAAGTAGATGACTTATTTAAGGCAGCGGAAGAAAGAGGGGAAGCACCGTTTTTCTTATTGCTCGATGAGATTGAAGATCCGCATAACTTAGGCTCCATTATGAGAACGGCAGATGCCGTCGGCGCGCATGGTATTATTATTCCAAAGCGAAGAGCAGTGGGTTTAACTGCAGCAGTAGCCAAATCTTCAACCGGCGCTATTGAATATATACCAGTAGTACGCGTAACCAATTTAGCTCGTACAATTGAAGAACTGAAAGAGCGCGGTGTTTGGATTGCGGGTACCGATGCAAAAGGAAGCGATGATTATCGCAATTTAGATGGAACGATGCCTTTAGGTTTGGTTATTGGAAGTGAAGGAAAGGGAATGAGCCGCCTTATAGGAGAAAAGTGCGATTTCCTTGTGCGTTTGCCTATGGCTGGAAAAGTCACATCGCTCAATGCATCAGTTGCAGCGGGTTTGTTAATGTATGAGGTGTATCGAAAGCGGCATCCTTTCGGTGAGTAAAAATGAAGGAAATTTTACTCGTAGACGGATATAACATTATAGGGGCCTGGGAAGCATTGCGAAAGCTCAAAGAGGAGGAGTTGCAAGCTGCCCGGGATCTCCTTATTGATAAAATGGCAGATTACCAAGGATATACCGGTACAAAAGTTATTATTGTTTTTGATGCTCATTTTGTACAAGGCATTGAAAAAAAAACAAAGCAAGCGCGAGTGGAAGTAATTTTTACTAAAAAAAATCAAACCGCTGACGAGAAAATTGAACAGCTTGCTATTGAACTGCGTAAAATTGATACGCGCATTCATGTAGCAACATCTGATTATACAGAGCAATGGGCTATTTTTGGCCAGGGGGCGCTGCGCAAATCCGCTCGTGAGCTGGAATTGGAAGTACAAACGATGGAAAAACAAGTGCGGCGGAAAATTACAGAAAAAATAACGTCAAAAGGAACATTTGAACCTCGATATAGCAAAGAAATCACAGAAAAATTAGAAAAATTACGGCGCGGAGAGCGTTGAGTTATTGACGCTCTTCAAACGCTTGCTGTATAATATTTCTATCTAACTAGCGGTCGGGGGGATAAGAGTGGAATCAGACTTCTTAAGTGGACACAACGCGCAGTTTATTGGGTTAGAGGACGAAGAAATAGTCGAAATTGTAAGACAAGGGGATATTTCGGCACTAGAATACTTGATTAACAAGTACAAAAACTTCGTACGCGCAAAATCAAGATCTTATTTTTTAGTTGGAGCTGATCGAGAAGATATTATTCAAGAAGGCATGATTGGACTGTTTAAGGCTATTCGTGATTACAAGGAAGACAAGCTGTCATCGTTTAAAGCTTTTGCGGAGCTGTGCATTACCCGTCAGATCATTACGGCTATCAAAACAGCAACAAGACAAAAGCATATTCCTTTAAACTCGTATGTTTCATTGGACAAGCCTATTTATGATGAAGAGTCTGATCGCACTTTATTAGACGTCATTTCCGAATCAAAAGTAACCGATCCGGAGGAAATGATTATCAGCCAGGAAGAATATGTAGATATAGAACTTAAAATTTCTGAATTATTAAGCGATTTAGAAAGAAAAGTACTTTCCTTATATTTAGACGGCCGTTCCTATCAGGAGATATCTGAACAGCTGAACCGTCATGTGAAATCAATTGACAATGCTTTACAGCGTGTAAAAAGAAAGCTGGAACGCTACGTGGAGATGAGAGAGAGCACTGCGTTAAATTGATCAATAAAATGAGATGGGGGAACCTGTCTCATTTTATTTTTTACTGCATTTAATGGGTGTGATTGACATGTTCTTTTATTGTATGTTACATTTTTAAGGACATAGTTTCATAAGGCTGGTGTAAGAAATGCGCAAAAAAATTGTACTCTCATGTACGGAATGTAACAGCAGAAACTACTCCACGATGAAAAAAGCAGGCTCTGCGGAGCGTCTTGAGATGAAAAAATTTTGCAAAGCGTGCAATGATCATACTATTCATAAAGAAACAAAATAAGAATTGCTATTCATACTGGAGGTCCCATAGATGCGTTTAACTAACTTTTTCGGCGATGTAGGTCGCGAGATGAAGAAAGTAAGTTGGCCGAAACGAACTGAACTTGTTCGTTCTACCATTACAGTTATTGCAACAGTTGTATTTTTTGCTATCTTCTTTGCATTTCTGGATATGGGTATTTCTTCATTAATTCGCTTAATTCTTGAATAAGATGCGCTTGTACATGATATAATGATATCTATACGAACTGTGTTGAAAACCCGGTGAACGGGTTTTTTCATTTGAGCAAAAATAGTAGAATCGGGGAGGGAAGGACGTTCGTCCTAACGGAATGGAAAAACGTTGGTATGTTGTACATACTTATTCTGGATACGAGAATAAAGTAAAAACGAACTTGGAGAAGCGTGTGGAAACAATGAACATGCAGGATAAAATTTTCCGTGTTGTCGTCCCAGAAGAAGTAGAAGTTGAAATGAAAAATGGGAAAGAAAAGCTGACAAAGCGAAAAGTGTTCCCAGGTTATGTGTTAGTAGAGTTAATCATGACGGATGATTCTTGGTACGTGGTGCGCAATACGCCTGGCGTAACTGGATTCGTTGGCTCTGCAGGCTCCGGTTCTAAACCAACTCCTTTATTAGAGGAGGAAGTAGCTGTAATCCTGAAGCGCATGGGTGTAGAGAGCGAGAAGGTTGACTTTGATTTTGAATTGAACGAAACGATTCGGGTAAAAGAAGGTCCATTTGCAAATTACACAGGTATAATTGAAGAGATTGATACTGAAAAGCAAAAAGTAACTGTATTAGTGGATATGTTCGGCCGTGAAACACCGGTGGAACTTGATTTTACCCAAGTTGAAAAATTATAAGAATAAAGCCTTGAAATGAATCACAAAAAGTGATAATATCTTTAAGGTCAGTATGTCTTCAGACAGAAGACACTAATTTGGATGCTTTTATCTTGCAAAAAGATAAAAGATAGAGTGGGAGGGCTAACGCCCATTTACCACATCACGGACTTAAGGAGGTGTGTCTCGTGGCTAAAAAGGTAATTAAAGTTGTTAAACTACAAATTCCTGCAGGTAAGGCTAACCCAGCTCCACCGGTTGGTCCGGCACTAGGACAAGCGGGTGTTAACATCATGGGCTTCTGTAAAGAGTTCAACGCTCGTACAGCTGACCAAGCTGGATTAATTATCCCTGTTGAAATTACGGTATTTGAAGACCGTTCCTTCACTTTTATTACAAAAACTCCGCCTGCTGCTGTTCTTCTTAAAGTAGTAGCTGGTATTCAGTCTGGTTCTGGTGAACCAAACCGTAATAAAGTGGCAACTGTTAAGCGTGATAAAGTACGCGAAATCGCTGAACAAAAAATGCCTGACCTAAACGCAGCTAGCGTAGAAGCTGCTATGCGCATGGTCGAAGGTACTGCACGCAGCATGGGTATCATTATCGAAGACTAATTCGATTTGTTTGTTGTAAAAGAAGGTTGCGGGTCTTAAAACATTCGCAACCTTTATTATCGTAAATACGTTTGCTTTTTTATATACAAGGATGCGTGCCTCATCCTCTAAAACTCAGGCATATACGTGGGAGGTTATTCCGCTAAAACCACATTCAAGGAGGAAATTGAAATGGCGAAAAGAGGTAAAAAGTATCTAGAAGCTGCAAAGCTTGTAGATCGTGCAACTGCTTACTCTGTAACAGAAGCAATTGAGCTTGTAAAGAAAACAAACCCAGCTAAATTTGATGCAACTGTAGAAGTTGCATTCCGTTTAGGCGTAGACCCTAAGAAAGCTGACCAACAAATCCGCGGCGCAGTAGTACTTCCAAACGGTACTGGTAAAGTGCAAAGCGTGTTGGTATTTGCTAAAGGTGAAAAAGCGAAAGAAGCAGAAGCTGCTGGCGCTGACTACGTAGGAGATGCTGACTTCATCAACAAAATCCAACAAGGTTGGTTTGATTTTGATGTAGTAGTAGCAACTCCAGACATGATGGGTGAAGTTGGTAAGCTTGGCCGCGTATTAGGACCTAAAGGCTTAATGCCAAACCCTAAAACTGGTACAGTTACTTTTGACGTAACAAAAGCAGTTAACGAAATCAAAGCTGGTAAAGTTGAATACCGCGTTGATAAAGCTGGTAACATCCACGTTCCAGTTGGTAAAGTATCTTTCGAAAACGAAAAGCTTGCTGAAAACTTGCAAACAGTATACGATACTATGCTAAAAGCTAAGCCGGCTGCTGCAAAAGGTACTTATGTGAAGAACGTAACTGTTGCTTCTACAATGGGACCTGGCGTAAAAGTAGACGCTTCTACTTTCGCATAAAAATTGGAAGTTGACTTCATCACGAAGTTTTTATATAATCAATGATGTTGTGAATTTAATACCTGTACCGTAGACAGTAGGTGCCTATATGGCTTAATTTCCTGCCGAGGTGTTTGAATAGAAACGGAAATTTTCTGTGACTATAAAACCTCCATGTCTACTTGGCGTGGAGGTTTTTTTATCGCGCACGGTATCGGTACAATCCAGTTCTACAGGAGGTGTAACGATGAGCAAAGCAATTGAAGCAAAACAAGTCGTAGTAGCTGAGATCGCTGGCAAACTTAAGGAAAGCAAATCAACAATCGTTGTGGACTACCGCGGTTTGACAGTATCTGAAGCGACTGAACTTCGTAAGCAATTACGTGAGGCAGGTATCGAGTTCAAGGTTTACAAAAACACTTTAACTCGCCGCGCTGCAGAAGAAGCTAGCATGGCAGACTTAAACGAATACCTAACAGGACCAAACGCTATCGCATTCAGCAATGAAGACGTAATAGCTCCTGCAAAAGTATTAAACGATTTCGCTAAAAAGCATGAAGCTTTAGAAATCAAAGCTGGTGTCATCGAAGGTAAATTAGTAAGCGTAGAAGAAGTAAAAGCAATCGCTGAACTTCCATCTCGCGAAGGCTTACTTTCTATGTTGCTTAGCGTTCTTCAAGCTCCAATCCGCAACCTTGCACTTGCTGCAAAAGCTGTGGCGGACCAAAAAGAAGAACAGGGCGCTTAATTGTCGACCTAAACTAATTGTTTTATACATTTAAATTCTATGTAAATAAGGGAGGATCTCCAAATGACTAAAGAACAAATCATTGAAGCGGTTAAAAATATGACTGTATTAGAACTTAACGACCTAGTTAAGGCGATCGAAGAAGAATTCGGCGTAACTGCTGCTGCTCCAGTAGCTGTAGCTGCTGGCGGTGCTGTTGAAGCTGCTGAACAAACTGAATTCGACGTAGTACTTGCTAACGCAGGCGCTCAAAAAATCAAAGTTATCAAAGTGGTTCGTGAAATCACTGGCCTTGGCTTAAAAGAAGCTAAAGAACTAGTTGACAACACTCCTAAAGCAGTTAAAGAAGGCGCTTCTAAAGAAGAAGCTGAAGAAATCAAAGGCAAACTTGAAGAAGTTGGAGCAGTTGTTGAAGTTAAGTAATTTCACTTATGCTGCATAAAAAAAGCTCGCTCTTATGCGGGCTTTTTTTTATCCCGCTCTAACTGTCCGTAGCGCAGAAGGAAATACGAGAAGAAAAAACGGACAGTAAGAGCCCGATTGGCTCAACTAACATCAGCGGAGAAAGGCGTTCCGCTGATGAAGGTTCGCCTTATCCCGCTTGTCCGTAGCGCAGAAGGAAATACGAGAAGAAAAACGGACAGTAAGAGCCCGATCGGCTCAACTAACATCATGGGACAGGTACCCTGATGAAGTTTCGTTTTATCCAATAAGGTATAAAATAGATGGGAAAAGGTTTATAACGGAAAGAAGGATAAGCCGCATACAGTCTTTTTTAAAGGAGCGGCAAGTTGCGGTTTGTTTCACGAAAGAGGTGGAAGAATGGCGGATCATTATTTTTCTAACAGCCCGACGAGCAAAAGTGAACGAAAAAAATGGGAGTTTCAGCTGCGCGGGCATGCATTGACTTTTCTCTCTGACCATGGTGTGTTTTCGAAAAATGAAGTGGATTTTGGATCTCGTGTGCTCATTGAAACATTTCAAGCGCCGGATGCAGATGGACCGCTTCTTGATGTGGGATGCGGCTACGGTCCGATCGGATTATCGCTTGCGAAGGAGTATAATGCGCGGCGCGTTGATATGATTGATGTAAACGAACGAGCTTTGGAGCTTTCAAAGGAAAATGCTGTGCTGAATCGCATTCATAACGTTCGCATTTTTCAAAGCAGCATATACGAACATGTAACAGATCAATATGCCGCGATTTTATCTAACCCTCCTATTCGTGCCGGAAAACAGGTTGTGCACGAAATTTTGGAAAAAGCACATGATTATCTGGTGCCTGGAGGAGAGCTTTGGATTGTTATTCAGAAAAAGCAAGGTGCACCATCTGCTATTTCTAAAATGGAGGAAGTATACTCCTCTGTGGAAATCGTGGAAAAGAAAAAAGGATATTATATCATAAAATCAAAAAAACGTTGACGGTTATTTTTGGTTGTGTTAACATTATACAATGCCAATATATGATTTTCTGAGTTTGTGTATATGTATAATTTTGTATAACTTGGAAATGATAGTAAAATCGGTAAAAGATTGAAATAGAATGATGGTTTTCTGATGAGAAACCATTTTTCTTTTTTGCACGTGAAGAAATCACGTTTATGACAAGGCTGCGCTTAGGATGCGTTAGCCGTCTTTAGTTTGTTGTTTTTGCACTTTAGTGCATTTTATAATACTCATGATTTGAGGGGTGAAGCAGTTGACAGGTCAACTAGTTCAATACGGACGCCACCGCCAACGAAGAAGTTATGCCCGTATTAGTGAAGTATTGGATTTACCAAATCTTATTGAAATTCAGACCTCTTCTTATCAATGGTTTCTTGATGAGGGTTTACGAGAGATGTTTCAGGACATTTCCCCAATTGAAGACTTCACAGGGAATCTATCTCTTGAATTCATCGACTACAGCTTAGGTGAACCTAAGTACTCTGTAGAGGAATGTAAAGAGCGTGACGTTACATACGCTGCGCCGTTGCGTGTAAAGGTACGCCTTATCAATAAAGAGACAGGTGAAGTAAAAGAGCAAGATGTATTCATGGGAGACTTCCCATTAATGACAGAGACGGGAACTTTTGTGATTAACGGCGCAGAGCGCGTTATCGTTTCCCAGCTTGTTCGTTCACCGAGCGTGTACTACAGCGGCAAGATAGACAAAAACGGAAAGCGCGGATTTACAGCTACTGTAATTCCAAACCGTGGTGCATGGCTGGAGTATGAAACAGATGCAAAGGATGTCGTATACGTACGTATCGATCGTACGCGTAAACTTCCTGTAACGGTATTGCTGCGTTCCCTTGGATTCGGCTCTGATCAAGAAATCGTTGATCTTTTGGGCGAGAACGAATACTTGCGGAATACATTAGAGAAAGACAATACAGACAGCACAGAAAAAGCATTGCTTGAAATTTACGAGCGTCTTCGCCCAGGCGAGCCGCCTACAGTAGATAATGCAAAGAGCTTGCTTGTTTCTCGCTTCTTTGATCCAAAGCGCTATGATTTAGCGAATGTAGGACGCTATAAAATCAATAAAAAGCTTCATATTAAAAACAGACTGTTCAACCAGCGTTTGGCAGAAACATTGGTAGATCCAGAAACAGGAGAAATTCTAGTTTCAGAAGGAACTATCTTGGATCGCCGTACATTGGATCGCATCCTTCCTTACTTAGAAAAGAACATCGGTTTCAAAGTTGCAAAGCCGATGGGCGGCGTAGTAGATGAAGATGTGAGTATGCAATCTATCAAAATTTATGCTCCGGATGCAGATGGCGAGCATGTAATTAATGTAATCGGTAATGCAAACATCGACCGTAATGTAAAGCATATTACGCCGGCTGACATTATTGCATCTATCAGCTACTTCTTCAATCTTCTTTATAAAGTAGGAGATACAGACGATATCGACCACTTAGGAAACCGTCGTCTTCGCTCCGTAGGAGAATTGCTGCAAAATCAATTCCGAATCGGTCTTTCTCGTATGGAACGCGTTGTTCGCGAGAGAATGTCCATTCAAGATACAAATGCAATTACACCGCAAGCGTTAATTAATATCCGCCCGGTTATTGCATCTATTAAAGAGTTCTTCGGAAGCTCCCAGCTATCTCAGTTCATGGACCAAACAAACCCGCTTGCAGAGCTAACGCATAAGCGTCGTCTTTCTGCACTCGGTCCGGGCGGTTTGACGCGTGAGCGTGCAGGCTTTGAAGTGCGTGACGTTCACTACTCTCACTACGGCCGTATGTGTCCGATTGAAACGCCAGAGGGTCCAAACATCGGTTTGATTAACTCCTTGTCTTCCTTCGCAAAGGTAAATGAGTTCGGTTTTATTGAAACACCTTACCGCCGCGTTGATCCGGAAACAGGACGTGTTACAAACCGCGTAGATTACCTGACAGCGGACGAAGAAGATAACTATGTAGTGGCACAGGCAAATATGCGTCTTTCTGAAGAAGGAGAGTTTCTTCATGAAGATATCATCGCTCGTTTCCGCGGTGAGAACACCGTTGTAAACCGCGATCGTGTAGATTACATGGATGTTTCTCCGAAGCAGGTAGTATCTGCCGCAACAGCATGTATTCCATTCTTAGAAAACGATGACTCCAACCGTGCGCTTATGGGTGCGAACATGCAGCGTCAAGCAGTTCCATTGTTAAACCCGGAAGCTCCTATCGTAGGTACTGGTATGGAGTACGTATCCGCAAAAGACTCTGGTGCTGCAGTAATCTGTAAACACCCGGGCGTTGTAGAACGCGTAGAAGCAAAAGAAGTTTGGGTACGCCGTTATGTAGAAGTAGATGGTCAAAAGGTAAAAGGTGATCTAGACCGCTACAGAATGTTGAAATTTATCCGTTCCAATCAAGGAACATGCTATAACCAACGTCCGATCGTGAGCGTTGGAGACCAAGTAGTAAAAGGAGAAATCCTTGCTGACGGTCCTTCCATGGAGAAAGGCGAGCTTGCGCTTGGCCGCAACGTGCTTGTAGGCTTCATGACATGGGACGGTTATAACTATGAGGATGCAATCATCATGAGCGAGCGTCTTGTGAAAGATGATGTTTACACATCTGTTCATATTGAAGAATATGAATCGGAAGCTCGTGATACAAAGCTTGGACCAGAAGAAATTACACGCGATATCCCGAACGTAGGGGAAGACGCGCTTCGCAACCTGGATGAGCGCGGCATCATCCGCATCGGTGCTGAAGTAAAAGACGGAGATCTTCTTGTTGGTAAAGTAACGCCAAAAGGTGTAACAGAACTGACTGCAGAAGAGCGTCTCTTACATGCAATTTTCGGTGAAAAAGCACGTGAAGTCCGCGATACATCCTTACGTGTTCCGCATGGCGGCGGCGGTATTATCCTGGATGTGAAAGTGTTCAACCGTGAAGACGGAGATGAGCTTCCGCCAGGAGTTAACCAACTTGTTCGCGCATATATCGTGCAAAAACGTAAAATTTCTGAAGGTGACAAAATGGCGGGCCGACACGGTAACAAGGGTGTTATCTCCCGTATTTTACCGGAAGAAGATATGCCGTACCTTCCAGACGGCACACCGATCGATATCATGTTAAACCCATTGGGAGTACCTTCCCGTATGAACATCGGTCAGGTATTAGAGCTTCATATAGGTATGGCGGCACGCTACCTAGGCATTCATGTAGCGTCTCCAGTATTTGACGGTGCTCGTGAGGAAGATGTGTGGGCAACGATTCAAGAAGCAGGCATGGCTCGCGATGCAAAAACAGTCCTTTATGACGGGCGTACTGGTGAACCGTTTGATAATCGTGTATCTGTAGGTGTTATGTACATGATCAAGCTTGCGCACATGGTTGATGATAAGCTCCATGCTCGTTCTACTGGACCTTACTCACTTGTAACGCAACAGCCTCTAGGCGGTAAAGCGCAGTTCGGCGGACAGCGCTTTGGTGAGATGGAGGTTTGGGCGCTTGAAGCTTACGGTGCTGCTTATACACTTCAAGAAATCTTAACAGTTAAGTCTGATGACGTAGTAGGACGTGTGAAGACATACGAAGCGATTGTCAAAGGCGAGAACGTTCCAGAGCCTGGTGTTCCGGAATCCTTCAAGGTATTAATTAAGGAACTGCAAAGCTTAGGTATGGATGTTAAGATGATGTCCAGCGAAGATAAGGAAATTGAAATGCGCGACGTCGATGAAGATGACGACCATCAATCTGCCGATAAGCTAAATATCGAAGTTGAGACAACGAAAGAATAATTGGGTATAACCTGTAGATTAAAAGGGAGGTAGGCCCCTTGATAGATGTAAACAACTTTGAATATATGAAGATTGGACTTGCTTCACCCGACAAGATTCGTTCTTGGTCACACGGTGAAGTAAAGAAGCCAGAAACGATTAACTATCGTACGTTAAAGCCTGAAAAAGACGGTTTATTCTGTGAGCGCATTTTCGGTCCTACAAAGGACTGGGAATGCCATTGCGGTAAATATAAGCGCGTCCGTTATAAAGGCGTAGTTTGTGACCGATGCGGTGTGGAAGTAACTCGTGCGAAAGTACGCCGCGAGCGCATGGGCCATATCGAATTAGCTGCTCCTGTATCGCACATTTGGTATTTCAAAGGCATCCCGAGCCGCATGGGACTTGTATTAGACATGTCCCCTCGTGCGCTTGAGGAAATTATCTACTTCGCTTCTTACGTTGTCACAGAAAGCGGAGATACGCCGCTTGAGAAGAAGCAGCTTTTATCCGAGAAGGAATACCGTGCGTATCGTGAAAGATACGGCAGCACTTTCCAAGCATCTATGGGTGCAGAAGCTATTAAAAAGCTATTGCAAGATATCGACTTGGATAAAGAAGTAGATCATTTGAAAGAAGAATTAAAGACGGCACAAGGCCAACGTCGTACACGTGCTATTAAGCGTTTGGAAGTATTAGAAGCATTCCGCGGTTCCGGAAATGAGCCGTCTTGGATGGTATTAGACGTTCTTCCAGTTATTCCGCCGGAGCTTCGTCCGATGGTTCAATTAGACGGCGGACGTTTTGCTACTTCTGACTTGAACGACTTATATCGCCGTGTAATCAACCGTAATAACCGTTTGAAGCGTCTTCTTGATCTTGGTGCACCAAGCATTATCGTGCAAAACGAAAAGCGTATGCTCCAAGAAGCAGTAGATGCGCTAATTGACAACGGCCGCCGCGGACGTCCTGTTACAGGACCGGGCAACCGTCCATTAAAATCTCTTTCTCATATGCTAAAAGGTAAGCAGGGACGTTTCCGTCAAAACTTGCTTGGTAAGCGTGTGGATTACTCTGGCCGTTCCGTTATCGTAGTAGGACCGAACTTAAAGATGTATCAATGCGGATTACCTAAGGAAATGGCTCTTGAGCTATTTAAACCTTTCGTAATGAAAGAGCTAGTGGAAAAAGGATTGGCTCACAATATTAAGAGTGCGAAGAGAAAAATTGAGCGCGTACAGCCTGAAGTTTGGGACGTTCTTGAATCTGTAATCAAAGAACACCCAGTGCTTCTAAACCGTGCCCCGACTCTTCACCGTCTTGGTATTCAGGCGTTTGAGCCAACTCTTGTAGAAGGCCGCGCAATCCGTCTTCACCCGCTCGTATGTACAGCATATAACGCGGACTTTGACGGAGACCAAATGGCGGTTCACGTACCGCTTTCTTCCGAAGCACAAGCAGAAGCACGTTTGCTTATGTTAGCGGCGCAAAACATCTTGAACCCGAAAGATGGAAAGCCAGTTGTTACGCCGTCTCAGGATATGGTATTAGGTAACTATTACCTAACGCTTGAGCGCGCTGATGCAGTCGGCGAAGGTATGGTATTCAAAGATACAAACGAAGCATTGATTGCATACCATAACGGATATGTACATTTGCATACTCGTGTTGCGGTTGCAGCAGGCTCTTTAAATAACCAAACGTTTACAAAAGAACAAAACGGCATGCTGTTGTTAACAACAGTTGGAAAGCTTATATTCAACGAAATCTTGCCAAAATCTTTCCCTTACATTAACGAACCTACGAAGAGCAACTTAGAGAGAGAAACACCTGCTAAGTATTTTGTTCCAAAAGGTGCAGATGTAAAGGCTATGATTGCTGAGCGTGAAGAAGTAGCGCCGTTTAAGAAGGGGATTCTTGGTAACGTCATCGCTGAAGTGTTCAAACGTTTCCAAATTACAGAAACATCTCGAATGCTGGACCGCATGAAGAACCTAGGATTTAAGCATTCCACAAAAGCCGGTATTACAGTTGGTGTGGCAGACATCGTTGTATTAGGCGAAAAAGAACAAATTCTACAAGAAGCGCAAGCGAAGGTAGATAATGTTACAAAACAATTCCGTCGCGGTTTAATTACGGAAGAAGAGCGTTACGATCGCGTTATTACTATTTGGAGTAATGCGAAGGATGTTATCCAAGGAAAACTGATGAAGTCCTTGAACAAGCGCAACCCAATCTTCATGATGAGTGATTCCGGTGCCCGTGGTAACGCATCCAACTTTACGCAGCTTGCAGGTATGCGCGGATTGATGGCAAACCCATCCGGCCGTATCATCGAGCTTCCAATCAAATCAAGTTTCCGCGAAGGTTTAACAGTACTCGAGTATTTCATTTCCACGCATGGTGCGCGTAAAGGTCTTGCCGATACAGCGCTTAAGACTGCTGACTCTGGTTACTTGACTCGCCGTCTCGTTGACGTAGCACAGGATGTTATCGTACGCGAAGACGATTGCGGTACAGACAGAGGCTTGCTTGTACGTGCAATTAAAGAAGGAAACGAAGTTATCGAATCCTTATACGATCGTCTCGTAGGACGCTTTGCAAGAAAAACTTTGAAGCATCCAGGAACGAATGAAGTACTTGTGAGTGAAAATGAGTTAATTACAGAAGATCTTGCAACTGTAATTGTTGAAGCGGGCGTGGAAGAAGTATACATTCGCTCTGCCTTCACATGTAACACTCGCCACGGCGTATGTAAGAAGTGTTATGGACGTAACCTTGCAACTGGTACGGATGTAGAAGTTGGAGAGGCGGTAGGTATTATTGCAGCCCAATCCATCGGTGAACCTGGTACACAGTTGACGATGCGTACATTCCATACAGGCGGGGTTGCAGGAGACGATATCACGCAAGGTTTACCGCGTATCCAAGAGCTATTCGAAGCGCGTAATCCAAAAGGTCAGGCAGTGATTTCTGAGATTGACGGTTATGTTGCAGCAATCAATGATGTGAAAGATCGTCAAGAAGTTGTTATCCAAGGTGACGTAGAGAGCCGTCCGTATACAATTCCTTACGGCGCTCGCCTGAAAGTGGCGGAAGGTCAGCGTATTATGCGCGGTCAAGAACTTACAGAAGGTTCTATCGATCCGAAGGAATTATTAAAAGTAAAAGATAACAAAGCGGTGCAAGAGTACTTGCTGCGTGAAGTTCAAAAAGTATACCGTATGCAAGGGGTAGAAATCGGTGATAAGCACGTTGAGGTAATGGTTCGCCAAATGCTTCGCAAGGTGCGCGTAATGGACGCTGGAGATACAGACGTATTGCCAGGAACATTGCTTGATATTCACCAATTCACGGATGCAAACGCAAAAGTATTACTAGAAGGCAAGCAGCCGGCAACAGCTCGTCCTGTACTTCTCGGTATTACAAAAGCATCCCTTGAAACTGATTCCTTCTTGTCTGCTGCTTCGTTCCAAGAAACAACTCGTGTTCTTACAGATGCAGCAATTAAAGGTAAACGCGATGAGCTTCTAGGTCTGAAAGAGAATGTAATTATCGGTAAGCTTGTTCCGGCCGGTACAGGTATGAGCCGCTACCGCAAAGTAGAGCTTACGAAGCAATCTCCGGAAGATGCAATTGTGCAAAACACTGAGGTTTATGTAGAAAGCTAAAATTTTCTAGCATAAATTTTACGTGAAATTGCATTAGGGCAGTTGACATTGCACTCGGCAAGATGTTAATATAATCAAGGTTGCTCCTAAAGGGATATTTTCGGACGATGTATAAAGCACGTTGCGATAATCTCTGGGTGTTGAGCAAGGAGCTTCAAAATATTTATAATCGGTTAAAACTGTTTTTGTGAGGCGAGAGCGTGCGGCTCTCCCTTGCAAGAACTTTGTTTTCAACTAATAATGAACCACCTGGATATGTGGTCATACAAAGATGTGAAGGGAGGATAAACCATGCCTACTATTAACCAATTAGTAAGAAAAGGTCGTACTGATAAAGTATGGAAATCCAAATCACCTGCGTTAAACAAAGGTTTCAACTCTTTGAAGAAAAAATCAACGGATCTATCTGCTCCACAAAAACGTGGCGTATGTACTCGTGTTGGTACAATGACTCCAAAGAAACCAAACTCCGCGTTGCGTAAATACGCTCGTGTACGTTTAACAAACGGTATTGAGGTTACTGCTTATATCCCAGGTATCGGACATAACTTACAAGAGCATAGCGTAGTATTAATTCGCGGTGGTCGTGTAAAGGACTTACCAGGGGTACGTTACCACATCGTTCGCGGTGCGCTTGACACAGCTGGTGTTAACAACCGTGCGCAAGGACGTTCTAAATATGGTACTAAGAGACCAAAAGCTGCTAAAAAATAATAGACATTCTGCTTTGAAAGGAGGAACTAAACATGCCTCGTAAAGGACCTGTTTCTAAAAGAGACGTATTACCAGATCCGCTTTACAACTCTAAGCTTGTAACTCGTCTAATCAACAAAATGATGATTGACGGTAAAAAAGGTACATCTCAAGCTATTCTTTATAATGCATTTGATATCGTACGCGATCGTGCAGGCAAAGATCCTATGGAAGTATTTGAACAAGCGCTTAAGAACATCATGCCAGTTCTTGAAGTTCGTGCTCGTCGTGTCGGCGGTGCTAACTACCAAGTTCCAGTAGAAGTTCGCCCAGAGCGTCGTACTACATTAGGTCTTCGCTGGTTAGTAAACTACGCTCGTCTTCGTGGTGAAAAAACTATGGAAGAGCGTCTAGCTAACGAAATTCTTGATGCTGCTAACAACAGCGGTGCATCTGTTAAGAAACGTGAGGACACTCACAAAATGGCAGAAGCGAACAAAGCGTTTGCTCACTACCGCTGGTAGAATTAAAATAGTAGTTGTATGCATAAAGCTGCTGAGCTTGTTGTTCATGAAAAGTAGAGAGAGGGAGAAATTCCTCTCTCTTCAATGAACGTCCCTTTTACATAATTAGGGTGTCTTTGGATATACTCACCATGTATGATGAGCAGGCAGCTTTTATGCTACCCATAAAAAATCCAATCCAACTAAAGGAAGGAGAAAAAATACCATATGGCAAGAGAGTTCTCCTTAAACAACACTCGTAATATCGGTATCATGGCCCATATTGATGCTGGTAAAACAACTACGACTGAGCGTATTTTGTTTTACACTGGCCGTGTACACAAAATCGGTGAAGTGCACGAAGGTGCTGCAACGATGGACTGGATGGAGCAAGAGCAAGAGCGTGGTATTACAATCACGTCCGCTGCGACAACTGCTCAATGGAAAGGTCATCGCGTAAACATCATCGATACTCCTGGACACGTAGACTTTACTGTAGAGGTAGAGCGTTCCCTTCGTGTACTTGATGGTGCTGTTGCTGTACTTGATGCTCAATCCGGTGTAGAGCCGCAAACAGAAACTGTTTGGCGTCAAGCAACAACTTACGGAGTTCCTCGTATCGTGTTCGTTAACAAAATGGACAAGATCGGTGCAGACTTCCTTTACTCCGTAAAAACATTGCATGAGCGCTTACAAGCAAATGCTCATCCAATCCAATTACCAATTGGTGCGGAAGATCAATTCAAAGCGATTATTGACCTTGTAGAAATGAAGGCTCATTTCTATACAAACGATCTAGGTACTGACATTCAAGAAGGTGAAATTCCTGCTGAATATCAAGATAAAGCAGAAGAACTTCGCGGTTCTTTAATCGAGGCACTTGCTGACCACGATGAAGAGTTAATGATGAAGTATCTTGAAGGCGAAGAAATTACAGTTGAAGAATTAAAAGCGGCTATCCGTAAAGCTACGCTAAGCGTAGAATTCTTCCCTGTAGTAGTTGGCTCTGCCTTCAAAAACAAAGGTGTTCAGTTAATGCTAGATGCAGTAATTGACTACCTTCCATCTCCGGTTGACGTTCCGGCTATCACAGGTATCGTTCCTGATACTGATGAAGAAGTGACTCGTCCAGCTGATGATGAAGGTCCATTCTCTGCATTGGCATTCAAAATCATGACTGACCCTTATGTAGGTAAGTTAACGTTCTTCCGCGTTTACTCCGGTAAAGCTGAAGCAGGTTCTTACGTAATCAACTCTACAAAAGGCAAGCGTGAGCGTTTAGGCCGTATCCTGCAAATGCACGCAAACTCTCGTCAAGAGATTTCTGTATGTTACTCCGGTGACATCGCGGCTGCTGTAGGTTTAAAAGATACTACAACTGGCGACACTTTATGTGATGAAAAGAATCGCGTGATTCTTGAATCCATGACGTTCCCAGAACCAGTTATCTCTGTAGCTATCGAGCCTAAATCTAAAGCTGACCAAGATAAAATGGGTACAGCTCTAGTGAAGCTTTCTGAAGAAGATCCAACATTCCGTGCTCATACGGACCAAGAGACTGGTCAAACAATCATCTCCGGTATGGGTGAGCTTCACCTTGACATCATTGTTGACCGTATGCGTCGCGAGTTCAAAGTAGAAGCAAATGTTGGTGCTCCGCAAGTAGCTTACCGTGAAACTTTCCGCGCTGCGGCTAAAGTTGAAGGTAAGTTCGCGCGTCAATCCGGTGGTCGCGGACAATTCGGTCACGTATGGATTGAGTTCGAACCGAACGAAGAAGGTAAAGGTTTCGAGTTCCAAAACAAAATCGTGGGTGGGGTTGTTCCACGTGAATACATCCCGGCTGTAGAAGCAGGTCTTAAAGATTCAATGCAAAATGGTGTACTAGCTGGTTATCCACTAGTAGACGTAAAAGCTGCATTAGTTGACGGATCTTACCATGATGTAGACTCTTCTGAAATGGCGTTTAAAATCGCTGCATCTATGGCATTGAAAGCTGCTGTTTCTAAATGTAACCCAGCTCTTCTTGAGCCGATGATGAAGGTTGAAGTTGTAATCCCTGATGAGTACCTAGGTGACATCATGGGAGATATCACTTCCCGCCGCGGTCGCGTAGAAGGTATGGAAGCACGCGGTAACGCGCAAGTAGTTCGTGCGTTGGTTCCGCTTTCTGAAATGTTCGGTTATGCAACGTCTCTTCGTTCTAATACGCAAGGACGCGGAACATTCTCTATGGTGTTTGACCATTATGAAGAAGTTCCACGCAGCATTGCTGAAGAAATCGTTAAGAAAAATAAAGGTCAATAATTGATTTTTATCAATTGTTCAAGTATAACTACTATGTAAGCCTAGAAAGCGGACAGGCATCCATCTTTCCGCTTTCTATCCTATATAACTATATAAACATAAACAATGATTGTTAAGGAGGATATTATAATGGGTAAAGCTAAATTCGAACGCTCTAAACCGCATGTTAACATTGGTACAATCGGCCACGTTGACCATGGTAAAACTACTTTAACTGCTGCTATCACTACAGTTCTTGCAAAAGCTGGTGGTGCTGAAGCACGTGCATACGATCAAATCGATGCTGCTCCAGAAGAAAGAGAGCGCGGTATCACAATCTCTACTGCACACGTTGAGTATGAAACTGACACTCGTCACTATGCACACGTTGACTGCCCAGGTCACGCTGACTACGTTAAAAACATGATCACTGGTGCTGCTCAAATGGACGGCGGAATCCTAGTAGTATCTGCTGCTGATGGTCCAATGCCACAAACTCGTGAGCACATCCTTCTTTCTCGCCAAGTAGGTGTTCCATACATCGTTGTATTCTTAAACAAATGCGACATGGTTGACGACGAAGAATTACTAGAACTAGTTGAAATGGAAGTTCGTGACCTATTGTCTGAATATGACTTCCCTGGCGACGATGTTCCAGTTATCAAAGGTTCTGCTCTTAAAGCTCTTGAAGGAGATGCTGAGTGGGAAGCGAAAATCACTGAATTAATGGCTGAAGTTGATGCTTACATCCCAACTCCAGAACGCGATACTGACAAACCTTTCTTAATGCCAGTTGAGGACGTATTCTCTATCACTGGTCGTGGTACAGTTGCTACTGGTCGTGTAGAACGCGGTATCGTTAAAGTTGGTGACGTAGTTGAGATCGTTGGTCTTATGGAAGAAACTAAAAACACAACTGTAACAGGTGTTGAAATGTTCCGTAAGCTTCTTGACCAAGCTCAAGCTGGTGACAACATCGGTGCGCTTCTTCGTGGTGTAGCACGTGATGACATCCAACGCGGACAAGTACTTGCAAAACCAAACTCCGTTAAACAACACACAAAGTTCAAAGCGGAAGTTTACGTTCTATCTAAAGAAGAAGGCGGACGTCACACTCCATTCTTCTCTAACTACCGTCCACAATTCTATTTCCGTACAACTGACGTAACTGGAATCATCCAATTACCAGAAGGTGTGGAAATGGTTATGCCTGGCGACAACATCGAAATGACTGTTGAGCTTATCGCTCCAATCGCGGTTGAAGAAGGAACTAAGTTCTCCATCCGTGAAGGTGGCCGTACAGTAGGCGCTGGCGTAGTTGCTACAATCACAGAGTAATTGAACAACAAGAACTCAGGAGAAATCCTGGGTTCTTTTTTGTTCCAAAATCTACTTCCAAAAACGGTACTGCCATTGCTTGAAATCAGTAGAGTGTCCGTGTATAATATGAAAAGTACAATAAAAAAGGCAAAAACCTAATTTTCTATTGCGTATCTGATTAGGATATTATATAATAGAAAATGTTGGTCTTTGACTGCGATGAAGTGGAAGGTTACCGACACACACGGCCGCTTTGCCATGGCGAGTGTGGGGAAAATTTCCATGGAGAATGTCTATTTTTAAAAATAGGCGAAGAAGGAGGGAAAATAATGGCAAAAGAAAAAATTCGTATCCGTTTAAAAGCTTACGATCACCGTATTCTTGATCAGTCGGCAGAAAAAATCGTGGAAACAGCAAAACGTTCTGGTGCTGCGGTATCTGGTCCGATTCCATTACCGACTGAGAAATCTGTTTACACAATTCTTCGTGCTGTGCATAAGTACAAAGATTCTCGTGAGCAATTCGAAATGCGTACGCACAAACGCTTAATCGACATCGTGAATCCTACTCCGCAAACAGTAGATTCACTAATGCGTTTAGATTTACCGTCTGGCGTAGATATCGAAATTAAACTATAAATGTAATTTAAAACAATGCAGGAGGTGTGACTCATGACCAAAGGAATCTTAGGAAGAAAGATCGGTATGACTCAAGTATTTGCTGAAAACGGCGCGCTAATTCCGGTAACTGTTATCGAAGCAGCTCCAAACGTCGTTCTTCAAAAGAAAACTGCTGAAACTGACGGCTACAACGCTATCCAATTGGGTGCTGAAGACAAGCGCGAAAAGCTTGCAAACAAGCCGGAACAAGGTCATGCAGCTAAAGCAAATACTGCTCCTAAGCGCTTCATTCGCGAATTACGCGATGCAAACGTAGAAGAGTACGAAGTTGGTCAAGAGGTTAAAGTAGAAATTTTCGCTGCTGGTGAAACAGTAGATGTAACAGGTACTTCTAAAGGTAAAGGTTTCCAAGGTGTAATTAAACGTCACGGACAATCTCGCGGACCTATGTCTCACGGTTCCCGTTACCATCGTCGTCCTGGTTCTATGGGACCTGTTGCTCCAAACCGCGTTTTCAAAGGTAAAAAATTGGCTGGACGCATGGGCGGAGACCAAATCACTGTACAAAACCTTGAAATCGTTAAAGTAGATGCGGAACGCAACTTACTATTAGTAAAAGGCAATGTTCCAGGTGCTAAGAAATCACTCGTAGTGGTTCGCGGTGCTGTTAAGGCTGGAAAATAATCAATAGAAAGGAGGACATCCAATGCCAAAAGTAACGTTATTTAACCAAGCAGGAACTCAAGTTGGTGAAATGGAATTAGCAGAAGCTATTTTCGGTATCCAACCAAATGAAGCAGTACTTTTTGATGCAGTAATCATGCAACGTGCATCTATGCGTCAAGGTAATCATAAAGTAAAAGGTCGTTCTGAAGTGCGCGGTGGCGGACGTAAGCCATGGCGTCAAAAGGGAACTGGACGTGCTCGTCAAGGTTCTATCCGTTCCCCACAATGGCGCGGCGGCGGTATTGTGTTCGGTCCTACTCCTAGATCTTACGCTTATAAATTACCTAAAAAAGTTCGTCGTTTAGCTATTAAGTCTGCATTGTCTACTAAAGTTTTAGAGAACAACATCATCGTTCTTGACAGCTTAGCATTAAATGCTCCGAAGACAAAAGAAATGGTAGCTGTATTAAAAGGTTTATCTATCGAGAAGAAAGCTCTTATCGTAACTGCTGATGCGGATGAAGCGGTAGCGCTATCTGCTCGTAACATTCCTGGAGTAACAGTAATCACTGCTGGCAGCGTGAACGTATTAGACGTTCTTGGTCATGAGAAATTAGTCATGACAAAAGCGGCAGTGGAAAAAGTAGAGGAGGTGCTTGCATAATGAGAGATCCTCGTGATATCATTAAGCGCCCGGTTATCACTGAACGTTCTATGGAAATGATGGCTGAAAAGAAATACACATTTGATGTGGACGTAAAAGCTAACAAAACTGAAGTGAAAGATGCTATTGAAGCAATCTTCGGTGTGGAAGTTGATAAAGTAAACATCATGAACTATAAGCCAAAGTTCAGACGTGTAGGTCGCTACTCCGGTTTAACAAACCGTCGTAGAAAAGCTATCGTTAAATTAACTGCTGACAGCAAAGAAATCGAAATCTTCGAAGGCGTTTAATTCTAATAGAGAAGGAGGGAAACCGAGATGGCAATTAAAAAGTACAAACCAACATCCAATGGTCGTCGTGGCATGACAGCTTCTGATTTCGCTGAAATCACAACTGACAAGCCGGAAAAATCCTTGATCGCGCCTTTAAAGAAAAAGGCTGGTCGTAACAACCAAGGTAAAATTACTGTACGTCACCAAGGTGGCGGACATAAGCGTCAATATCGTATCATCGACTTCAAACGCGATAAAGATGGAATTCCAGGACGCGTTGCTACAATCGAGTACGATCCAAATCGTTCCGCAAACATCGCATTAATTAACTATGCTGACGGTGAAAAGCGTTATATCCTAGCTCCGAAAAACCTACAAGTAGGTATGGAGATTATGTCTGGCCCTGAGGCTGACATTAAAGTAGGTAACGCATTACCGCTTGTAAATATGCCTGTGGGTACTGTAATCCACAACATCGAGCTTAAGCCTGGTAAAGGTGGACAATTAGTACGTTCTGCTGGTTCATCTGCACAAGTGCTTGGTAAAGAAGGCAAATACGTACTTGTACGTTTAACTTCTGGCGAAGTACGCTTAATTTTGTCTGCTTGCCGTGCTACAGTAGGTCAAGTTGGTAACGAGCAACATGAGCTTATCAAAATTGGTAAAGCTGGTCGTTCTCGTTGGTTAGGCAAACGTCCTACAGTTCGTGGTTCTGTAATGAACCCAGTTGATCACCCACACGGTGGTGGTGAAGGTCGTTCTCCTATCGGACGTAAGTCTCCAATGTCTCCATGGGGTAAACCAACTCTTGGATACAAAACTCGTAAGAAGAACAAAGCTTCTGACAAGTTCATTGTTCGTCGTCGTAAAAAATAACGGGGTTGTAGTACGGTTCATTAGAACCGTACCTCAATCACGAAGGGAGGTACAAAAATGGCTCGCAGCTTAAAAAAGGGACCATTTGTCGATGATCATTTAATGAAGAAAATCGAACAATTAAACGAAAAAGAGGCTAAGCAAGTTGTAAAAACTTGGTCTCGTCGTTCTACTATTTTCCCACAGTTCATTGGTCATACAATCGCTGTGTATGATGGTCGTAAACACGTTCCAGTATTCGTTACTGAGGATATGGTTGGCCACAAACTAGGTGAGTTTGCACCTACTCGTATGTACAAAGGCCATGTTGCCGACGATAAGAAAACAAGAAGATAATGAGAGGAGGCACTCCAATGCAAGCTAAAGCAGTAGCGAGAACAGTTCGTATTGCTCCTCGTAAGGTTCGTCTAGTATTAGATTTAATCCGAGGAAAGCAAGTTGGTGAAGCAATCGCAATTCTTCGCCACACGCCAAAAACTGCTTCTCCAGTTGTAGAGAAAGTTTTAAAATCTGCAATTGCAAATGCAGAGCATAACTATGAAATGGATCCAAATAGCCTAGTTGTTAGCGCAACTTTTGCTGATGAAGGTCCAACACTAAAACGTTTCCGTCCACGCGCAATGGGACGTGCAAGCCAAATTAACAAACGCACAAGCCACATCACAATCGTGGTATCAGAAAAGAAGGAGGGATAATCGATGGGTCAAAAGGTAAGTCCGATTGGTCTTCGCGTTGGTATTATTCGTGATTGGGAATCTAGATGGTACGCTGGTAAAGATTACGCAGAACTTTTACACGAAGACATTAAGATTCGTGAATACATCAGCGCTCGTTTAAAGGATGCTTCCGTTTCTAAAGTAGAAATCGAACGTGCTGCAAACCGCGTAAACATTACAGTACACACTGCAAAGCCTGGTATGGTAATTGGTAAAGGTGGTACAGAAGTTGAAGCGCTTCGTAAAGCTCTTAACCAATTAACTGGCAAGCGTGTACACATCAATATCCTAGAAATCAAAAAAGCTGACCTTGATGCGAAACTAGTTGCTGAGAACATTGCTCGTCAATTAGAAAACCGTGTATCATTCCGTCGTGCGCAAAAGCAATCTATCCAACGTTCTATGCGTGCAGGTGCACAAGGTATCAAGACTCAAGTTTCTGGACGTCTTGGCGGAGCTGATATCGCTCGTGCTGAATCTTACAGTGAAGGTACTGTTCCACTTCATACTCTTCGCGCTGACATCGACTATGCAACTGCAGAAGCAGATACAACATACGGCAAGCTTGGTGTAAAAGTATGGATCTACCGTGGAGAAGTCCTTCCTACAAAAAAGAGAGCTTCTGAGGAAGGAGGAAAATAAATATGTTAATGCCTAAACGCGTGAAATATCGCAGAGAGCATCGTGGAAAAATGCGTGGTAAAGCGAAAGGCGGTACTGAAGTTCATTTCGGCGAATTCGGTCTGCAATCTCTTGAAGCGTCTTGGATTACAAACCGTCAAATTGAAGCTGCGCGTCGTGCAATGACTCGTTACATGAAACGTGGCGGTCAAGTATGGATTAAAATTTTCCCTTCTAAGCCTTACACTGCAAAACCTCTAGAGGTGCGCATGGGTTCCGGTAAAGGTGCTCCAGAAGGTTGGGTAGCTGTAGTTAAGCCTGGTAAAGTAATGTTTGAAATCGCTGGCGTTTCTGAAGAAGTAGCACGCGAAGCATTACGCCTTGCAGCTCATAAACTACCTGTTAAGTGCAAGTTCGTAAAACGTGAAGAAAATGGTGGTGAAGCAAATGAAAACTAATGAAATTCGTGAATTAACCACTGTCGAAATCGAACAAAAAGTTAAAGCATTGAAGGAAGAGTTATTCAACCTTCGCTTCCAATTGGCTACAGGTCAGTTAGAAAATACAGCTCGCATCCGTGAAGTACGTAAAGCGATTGCTCGTATGAAGACTGTAGTTCGTGAAAGAGAGATTGGAATTAACGGATAAAAATTGAGGGGAGGTTTGCATTGTGAGCGAACGTAACCAACGTAAAGTTTATACTGGACGCGTTGTGTCTGATAAAATGGACAAAACGATTACAGTTTTAGTTGAGACTTACAAAACTCATTCATTATATGGTAAGCGTGTTAAGTACTCCAAAAAGTACAAAGCGCATGATGAGCAAAACCAAGCAAAAGTTGGCGATATCGTAAAGATTATGGAAACTCGCCCGCTTTCTGCGACTAAGCGTTTCCGTTTAGTTGAAATCGTTGAAGAAGCTGTTATTATCTAATAGACGACTCGGATAAATGAGGAATCCGAAGGGAGGTTTCATAGCATGATCCAACAAGAATCTCGTTTAAAAGTTGCTGACAACTCTGGTGCTCGTGAACTATTAACAATTAAAGTACTAGGCGGTTCTGGTCGCAAGTACGCTAACATCGGTGACATCATTGTTGCTACGGTAAAACAAGCAACACCAGGTGGCGTTGTTAAAAAAGGTGACGTTGTTAAAGCAGTAGTTGTACGTACTAAGCGTGGTGTTCGTCGTCCAGACGGTTCTTACATCCGTTTTGACGAAAACGCAGCGGTTATCATCAAGGAAGATAAGAGCCCTCGCGGTACTCGTATCTTCGGACCAGTTGCTCGTGAGTTACGTGATAGCAACTTCATGAAAATCGTTTCTTTAGCTCCAGAAGTTCTATAATTTGAGGTATTGCCTTTCCAAGGAGGTGCACAAGCAAGATGCATGTTAAAAAAGGTGACAAAGTACAAGTAATCACTGGTAAAGACAAAGGAAAACAAGGCGTTATCCTTGCTGCTTTCCCAAAGCAAAACCGTGTTATTGTTGAGGGTGTGAACATCGTTAAGAAGCACTCTAAGCCATCTCAATTAAATCCGCAAGGCGGAATTTTAACAAAGGAAGCACCTATCCATGTATCTAATGTTATGGCATTAGATCCAAAAACAGGTGAACCTACTCGTGTAGGTTACAGTGTAGTAGATGGCAAAAAAGTTCGTATTGCAAAAAAATCAGGTGAATCTTTAGATAAATAATTCTTTTCGAAAGGAGGTCCCTTCATTGAATCGCCTTAAAGAGAAATTCCAAAAAGAAATTACTCCTGCTCTAGTGAGCAAGTTCAGCTATAAATCTGTAATGCAAGTACCTAAGCTTGAGAAGATCGTAATCAACATGGGTATCGGTGATGCAGTTCAAAACTCTAAAGCGTTAGACAACGCTGTAGAAGAACTAACATCAATCGCAGGTCAAAAACCTATTGTAACTCGTGCTAAGAAATCCATCGCTGGATTCCGTCTTCGTGAAGGCATGCCTATCGGTGCAAAAGTTACACTTCGCGGTGAGCAAATGTACGATTTCTTAGATAAGCTTGTATCCGTATCTTTACCACGCGTTCGTGATTTCCGTGGTATTTCTAAGAAGTCTTTTGACGGTCGCGGTAACTACACTCTAGGTGTGAAAGAGCAGTTAATCTTCCCAGAGATTGATTATGATAAAGTAAGCAAAGTACGCGGTATGGATATCGTAATCGTAACAACTGCTAACACTGACGAAGAAGCTCGTGAGCTTTTAACACAATTCGGTATGCCATTCCAAAAATAATGGAAGCCAACGCTAAGTAGAGGAGGCGAAAACGTGGCTAAGAAGTCAATGATTGCGAAGCAAAAACGTGCTCCAAAGTTTAATGTTCAAGCGTACACACGTTGCGAACGTTGCGGTCGTCCACATTCCGTATACCGTAAATTTAAGCTTTGCCGTATTTGTTTCCGTGAACTCGCATATAAAGGACAAATTCCTGGTGTTAAGAAAGCTAGTTGGTAATACCCGAAAATGGGAAGGAGGTAAAACAAATGGTGATGACAGATCCAATTGCAGATATGCTTACTCGCATCCGTAATGCGAACATGGTACGTCACGATAAATTAGAAGTTCCTGCTTCTAAAATCAAGAAAGAAATTGCAGAAATCTTAAAGCGTGAAGGTTTCGTTCGTGACGTAGAATTGATCGAGGATAACAAACAAGGTATCCTTCGTATTTTCTTGAAATATGGTCCAAACAACGAGCGTGTTATTACTGGACTAAAGCGCATCAGTAAGCCTGGCTTGCGCGTATATGCAAAAGCTGATGAAGTACCACGTGTACTTAACGGATTAGGTATCGCGATCGTTTCTACATCTAAAGGTGTTATGACTGACAAAGATGCTCGTCAAGCGCAAACAGGTGGAGAAGTAGTAGCGTACGTTTGGTAATATTGAAACGAACGGAGGTGTGACAAATGTCTCGTATTGGTAAAAAGATTCTTGAAATCCCTGCAGGCGTAACAGTTACAGTTAGCGAAGATAATACTGTGACTGTTAAAGGTCCTAAAGGCGAATTAACTCGTACTTTCAATTCTGATATGGCTATCAAAATTGAAGATAATACATTAACTGTAGAGCGCCCTTCTGATCAGAAGAATCACCGTGCTCTTCACGGCACAACTCGTGCATTGATCGGAAACATGGTTGAGGGTGTAACAAACGGCTTCCAACGCGGCCTTGAGTTAATCGGGGTTGGTTACCGTGCGCAAAAGCAAGGTAACAAGCTTGTATTGAACGTAGGTTACTCTCACCCAGTTGAGATCACACCTGAAGCAGGCATCGAAATCGAAGTTCCTGCAAACACAAAAATCATCGTAAAAGGTATCGATAAACAACGTGTTGGTGAATTAGCTGCTAACATCCGTGCCGTACGTGCTCCAGAGCCTTACAAGGGCAAAGGTATTCGCTATGAAGGCGAAGTTGTACGTCGCAAAGAAGGTAAAACAGCTAAGTAAGCCCATTAGGTGAAAGGAAAGGAGTGACATAAATGATCACTAAACCTGATAAAAATGCGGTTCGTAAGAAAAGACATGCGCGTGTACGTGCAAAGCTTACAGGTACTGCTGAGCGTCCACGTTTAAACGTATTCCGTTCTAATCAACACATTTACGCTCAAGTAATTGACGATGTGAACGGTGTTACATTAGCAAGTGCATCTACTCTTGATAAAGAACTTTCTTTTGAAGGTACTAGCAATGTTGCTGCTGCTACTCAAGTTGGCGAGCTAGTTGCTAAACGTGCTGTTGAGAAAGGTGTTAAAGAAGTAGTATTCGATCGCGGCGGTTACTTATACCATGGTCGTGTTAAAGCGTTAGCTGAAGCTGCTCGCGAAGCTGGATTACAATTTTAATGGTCAAAGGAGGGAAAATAGATGCGTCGCATTGACCCAAGCAAATTAGAACTTGAAGAACGTGTAGTAACGATTAACCGTGTTGCGAAAGTTGTTAAGGGTGGACGTCGTTTCCGCTTCGCTGCATTGGTTGTAGTTGGAGACAAAAATGGTCATGTTGGATTCGGAACTGGTAAAGCGCAAGAGGTGCCAGATGCGATCCGTAAGGCTATTGAAGATGCTAAGAAGAATCTAATCCGCGTACCTCTAGTGGGTACAACAATTCCACACACAGTACTTGGTCAATTTGGAGCTGGTGAAGTATTCTTAAAGCCTGCTGCTGAAGGTACTGGAGTTATCGCTGGTGGTCCAGTTCGTGCGGTACTTGAACTAGCTGGTGTACAGGATATTCTTTCTAAATCTTTAGGATCTAACACACCTGTCAACATGGTACGCGCTACAATGAACGGATTAAGCCAATTAAAGCGTGCTGAAGAAGTAGCGAAATTGCGTGGTAAAACTGTAGAAGAGCTACTAGGCTAAGAAGAAGGAGGGAAAACACATGACAAAGAAGTTAGAAATTACCCTCACTCGTAGTGTAATCGGTCGTCCGCAAGATCAACGCGCAACAGTAGAAGCTTTAGGCTTACGCAAGCTTAACCATACTGTAGTGAAAGAGGAATCTCCTGCGATCCGCGGCATGATCACTAAAGTTTCTCACCTTGTAACAGTTAAAGAAGTTTAATTATAATCTCATATCTATAAGGAGGTGCCTCGGAATGAAACTTCATGAATTAAAGCCTGCTGAGGGTTCTCGTAAAGTTCGTAACCGTGTTGGACGCGGTATCGGTTCTGGTAACGGTAAAACTGCTGGTAAAGGTCATAAAGGACAAAACGCTCGTTCTGGCGGCGGTGTTCGCCTCGGATTCGAGGGTGGCCAAACTCCACTATTCCGTCGTTTACCAAAACGCGGCTTTACGAACATCAACCGTAAAGAGTTCGTAGTCGTTAACCTAACAGCATTGAATCGCTTTGAAGACGGTACAGAAGTAACACCTGAATTATTGCTTGAAACTGGCGTAATCAGCAAAGTAAACAACGGTGTGAAAATTCTTGCTAACGGTAAGTTAGAAAAGAATCTGACTGTTAAAGCTCATAAGTTCTCTTCAACTGCGAAAGAAGCAATTGAAGCGGCTGGCGGAAAAACTGAGGTGATTTAATGTTTCGCACAATCTCCAACTTTATGCGCGTTGCTGAGATAAGAAATAAAATTCTTTTCACCTTTGCGATGTTGATCGTGTTTCGCATCGGTACCTTCATTCCGGTGCCTCACGTCAACGCAGATGTTCTAAAAGCACAGGATTCATTAAATGCTTTGGGTATCCTTAATACGTTCGGTGGAGGGGCCTTAAAAAACTTCTCGATCTTCGCAATGGGGATTATGCCTTACATTACAGCATCCATCATTATTCAATTGCTACAGATGGATGTTGTTCCTAAGTTTACTGAATGGTCAAAGCAGGGTGAGATGGGACGTCGTAAACTAGCTCAGTTCACTCGCTACTTTACAATTGTTCTAGCTTTCATCCAAGCTATTGGAATGTCAATCGGGTTCAACAACTTGGCTAACGGACAGTTAATCGTAGACCCAGGCTGGACAACCTACTTGTACATTGCTACTGTTCTGACTGCCGGGACAGCATTTTTAATGTGGCTCGGTGAGCAGATTACAGCAAAAGGTGTGGGAAATGGTATTTCCATTATCATCTTTGCTGGTATCGCAGCAGCGATTCCAAACATAGTTAGTCAAGTATACGTTCAGCAGTTCCAAGATGCAGGTGATGATTTGTTCATTCGCCTTGTAAAAGTTGCACTTATTTTGCTTGCTGTATTGGCAGTTGTTGTGGGTGTTATTTACATTCAACAAGCAACTAGAAAAATCCCGATTCAGTATGCAAAACGTACTACAGGAAACAACAGTTATGCTGGTGCACAAAACACGCATTTACCGTTAAAGGTAAATAGCGCCGGTGTAATTCCAGTCATTTTCGCTGTTTCTTTCCTGATTACGCCACCAACCATTGCTCAGTTTTTTCCGAAACACGATGTTTCGCAATGGATTATACAAAACTTTAACTATAATCACCCTGTGGGAATGATTGTATATGTTGCGTTAATCGTTGCCTTCACGTACTTCTATGCATTTGTTCAAGTCAATCCTGAACAGATGGCTGAAAATCTGAACAAACAAGGTGGATACGTTCCTGGTATTCGTCCGGGTAAGAATACGGAACAGTATTTAACAAAGGTTTTGTATCGTTTAACGTTCGTAGGTGCAATTTTCCTAGCTGCAATCGCGATTCTGCCTGTGTTATTCATTAAAATAGCAAATCTCCCAAATTCTGCCCAAATTGGTGGAACGAGTTTACTAATCGTAATTGGGGTAGCTTTAGAAACAATGAAGCAGCTCGAGAGTCAGTTAGTAAAGCGCCATTATAAAGGCTTTATTAAACAATGAGCAGTCGGGAAGAGTGATCTTCCCTAAAGGCTCATCTTAGGGGGAATTAAGATGAATCTAATTTTAATGGGGCTTCCGGGTGCCGGGAAAGGCACACAAGCTGAAAAAATTGTTGCCAAGTACTCTATCCCTCATATCTCGACAGGTGATATGTTTCGCGCTGCAATTAAAGAAGGAACAGAACTTGGCCTGCAAGCAAAATCTTTCATGGACAAAGGTGAGCTTGTTCCAGATGAAGTAACAATCGGTATTGTTCGTGAGCGTTTAAGTAAAGATGATTGTGTAAAGGGCTTCTTGCTCGACGGTTTTCCGCGAACTGTGGCACAAGCATCTGCTTTAGAAGGAATTATGGAAGGTCTTGGCAAGAAGATCGACTATGTAATCAACATTAATGTTGATTCTGCACTTCTTCTTAAACGATTAACAGGTAGACGTATCTGCAAAAGCTGCGGCGCTACTTATCACTTAATATTCAATCCGCCTCAAGTAGAGGGCGTTTGCGATAAATGCGGTGGAGAGCTGTATCAGCGTTCTGATGATAATGAAGAAACTGTAGCTAACCGCTTGGAAGTAAACATTAAGCAAACTCAGCCTTTGCTTGACTTCTATGGTGAGCTTGGTTATGTGAGAAATATCGACGGCGAGCAAGAAATCAATAAGGTTTTTGTAGATATCGACGCTCTTATCGGAGACTTAGCGTAATGATTATTTGCAAAACGCCTCGTGAAATTGAGATCATGCGAGAAGCGGGGAGAATTGTGGCCTTGACTCATAAAGAGCTAAAGAAGCACATTACTCCAGGGATTACAACGAAAGAGCTTGACTCGATTGCGGAAAAAACAATCCAAAAATATGGCGCTGTGCCATCATTTAAAGGATATAATGGTTTTCCAGGAAGCATATGTGCTTCCGTAAACGAAGAGCTTGTACATGGAATCCCGGGCAATCGCAAGCTCGAGGACGGCGATATTATCAGCATCGATATCGGTGCGAAATATAACGGGTATCATGGAGATTCTGCATGGACGTATCCGGTCGGAAAGATTTCAGAATCTGTTCAGAAGCTGCTTGATGTCACAGAGAAATCATTGTATCTTGGTTTAGAGCAAGCAAAGCCAAGTGAACGGCTGTCCAATATCTCGCATGCGATTCAAACGTATGCAGAAGGTGAAGGATTTTCGGTTGTAAGAGAGTATGTAGGGCATGGAATTGGGCAAGACTTACATGAAGCTCCGCAAATTCCGCACTACGGACCTCCTAATAAGGGACCGAGATTAAAGCCGGGAATGGTGCTTTGCATAGAGCCGATGATTAACCAAGGACATCGATATGTGAAAACATTGTCCGATAACTGGACAGTGGTGACTGTGGATGGCTTATGGTGCGCTCACTTCGAGCATACGATTGCCATTACAGAAACAGGATATGAAATCCTGACAACTGAGTAGCTTACCTCTCCGAGATTTCAGAGCAGTCTCAAAGGTTACTGATTTGAAGAAGGGAGAACATTGAATGGCTAAAGACGATGTAATTGAAATTGAAGGTACAGTTATAGAGACATTGCCGAATGCTATGTTTAAAGTAGAACTAGAAAATAAGCATGTCGTATTAGCTCATGTTTCTGGTAAAATTCGCATGAACTTCATTCGTATTTTACCTGGAGACAAAGTTACGGTAGAATTATCTCCGTACGATTTAAATCGTGGTCGTATTACGTACCGTTTTAAATAATATAGCACTCCGTAATCTTTAAGGAGGTTAGAGAGATGAAAGTAAGACCATCTGTAAAGCCGATCTGTGAAAAATGTAAAGTTATTCGCAGAAGAGGAAAAGTAATGGTTATCTGTGAAAATCCTAAACATAAGCAAAAACAAGGTTAATTGAAGGAGGTGTTTTCTAATGGCACGTATTGCAGGTGTAGATATTCCTCGTGACAAACGCGTCGTTATTTCTTTAACATACGTATTTGGTATCGGACGTCCGACTGCTGAGAAAGTTCTAGCTGAAGCTGGAATCTCTGAGGATACTCGAGTTCGTGACTTAACAGAAGAAGAATTAGGTAAAATCCGTGATATCATCGACCGCTTAAAAGTTGAAGGTGACCTTCGCCGTGAAGTTTCCCTAAACATCAAGCGTCTAATGGAAATTGGTTCTTATCGTGGTCTTCGCCATCGCCGTGGTTTACCAGTTCGTGGTCAAAACACTAAGAACAACGCTCGTACACGTAAAGGTCCTCGTCGTACAGTAGCGAACAAAAAGAAATAATTAAGTAAAGGAGGTTGAACATCAATGGCACGTAAAACTAACACTCGTAAACGTCGTGTGAAAAAGAACATTGAAGCTGGTATAGCTCACATTCGTTCTACTTTCAATAACACAATTGTAACTATTACAGACGTTCATGGTAATGCACTTTCTTGGTCTAGTGCTGGTGCACTTGGCTTCAGAGGCTCCCGTAAATCTACGCCATTCGCAGCACAAATGGCTGCTGAGACTGCTGCAAAGACATCTATGGAGCATGGTTTAAAAACTTTAGAGGTTACTGTTAAAGGCCCTGGTGCCGGCCGTGAAGCTGCTATTCGTGCGCTTCAAGCTGCAGGTCTAGAAGTAACAGCGATCCGCGATGTTACTCCAGTACCTCATAATGGATGCCGTCCGCCAAAACGTCGTCGTGTGTAATTTTTCTGTATAGATTTTCTAACATTGTCTATAATGGGATATGATACATTCATTTTGAAAATTTCTTACAGAAACATCGCTTGTTGTTGTGCACAATCGGGAACTGCCTAAGGGGGACTTTCGGTTAGACAATACAGCATTGTCTAGCCGGGGTTTCGCCGCTGTAACATCAATCCAAATCGATGGCGTACTGCACGAGTTTTCTACAATCGAGGGCGTTGTGGAAGATGTCACAACGATTATCTTAAACATAAAGAAACTTGCTCTTAAGATTTACTCTGATGAAGAGAAAACGCTTGAGATTGATGTACAGGGCGAAGGTGTTGTCACAGCTGCTGATATTACTCACGATAGCGATGTCGAAATCTTAAATCCGGATTTACACATTGCAACGTTAGCAAAGGATGCGCATTTGCGTATGCGTTTAACTGCAAAGCGTGGTCGTGGGTATACGCCAGCTGATGCAAACAAGAGAGAGGATCAACCAATAGGCGTTATTCCTATTGATTCCATTTTCACTCCAGTGTCACGCGTAACATACCAAGTGGAGAATACGCGTGTAGGGCAAGTAACGAACTTTGATAAACTGACGCTTGATGTATGGACGGATGGAAGCATCGGGCCGAAGGAAGCAATTTCGTTAGGCGCTAAAATTTTAACTGAGCATTTAAACATCTTTGTTGGTCTGACTAACGAAGCACAAAATGCTGAGATTATGGTAGAAAAAGAAGAAGATCAAAAAGAAAAAGTTCTTGAAATGACAAGATATGATGAAAGTTCGTAACTTAGGACGTAAATCCTTAGAGGAAGTAAAGCATAAGCTTGAAGAGCTTGGCTTAGGCTTACGCAAGGACGACTAAGGTTTCTTTGTTTTGTTAAAAACCAACGAAGGAGGGAACTACGAATGGCATACAGAAAATTAGGCCGTACAAGTGCACAACGTAAAGCTATGTTACGTGACTTGACTACTGACTTAATCATCAACGAGCGCATCGAAACGACTGAAACTCGTGCGAAAGAGCTTCGTTCCGTAGTAGAAAAAATGATTACTCTAGGTAAACGTGGAGATCTTCATGCTCGCCGTCAAGCAGCTTCTTACGTTCGTAACGAAGTAGCAAACGCTGAGACGAAGGAAGATGCATTGCAAAAATTATTTGCAGATATCGCTCCTCGCTACACAGACCGTCAAGGTGGATACACTCGTATCGCTAAGATTGGTCCTCGTCGCGGTGACGGTGCTCCAATGGTTATCATTGAATTAGTGTAATGACAGCAAAAGGGCAGGACAGTGCTTTTTAAGTAACTGGTCGTGGCCCTTTTTTTGTATGTCTAGCTCCACCGGCTAGCTCCCGTCTGAAAAATAACCTTCCCCATATAAAGCCAAAAAGCGGCTTTAATGGTGAAGAACATTTTCCAGAGGGAGCTGAACGAGCCGGTTGCGCTTTTCTTGATGTCTAGCTCCACCGGCTAACTCCTCCTGTCAAATAACCTTCCCCTAAAAAGGCAAAAAGCGCCTTTGTGTGTGAAGAACATTTGCCATCCGGAGTTGAACGAGCCGGTTGCGCTTTTCTTGATGTCTAGCTCCACCGGCTAACTCCTCCTGTCAAATAACCTTCCCCTAAAAAGGCAAAAAGCGCCTTTGTGTGTGAAGAACATTTGCCATCCGGAGTTGAACGAGCCGGTTGCGCTTTTCTTGATGTCTAGCTCCATCGGCTAGGTGCTGCCACCAGAGGTTCTCTGCCGCACAAAGGCAAAAAGCGCCTTTGAGGGCGGAGAACCTCTGGTTCTGCACCTAAACGAGCCGATTGCGCTTTTCTTAAGTATATCGAATTGTAAGAGAATACAATATTTCTTAGGAAATAAAACGAGAAGGTGTCGATTGGTGAAACAGGAGAAGCTTCGCATAGATCATTTATCGTTTCAATATCCGCACGCTCGTTCTGCTGCCCTGCAGGATGTTTCACTCTCAATTTATGAAGGCGAATGGGTATCTATTATTGGACAAAATGGTTCAGGAAAGTCCACGCTGGCAAAACTATTAACTGGTCTCTTGCTTCCAAAAGAAGGAACTATTTTTGCAGACGGCAAGATCATTCTATCGGAAGAAACAGTCTGGGATATTAGAAAGCAGATTGGCATGGTATTTCAAAATCCTGATAATCAGTTTGTCGGTACAACAGTAAAAGATGATGTAGCATTCGGGCTTGAGAATATGGGAGTCCCGAGAGAGCAAATGATAGAGCGAATGGAGCATTCTCTTTCTCTTGTCGGCATGCATGAGTTTGCAGACCAAGAGCCGCATTCCTTATCAGGAGGACAGAAACAGCGCGTTGCTATTGCAAGTGTATTGGCGCTGCAGCCTTCTATTCTCATTCTGGATGAAGCCACGTCTATGCTTGATCCGAAAGGCCGAAAGGAAGTATTAGAAACTGTTCGCAGCCTTGTACGCATAAAAGGCATAACTGTGGTTTCCATTACGCATGACCTTGAAGAAGCAGCGCAATCCGATCGTATTATTGTGCTGAATCAAGGAAAAATCATACGCGAAGGTACCCCGCAAGATGTATTTGAGCATGTGAAAGAACTGCGTGATATCGGTTTAAACGTTCCTTTTTCGGTAAGAATAGCCGAAATATTAAGAGATAACGACATTCCCATACAGACGATGCATCTTACAATGGAAAGTTTGGTGAACGCGCTTTGGACATTACATTCGAAAAAGTAGAACACCGCTATCAAAAGAAAACACCGTTTGAGAGGTTGGCAATCTATGATATAAACCTATCGTTTCCGAGCGGAGGATACTACGCAATTATTGGTCATACGGGCTCTGGAAAGTCTACCGTCATTCAGCATTTGAACGCTCTCTTGCAGCCTACATCCGGATTCGTGCGAGTTGGTGACTTTACAATTTCCTCTGTGAAGAAGGAAAGAAAACTAAAGCCTCTTCGCAAGAAAGTAGGCGTAGTCTTTCAATTTCCAGAGCATCAATTGTTCGAAGAGACGGTGGAGAAGGACATTTGTTTTGGTCCTTTAAACTTTGGTATTGCAGAAGAGACAGCAAAGAAAAAGGCAAGAGATGCGATTGGCATGGTAGGTTTGTCAGAGGAGCTATTGGACAAATCCCCGTTCGAGCTAAGCGGAGGACAAATGCGCAGGGTGGCTATTGCAGGGGTGCTTGCCATGGAACCGGAAGTTCTCGTTTTGGATGAGCCGACAGCAGGCTTAGATCCAAAAGGACAGCAGGAGCTTATGGATATGTTTTATAAGCTGCATAAAGAGCAGAACATTACGGTCATCCTTGTAACCCACAACATGGAGGATGCGGCTCAATATGCGGATGAAGTGATTGTCATGCATAAAGGAACCGTGTTTTTACAAGGGAAGCCGGAAGAGGTATTTTCCGAAGCGGAGCGATTAGAGGATATAGGTGTGTCGCTGCCAATTTCATTGCAGTATAAACAGTTGATAGAACAACGGTTTCATTTAAAAATGGAGGCACCCGTTCTTACGTTAGAAGAGTTAGCGACAGAAATGGTGAAAATCTTGAACAAAGGGGAAGCCGGATAATGCAGCAGCTTATTATTGGAAAATATATTCCCGGTCAATCTCTTATCCATCGGCTTGACCCTCGGGCAAAGCTATCAATGGTGTTTCTATACGTATTTGTTGTCTTTTTAGCTGACAATGCAGTTTCTTATGCACTTTTATTTTTATACATTCTTATTCCATTGATCCTTTCCCGTGTTCCTGTACGTTATATATTATCTGGATTGAAACCCATATTGTGGATATTTTTATTTACCTTTCTTCTTCACGTATTAACAACAAAGGAGGGAGAACTGCTGTTTCAAGCAGGAGGGTTCTCCATCTATGAGAAAGGGCTGGAGCAGGGTATTTTTATTTCTCTTCGCTTTTTTGTCATTCTTGTTATGACGACACTGCTGACATTAACAACTACTCCTATTGAAATTACGGACGGGATGGAGACGCTCTTGCATCCGTTCAAAAAAATAGGATTGCCTGTTCATGAAATCGCATTGATGATGTCTATTTCCCTTCGATTCATTCCGACTCTTATGGAGGAAACCGAGAAAATTATGAAGGCGCAATCCTCGCGCGGAACAGATTTTGCAGGCGGCCCCATTAAAGACCGGTTGAAAGCTGTCGTTGCTTTGCTCGTACCTTTATTCATCAGTGCGTTTAAAAGGGCAGAAGATTTAGCAATTGCGATGGAAGCTAGAGGATACCAAGGCGGAGACGGAAGAACAAAATTCAGGCAGCTGCTGTGGCAAAGAAAGGATACTCTTGCTGTTCTGAGTTTACTGCTCCTTACTTTACTTTTACTTTGGACACGTTGGTGAGAGCAATGGAACGAATAAAGTGTACAATTTCATATGACGGAACATATTTTTCAGGATATCAAATCCAGCAGCAAAAGCGAACTGTTCAGCAAGAAATTGAGAATGTTCTGCGAAAGCTTCATAAAGGAGAAGTACGTATTCATGCGTCTGGCAGGACCGATGCGGGCGTTCATGCGTATGGCCAAGTTCTTCACTTTGACTCTCCTTTGCAAATTCCAGAGGAGCGCTGGGTGGCTGCATTAAACTCTTTGCTGCCGGATGATATTGCTGTACAGCATGTTGAAAAGGCAGCGCCGGATTTTCATGCGCGTTTTGATGTAACAAGCAAGGAGTATAGGTATAGAGTTCTGCTTAGTAAAAGAAGCAACGTCTTTTTGCGGCATTATGCGTATTATTATCCGTATCAGCTTAATTTGGCTGCAATAGAGGCGGCTATTCCGCATTTTATCGGAACGCATGACTTTACATCATTTTGTTCGGCAAAAACGGAAATAGAAGATAAGGTGCGTACTATTTATGAGTTAGAGATGCTACAGCAAGAGGAAGAGCTTATTTTTCGTTTTGTCGGCAGCGGATTCTTGTATAATATGGTGCGTATTCTCGTGGGAACATTGTTAGATATTGGACAAAACAAATTGCAGCCAAACGACATTCCCGTTATTTTAGAAAAGCGGGATCGGCGCCTAGCTGGCAAGACTGCACCAGGGCACGGCTTATATTTATGGCAAGTAAACTATAACAACTAATCCTGGTGTAACATTTGCTTGACATTGCTTTCGCAAAGATATATCATAACATATGGTATTGTTTCTAAAACCACGATTAGCCCCGGAAATTAATCGTGTTTAAGATAAACAATGAATTTGGTCTTGAAGAAAACATGTAGGAGGGAAATAAACATGCGTACGACTTTCATGGCAAAAGCTAACGAAGTTGAGCGTAAATGGTACGTGATTGACGCTGAAGGTCAAACTTTAGGTCGTCTAGCGAGCGAAGTCGCTTCTATTTTACGCGGTAAAAACAAACCAACTTTTACACCACACGTTGACACTGGTGATCACGTAATCATCATCAACGCTGATAAAGTTCACTTAACAGGTAACAAATTAAACGATAAGATTTACTATCGTCACACAATGCACCCAGGCGGATTAAAGCAAAGAACAGCTCTAGAAATGCGTACAAACTACCCTGTACAAATGATCGAGCTAGCTGTTAAAGGCATGCTTCCAAAGAACCGTTTAGGTCGTCAAATGGTTAAAAAATTAAACGTATATGCTGGTGCTGAGCATCCACACCAAGCACAACAACCAGAAGTTTACGAACTTCGCGGATAATTCATTTAAGGAGGGTTTATTTTGGCACAGGTACAATACTATGGTACTGGACGTCGTAAAAGTTCAGTAGCGCGTGTACGTCTAGTTCCTGGCGAAGGACGCGTTATCATCAACGGTCGTGAATTTGAACACTACATCCCATTCGCTGCATTACGTGAAGTAGTTAAGCAACCTCTAGTTGTTACAGAAACTCTTGGCAACTATGATGTTCTTGTTAACGTAGGCGGCGGCGGTTACACTGGTCAAGCTGGTGCAATCCGTCACGGTATCGCGAGAGCGTTACTGAAAGCTGATCCAGAATATCGTTTAACTTTAAAACGCGCTGGATTGTTAACTCGTGACGCACGTATGAAAGAGCGTAAGAAATACGGTCTTAAAGGCGCTCGTCGTGCTCCTCAGTTCTCAAAACGTTAATCTTGTTCTCAAAACCCAAGCTATATGGCTTGGGTTTTTTATTTGTGTCCAGAAAAATTGCCACGCTTCAGTACTAAATAATTTTCCCTACATAAAAGTTAAAAATTCTTTAGGGGAAAGAACCTTTGCCCTCTGGAGCTGACCAAGCCGGTTGCGCTTTTCGGTGGTGTCTAGCTCCGCCTTTCGTATTGGAATATTTTAAATCGCATGTTCCTTTTAGAGTCGTTCAGACTACCAAGTAGGGAGGTGCGATATGACAGTTATTATTACCCTTAAAGAAAAACGAAGAGAAAAACAATTGAAATACGAAAAGAGATTACTGCGTGAGCTTTCTTTACAAGCTCTTCGCAAGAAAATACACAATTACTTTCTTAGCTATACAACAGCTCCGCGGTTTGCTCATCATCTCGAGGATTATTGCTTGGAGCTTGCAATAGAATCTTATTTATTGGGGGCGCGTTACAGCAAGTTCGGCTATTACGGCGAACCTCTTACAGAAGTTAAACAGCGTTCTTTATCTGAAGAACAAGGTTTAACGGATACATTATTCCAGTTTTTATCCGGAATACCGACAGGAGAAATGTCAGAGGAATGCCGTGAGGAGCTGTATGAAACGTGCCAAGCCTTTATTTCTTCTTGGTGGGAGGAAGGGTACGAAAAAGGTGAAAGAAGATATCGTCTCCGATTGCGTTAAATATTCATAATCCTGCTTCTTGTCCCATATAAGTAAGTAGAGGACTAGCAGGAGGGAGAGGCATGAAAAAAATTAAATTATTTTCCTTTATGACGGCAGCGGTCATACTCTTTTTTCTTGTACAGCACGAATTTCAGATTACAAAATCATGGAAGGCGTGGAATTTGCCGTTAGCAGGGAAAATCATTGTGCTGGATGCCGGTCATGGAGGCCCCGATGGGGGAGCAGTAGGCGGAGACGAAATCGTTGAAAAAGAAATTACACTGGAAATTACAAAAAAAGTGCAGGATTATCTGCAGGAACAAGGGGCTCTCGTCATTTTGACAAGAGATGAAGACGAAGATTTAGCGTCGGAGGATACAAAAGGATACAGCCGGCGAAAAGCAGAAGATTTGAAGAAGCGGGTAGCGCTTATAAATAATTCGGGGGCAGACCTTTTTGTGAGCATTCATTTGAATGCCATTCCTATCAGCAGTTCAAAAGGAGCACAAACCTTTTACTATCGCTCCTTAATTGAAAACGAACGAGCGGCAAAATTCATTCAGGCTGAGCTAAGAACAAGTTTGGAGAATACAAACCGCTCAGCAAAAACAATTGGCCGCGTATACTTACTAAAACATGCTAAGGTGCCGGGAGTACTTGTAGAAGCAGGCTTTCTATCCAATGTAAATGAAAGATACCTATTGAACTCAGAAAAATATCAGCAAAAAATTTCTGCAGCTGTATATCGCGGAATATTGCGCTACTTCACAGAAAAAGGAAGCCCTCCTGAGTAAAATAAAGGAGGGTTTTCATTATTTCAGCAAGTCAGAATATGTTATACTGAAGGTGAAAGCGCATTTATTTCAAACAGGTGGTGGAACTAGTATGATTACAAAAGAGCAAGTCGTACAAGCACTTGAACAATTAACAGACCCGTTTTTATATAAAACGTTAAAAGAAACAAATGCAATTCAAGAAGTAACAATAAAGCCGGAAAAGGCGCATGTAAGCATAAAAATTGCAATCGCAAAGACAGGAACGGCTGAACAAATGCAGCTTCAGACCGCTGTTGTCAAGCTTATCAAGGAGCTTGGCGCCCAAACAGTCGGTCTTCGTTTTACAGAGCTTACAGAAGAGGAATTAAAGGCATTTGAAGTGCCGCAAAGCGAAGCTCCTAAAACATTGTTATCCCCTGGTACAAAAACAGTATTCCTTGCAGTGGCCAGCGGAAAAGGCGGCGTAGGGAAGTCTACAGTTTCTGTTAACCTTGCAGTGGCTTTAGCACGCCTTGGCAAAAAGGTAGGAATCATTGATGCCGATATCTACGGATTCAGCGTACCGGATATGATGGGCATTACAAAGCGTCCTGTTGTCCGCGGTGAACGTATCATTCCAGTGGAACGCTTTGGTGTTAAGGTTATCTCTATGGGCTTTTTTGTAGAAGATAATGCGCCTGTTATTTGGCGCGGTCCGATGCTTGGGAAAATGCTCAATCATTTCTTTACGGAAGTAGAGTGGGGAGACCTCGACTACTTAGTTCTAGACTTACCGCCAGGGACTGGTGATGTAGCTCTTGATATTCATGCGATGCTTCCGGCTTGCAAGGAAGTAATTGTAACGACACCGCATCCGACAGCTTCTTTCGTTGCTGCTCGCGCAGGTGCTATGGCGCTCCGCACAGAGCATGAAATTATTGGTGTTGTGGAAAATATGTCTTACTTTGAAAGCAAGCTGACAGGGGAGAAAGAATACGTATTTGGTCAAGGTGGCGGTCAAAAGCTGGCTGAAGAGCTGCAGACGAAGCTGCTCGGTCATATTCCTCTCCAGCAGCCTGATTGGAATAAAGAAGATTTTGCTCCGTCTGTATATGAAGAAGAGCATCAGATTGGCAAGATTTATAACCATATTGCAGGGCAAATTATTGATATTACAATCCAATAATAAAGACAAGCCTCTTCAAAAGAAGAGGTTTTACTTTTGTTGCTGATCGCTGCTTTGTGAACCGCCGCCTTCGCTGCTAGAAGATTTAGAGGAGCTGCCTCCGCCCCCGCCTTTTTCTGCCTTTTGAATCGCTTTGCTGATTACATCAATCATTTTAGCTTGGAATAACGGACTTTCTGCTGTTTCTGTCAAAACCTGCTGCAGATACTTTTTGTACTCCTTGCTTTTCATAGCTTGCATCATTTGTTTTTCTACTTCCGGGTTTTTCATGATATCCATTACCCCCGCTTGATACTCAGGGTCTTTCAGCAAGGTTTTTACAAGTTTGGCTTGTTCTTTTTCCATGCTCTTTGCGAAGCTGGCTGCAAATTTTGGATCGCTGAAGACATGCTGCCAAAACTGCTGACCTTTGTCTGACAGCATCACATCTTCTATCGTTTTTTTAACAACAGCTTCATCCAAAACTAAGGCTTGTTTTACTTTTTCATCTGCCAGCACTTGCTGAATTGCCTTTTTTCCTTCATCCGTTTTCAAAATATCCACAATCATTTTTTTCGTTTGGTCATAGTTCAGCTCAGATTTAGCTGCTTTTTGCTGAGCACAGGCAGTGGTAAGAAGGAGAAAACATAATAACAGTAACGGAATCCGTTTCATCAGCCGGAGCCCCTTTCACTACTTTTTCTTTTAATATAAATCTCTTGATAAAAATTATGCATATTCGCGTCTAGCTTTTTACAAGGGGGCTTGCTACAATTTAAATAGAACTACGGAAAATAATGGGGGATTATGTCGTGAACAGCCGAAAGTGGGTACGTTTATTTTTTTCAACTTTGTTTCTGGGCGGCATTGGTACCATTTTAATCGGATTCACATTAAGATGGGATCAGTATGGGAAGTTTTTTCAGAATTTTGATACAAAAGAAATTCTTTCTATTTCATTCTGGCTGCTTGGTGTAGGATTTATTTTTAGCGTTATCAGTCAAGCGGGATTCTTTGCTTATTTAACGATTCATCGCTTCGGATTGGGAATGTTCCGTTCCGCTTCACTTTGGAATGGAGTGCAAATTCTTTTAGTAGTGTTTGTTCTGTTTGATTTTGTATACTTGCGCTCTGTACTTTTTAATAATGCTAACGCTTCCATTGGGAATAACATTTTGATGGCGGTAGTGCTTCTCGTTGTCGCAGCATCAATAGCTTATATTAAGAGCAGGGAGACTAATAAACAGGCGTTTGTTCCGGCGCTCTTTTTCATGATAGTGGTTACGATTATAGAATGGGTTCCAGCATTGCGTGTCAATGATCGAGACTGGCTGTACTTAATGGTTGGACCGCTCCTGCTCTGCAATGCTTATCAAATGTTAATTTTACATCGTCTCGTAAAAAAAGAAAGCTGACTCTATGGTCAGCTTTCTTTTTTACTCGGTATCTTTGCTTTTTGCGTTTGTATTGGAAATCAGTTCAGAAACTGAGGTGTTTGAGTAACCCGCTGTTTGTATCTTTTGAAGGAGTAGCGGCAGTGCTTTATTTGTTTGCAGTGCAGAGTCTGAAGCGTGAAGAAGGATAATATCTCCTGCACGAAGATCTTTTGTTACTTTTTTTACGATATTGTCTGCTCCTTCGTTTTTCCAGTCATCTGAATTATTGCTCCAATGGACAACCGTGTAGCCTAGAGATTCTGCAATTTTTAAAACAGTCTTGTCAAAGCTGCCGCTTGGCGGGCGGAGCAATTGCACTTGTTTTATTCCCAGTTTTTGAAATACTTCTTGGGCTTTTACTAAATCTTGTCTCACTTCGTTTGGTTTTAAAGAAGTATAGTCTTTATAGTTGTAGCCCATACTGCCGATCTCGTGACCATCCTTCATAATACGCTCTACAATGTTTGGATGTCGCTCAGCCCATGCAGCTGAGAGAAAGAAAGTAGCATTTTTGATATTTTGCTGTTTGAGTGTATCTAAAATTGGCATGGCTTTTTCATCGCCCCAGCTGATATCAAAGGTTAACGCAACTTGATTTTTAGCGGCATCCCCTTTATAGATTGCTTTTGGTCCGGTTGCTGTGGAAAAAACAGATTGCTGAGAATATGTTCCTAAAAATAAAAACCACGCTGTAAACAAGGAAAGCAAAACAATAAGCATCGTTTGTTTTAATTTATTTTTACTTGTTACAAAGAAGAAAAACATAGGCAACTCCTCTCCCTTGTCCAATCCTTTTCAGTTACTTATATGCTGAAAAACTATAAAAGATGACCAAGGTTTTATTCATAAAAATAAAGATATAGGAAATGATTAACATATATTTACAAATCAGAGGTGGGTATATGTTGGGTTTTATGGTAAATGAAAAAGAATTAAAAGAACTGGAGTATTTATTAAAAAGAGAAATGGATGAAATTTTATTTGATTTTGAAGATGAGAGAATTGATTACGTAGTGAAGCGGGCGATGGAGGAAAGGTATATCATTTTATTCCGGTTATTTTCCAGGGTTACATCTCCGGCAGAATGCGTTCGATATACAAGAAAAAGAATGCATTAGAAATAGTTATAAAAAAGTATTGACTCTTTGTGAATAAGTATGGTAAATTTATATTCGTCGCCAGTGAGCGAACGAAACGAAAATGAAAAGCAAAAATAAATGTTTGACATTGAGTTTTGGAAATGATATTATGATTAAGTCGCCTTGAAGCGATGATGAGTTCTTTGAAAACTAAACAAAATGCGAAACGTCAATTTTTATTTTAAAGCTAGACAAACACTTTTATGGAGAGTTTGATCCTGGCTCAGGATGAACGCTGGCGGCGTGCCTAATACATGCAAGTCGAGCGAACCTCTTCGGAGGTTAGCGGCGGACGGGTGAGTAACACGTGGGTAACCTGCCTGTAAGACTGGGATAACTTCGGGAAACCGAAGCTAATACCGGATACTTTTTTGAGTCGCATGACTCGAAATGGAAAGACGGCTTCGGCTGTCACTTACAGATGGACCCGCGTCGCATTAGCTAGTTGGTGAGGTAACGGCTCACCA
>NZ_KE387255.1:0-18808 GCF_000430785.1 Ectobacillus panaciterrae DSM 19096
CTTTTCGATTTGGTAAAAAATGTGTAAAGATACGATTTACAACCAGGATTCACCTCCTTTTTTTATGAATGACTACCAAAATCATGTTATTTTGATACGATATGATACAGTTTTAGACGGTTTATAAAGAGCTGTTCACACCTCCTATTCCCCCCTATCCTTCTAAACCTATTAAGACAAGCATATCCTAAAATAATACAAGTTCCGAGGGGGAATATATGCTGTGAAACGTTCAGAAACAATAGTGAGCAGACGGCTAAGACAAATTTCAGTTGTTGGTTTATTGCTCATGCTAATCCTGACTGCAAGATTTGGATATATGAAATTTCTTTATGGAAACGGTTTTCTTTTAGAAAAGAAGAGATCCGTGGAAGTAATGAATACCAACGTTATCGAGAATTTAGAAAATAGCTTCGATTTGAAATTACGGGGTTTTCATGAAACGAAAATTGATGAATTGATTGATTTAAGCAAAGATGATCCGAGTGTACTATCACTAATTGGTTTAATAGACAGTGCATGTTCTAACAAATGTGAAGGAGAGTCATCAGCTTTTATTAAAATAGATACCGGATATATTTTCTACAAAGAATCAGGAGGAAAGAATGTTGCCCTACATATAAAGAAAGGCTCTGACGGATGGGAAGTTGTAAACCAGATGGAAAGGTAGTAACTCATTAAAATATGATGGTATTAATATTATCAATAGTATTACTTAATAAAACCGCCTTAAATTGGTTAAGGTGATTTATTTCTTGTGAAAAAATCAACACTAAGTGGTAAACAGCGTCGAAAAAAAGCAACCCCTGACGAGCTGCTCCATTCCATTCTTGGATTCTGATGTCTACGTTTGCTCGCATTCTTTTCCTATTGCGCCTGAACCAATCGGTCTTCTTCGATATATTGCACGCCTGGCATATGTGAGATTTCTTCAGCTGTTGACGGTGTTGCGATGATATGCCAGAGCCAAGGACCTGCTTGGTTGACCTCTGCACCCGTTTCCTCCATGCGCGTTTTCAATGCAGTCTGATCAGCTTTCGAAGCAATCCGTACGAAATACCTTTTCGTTGAAACCTTTTGCGTCTCTGCTGATTTACACAGCGCTTGAATACACTGAGTTTGTTCTCCATTTCCCGTTGTCCTCTTTACATCTGGTTGTGTTTCGTTCTGGCATCCTGCTGCTAACAGGATACAAAATATCAGTATGCGCTTCATACTTATCCCTCCTTACCGCATTATATGCCCGCAAGATAGGAGAGCAAGTCGTTTTTGATAAAGGCTATGTTAAAGGTTATCGTTCTATGAACCACAAAGAAAAAAGCTAGACAATGAACCTCCCCCACTTACCGTTACACACCATTCACACACTTGAAGTGGGGGTATTCTCGCCTAATTTATGATAAAATATCCCTAGCTTTTTTGTATTACAATTTTACTCCCTTATTATATATTCATTTTTGTGCTCGCTTCACAACAAACATTACGACACGAAATAAAGCCAAGGATATATTGCCTTATCTTTATTTCTTCAGTCCTATGTCTCTTTATTATTGACTATTTTCGTAATTGCTGATTTTTAACCATAAGCACAATCGTTTAGAAAACAGCCTTTCTATACAGTAATTTTATAGGCTGCCAAATAAGAAAACTGTTCCACAAAAGTGGAACAGTTTTCTTATTGCTTATTCATTTGTTTTCCGCTCTTCTTCTGACTTTGGCTTTGCGTATTGCCCATTGTATACTCTGAACCAAATTCGACATCATTATTAGCTGTTTGTTTACCGTATTGCTGACTGCTTTGATCTTTATTCACTTTTCCTTGTCTGCTTTGATTTGCCATCTTGATTCCCTCCTTACTTTAAAAACGTTTAGTAGGAATTATGCATTCCTATACTAATATTTGCGTATATACAATTTTTATCCGGAGTTGTTTAAGTTCTACGCTTCAAGAGATTAACGTAAGGAAAGAAGAAAGCGCCACAAATCTCACTCCTTCTTCATTTGAATGGCGCGCCCTTTCCATGATACGTTCCGGCGCAGAAAGGTCTTCACAAAGAAGAGGAAAAAGACGCTGAGAAATATAAATACATGGACGGGATACAACAGTGCCGAACCGATTCCAAAATTGCCGATGCGCTGCAGCACCCAATAGATTTGCACAACAAATAATAAATAAAAGAACAGCACGGCGGCAGACGGCTGCAGAAGATGCACACAAGATGTGATAATACCGTTGATCCAAAGCGCGATGAACAAGAGCATCCAGCGATTCGTGATACTTGCGCCTTTTGCGAAGTTTTTGCTCCAGCCTTCCACAAAGCTTTGCATGCCGTCTGGATACATCCGCATGGAAACAGCTCCCTTACCGCTTATGCATGCGACGGAGCCTCCCGCCTGCAGCACATATTGCCCAATTGCCATATTTTCAAGAAGGGCTCCTCTTTGCACTGCATGACCGCCGAACTTGAAGTAGTCCCTTTTCTTGCACAGCATGCATTGTCCGAATGCACCCGACGGTTCTTTATATTCTTGCAAAAAATGAAATGCACTTAACGAGCTGCACACCAGCATATGAAAAAAGGAAGACAAATACTCATACGGCCGAATCATTTCATGGTACGGATGGACGGACAAAATCGTTGTTTTACGTTCATAGTATATTGCCATAAGATGCTGTACACCGTCCCGTTCCAATACGGTATCTGCGTCCAAAAACAGCAAAAGCTCCCCTGTTGCAGCCTTCGCCCCGTTCCAGCAGCCCCATGATTTGCCCAGCCACCCGTCGGGAAGCGAGGGCAGCGAAATAACCTTTACATCAAAGCTTTTTGCGATGTCTACCGTACGGTCTGTGGAGTGATCATCCATGACCAACACTTCAATATGTGGATAGATTTGTTCCTGCAGCGATTCTAATAACCGCCCGATATTGCGCTCTTCATTTCGCGCGGGAATAATGACCGTTATTTTTTTCAGTTCCACAAGGCTTCTTCCTCTTATACAGTCCGGAATATAAGAAAACAAGGCAATGCCGATGAGGATTGATAATGTCATCCATATAATCATCCAAATCCTCCCCTTTCGTTATAGAAGTATAATTGTACATATTTCCGGCAAAACAGTTGGTATACATTTCCTTTTCAGTGTAGTCTGATTTTTACGTATTTATAAGGAGGATTTTTAAATGACGAAGAAAGTTATGATTTGTGCATATCGGTATATCTTATAAAATAGATTCTAGACAAGCACGATAAAAAATCCTCTGGTTTCAATGAAACCAGAGGATTTTTTACTAATTCCCAATAAATTGCTGCGTCCAGATGTTTTTATCTGCTATGTAGCCCACTCCGATATGAGTGAAAGAGTTGTTTAAAATGTTTGCACGGTGACCCGGGCTATTCATCCATGCATTTACTACTTCTTCAGGCGTACGTTGTCCCATCGCGATATTTTCACCGGCAGAGCGGTAAGTGATACCGTTAGAGCGCATCATATCGAACGGAGATCCATATGTCGGGCTCGTATGGCTGAAGTAGTTGTTTTTCAACATGTCTTCAGACTTCATGCGAGCTACTTTGCTTAAGTTCATGTCGATTTGCAGTGTAGGTAATCCTGCTTTTGTACGTTCTGCATTCGTTAGCTCGACAACTTTCAGCTCATAAGCGCTAAGCTGGCCTGTTGTCGTTGCCGCAGGCGGATTTGTCGGCTGCGTTGGTGTTGTCGGCGATGTTGTTGTCGGTGTGCTTCCTGCTGGAGCTATGTAGCCGCCATATACATAGGCCGACTTGCCTTTGTAAGAAATCTCCAACCAGCCATTAGAGAATTTTTTCGCGATTGTTACAGTTGTACCTTTTGAAAGCGTACCGATTACAGCTCCGCTTGAAGACGGCATATTGCGCACGTTTAATGCTGATGCTGTTACAACTCCTTTTGAAGCTGCTGTTTGAGCTGATGGCTGCAAATACTGTGCGTTTACATAAGCTGTTTTGCCATTATAAGATACTTGCGCCCATCCGTTTGTTACTTGCGTTATTGTAATTGTTGCATTTTGCGGCAATTTTCCTAAGATAGAACCATTTACAGACGGCATGCTGCGCACGTTTAATGAAGTTGCTGTTACTTTTGCAGTCTGCCCGGCTTGTACGACTGGTGTTTGGGCATGCGCTTTCATTGCGCCATCTGTTTGTCCAAATGTTAATAAAGCAGCTGTGGCCAAAGATACGACTAAAGTTTTTTTCACGGTACCTTCCTCCTATCGCATATGTTTTACTAGGTTTCTAAAGTAATTGTATCATAGCTGTCGTATATGAACAGAAGGTTTTATAGATTGTTACTTTCTTTTTACACACTTGTAATAATTTATCGAATTTTGTCCGTTTTTGTGAAAATCAAAAAAGCCGGATATTCCGGCTTTTAGTTCCACTTATACGTATAGAATTTTTCAAACTGCAGCCATTGCAGCGTTTGGGCATCTTTGTTCTGCACCTTTACCTTCGTCTCTTCCATCATCGCTTCTGTTTGAGAGCGATGAGCAGCAAGAGCGGCAAGCTTCGTTTCAAACACGTCGCCAATATCAATGACTACATCCGGTTCGCCAAGCACTTCTGTTCGATTTTTCGTAATAGCAACCGCATAAATCACCGGACGTTCTTCTTCAGGCATACGTGATACGGCGCGTACCGCTGCACGTCCAAAAGCATTATGATCCGGATGCACGCCATGCTCAGGATAGAAAGTAATAACAAGAGAAGGGTTCACATCACGGATTACCTCTTCAATACGATCTGCCACAAAATCAACATCTTCAAACTCAAGCATTTTATCATGGAATCCAAGAAGCCGAAGATCCTGAATTCCCATCACGCGGCAAGCATCTTGCAGTTCTTTCTTGCGAATCTCGGGCATCGTTTCTCGGTTAGCAAACACTTGCTTGCCCATGTTGCGTCCCATTTGTCCGAGTGTTCCGCATGCGTATGTCACCGGAATACCGGCTTGTGTATAAAGTGAAATTGTACCTCCTGCCGCAAACGACTCATCGTCAGGATGAGGAAATACAACGAGTACATGACGTTCCATTCTGTTTTCCTCCTTAGAACGGTGTTTTACTTAATTGAAACGCAACCGCCAGCTGACCCTTATCATTGTGACCAGCAAGAAGCAAGCGTCCCTTTTCATCTTTTTCAAAGTGGGTGACTCCTTCTGCATATACCCAGCCGCCGTTCATTTTCAAACCGATTCGATACGGATCAGTTCCTGCAATCGTACCTCGTTCAAATTGAATGCGCGCATTGCGGATAAAAGCGCCCACTGTCATCATCTTCTCGTTGAAATGAGAAGCGTATGCCCCGTTCGTCGTTTCTAAATGAAGATATACGTCTTCGTTTACGAAGGCTTCCAGTTCTTTTTGCACAACAGCTTTGTCGTGAATACGCTCCACGTTGACCCCCTCCTTTATCTTTATAGACGGTGTACCAAAAACCTGTAACCGTCACTATACTTTCTTCTATTGTAATAGCTTTACATACTTTTTTCTTTTACGCAATTTTTATGCACTTTTATTATGGTACATGAAATTATTAATTCTTTTTACTCTTTAGTTGATCTTCGAATACTTTTCATTTCTTTCTTCTTTTCATTTTGCTACAATATAGAACACCGAGGGGTAATTCGACAAAATACTACATGCCACTCCTAGAACAAAGGAAGGTGAATACGTTGGAGCATGCTGCGCATGAAGTCACAAATTGGCAGTATTACACTGCCATTGGCATATTTTTAATTACATACAGCTTTATCATTTCTGAGAAAATCAATCGTGCTGTTATCGCTCTCCTTGGCGGAGCTGTTATGGTCATACTCGGCATCGTGGACACGCATACTGCTTTTACGACTCATATTCAATGGGAAACCATTATACTCTTGATTGGGATGATGATTCTTGTAAATATAACAAGTAAATCCGGTGTATTTGAATACGTGGCGATTAAAGCTGCGAAAGCCGCGAAAGGAAAACCAATCCGAATCTTGGTGCTGCTCTCCCTCTTGACCGCAGTCGGGTCTGCTTTTCTTGATAACGTAACAACAGTATTGCTGGTCGTACCAGTAACGTTTTCTGTTACGCGCACCCTTCGCGTAAATCCGGTTCCATACTTAATCTCTGAAGTGCTCTTTTCCAACATCGGCGGAACGGCAACACTCATCGGAGATCCGCCGAATATTATGATTGGATCGGCGAACAAGCATTTGGATTTTAACTCATTCTTATTGAACTTGGCACCAGTGGTGATTATTATCGCGATTGTAACGATTGGCATTTTATATTTCATCTATCGAAAAAAGCTTGTTACAACACCTGAACTGGTAGACAAGCTTATGTCACTGAATGAAAAAGAATACATACGCGACCATTTACTGCTAATCAAAGCTCTGACTGTACTCGGCGCTACAATTATCGGCTTTATCCTGCACTCCGTGATTCATGTGGATGCCGCAGTGATTGCCATTACAGGCGCAACGCTTCTGATGCTTATTGCAGTAAAGCAACATGAGCTGGAAGAAGTATTCGCTCATATTGAATGGGTAACGATTTTCTTCTTCGCAGGTCTTTTCATACTCGTCGGAGCTCTTGTTGATATTGGATTAATCAAGACTCTGGCGCAAAAGGTACTGGACATCACAGGGGGAGATATAGGTTTTGCCTCTATCCTCATCCTTTGGGTATCAGGCGGAGCCTCCGCTACAATCGATAATATTCCATTTGTCGCTACGATGATCCCGCTCATTAAAGACTTGGCGGTCGGACTCGGATTATCGCCGGACGCGCCGCAAGTGGAGGTATTATGGTGGGCGCTTTCCCTCGGCGCCTGTCTTGGCGGCAACGGTACGCTCATCGGTGCATCGGCAAACGTCGTCGTAGCCGGCATTGCCAAGCGTGAAGGCTACGGCTTCAGCTACATGGAGTTCTTAAAAATCGGACTTCCGCTTACAATTGTCGCTTTATTAATCTCCCACGCATATATTTACTTACGCTATTTAATGTAAGAAAAGAGATTGCAGCCCGTGCTGCAATCTCTTTTACTCCGTAAAAATTTGTCAGATTAGCAAGTTGAAAAGCGCAGGGTTTTGATTAATTTCCATATATTGAACCCCTTGCTCCTCCATACGGCGCACGAGCGGTTCATAGTCCGCCTGGCACTGCAGTTCAATTCCCACTAACGCAGGCCCATTATCCTTATTGTTTTTCTTCGTATACTCAAACCTCGTAATATCATCCGTCGGCCCGAGAACATTATCCAAAAACTCACGCAATGCACGCGGGCGCTGCGGAAAGTTGATAATAAAATAATACTTTAATCCCTCATGCATCAACGAGCGCTCTTTGATCTCCTGCATCCGATCAATATCGTTATTGCCGCCGCTGATTACACACACGACTGTTTTGCCGCGGATTTGCTCTCGGTAAAACTCGAGCGCCGCAATCGACAAGGCACCGGCTGGCTCCGCCACAATCGCATTTTTATCATACAGCTCCAAAATCGTCGTGCACACTTTTCCTTCCGGCACAACAACAATATCATCGATTAAATATTTACAAATATCATATGTCATATTTCCGACCCGCTTCACAGCCGCCCCGTCAACGAACGAGCTGATATGTGGTAACGTTACCACCTGTTCTTGTCCGATGGCTTCCTTCATGGAGGCAGCTCCCGCCGGTTCCACCCCAATCATCTTTGTGCCAGGACTGATTCCCTTTACATATGTACCTACCCCTGCAACCAAACCGCCGCCGCCGATTCCTGCAAACACATAGTCAACAGGCCGATCGATATCATGGAAGATTTCCACGCCGATGGTTCCCTGCCCTGCGATAACATACTGATTATCGAACGGATGAATAAACGTCAATCCATGCTCTTCGCAGTATGCGACTGCTTCGCTATACGAGCTGTCAAACGTGTCTCCCTTTAAAATGACCTCCACCACATCTCCGCCAAAGAAACGAACTTGTGAGACCTTTTGGCTCGGCGTCGTGTTCGGCATAAAGATTTTGGCTGAAATGTTAAGCTTTCGGCATGTATATGCTACGCCCTGCGCATGATTGCCCGCGCTCGCACACACAACGCCCTTTTGCATTTGATCTGAAGTTAAATGACTGATGCAATTGTAAGCCCCGCGAATCTTAAACGAGCGTACCACCTGTAAATCCTCGCGTTTTAAATACACATTACAGTCGTACTTCTCAGACAAAATCGAATCTCTCTGCAGCGGCGTATGATGCACCACATCCTTCAGCATATGATGCGCAACAAGAATATCCTCGATTTTGACCGCTTCTTTTACATCTCTCATCGTCCCTACCCGCCTCGTCTATGAATTTATGTTGAATATTATATATTATTCAGAAAATAAATGATATTCATTTTTTCATAAAATAAAAAAACAGCACAGAATATGCTGTTTATAAGTTAGAAATCACTTTATCTATGTCGGCTGCGGACATGCATAGTTTTGACAAACATGAGTAAATTATAATTTCGACATGTCCATGTGCGATGTGCAAGCAAAAGGGAGTATGGTATGCTTCTTCTCTTTGGTTTACCCTTGCATGAACCACTACAAAGGTTTGACCGCTTCTGCACGTCGCCAGATGACCTCTCCCCACTATAAAAAGACGGTTTTTTTATTCACTTGATAAATACTGATAATATCTCCTTTAAATAGCCAGTGCACTCCGGTAGAATACCGAAATACACTGGCTGGCTTTTTTATAGCTGTCTATTTGACAGGGGGAAGAGTAAAGTTGAATTATATGTAAAACCTGAAAATCATTCTCTCATATTCACAAATGTAATCTCATGAAACTTGAGCGCTTTGTCATCTTCCCTTTCGGTCCTACTTTAAGATACCACTCCCAATAATCTCCACTTTAATTTTAGAGTTGAAGTGCACTTTGGGATAATCTTGCGACCATTTCTTTTTCTTCCACACCTCGGGATGGAAGGCGATTAGCTGCCGACCAACGCCGAAGGCATCACAGCGAGCTTTTTGCATTTTCCGAGTCACTTCCTGCGACTCTTGGGTCAGCATCTTAGAAAGCGTTTTGCTGAGCCGCTTCACTTCTTTTTCGCTGCTTAGTTGATTCTGGGGGTATTCCATCGCCGCCGCCAATAATTTTACATCGATATTTACGTCGATTCTCCCGTCAGGACGGACCGTCACTTTGAATTTGCGTTTCACCTGATTTTTCTTAACTTCAATAACAATATAGTTGGCTGAATTGTTGGGACTGCCGCGGTTTACCTTTCGTGAAAATCGTGCCGCCTTTCCATTCTGACCGGACAGCAACGTGAACAATATAGATTGGTCGACATTTAGTGTCCCGGTAAAACGACGATTGTGGAACATCGCCGTCCCCTCTACGACGGCTTCTTTTCCTTTTTCCTTGAGAAGAGGCAGGATAAAATCTTTCCCCGGATCCAGCAAGTTCGAGAAAATCGACTGGATTGTTGCTGGCGGTGGAACAATACTGGACTCCTGTGCACTTTCTATCAGAAGGGACAGGTATTCACCAATCAAGAGATTCCCTACTTTTTTTTTTTGAGAAGGTCTCCCCCCTTCCCATCCACCACAGTTAATTTGGAGTAGATCGGATTCTTCGGATCCCGGTAAATCACATCCAATAAAGGATAGATGTCGGTTTTCGCTATAGATTTCCCTAACAGATACACCTGTTCCTCGTAATGTCGGAGATGACCTGCAATTTTGTTTCTCGAGGCATTTGTCGTGTCCCTTGGTGAATTCCCGGTCGCGGAATATATTTCGTTATTAACTTTTTGTTGCTCCCCTGGCAGCACTTCCCGGATTACCACAGTTTGTATCATCTTTCCATTGGGAGCTCGATCCATAGCTGTGGCGTAGATCAGTCGAGCCTCTTTCAGAGGATCCTGATCCCAGCACCCCGTAAGAAACAGAAGAAGGGATGCGATTGTCAAGCTAGTGATCTTTCTTTTCACGACAGTTCACGCTCCTTCTTTTTCAGTATGTACGAGAGCAACAACAACAATAAAGGTCCCCCTCCCACGAAACCGTATGCGGCCTTATCCACCACTTTGCCTAACAATTCAACATCACTGGGGGTTTGAGGGATAAGGGCGACAGCAAAACATATCAGAGCGGCGTAAGGAACCGCTTTTTTATGATTATCGCTGCGGAAAAGATACTGAATCCCTTTAGCAGCAGCATAATAGTATATGCTAACAGAGGTAGTGATGATAGGCAGCCAAATCGACAAGAAGATTAAATCAGGACGATTCACTATGTGAAATCGATAAGATTTGATTAAATACAAGACAGGTTCAGGAATCATCTCAAATTGCTCTGGGTTAAATGTGATTAAGCAGGTAAATACCGTGAAGGTGTAAAAAAGGGTAACAAACCCATTAGCAAAAAAAAGCGCCTTCAATTTACCACCGCTTTGTCCCTCAACAAAAGGGTAAATAATCAACAGTATTTCAAAGCCATAAAACGCCGTCACTGTTTCTTTGGCCCCTTTTAAAATATTCCACCAGCCAGCTTCTTGGAGAGGATGAATGAACGTAAAATCCACATTTGTATACCCATAAGCTACCAGCAAGATCAGCAATGGAATGAGAAAGCAGACTAAAACGAAATACCGGGCAATTGTTCTTAAACTCTCCCGGGACAAGTAAAAACCAATTATCACCTCTAAAGCGAGAACAGCCCACTTGGGAGTTTGCGGCAGCATCCACTGACTAATAATGTTGCTGAATGTTAGCATGGCTGTTCCTCCGAGGACCAAAAAATAGACGATATAAGCCAAGGCGATTACTTTTCCTAGAAAACGGCCCATAAGTTGAGAACTGATTTCATACACTGTTGACGAAGGGAAACGCTTCATTAAAGCCCAAATCACAACTAGAATGATTTGAACAGCTGCTCCTGCAATCAATACGGAAATCCATCCCCCTCCTTTGGCTATGGGATGAAGCCGAAAGGGAAGGGGCAAGATGGAAATTCCTATTTGACTTTGGATTATGAACAAAGCGAACTGCCCTTGGGTAATTTTATTCTTTTGGCTGATCACTGTTCTTCCAACTCCTCGAAACAGTTTCTTGTGTCATTCGCTGTGGATGCGGATCATGAGGGCGTTGGTTCATCCTCCAAATCGGGAAGCGGATGAAGGTATCCTTCATATCCTTAAATCGCAGCGGCGCCAAAGGAGCCAGATAAGGTGTACCGAAAGATTCCAATTTGGTCAGGTGTATGGAAATAATCATCAACCCGAAGGATATTCCGAGATAACCAAAAATAGAGGCAGCCAACATCAAGGGAAACCGGAGTATACGAACCGCTGTACTCATCTCGTTAGATGGAACGAGAAAAGAGGCAATCGCTGTTAGGGCTACCACAATGGTCATTGGATAGGAAACCAATCCCGCCCGTACGATCGCATCACCGATCACCAAACCACCGACAATACCAATGGTCTGGCCTACTCGGCTGGGAAGTCGAATCCCTGCTTCCCGGAGCAGTTCGAAGATGACTTCCATCAGTGCCGCTTCGATTATCGGAGGAAAGGGAACCTGTGACAAGGTGCCTTTAATGGTGAAAATCAGTTCTACCGGCAGAATCTCCGGATGGAAGGATACAGTGGCGATATAAAAAGCCGGCAATTGAAAAGCAATCAAAAAGCTTAATAACCGAATCAGCCGGACAAAGGAACCTACGATCCAGCGGCTATGATAGTCATCCGGTGTTTGATAGAATGCGAAAAGGGTTACTGGAAAGATCAAGGCTGTCGGATCCCCATCAGCCAAGATTGCCACCCGGCCTTCTGCTAGATTAGACACAGTCCGGTCCGGCCGTTCCGTATTCAAATGCTGAGGGAAAGGAGAATAGGGATTGTCCTCCGTAAACTCCTGGATAAAACCGGGAGACATAATAGTATCGATAGAGATGTCTTGAAGCCGTTTCTCCACTTCCTGCACAAGGTTCGGATTGGCTATATCTTGGATATAAACCATGGCAACTTTGGTCTGCGTTATTTTTCCGATATTGAAGTATCGAACTCTCAAGTTGGGGCTTTCGATGAGCTTTCGAATGGAGTACATGTTGTGAGTTAAATCCTCTATAAACCCATTGTGCGGTCCGCGGATCACTCCTTCGTTGTCAGGTTCAGATAAATTCCGTACAAAGGAGACCATTGTTCCGAAGACGAAGAAATCCTTTTGGCCATCCAAGAGATAGAGGCTTTTTCCCGCGATCAGCGCGGCGATGCCCTGTTCTAAGTCGGTCTCTTTTTTCGAATCCACGGAAAGAAATAACTGATCCAGTTCTTCCCCCTGGTTTCGGGATAACGGTTCGATGATATTCTTTTCAATCACCTTTTTATCTGTCAGCGACTCGATATATATAAGTGTTCCTTTCTCCCCACAAAAGGAGAGAGGCCGCTTTTGGACATCATCTGAAGGAAACAGAGCCTGTTCTATGTAAGAAACATTCTCCTCTAGGGAGGCGGAAACTGGCCGAGCTCTACGAATCTCCTGTTTGGAATGGCTGTCTCCTCCTTTTTTGTGTTGAGATAATCTTTGAAACACGCTTTCTCCGCCCTTTTCTTTTTATTTGCATAATTAGTATCATCAAAGGAAAGGGAAATCATGCACATCATTTAATGAGGTACCGTTACATGTCTATCAAGCTGACGAAAGTTAATAATCAAACATGTATCTGAACAGCCTTTCATTTGAGTTCTTCTGTATACCTTTGAAATTCTTGAACTTTCAAATATTGCAAGTGATTGTACAATAAAACGCAGTTCTTCCTTTTATTTTGAATTTGCATTTGAAGTTTATCATCCTCCTCCCCATTAAATTCATCCACACATTATTATATTTTCGATTCAATAACAGCAGCTGCCCCTGCCACGGCACAAACAAGGAAAAATGGAAAAGTAAAAGGAAAACAGAAGTAAACAATTACGACTCCTAGGGAACACCAAAATCCGACACACCAGTAACAGCTTAAGAGCGAACCGATAAAATAACGTAAACCTTTTCCTTTAATTTCGATAACCTGCTCCATTTGGCCAGATAAGCCCTCTTTAACAGTCACTGACAAAAAAGGTTTACGAATAAAAGCAGTAATTTCATCAAATACAATCAAACGGGTCAAACGGAAGGAAGCTAAAATAATGATCACAAAATCTATCCATTCAACATGAAACATACGTACTCACACCTTTCACTCCAATTGATTTAACATATTGTATGATATTCCCATATAGCTGGAACTTACTTAAACTTGTAAAATTTTTGAACATATAATTAAGAGCTAACTCAACACAAACTGCTGTTTTCAGATTTTTTATATTAAAAGTGTCTCAATTCCTTTTTTCGGATACTAAAAGTTATTACACTTTTCATTATTTCTATCATTATGTTTAAGCCCATTTTTAAAATAAGACGTACCACTCAGCAACAGTACCCATACAATATAAGGAAATTAAATTAGGGAAATATTGAAAGGAAAGGTGTCTCATGAAAAAAAATATTAAGCCCATTCGGGGTAAACAGACTCCCAACCTAATTGGGCCGGAATGTATTGAAGTTACAAAAGTTTATGACTGGGTTGTCCTGACAAGTCGGGATCGTAATAAAGTTGTGATTCCAGATCTCTGTCTTACAGACATACTTAGTGCCATTCATTTAGGTACTAATGTATCTGCGACATGTTCAGTAACTGGAACACTCTGTGACGTGTTGGGCACAACGTCTGCAGAGATTCCAGGGGTACCCAATGCTACAATCGTAACTCTTGGTATCACAGCAACCGTAACGGTAACTTTTAGCGGTCCTTTAGGAACAACAATTTGTGCTTTCCCTGTACCTATTACCTTTATTGAGGAAGTAATACTTTGTGTACCGTTAGCTCCAGGAGAGGATCCACTTGATTTCATCCACTGTAATGTTCTCGGTTTAAGCAACTGTAGTGTAGTCTTCAATCAATTCTTGGGGGATTTTGTTTTACTTGATGTTGTGATATGTAATGAGGTTAGAGTAACAAGAGATGTTGTACTAGAAGTGGAGGCAAAATTCTGCGGTCCTCGTCAAGCGATCCCAATTGAGGATGTAGTCCCTGAATGCCCGCCATTCCCTACTTTCCCAGAACAATGTCCAACATTCTTCCCAGCTGATAACTGCTTATGTCAGGGAAGCATAACTAGTGTACCAGGTACACAAACTATTTTAGTAACTGATGGCGCAGGTTTAGCTCCTGCAACAGGAAACTTTATTACTTTCGCGGCCACAATTTGCGATCAATGCACTCTTGCAGAAAGTCGGTTAGCAGTGAATTTCCGAGAAACTCCAGGTGGTGCACCTGCAGTTGATCAAAGCTTTACCTTTGTAGCCACTCAATTTAACCAGCCAACCTGTGGAACTACACCTGAGACACTTACGGTAACTGGCGTTGGTACATTCAAATTGGCTGGCCAGGCAGAAGAAAATGCCTCCTTTACGCTAATCTTAAACACTACAGCAGACACAGTAACTTTAATCATTAGAGAAATTAGTGGTGTCGATACGTTTGTTATAATAAGCGATGTCTTAGTACCTAGCGACGTGATCAACGTCACAGCATGCGAACGTTTCTAGTGAAAAAATTTAACTACTATATGTATTAAAATAACCGGGAGAAAAACTTTTCCCGGTTTTTTATATTTAACATAAATGCCTAATCGTGCATAGAAAGTTGGAGAAGCTGTTCCTTAATATGCTAGAATGATATTTTGATTCGATAACACCTCCGCTCCCATCGCCGCCGAAACCATAATCAAGGGAAAGGATAAGGGAAGATTGAAATAAAGTGATAAGATATCCAGTGCAGGTGTTAGACAAAAAAGGTGGTCGAATAAGTGCAAGTGATTTCATAAATACCATAATACAGGTAAAACAGCGAGGCTACTAAAGTAATCCAATTTAACCAAAAATCATTTTATATCATTTTTCTATAATATAAGATTTTAACCAATCTATAATAATGAAATGGATACTCGGTTATTAGCAGCAAATTCTAGTCCTTGCTCCTTAAAGAACACAAATGCCTCGACCAGAATGCTTTCCTGTTCCTCAAGATTGAATATGTTTATTTGCAGGTTAGATAATGATTCTATTTGCTGAGGATAAATATTCATCTGCTGAATAGGACATATCCAGGTTTCTCCCTTCATAGTCTGTTCAAACCAATCTTCATTCATGTATTTCCATCCTTTTGGTCCTTCATTACTCATAACCCCAAAGGTTTCGGCTACATTCGGCGGTAATATCTGCCCGGTTATCTTTATGCTCTCCTCAGATGTGGAGCGTAAGCAGATAACGGGATTTCGTAATACTTCGGTCCCAATATTTTTTATATGCAGATTCCCCAAAACCTTAATTTTCTTGTTGTCACTTTTATCTATAAGAAGACGGTAATCAAAAAATACCTCTGCTTCCCTAATTATCTTACTTGGCTTTTCAATCGTAAGCTTTTGATCATCTAAAACGTCTTTTTTTACTTTTTTTAAACTATCATTCATTTGTTTTTTACTGGAAGAAGCTCCGAATAAAATCGGGAAATTCTCGAAAGAAACATTGGACAGAAAAGATAACGGGGAATTTCCTTGTAAACGAGCTAGTATTCCCATTGCGACGATGATGGCACAGTTTTCACCAAACCTGTTCCAAAATAGTTCATCATTGATTTCCGGATACTTCAACTGTACCCTCACATAAGGAACAAGTTGGTTAACTTCCTGATTGGAGTTGAATTTTGTTCCAAGTTTCCAGCATTCATTCCGAAAAAGGTTCAGCCAATTTTGATTCATTGAGGTTGAATCATGAGTCAATTCTAAAATAGGTTCCTTTATAGAGGGAAATTCCAGAAGGGAAAGTTTAACATGCAAATCAGCCTTTACCGAAACAGCCTGATCGTTTTTCATGATTACTTTTGCTCCGCATCCTGACAGGAATTTTTGGATATGTTCGAGAATTTTCCATTCTAGTTTACCTTTTCTATATAAATCGAACATCTTATTTTCATCCTGAGAAATAAAGATTTGTTTACCCGATAATCCCGAATTTATATCAATCTTTTGATGTTCTGAATCAAATCGAACTTGATATCCGAACTCATGAAGAAGGAAATAAAAAGCTGCCAGTGATTCATAAGGGATCTTCCCCTTCTCCTGACCTTGAACGTTAACGATTACATCCATTTCTTATCCCTCCCTTACCTTTTATCTTCTTCGTCAAATGGTCTAAAAAAATGAATTTCATTTGTCTGTGGAATAGTAACCCATTTCTTCATAGTAAAGTTACCACTCAATATCTATGCTCATATAAATATTATATGTCAATAAAAAAGGAGAGATGATTAAGAATGAGTTTTGAAAATTTTCGGCAGCTCGTACTAAAAAAAATGAGCGAATCTAAGCAAAGCAGCAAACTTGAAATAAAAAAACAGCCTTATCAGTCCACTATCCATCCCCTTAAACAAGAAAATTCGAGCCCCAAAGGAAGCTGCTGCGGGAAAAGAGCCAAATCTTAGTTTTTCCTTAAAGGCTTTTTCTTTAACAAATAAGGTTTGGAAAGAGATGATCAATCACTGCGAAAAGGAATTACCTTATGAAGCGTGTGGATTATTAACAGGAAAAAACGGAATAGCAAAGACCATATGGCGAATGAAAAATATAGATCAGAGTCCTGTTTCTTTTTCAATGGATCTTGAGCAAATCCGCCGAGTTTTTGAAATAATCGCCAAAACAGATGAATCACTATTGGGCATTTATCATTCTCATCCGACAGACAAAGCATATCCATCTGCAGAAGATATTGCCTACAGTAATTATCCCAATGTCGGGCATCTGATTATATCGTTTTCCAGTAAGACACCAGTAGTGAAATGCTTTCAAATCAATGGAAAAAAAGTGATCCAATTAAATATCGAACTTGTGGATTAAGATATGAATAACCCCTCCCTCCCGATTAAACAGTATGGGATTCTAACCAACTGTCTACTCAGGAGGGATAATCTGGTCTACAGGAGAAGGGCTTCTTGGACACGCTCTAACACATTCGTTTGACTGATTTTTGCCGTCAGGGAGTTTTGAATTTGATTCACTTAAAAATTAAATGCATTATACGAAAAAACTCGCATCTCTCTACCCGCTTAAAAAGACAAGTTGGAGTTGCGAGTTTTATATTTTTATTCTGGATTATCATCGCTCTTGTATTCATCCAAGTCCATATACTGATGTTTCCATTCTTGAACCCGCTGAGAATGATTGAAATTTTCGCCGTCAAGCAGAATATCGAGTGCATGCCCAAAGTCGATCGCTACTTTACCCGTTGTTTTTGCAATTCTAGGTACTAAAATGGTAGCAGGAATTCCTGCAGAAATAAGGACAATTTCCCAATCAGCAGGCTGAACGAGATAGTTTTGAGCTTTGTCTAAATCTTTATACCCTTCCAAGTTTATCGTATCAACAACTTGTACCCCATGTCTTTGGAACAATGTCTTGGCATGCTCAGAGCGTCGTCCTACAAGGACTATTTTCTTATTCCTTATCCATTCCCAAAACATCCTCTCACGTACAAAATCGTGCATAACCCAGGCACAACAAACTTTAGCAGGCATGAACTGAAGATCCTGTAGAACTTGCTTGGTAGCTTTTCCCCAGAAGTCCAACCTGGAGGTTGGAATCAAACCGGCTATATCTGTGTTCTTCAATGCTTGAATCAGCTGCCTTCTAATCTCCTCAGGTGAACAAGTTATTCCGGCATAGGATTTATAACGTTCAAACTGCTGAACTAAAACGGTACTTGCCGTACTTGTTAAATAGGTGATCTCTCCAATTCCAAAGCGGGCTAGCGAGAGACCTTTTTTTTGAAATATCGCCAGATCAATTAACTTTAATACCTGATGGGTTACAAGCATATGATTTTCATAGTTATAATTTAGATATTTCACAATAACCAACTCCATTGCAGATTTGTTCCTGCTTAAAGTTTAATGACTAGATCGGAATAAAATGATATTTTTTCTTTTTTAAGTACGGGCAAGGTCTATGCGATTCACCGAACGACATTTATCAGATGAAACTTTCCAATTTTAAAATTTCATTATTCAATTGTACTATCTCCTGCTTTAATCGATGAATTAAAAAAACACTTTCAGATATATTTTTTCCGCATTCATCTATTTGCTCGACTAACTTTTGAATTTGTTCATAATCAATTCCATTCTCAGTACTTTGCGTTGAAGCTAAATGTGTTGTGCTCCTTTGCAGTTGCTGTTGAAGAGCATTTCTCCGTTTCTCTTCCATATTTAATTCCTCATTTTTCCCTTTTAATTTTTTTTGTAAAGTTTCATAGTTTTTTTGATTTACCTGAAATTCATTTAATTTTTCGGTTAAGATGATGATTAATTCTTTCTGTTCCTTTTCCATAGATACTTGTTTTTCTATTTTTTTTCTATAATTTTCAATTTCACCTGTCAAATCAGCATTTTCTCTTTGTAATTTTTTTTGATAGTTCTCATAATCCGTAATTTTTTCCGTATGCAATTTATTTTGCTTTTCCCTTTCTTCCTCATAGTCCATTAATTTTATTTGAAGTACTGTTATTTGCTTCTCTGCCTCAGCCTTGTTGCTCTCTAACTCCCTATCCAAGCTTTTATTTCTGTCTTGAAGGATTTTCAGTTCGTTTTCATAGTCCGTAATTTTTTCTGTATGCAATTTATTTTGCTTTTC
>NZ_KE387255.1:19313-57347 GCF_000430785.1 Ectobacillus panaciterrae DSM 19096
GTTTGAAGTAATATTATTTGCTTCTCTGCCTCAGCCTTGGTGCTCTCCAACTCTCTATCCAAGTTTTTATTTTTGTCTTGAAGAATTTTTAGTTCATCTTCATAGTGTGTTAATTTTGTTTGAAGTAATTTGATTTCCTTCTCTTTTCCTGCCTTGTAATTTTTCAACTCCCTATCCAAGTTTTCATTACTCTGTTGAATTGATTCTTGCAAGGCAAATTTTTCATAAAAATCTTCTACTTCCGATTGTAATACTTTGATTTTCTCTTCTAATTGTTGCTGAATTTCGGAATTTTCCTGTAGATCTTTTTCATATTTAGTTTCTGTTTCCTTTAACTGGATCCTATACGCTTTACTCTCCTCTTCCAATTCAATAATCTTAGTGTTTGTAATCATCCTTTCATCTTCTGTATTTTTGAGCTGTGCTTTATATTCTTCAATATTTTTTAATAACATCAGATTTTTAATTTTCAGGTTTTTCAGCATATCGAAATGGTAATCCTCTTGATATTCTCGTACCTTAGATTTATATTGAGCCAGCTCACATTTAAGTTGAATAATAATTTGCTCGAGTTGTAGCTGAGTCAATTTATGACTGGTATTCCCTCTCTTTTGTTTCCTCTCCATCTTCTCACCTCTTTCCTCAATATAAATGCCTATATAACCAGATATACTATCTATATGTAAGGAGCGCTCCTATCGCCACACTTCCTAACTGAAAAGCCTTCATCATACAAAATCAAATACGTAACTTTTACGGAATCACCTTATAAGCATTGCGTACATATATCTATATAGATCAACTTGATATCTCACCATGTTTAAAAGTGGGTGTTTTCTGTCCCAACAAGGATGGGCCATGGAATCATGCTGGAACACAAAGATTCTTCAACACATGTCGGAAGAGAACTTTCATATGACCATGATCCAATTTGGAATTGCAAAACCGCTTCATCGATAGAGACTAAGCTGCACAAACCCGACTTATACGTTAAATCGGGTAAATCTCCAGAAACAACAAGAGTTTCAAGCTGAACTCCATTCATAAAAAAGCAAAAATGTTTAAAGTAACGCCTGAAGTTTTAACGCATCAAGTTTTATAAACTAAAAGTAATTAAAACCTTTGTTTCTCTATATACACGAAATGAACGGGAGAAAAAGCTAAATTAAAGAAAGGTAGGTTTAATTAATGTCTAATACACAAAATGAAGAAAGAAAATTGGAATTCAATGAGGTAAAAAAACAGTTGATACATGCGGAAAATCTTATAAATGATATTTCTGAAATAAAGTCCCTGCTTTCTCAAATTAACAAAACGATTCTTATCTACCAAGAAATAGAAACATATAAAGTGGAAATACAAAAATTGAATGAAACAATTATTAGTTACAAAACAAAAGAAACTGAACATAAACAAGAAATAGAAAATTTAAATGAAACAATCATCAGTTACAAAACAAAAGAAACTGAACATAAACAAGAAATAGAAAATTTAAATGAAACAATCATCAGTTACAAAACAAAAGAAACTGAACATAAACAAGAAATAGAAAATTTAAATGAAACTATTATCAGTTACAAAACAAAAAAAACTGAATATAAACAAGAAATAGAAAATTTAAATGAAACTATTATCAGTTACAATGCAAAAGAAAATGAATATAAACAAGAAATAGTAAATTTAATGAAAAAAATGAAAAATGGTGGTAGGGAAAAACAAATACAGTCTTTTAATTCTGTAAATCAGACAAAGCCTCCTTTCGAACAAAGAAATTCTGTTGCGAATAGAAATGATATCTATTCAAATCAAATAGCTCCTAACTCAACCAAAGGAAATACTCTAAATAGTAATTATGAAAATTACACTTCTCATATACATTCTAACTCTAGCCAAACAAACTCTCTAAATAGTAATTATGAAAATTACACTTCTCATACACGTCCCAACTCCGACCAAACAAACGCTCTTAATTATTATTATGAAAAAAATCCATACTTAAATAGCCAATCCCAGCATATTTCGAATCCCATTAATCCCTTTAAGAATTATAGAAATTGACTGACGGTTTTCGTATTTAAGTTGGATGTTTAAGGTATTGTACAGCGCATTCGAACTTATCGTTGACGTCTTTTGTTAAGGTAAAAAACAAATTTAAGGGTAAAATAGGAAATCACGAGGTTTTTTCGAAATTTCACCTTATCAAGGGGAGGAATCGGTCTGTTTGCAGCCCTTAAATGTCCAAAAGCTTATGAACGGGAGGGAATTCCCGATCATAAGCTTTAGAGTTGTATTACGCTCCTTATACGGAAGGGTGTTAGTAATGTGGATTAACAATAATACCCCAACAGATAATACTCCGTTAACATCGATCATTATTCTCACCTTTAACGGCCTTTCATTTACAAGGGAATGTATATTCAGTATTTTTCAATACACTAAGGAAAACTATGAATTAATTGTGATTGACAATGGATCTACAGATGGCACTCTTAAATTTCTTAGATCTCTCCCTAACGCTAAGGTTATCGCTAATCAAAAAAATAGAGGATTTTCAGGCGGCTGCAACCAGGGGTTATCGATTGCAAAAGGAGAAAATATCGTACTGCTTAACAATGATACCGTTGTTACAGAAGGATGGTTAACCCGGTTACTGTGGCGGCTTAATCACGACGGGTCGATAGGTATAGTGGGCCCCAGATCAAATATTATTGTGTGGCATCAAGCAATAATGCCAGTTTCTTATAAATCAATACAGCAAATGCAAACTTTCGCGAGTAAATGGACAAAAACACACCACAGACAAGGCTATGAAGTCGACCAACTAAGCGGTCTTTGTATGGTTTTTAAAAGAAGCTTAATCGATGTGATTGGAGGGCTTGATGAACGTTTTTTTCCCGGTTATTACGAAGATACTGACTTCTGTATAAGAGCTCAAATAAGTGAAAAAAAACTGTGGGTAGCAAATGACGTTTTTATTCATCACTATGGAAGTAGCAGTTTTAAGCTAAATAAAGAGATGCATGCGGAGATCCTAAAAGAAAGCAGACAAAAGTTTTTTGATAAATGGATGATGGATGATTTGAAACAAATTAGAGAAATAGTAGAACGTGAAAAGCCTTTTGATCAAGAACGTCACTATATCCCTTTTTAAAAAAGGTTACTTTATTTCAACTCAGTTAAAAGGCTCTCCTTGTTTAAATTTAGTCAAAAAGCTAGGTCCTATTCTCACTGGATTTGTTACAGGTAAGTTCAGTTTAACTGCCACTCGTTTTTCTATAGGATGAAGATGATTATTTAAATGAATATAATGGAATTCATCATTAAATAATACAACCTCTGGTAAAATAGTTATCTTCGGAGAAATTTTTCGTCGTTCCTGATTGTCGATTATATATCAGATGAAGGCCCTTTCACTAATGTCCCATTTGGAATACTCTTCGGCAAGTGAGTGTAAAGTTTCTGGAAGGCTTCAGGGCCTTTACAATATATCCTTAATTTTGATTATAAGGTAAAATTGAACAATATTGGTTAAACGATTCCAAAAAGACCAATTATCATCCCAGTGCCTAGGGAAAGAACTTGTCTTTGACCTATTAGTAAGTTTTAGTTATAAGACAGGTGTTATTGTACATATATACCTACTAAAGTAGCCCATACTTATGTTTTAGCGCTGCATCCCTTGTCAGTAAAGAGTTTCTAAAATTGTTTTTAGCTTATACAACAATGAGGAAGGTGGATTCATCATGCTAACATCTCGCGATGGAAAAATCCTTGAGGCGTTAACCCTTTTTCGTTGCATGACTAGGGACCAAATTACACATCTATTTTTTCGGAATCTTAAGAATCCTATTACAGCAGCAAATTCTGTTTTGAAAAGGCTAAGACGAGACAACCATATAGAAGCAAATACACAATGGCAACCCTATATTTACTTCCCTAGTCCTTCCACAATAAAGCCAAATTCACGAAAGATCAGCCATTATCTAGCTATTGTTGATTTTTACATCAAATTATGTAAATTTGAGCAACCAACCGTATTCCAAGTCGAACAAAGATACGGGCCTGGTTTTATGCAGCCGGATATCTTCATGGTATGGCGTAACACTCCATTCTTCGTAGAAATCCAAAAATCAAGATACACCACCGAGATAATGAAGGCAAAGCTAGAACGCTATGCAAGGTATTTTAAGTTTATGGGCTGGTGTCCTAGCCTCCCTAATCATACGGATAAAAAATTCCCTTACGTGTGGATTGTTTCAAAGTCGCCTTACCGTGTAGATATAGATGATGGCATTCGTATTATTCAGACCTCAAATGTAGAATCGTTTTTGCTGGAGCACATTTCCCAAACATAATTGTAAGTAAGTTATTCAATTTAAATATATATCGGCTATTGGTTTTATATACCAAAAAAAACTATATGTTCCACTTATAAAACCAATTTTTACCTACAAGTGACCAACTGTTTAAAATCGTATACAATTAATAAAGGAGGGGAAGATAATGAACAAAATCAAAGAACTTAGAAAGAAAAATGGCGATACGTTAAAAAGTCTCGCTGAAAAAATCAATTATGACTACAGCAATCTTTCAAAGATCGAAAGAGGAATTTACGCCCCTTCTCTAACATTATTGCAAAGGATCGCAAACATTTATGGGGTAGACATCCGATATTTCATCGAATCGAAAGGTGAAAAAGAATATACCCAAGCAGAACAACAATTTATGCAAGATTTAGATATTGATTCGGAAGAGCTTTTCAAAAAATATAATTTAGTTCTAGATGACCAAAAAATTACTCAGGAAGAAATGGAATTTATAATCGATATCATCCGAAAACTCCGTCAAACTATCCAAAAATATATACAGTAGAATATATTAATCATCTAAAATTCCAAGTGGCTCAAGAGAGGCTAGTGTGTTTGCTATGTACACAAATTCTTTACTATCCAAAGATACACAATGTGCAACTACTTCTATTACTTGCCCCTGATACATATTTGGCTTTAAAGCTACGACCAAGAATATATCTTGATTCGTATCAGGGATAAGGTAATAAACAACCTTTTTTCCTTCCCAAGCTATTCCACAAATTTTTTGGAGCTTACTAATTGATTCTTCACATATGAATAGAGCATTTAACCCCTTTCCAACTACCTCGTCCCGTGTTAAATTGACTACATCGAGCAATCCTTGATTGATATCTATCAAAATAAACTTTCCGGCCTGTTTTTCGAATTTAAATATCATTTCCCCGTGTATCTTTTCATATTCAGTTATTAACTTATCAAGAAGAGTGGGCAAGTTTACTTCATTTCGCATATTCTGTTTCTTCCTTTTTTACAAATTCAATTCTTTTACCATTTTATCACAATGCCTCGTTGATGATAACCACTAATTAGTAAAGTTTTCCAAATAAAAAGTTAAAATGACGTTTTTATCTATCACTATGGAAGCAGCAGTTTTAAGGTAGATAAAGAGATGCATACGAAGATATTAAAAGAAAGCAGACAAAAATTTTTTGATACATAGATGACGAATAATCTGAAACAAATTAAGGAAATAGTGGAACACGAAAGCCTTTTGATCAAGAACGTCACTACATCCCTTTTAAAAGGTTACTTTATTTTAGGCTCTGTTAAAGAATATTGTTGATATGTCGCAAAAAGAAAAGGACCTATTTTTTGGTCCTTTTGTATGTCTTCTATTTGAAGATTAGGAGCGATACTGTTTCAACAAACTCGTTCGAAGGCTTTCCGATAAAGCATCGACTTTATAGATCAGTTCAAAATGGTCCTAACCCCTTCTATATCATCAATATTGCCCGAATGTCCTCTTCGGTAAGAGCAAAAGACGCTTTCTCCTCAGAATCGATGATTTCTTCAATCAAATGTCTCTTTTTCTCTTGCAGTTCATTCATTTTTTCTTCGATTGTGCCTCGGGCAACAAGCTTGATGACCTGTACAACATTTGTCTGACCAATACGATGGGCACGACCAGCTGCTTGCTTCTCGACTGCAGGATTCCACCAAATGTCATAGAGGATAACGGTATCAGCACCTGTCAGATTGAGGCCTGTTCCGCCTGCTTTCAAGGAAATGAGGAAAAAATCACGTTCGCCTGCATTAAAACGATTGCAGATTTCCACTCGTTCTTCAGATGGGGTTTGTCCATCAAGGTAGAAAAAAGGGATTCCTTGAATCGCTAAATCTCTACCTATGAGCTCAAGCATTTTCGTAAACTGAGAGAAAATCAACACCCTTCTTCGAGAAAGCTTTGATTCTTCTACAATCTGCATCAGCTGTTCAAATTTCGCTGAGCTTCCTTTATAGCCGTCCACAAATAAGGCTGGGTGACAACAAATCTGTCGTAACCGAGTCAAACCAGCCAGGATTTTGATACGATTTTTCCTGAGTGTATCTTTGTCCAGATGCTTCAACGTGTCGTGTCGCAGCTTCGCCAAATAGGCAGCGTAAAGCTTCTTCTGATCAGGGAGCAACTCCACTGATTCCATCGACTCGATTTTTTCTGGAAGTTCTGAAAGTACATCCTCTTTTAATCTACGAAGCAAAAATGGACGGATCCGCCGGGCAATCGTTTTCCTTGAGAGGTTACTGTATTCCTTTAACCCCAGGAATAGTTCAGGAAAGACAACGTGAAAAATTGACCACAGCTCCTCTAGTGAATTCTCCACCGGTGTACCAGTGAGGGCGAAGCGATAATCTGCCTGTATCCTCTTCACCGCTCGTGCTGTTTGTGTCACAGGATTTTTAAATGCCTGTGCCTCATCAAAAAACACAGTGTGAAAGACTTGTTTCTCAAACCACTTTATGTCCCTGCGTAATAATGGATAGGAGGTAATGACAACATCCATATCCGTTACATCCTTCTGAATCTTGAACCTCTCTGTTTTATTGCCATCAATGACAACGGCTTGTACATCTGGGGCAAATTTCATGATTTCACTAAGCCAGTTATACGTCAAAGATGATGGGCAAACAATAAGGACCGGGAACTTCTTTTTACGTATGTCATGAAGCTCTGATAGAATGAACGTGATGCTTTGCAGCGTTTATGACGATAGGTAAGCTTTTGAATTCATCTCCAGCTTTTCCCCCGTCCCACACCGTGCGTGCACCTTTCAATGCACACGGCGTTCCATCGATAGAAATTTACTTCCTTCGTGGTTTTCTCCGTAAAGGTTTCATCACTGCCTACAACCTCACAGTTGTAAGTGTGTAATTAACTAACAGTTTCCGCTGGTCTTTTCAACGCTTTTTGGTAATTTTCGATTTTCTGCATACTCTTAGCTGTTCCTATGTTAGGTCTTCCGCCGTGTATTTTTTGATGACAGAACTTACATATCGTAGCCAGGTTTGGGACTTTATTTACCTCGTCAAGAGGTAGCCAAGGTTTTATATGATGACAGTGTATGGTGTCAGAATGAAGAGCGACGTCGCAACACTTGCATTTGCATTTGTCTCGATTACAAGCATATTCCCTGTTCATGATGTATTCATAGTTGTATCTTGGGCTGATGAGCTTGTTTTGCAGTGCCTTTGTCCGTAATTTCAGCATTTGTATCGTGTATAGCGTCTGCCTGTCCTTCAGGAAGTTTTTCCCTGTCATTCTTTCGTACAGTTTCCTTCCTTCCGGCGTATACGGAGTCAAGCCTGTTTTAATTCGAGTTTGCATTTTGCTTTTGGTGAAGCTGAATTTGGTCAAACCTATTTTTACACCATCTACTTCCAGATAGAAAATCCTATCATTCCGTTTACCGTGTCGGTTGGGCCTGTTTCGGACTTGGTTCGCTGGGATCACGTAGTTTTCCCATCTTCGCTTTTGTCCGTTACTTTTCATCTTGCACCATTTTTTATATGCCGCCATATATATTTTCTGGTCCGCTCTTTTCATAATATGAGCTGAGTGACATACCTTATAAAACTCTGCTATGCCTACGATTTTGGAGTTTATCAATTCAATGATATATCCATTACCGTATTGGTCTCGCTTATTGTGAATGGAGCGGATATCCTTGGCAATTTCTCGAACTTTTCCTTTCAACTTTTCGATATTCGGAAGGCTCCGACAGCTAATCCTCTTGGCTTTACTATTTGGATTTTTGTTGACAAAGAATTCGAATCCGAGGAACTTCATCCTCTTTTCTCTTAAGTCCGTTATGAGCGTTTTCTCTTCAGAGAGTTCTATCTTCAGAACGTGCTTAAGGTACTTCCTGCATTTGATTAAAATTGATTCGGCTTGTTTTCTATCTTCGCATAAGATTACCCAGTCATCGGCGTACCTTATAATTTGGCATTTCTTATGATACTTAGCTACTTTCTTCAAGCCTTGCTTGAAGGGGTTAGGAGCTAGTTGCCTTGCTGGGTGAGCTTGGAACATCTTTGCTATCATCCAGTCGAAATTGTTGAGATAGATGTTGGCAAGTAGTGGCGATATAATACCGCCTTGCGGCGTCCCTATGTCTTCCACATACTTTTTTCCATCCTTCATATAGCCCGCTTTCAGCATTTTCTTGATTATAGCCAGATAGCGTTTGTCCCTTATTCCCATCGCCCACATCATTTTGATTAGTTTGCTGTGATTGATATTGTCGAAAAATCCTTTGATGTCACCTTCTATGGCGACGTACATCTTGCTTCGAGTCACACGTCCCATGATTTCGGCTTGCGCATGCGCCACACTCCGGAAAGGGCGAAAACCAAAGCTGTATTCGTAGAATTTCGCTTCTGCGACGGGTTCCAGAACAATTCTGGCTAATTCTTGAATAATTCTGTCTATCATAGCTGGAATGCCTAGCGGTCTCTTCTTATCCGTTCCAGGTTTCGGAATGTACACACGCCGTACTGGACTAGGATGATAGTTATCGATGTAGTTTCGAATCGTTCCGAGAAGTGCCGTTTCATTCATTTGCAGATATTCATTTATATCTTTGTCATCCACACCAACTGTTTTACTTCCTTTGTTGGATTTAATGTTATGGATGGCTGTCAGGATTGTTTCCCGATGTTTCATAAGTTCTATCAAGTTGTAAAATGGTTCGGCGTTTTCTTTTGCTTTTGTATACATTTCATCAAGCATTTGTTTCAGACCAGATTCCGATTTGATTCTACGTGTGTTAACCTTCACGTCGTCTCATAACCTCCTTGATTTTAGGATTACAGGTTATGCGTGAATTGACTGTTTAACTCCCACGTTCCCCGAGGAACGGTTCGTATCCGTAGAATCTGTTAGTTATTATTTTCTATCGACTAGTGTCCTTCGCTAGGATAGTTTTGTGCTCCTTGACATTTCCACAGCGTTTCATCTGTTTTATAGCCAAATCATTGCCTATCCATCATCGCTACTACGACACTGCTGACTCTCGGCTAACTTCTTTGCTCCTTTTAGCTCCATTAGCCGAGTCTCAAACGTTCCAAATCATCTATCCCTTTGTTTTCATCCCTTAGGTGCCCTCTATACACCGAGGTTACTCTCTCAAGTTAGATTGACCTTAACTTCTTGAGTCATCTCGACAGTTTAGGCAAATCCGTCGAGAAGTTTCCTTACATTAGGAAAAGGTAAGGAAATTTCGCCTGTACCATCCTTTGACCTACATTAAGATAGCTATGGGTAACGGTGCGTACATGACGAGGGTTCGTCTTCGCTCACCATAGGATGATTTTAAGGACTACCGCCTCATATCGGGGACTGTAGGTTCCCGTCAGTAGACGACTTCACCTGGCTCTCATACCGCGGTTACAAAAGGATAACCGCCGCATGCAGGAGGCTCATAGATAGGATTATTCTTTCACAGGTCATTAATCCCATTTGGGGATTTCACCCAACAATTCGATGATTCAGTTAGAGCATTTCATATTGCTCTCGCAACTTCATGCTTATGCAGCATTTATATGCGAACGTTTCGCACTACCCAGTCCCATATCATCCGCAAGAATCCCTCCTAAGCCATAGCTGGCAAGTGTTTTCATCCATTTATAGCCGCGTTTTTGATAGTCTCGCAATATCGACTCTAAACTCTTCGGCACCTCGAACTCCAAACTGCCCGGATTGCGGATGTTTTCCAAGAACTGAAGGAACGATTCCTCTAACGTGAATGCATTATCATCAACAGAATCAAGCAGCTGAAGACCCCTGACGATTGGTAAATTCAAGCCACTTTCCAGATCTTCATTTTGGACTGGTAGTGCATTCAGAAAACGATTAATTTCTTCAAATTCCCTTGTCTCCAACGAGAGTAACGATCCGTTCCGCAAACGATAATACTTCCGTTTTTCCTCTAGAGCCAATAGAACCTCACGTATATGTTTTTCAAGAATGCCATCCATTTCAAATTTGAATTCCAGCCAATTGGTCCGTTCTTTTTTGACCTTTACCCTAACCTGCGGACGAGCATTCCCTCTGAAAATCCGATTTCTCACTGCGGTAGTTGCATATATTTGTACAAGTTTTTGAAGCTCGGGAACGACATGGTACAAAAACTCATACTCCAACTCTTCATTATGCAAAAAATATCCGCCGTCCGTCTTGGCAAACAAGCTATCCTCCATCAGCTGCAGGATCGCATCCTCCTTTTCCACATCCCTTATAAGCATAGAGCCTGCCCGGAGTTCCCGACTTTCCAATGGATTAATTACAATATTTTCATAGTGAAACTCCAGCCCAGCAAGCAGGCGATTTTTCACACGATCCAAGTATAGCTTGGTAATCAACGGTGTCTTCACAAACTGCTTGGAAATAGCTCCAGATATTTGGACATCGCCTAGTCTTTTCAAACCTGGAACCACTTTTTCCAGAAAAAAATCTATTTGCTCCTGAGGAATCGGAATTTGATTCGTTCCTGAAGCATCTAGCATCTGTTTTAGGTCTGAAAGACGGTTACAGTCCTCACTTTTCATCTGTATTAGTTTTCCTTCAGATAGGACAGACCTATATGAATTCAACACAACCATCCGATTCAGCCCATTGATTTTCAGTTGATAGCCTTTGCCCTCGGCTTCAGCAAAGTCAAACTGTAAAGAAAGTGGTTCGTTCGATAAGCGAAGACCGTCATACATATTCCAGTCATACTCCAGCTTCACCATTGGTGCTTTCTCAAGTATAGGAAAAAGCCTGTCCCAAGAAGATGGAGGAATCAGTAATATATGATTATCGCTTACATAATCTGATTCATCTGACAATTTTTCGATGTACACCTTTTCATCATGGATTACTTGTATGAGTTGCTGAATCACAGCATCTGTTTCATTTTGAAAGCAATGAAGGCTTGGGTCGTACGTGAATAAAATGGAAAGCACGCTGGGAATACCTTCTTTCACTTGCTCCAGAAAATCTCGGATATTTTGCACATGTGTCGTCCCGATCTTAACTTCTATTCCGAACATGTGTCGTCCCTTGCCTATGGTGACGGGTTTACACGTAAACTCTGTATCAAGCACTTGCCTGTTTTCAAAGTGAAGCTGATGGCTGCTTGGTCGTATAGGCTGATCATTGAAAAGGGTCAGCAAACCTTCTGTCAGTGCTTGATTTGTTGAAGAGTCAGAGTGTCGTTTGCTGAAGCTAATAGGGATTGTTCCTTGACGCTGGTGTTCGTAAATCGACAGTAAAACGGCCGCAATATGCTGACAATCCCTTTGAAAGGAAGCTAGCGTAGGGCAGCTGCATTTCGTGCGAAAGCCTCCGTTGGCATCCTTTTCAATGGTGACATGGAAATCTTCCATTCCTGTAACCGTTGCTTCACAACCACCGGGACTGTAATTTTCAAATGTCACGTTATTAGCGCGATATAAAGAGTCTCCTCTTTTGAAGGAGACTGTACCGCACATTTCTTTAATGATTTTTTGATTTAATTTTATATTCAAATGCCTTGCTCCTTCCTGAGGATATTTCGCTTCTGTTATCAAGGCTTGCTTATGTGAAATTGGTGTTTTGAATAAATGTGGTGCATGTATGAAATTTTGCATTCGTGCATTAATTACCCCTTGATAAAATCTACTTATCACAATTGTATCATAAGGGCGGAATATTTTTTATTGAACTATCCTCCCCCGTTAGCCATCCATGAAGCAAGGCTTCACCACAAAAAATGGAAGAAAATGCCGTTCTTACATGGTAGTTTAATAAGGAAATCAACAACATTCTTTAACAGAGCCTTATTTTAAAAAACGATCTTCCAGTTAAAAGGCTCTCCTTGTTTAAATTTAGTCAAAAAACTAGATCCAATTCTCACTGGGTTTGTTACAGGCAGGTTCAATTTAACTGCCACTCGTTCTTCTATAGGATGAAGGTGATTATTCAAACTAATATAATAGAATTCATCATGAAATAATACACCATCTGGTAAAATAGTTATCTCATTTGATAATGCTTCAATCGGCAAGCCATCTGGTAATTCGGCTAATAATTGGTCGCTGACTATTACAATTTGATTCCATTGGAATTTAAAATCTCTAAATGCTTTTTCATTTTTAATAAGATGCTTTTTATTGTTCTGTATATAGTATACTGCTGGATGTTCAGGAGACTTAATGAGCCTTTGATTTGGTAACAGTGTCAAGTTTAAAAAAATCTGGTCGTCAATAAAAATCCCCTCTTTATATTTAAAAAGAAACGGATCCGGGATTTTTACAACCTGGTTATGGTCATATTTCAGCTTTTCAAAGATTTCCGGAGAAATTTTCCGCCGTTCTTGATTGTCGATTATATATATCTCAGATGAAGGCCCTTTCACTAGAGTTCCATTTGGAATACTATTCGGCAAGTGAGCGTAAAGTTTCTGGAAGGATTCTGGGCCTTTAAAAGCGATATCTAAAGTTTTGGGAATAGGATAAAATGAATTAAACTTGGTTAAACGATTCCAAAAAGCTGCATCACCATTAAACCAATAAGCTGGATCATCATCCCAGTAGCCCCCGTGTTTCCTAAATATTTTATCAGCTATTTCTCGAGTATGCATGATAGAACAATGATCAACCAATCCGGCTGGTTTATTTAATATCCCCTTGGTATTTCGGGTAATTTCATATTGCATTTTTCCATTTTCATCTAAAAACCTTACTATCTGCTGGGAATAAACAATTTCTACTTGCCGATTTTGCTTTAGTACATCAACCATCACTCTAAAACGTTCAGATAAAAATATATTGTCATCGGTTAGATAAGTGATATATTTCCCTTTTGCCTTAAGCAACGCTCCATTTATCAGAGTGGCATATCTGGTTTTTTTATACCTTTCGCTATCTTGAATGTTACTGTTAAAATAATATATTCTCGGGTCATTTAAATAGCGTTTGATGATTCCAACCGTTTCCTCATTGGAGTTATCATCCATGATGAACAATTCCCAATTCCCCATTGTTTGAGCAAGTACACTTTCAATCGCTTGCCCAATTGTATGGGATTTGTTATAACTTGTCAAAATGGCCGATACGATTGGAGCCATATCACGTCCTCCTTATTATCCGGTTTATAATAATTATATGCACCCCTGTAATTAAGCTTGAGGCTTAATATTTATGTAAGCTGTATTTTGAAACATGTGACTATGTACTTGACAAATGAATTACCTTAGACAACACCAATGATCTTCTTCATAATCTAGACAAGAATCAGTTCATTTATATATATCCTAAATGAATTTTCGACATGAAGTTGGATTTTGTCCATGTCGAACTTATAAATTGGATTTATATAGATTGTGGAAATCAAGAAGCACTTATGAAGAAGATAAAATAATCTATATACCTATACAAATCAAAGAAATATGTGAATATGACAAGAGTGAAGAAACATAATATGTATCTAGAACAGTAAAAATAGTTCATTCCGGGATAAAAGTAAAAAATTCACATGAACAAGGCGACCTGCTCTGCTCCTACTCATCTACTTCACTGCCCCTTACATAAATCATTTGAAATATTTTATTCAGCTTCAAAGGAGACCGGAAAATCTTTATGAACTTAGGCTTAAAGACTACCATAGGGTTCCAAACAAGAAATCTCATTCGTTGAACCCGTGAATATTTACAAAAAACATCAGATGTAACTTAATAATTAGGGAGGAACTCATGTATGCATAATTTTTATAAATTAAACTGGAAAGCAGATCGAGTTGTTTTAGATAGCCTAGTTTTTCGTTTACAACATTTTAAAAATGATCAAACATGGGACTTAGGAGATCAATGTTTTATTTTTTATAAATCAGTGGAATTAATAAATCAATATGTGAATTTTTTTCAACTAAGACCTAATTTCAAACCTAAAAACATCTTAGAGTTAGGAATGTTTGAAGGTGGTAGTATTGCATTCTGGTATGAAATTCTTAATCCCGAAAAAATTGTGGGGATTGACATTAGTATTCAAGACCCATCCTACTTAAAAAGATACATCAGCGAAAATGGATTACAAGAGAACATCAAAATGTATTGGGGCACTAGTCAGACTGATTCTCAGAAATTAAATGAAATCTGCCTATTTGAGTTTCCAAATGGTTTTGATTTGGTTTTCGACGATGCTTCTCATTTATACCCATATTCTAAAAAAAGTTTTGAAATTCTGTTTCCTTTAATGAATCCGGGAGGAATGTATGTAATTGAAGATTGGGCTTGGGGACACTGGCCTGAATATCAAAAAATCAATGACCCTTACTTTACCGAAGAAAACGAACCTACTAAACTTGTATTTGAACTAGTAGAAGCTGTAGGAAGTCATTCCTCCTACATATCGAGTATAACTATATATGGGGGATTCGTAGCTATCGAAAGGTCAGCTACCCCTTGGTTAAATAACAACGAAAGTATTGAACTAAGTAAAGAATTTGAATTAGAGAACGAAATATCTAGACGCTCAAAATAAGTAACAACACTAAATCTGTATGTAAAATCAAATCTTTACTTAGCCTTTGGAGATAGAAAATTTTCATACACTTTTTACTATCCATTCTGTAGTCATCGTATATGAAAACAAATTCTCAATCTCAATCATTTTCTTGTAATTATTGTCTGATAAGGATCTTCTTTATTTACCTTGTAGTCAATAAGTTCCCACAAAGCGAAATATCTTTAAATAACTCAGGTATATTTTCCGGTTTAGTATTTAAAATCCTCTCATTAATAATGCTTCCCCTTTCTTATAGAAGCTCAGCTATGACTCTCTTGAAATTCTTGCTACCCTTATATTTCCACCCCATTAGCTTGTAATGCTTTTTTCACGGATTCCAAATACTGCAAATTATACCTTTTGTCCGGCTCCAAGTATGCTCCTTCAGCCCATTCATTCCACGCATTAATAAATAAAAACTCGCTTTTGTACACAAATTTTGCTCTTTGTATTTGCATTGTTAAATATCGATAAAACTTTTCAGGGGTCGAACCAACAAAAACTCCACCATTCGCTCCTTTTCGAGGCGTATTATCCCAATCAACGAAAGCACCTGGAAAAACTTTTTTATGCCGTTGAGATGGATGTCTATTTAGGATACATTCCCACACCTTATCATAATCTATTACACCATATCCATGTATCGCCTTCCAAAGACGTGAACAGTTCCCATGAATAAGTGTGTACATTGGCTCAAACTCAACACTGGCATCAAACCCCTTAGTATTAGGAATTGAAAAGCTATTCAGTGTCTCAACAAAGAAGATACCCTTTAAACCATTTTGTTTAGCTAAAACATTCCAGTAAGCTAACATCTCTTCACATCGCGGAATATGGTCTGGTCTATATATAATAAATAAAGGTTTATCATCAACACGAATATACCTCTTATCTTGAAAAGCCTGTATTAAATAATCAAAATGTTCTTTCCAGTCCTCCTTACCTCCATAATCCTGTGGCATTAAAACGTTATGTTCTAGCCCATCCCAGCTCCTAGTCCAAGGTTCATTAGCCCATGACAGACAAAAAGGAAAATCAGGTTGCCCAGATTTTAAAACCTCATTAAATGGCCTCTCTAACAGTCTTTTTCCTTTAAACCAGTAATGATAATAACAAAATCCGTGTATACCATGTTGCTTAGCTATATCAGCCTGCCACTTCCTTACTTCAGGTCTAGTTAAATCATAATAAAAGTCATTGTAAGGTTCCCTTGGCTGATAATGTTCCGGAAACAAAGGCATTGCTTTACGTGTATTAGTCCACTCTGTAAATCCCTCTCCCCACCATTTATCATTTTCGGGTATCTGATGGAATTGTGGCAGGTAGAAAGCTATTGTTTTCAAATAAATTCCCCCAATCTTTTATATTTTGAAATAAAATAATATTCTTCTAGCGAGATAGTGTATTACCTTTATTAATAATTCTAGCTATTCTCCTCTACAGCCTTTTTAACCTCTTCTAGGTACCGAAACCCATATCTTTTATCAGGTTCTAAATAAGTACCTTCTGCCCACTCATTCCAAGCGTTGATAAATAAGTAATTACTATTATAAATGCTCTTTGCTCTTTGAATCCGCACGCTTAGATACTTCCCAAACTTCTCGGGGGTTGCACCTCTATAGATTAACGCATTTTTTTTAAGTCGGGCTGTGTTATCCCAATCTACAAAAGCGCCTGGTATAATAGGGTTATTATTCTTATCCTGCGGAACTCTACTTACTATACGATCCCATGTTGCGTCATAATCTGCAAACATAGGCCTATATGGTGAATCCAGTATATGCGGGTTGGGTAAATAATCATGGCGCAGGGTATACATAGGCTCAAATTCAACACTCGCATCGAAACCATTTTTTTCAACATAAGGGAACCCATTTAATGTTCTAATGAAATATATACCATCTAATCCTGCTTCTTTAGCTAAGTCGTTCCAGAAATTAAGCATTTCTTCACAGTGCTGTATAAGTTCTGGTCGATATATTAAAAAAACAGGCTTATTATTTATACGAATATATCTATTATCTAAAAATGCTTTTAATAGATAATCGAAATGCTTTTTCCAATCTTCTCTATGACCGTATTCTTGACCTATTAATATATCATTATTTCCCCCGTCCCATGTTCGAGTCCATGACTCATTTGCCCAAGAAAGACAGAAGGGAAAATCAGGCTCCCCTAACCTTAAAACTTCATTGAATGGTCTCTCTAAAAGTTGCTTGCCTTTAAACCAATAATGGTAGTAACAAAAGCCGTATATTCCATATTTTTTCGCAATTTCAGCTTGCCACCTTCTGGTTGTAGGATCTGTTAAGTTGTAATAATAATTATTAAGTGGTTCTCTTGGTTGATAATGCCGGTGGAACAAAGGTTGGGCCCTCCGTGTATTAGTCCATTCAGTAAACCCTTCTCCCCACCATTGGTCATTTTCCGGTATTCTATGAAATTGGGGTAAGTAAAAAGCTATTATTTTCAATACTCATACCTCCTTCATATAAAACTTAATATCCCCTCTCAATCTACGTACATTCCTCACTAAGCACTATAGTTATTAACTTTGAAATTCTATGATAAAAAGTATGCTCATTCCGAATCCTGTCTAATGCCCTTCCTTCCATCAACTTTCTTTCTTCTTCGTGAGTTAAATAATATTCCACTTTCCTAACGAAATCTGCGGAAGTATCATATGTGACGACATCATAGCCCGGTGTGTAAAAGTCACTTAAATCAGAGCGTTCATCAGTTAACTGAAAGGCTCCGCAAGCAGATATTTCAAAAGTCCGAGGATTAAGGGATAGAGCCTTTATCTTTCCACTATTCTGATTGATTCCATCAGGGGCTAACTGTAATTTGTTAGGATCGATAACTGAATGCCTTGCCCCCTCATTACCTCGATTAAAATTCGCATCACCAGAAGAACGATGTAAATTAATTACAATTTTTGCCCCATTATAATAATTTGCCGTCTCTTCAGGTGATAGCCAGCGATTCAAGTAAATTTTGTGCCTCAGCAGTTGATAATTTTTTAAACGATCCCACCATAAACCTGAAATCATTATATTTTTACTTACTAGGTAATCCGCTATGCTATCAAAAAATTCTACACGATTCCAAAATGCGTTTCCAATAAACAGAATGTCAGTATTATAATTTTTATCAACGTTTTTGGGATAGTATATATTTAAATCTACAGCGAGTGGTAAGTGATAGACATTTTTGCAGCCTAATGATGTATAGAAAGAAACACAATTTATTTCTTGTGTGAATACAAAGTCATAGTAGGGGGTTATTACTTTTGTAATGTCGGTATAATAAGGGTCATCTGTCATCCATATTACAGTTTTAAATCCATACTTCTTTAGTGCATCTACCTTATCACAAGCTAACTGAAAGCCACAGAATACAAGGACAAGGTCTGGTTTAGTTCTCTGAGCAATAGAAAGTAAATCATCTTTCGGGAGGGCTACATGTAATTCTTGAACGTTTCTTTTCAATGCAGCGATGATACTTCTTTCCAATGGGCTGTATGGAGAGTCATATCCTGACTTTACAAACAAAACACTAATATCTGAAAAAAGTTTTTTTTCAATAGTACGGGTAATTAGAGAACCTGTAGCATTAGGTAAAGTTCCATTATCAAATTTCCAATAACCAAACATGCCATTTTCACTTACTATCTGTTTTTCATCTTCCCTAATTTGTTGAGGTAACTTAGGAGAACTCCAAATTGTAATATCCCTTATAAATCCTATATAAAAACCATATGGATCATAACCGCCAAAAATTCCAGATGCATATACATTTTGCTTTAAACTTCTTAATCCTCTCCTCCTAAACTGACCATTAATATATAGAATAGGTATTTTATCTCTAAAAACTACAGTGATGTGTGTCCAATCATTAATTGGTATAGGATATACCAATAGAGCCGGTAAATGATCGGCAGTATGTTCAAATACAGCTATTCCGTTGGTTCCTACTGAGATTCCTATGCCTGCTTTTGTCTTTATCTCTCCGTGTCCTGGACCAATCACATATCTCTGACCTTTTATACCGGTAACTCCCGTATAGGATTCTTGAACTAATTGAATGGATGCCGTTGGTTTAACATAGAATTCATAAGCAAATGAATTACTAACTTCTTCAAATATAGTGCTGATTACCATGTTTTCTTTTCCTGCAAAGTACATAGCCTGTTCCTCCACAGTATCCTCCCGCTCCTATCTTCTTTTGTCACTATTACCAGATTAAAGATTGTAACTCCAGCTTAAATATAAACAATATTCCGATAACTAAACATCAGATTTTTCTACTTATGAAAACATGTAAGAATTCAGCTTCCAGCCCTAAAGCTTTTTCTTTTTGTAGGTATACAATTGTACACATATTTGTGTGTTTATAAATGAATTCAATAAGATCCATTCCCCAATCAAATGTTACCAGAGATCCCTCCGGATCAATAGGATTTCCATGGTATATAGGCTCCTTAAGATATTCGATGCTATCCCCGTCTACTCTCGCTCTCTGCACAGTAGCAGGAGAACTATGATACCAAGGAACTGTAAATATATGGACTCCTCCGGACTTTAACACCCTTTTGATCTCTTTAAAAGCCTTTTCGGGATTCATTACATGCTCAAATACGTCTTGAGTAATAAAAATATCAAAGGAGTCATCAGAAAATGTCATACATTCTAGGTTTTCACATCTTGTACCCTGAAAATCTTGGCCAAGAGGGATATTGTTAAAGTATTGAGATGCTGTATAATTCTTACATGTTCTAGAAAATAATTGTGTAGTTGCACCTGCTGGGGATGATTCATGAATAATTTTTCCCTTCCAATTTTGAAAAAAAATGTTCAAAACATTAATTAATGCTCTTTGTCTCGGTATAGAACCACATGTTTTACATAGGTAACAATCTCGAAGCCATTCACCATATTCTATAAATGTAGTTTCTTTTTCACAAATAACACAATAACCCGAATTACTCTTAAAATGATTTACCACTTTAATCCCTCCTCACCTATACACATCTCTTTTAGAATATGTAACCAGTTTTTTTTGGTTAAAACAAAATGACTTATATTTTTTTATTCCTTTCTTAACAGGTCTCCCAAGTTGCTGCGTAATCATTGTAAAATATGCTTGCTCTTCGTCCCCCCGACCTATATAACTTACCAAAACGCTACATAGAATGTTGTCTTTCAGCCTTTGGACACTGTCAAGCTCCCGTTTCAACTCATTTCGAGGCTCAATCACATTCAATCCTGCTTTCGGATACGATTAACCCAAACAATTACTCGTGTGGGTCTAAGGCTCGCTATTGGTGATTTAGTTAGAATCTTACCAAACTGGGTTTCTATCTGCTAAATTACGCACCTTACTTAGTCGCTCCGAAAATCGAGTCACTTATATAAATAATAGCAATAAGCGACTCGCAAGTTGTATGGCTTTTCCACTGCGTATCAAGAACTACAAGTGATGTTTACAGAGCATTATGCTTAATAAAAAAAAGCGTATCCATGGAGGTAGAGCCAGCACATTATTCTATCTCTCTGCTGAAATATCCTATCTATGTTTTACACAAAATTCTTGACGCTCCCCCTCATTATCAGTAAGTTACATAAAAAATGCACAATTTAATATAATTTGCATATAAAAATAGTAGAGTAAACGTTTAGAAGATCATAATTGATAATAGGCACCCGTAATAGTTACAATTTTGATTGTTACAGCAATGTTTTAAGCTTTGCTTCTAGAGAAGAACTCTCTTGGACAACCCCCGAAACATATTTCATCATCCCTTTACAATCACAAAGAAAGACAGGCAAAATCTGCACGGACACAAAATTTATATTCTTTGGTTTACCTGTCTGTTAGGCTCTGGAAAATCGACGATTGCCAGTGCTATTAAAAGTAAATTGCACGAGCTCGGTATTTCCACGTATATTCTCGATGGTGATAACCTCCACGAAGGGATTATAATCAAGATCTCGGATTTTCTGCTGAAGGTCGAAAAGAAAATATTCGTCGAGTAGGAGAAATCACTAAATTAGTGGAAGAAATATTTGTATATGACAAAAAAAGAAGCGCAGCATGGATTTGGAACAATAAAAGAGGCTCATCCTAGTGTAAAAAGCTCTATAGCCAAGGGGATGTATATATCAGGGTCAATTCATATGTTGAACCACCCTTCACATAAAGCTTTCGAAGCGTTCTATATGAGCCAAAAAAAACCGAAAAATGTTCACTGATTTAGGATGGAAAACCATTGTGGGATTTCAAACAAGGAATCCTATTCATAGAGCACATGAATATTTGCAAAAAACAGCTTTGGAAATAGTTGACGTTCTATTTTTGAATCCCCTTGTCGGTGAAACAAAAGAAGACGATGTTCCTGCAGAAATTCGAATGGAAAGCTACCACTTCTCAAAAATTATTATCCAACCGAGCGGGTTCGTCTTGTTGTTTATCCGGTTGCCATGCGTTATACAGGTCCACCTGAAGCTGTTCTACATGCCCTTGTCCGGAAAAATTACGGATACACGCATTTTATTGTAGGGCGTGATCATGCTGGAGTTGGAAATTACTACGACACATATGATGCTCAAAAAATTTTTAACAAATTTGATCCTATAATGATTGGCATTAAGCTGCTATTCTTTGAACATAGTTTTTATTGTAAAAAGTGCATAAATATGGCTTCTGTGAAGATATGCCCGCATTCTAATGAAGACCGTGTTATTTTAAGCGGCACTCAAGTTAGACAAATACTGCGAAACGGACAATTGTTACCGATTGAGTTTACTCGTTCTGAAGTGGCTGAAGTGCTTATAAATGGCTTAAATAAGAATGATACTAACTAGTTGAGTATGTATTTGTGTTATCCTCTCCAACCTAAAAATCTCTAAATGTAAATTTAAAGATTTTATCATTTATTTACAATGAATTTCTTATATACATTTGAATTTTTATCAACTAAATAATACATGAATTAAATTACTTTAAAAGTTATTAGGAGGTGATTTTTATGTCTTCAATAGCAAATAAAAATAGCAAACTGTTTTTGATATTGTCTCTTCATCGTTCCGGGTCAAGTGCAACAGCTGGCGTATTACATCATTTAGGAATAAATATGGGTGATCATTTAGTTGGTGGTACACCAGACAATCCGAAGGGGCATTATGAAAACAGTGAATTTGTCAAAATGAATGATGAAATTCTTCATTCTGTAGGCGCAAGCTGGGATCATCCAGTTTCATGGGATGTCATTATGTCTTCTAGCTTTCCAAAAGATGAAATTCGCTCTTTTCTAACTACGCAAATAAAACCTATATGGGGTTTAAAGGATCCTAGAACACTTTTGACGTTCGATATTTGGAAACCCTACTTAGTGGAAATTGCAGATATTACTTACGTATTTATTTGGCGCCCATTTGAGTCTTCTGCACTTTCATTGGCTCATCGAGATAAACTGGATTTAAATGTTGCAACTTCTATCCTAACCCCATATTATAACAATTTTAAATACTACCGGAACCAACTTGAAAAGGCTGGTCAAGAGATAGTTGATATTCATTTTGATGATCTTTTAAACAAGCCTGAAGTTTTTGTAAAAGAAATAAATTTGAAATTATGTCAAGACCCCCATCACAATCTTGATATAGTCAAGAGCTTTCTAGATGAAACATTAAGACATTTTTAATGTTTCAGCTTATTTTTTATTTTAAATAAAGAGTGAGCCTTGAACTCACTCTTCTAACTATTACCCTAAAATATGATACCTAAAATCCACATGAGGATTTTCATCGCTATTACCTCTTACCATATCACTGAACAAAGACGCTGCAGCGCCTTCTGCTTCTCCCTGCGTTACATTGCAGCGAAGCAGTGCAGGCAATGTACGAATCAGACCTGCCGAGATGGAGTTTATGCAGCTATCAAGATTCCTGGATTTTCAGCCGAACAGGTATTAAATTGTACATAAATTTATTTCGTCAGCAATTTTCCCTTTCTTGCAGATATTCTATCAATCCCTCTTTCCAAGATCTCATTAAACCGAATCCATTCAACCCCAATGCATAATGATTCAAAATTGAATAAGCAGGACGCGGCGCCGCGGCACCGAACTCATTCGTAGAGACAGGTTTTGTATTAGCACTTATATTACATAAGGAAAATATCTCCCTTGCAAATTCATACCATGTACAAATGCCAGCGTTGGATACATGGTATGTTCCATACAATTCTGTTCCCATCAATTTTCGCACACACTGTACTAAATCCTTTACATAAGTAGGTGATCCCGTTTGATCATTTACTACCTTAATTTCATTCTTAGCTTTCGCAAGCTTCAACATGATTTCAACAAAATTATTTCCATACTTGCCGTACAGCCAAGAGGTACGAACTATAAAATAACGCGAATGGAAGCTCTTAACGAAATTCTCCCCCGCATACTTGGAGGCGCCGTAAACGTTTATGGGGTTAGGAAGATCAAACTCGTCATATCCTGTGCTTTTTGTTCCATCGAATACATAATCCGTACTAATATAAACGAGTTTTGCCGAAATATTTTCGGCTGCGACGGCAACATTTCTCGCTCCAAGGGCGTTTACAAGAAATGCTTTATCTCTTTCAGCTTCCGCTAAATCTACTTTTGTATAAGCAGCACAATGAATAACGATATCGGGCTTTATTTCCCTTAAAATCTTATCGACTCCTGAAAAATCCGTTATATCCATCTCATCTCTACTTAAAGCGTAAACCTGATAATCTGACACATTCAAATCTTCAGCAAACTGTTTTCCTAGTTGACCGTTCGCCCCGGTAATTGCGATTTTTTTCATGGCTCTCTCCCTTTACTAGGATGTGCCGTATTTTAAAGGCTTCCACCAAGCTTCATTATGGATATACCATTCAATCGTTTCTTGAAGACCCGTTTCAAACGTATACACAGGCTTCCAGCCAAGCTCTTTTTTAATCTTCTCCGCATCAATGGCGTAGCGCCAATCGTGTCCTAGACGATCCTTTACGAATGTAATTAATTCTTTAGGTTTACCTAAGGTTTTAATAACCAGCTCGACAATTTCAATGTTGCGCTTCTCATTGTTTCCCCCGATATTATAGACCTCTCCCCTTGCCCCTTTATGCAGGACTAAATCAATAGCTGTACAATGATCATATACATGAAGCCAATCTCGAATATTTCTGCCTGTTCCGTATACAGGCAACGGTTTATTTTCCAAGGCATTTGTAATCATGAGAGGAATCAATTTCTCCGGATATTGATAAGGACCATAATTGTTAGAACAGCGGGTAATATTTACGTGTAAGCCATACGTTTTGCAGTAAGCCAATGCAATTAAATCGGCACTTGCTTTACTCGAAGAATAAGGACTGTTAGGGTTCAAAGGAGTATACTCTCCGAAATGACCTGTTTCCCCTAATGAGCCATACACTTCATCAGTGGAGATTTGAACAAATTTTTCAATCTGCTTTTCCTGCGCAGCTTCTAATAGTGTTGTAGTTCCTAATATATTTGTGGAATAAAAAATTTGTGGATTTTCAATACTGCGGTCAACATGCGATTCTGCGGCAAAGTTAATGATGCTGTTAATTTCGTACTGTTTTATGATGTGATGAAGCAATTCTTTATTTTGGATATCTCCTTTGATAAATTGATAATTTTTGCGGTTTTTTATCTCTTCTAAGTTCAATAAGTTTCCGCAGTACGTCAATGCATCATAATTAATAATGTTGTAGTGCGGGTACTTCTTGACGAAGAACCTTATAAAATTACTGCCAATAAAGCCGGCTCCGCCCGTTATTAAAATGTTCATGTGCTTTTCTCACTAAAAAAATTATGATTGCTATCTTTTAAAGACGGCAATGATTGATCTTTGTCAGACAAAATCGGGTGTTTAACCGGCCACTCAATTTGCAGCTCTTCATCATTCCAGCGGATTCCGCTATCATATTGGAAATCGTAATGCTCATCGACCTTATACATTACAATCGTATTAGGGACTAATGTACAAAAGCCATGTGCATACCCTTTTGGCACAAGCAGCTGCCGATGGTTATATTCGCTTAATATAAATCCTTGCCATTTCTTATAGGTAGGGGACCCCTTTTGTAAATCTACAATCACATCAAATACAACCCCTTGCATGACTTGCACGAGCTTCGTTTGAGCTTTTGGATCTGTTTGAAAATGCAAGCCTCTTATTGTCCCTGCTTCTACTGATTTTGATATATTATCCTGAATAAATTCATATGATATCTGTAATTGCTCAAAGACTTTTTTATTATGACTTTCTTTAAAAAATCCCCTATGATCCTTATATACGTCTGGCTCTACAATTTTTACATTCTCGAATACAGTTTCAATTACATTCATCTTCGTCATCACCTTTATTCTTCAGGCTTCTCATCAAAATTCTTACCAAATCGGATATCCTTTGCAAGCGTATTGGCGCGATAAAGGGAATCATGAGTCCCCGCATCACTCCACCAGCCTTGCATTATGTCGTAAGTCAATGTTCCCCTCCGAAGATACTCGTTATTTAAATCTGTTATTTCCAATTCACCGCGTGCAGAAGGCCTCAGCTTTTTAACCATATGAAACACATCAGGATCGTACATGTATATTCCAGTCACTGCGTAAGAGCTTTTAGGATTTTGTGGTTTTTCTTCTATTCTAATGATGTGTCCATCCCTTATTTCAGGAACACCAAACCTTTTGGGGTCAGCAATTTCTTTTAAAAGAATCTTGGCTCCTTCTTCTTGTTGTTTGTACTTTTCCACAAAAGGTTTTAATGTATCGGAAAATACATTATCTCCTAAAATCACAACTATCCTGCTGTTTCCTGCCAAAGATTCACACAATCCTAAAGCCTGTGCAATTCCTCCCGCTCTTTCTTGAACCCGATAGGTAAATGATACTCCAAATTCCACGCCGCTCCCTAAAAAACTCACGACATCTCCCATATGTTCTTTACCGGTTACAATAATGATATCTGTAATATTACATTCCTTTAATCTATAAACAGCATGATAAATCATTGGATACCTTCCTACAGGAAGCAAATGCTTGTTCGTTACTTTTGTAATGGGATATAGACGCGACCCTGTACCTCCAGCGAGAATAATTCCCTTCATCTACTCCCTCCTTATTCAAATTATATATATCTGTAGTTATATAAATAGCTACATATCTTAGGTTAAACACTATATAATGTTAACCTTCAATACGATTACCACGCACTTTATTTTCTGTGTTTTCTCCATATCCATTATACTTTTTACTTTTAAAGGTTATAACCTGCCCTGAGCAAACAGTACGTGCCAGACATGTACTATTTTAAGCTGCGCTTAAACTCCTCTCGTGTTTTCACTAATGATTTCTGGTTGCTTTTCCTTCAATGCCTTCACAGTCACATAATGACTCATTGTTCATTTCCCTTTATTTTTGAAACATAATACCAAAAATTCACAAAATAATATAAAAAAACAGCAAGTTCCCCCACTGCTTCATTCATCCCCAGTATCATTATTTTCTAAATATTACACGAATACTTCTCCTGTACTTAAAATGACAAAGTCCTTAATTCCTAAGTCAACGCCAACGCTTGATCCCATTTTCTGTTTGGGCTGTACCTCTACTTCTGCCAATAGGGATACAAAGTATTTGCCAGATGGATTTCGTCTTACTGTGGCGCTCAGAATACGGCCTTCCACTTCACGGCTTTTTAAACTGATACCATTTGCCTTTTCAGATAGAATGGATTAAATCAGCTGTTTACATACTTCAAAAAATACAAAAAAACTGGCTCCAAAGGTCTCGCTTCAGCGACCTTTAGAGCCAGAATCAAATTAGTTGTTAGCTGCTGTCGTTTTAACCTTCGTTTTGTTTATATCAGGATGGTTATAACTATATTTAGAACGATCTATAGGTGTAAATCCTTTAGGCGTGTAAAAACGTAATAAATCACCATACACTACTTTATCAGACAGACTCAGTTTCGTTTGTACCATTTGTTCATCGCGTGTGATGTCAGCATTCTTTTGAATTTGATTTCCAGTTTTTGAATCGTAATATTTTCCGTTCAACGCAGTGACAGTCGGACTTACATAGCTGCCGTCACGGAACGCTACAACCTGTGAATGCTGTGGTGATAATAAATCGGTACCAAACTGCACATAATCTTTTGTATCAACACCTAGCAAATGAAGCAGCGTCGGAAGAACATCTATCTCTCCGCCATATTGATGCATCACTCCGCCCTGTACACCAGGCGTATGGATAATAAGCGGTACACGCTGCAATTGCGCATCTTCAAAAGGAGTAATTTGTTTTCCCATTACTTGAGACATAGCTTTATCATGGTTTTCTGAAATTCCGTAATGGTCACCGTACATCACAATAATGGAGTGGTCATATAAACCGGATTGTTTCAGATAGTCGATAAATTGCTTTACAGCCTCGTCCAAATAACGCGCTGTCTGGAAATAAGTGTCCACAGATGAATCGCCAGTATTATCTGGTGCAATCGTTGCTTCTTCTTTTGCGATAGGATATGGGAAATGGTTAGACAACGTAATAAATTTTGTGTAAAACGGCTGCTTCAAAGTTTCTAACATCGGAATAGATTCTTTAAAGAATGGCTTATCTTTCAAACCGTAATTCAGCACATCATTACTGTTCATATCATAATAGCTGGCATCAAAAAACTTATCAAATCCAAATGATTTATATATTTCGTCACGATTCCAGAATGTTTTATAGTTACCGTGGAAAACGGCACTTGTATATCCTTGCTGTCCTAAAATTGCCGGAGCAGCCTGGTACGTATTTTGTGCTTTTGTCGTGAATACAGACCCTTGCGGCAATCCGAACAATGAATTTTCCAGCATGAACTCTGCATCAGACGTTTTGCCTTGTCCTGTTTGATGGAAGAAGTTATCAAAGTACATCGTATTCGCATCTTTCGTGAACGAATTTAAAAACGGTGTAACTTCTTGTCCATTCAGTTTGTAGTTGATAAGGAAATTTTGGAATGATTCTAAGTGAATATAGATTACATTCATTCCTTTTCCTTTACCGAAATAAGCCGGATTAGGCTGTGCATACATTGCTTTTGTATTATTAAGAACCGTCGTGACATCATTGCTGTCCGCAAACACACGTTGAGCGGATGATTTTGTACTTTGGATGGCATCATAAATCGTATAGTTGTAAGCACCTAAATATTTAACGAGATAGTTGCGGTCAAATGTTCTTGACAGCAATTGCGGTCGGTCTGTTTCAGCCATGCCTAAGTTTACGCTAAAAACAACGATAGCAATTAAAAATACTAACGAAATTTTACGTCCAGCAACACGAGTTGGTTTTGGTTTAACCATTTTTGCTGCGACAAGCACAATCAAGATGACAGTGTCTAGGAAATAAAGCGGATCATATGCTTTTAACAAAGCGAAAATACTTCCGCCTAAATCACCAAAGTTGTTGGTTTGTGTAAGTGTCGGAAATGTAATAAAGTCATTAAAAAATCGGTAATACACTACATTTGCATACAAAATAAAGGACATAATACAGTTAATGACGATTAACCAAATATATGTTTTTTTCCCTTTCGCAAATAAGGCAAAACCAAGAAAGAAAATAGCTGAGCTTATTGGATTAATAAATAACAGGAATTTCTGCACTGTGTTGCTAATGCCTAAATTAAACTCTACACGATAAGCTATATATGTTTTAGCCCAAAACAGCAAGATTGCAAAAACAAAAAAGCCTAGATGTTTATTAAGTATATTTTGGCATTTACTCAATAAATTTTTCATTTCATCACCCCTAATTACTAAAAAATTTTCTCTTCTATCAATCTTAAAATAATGGCCTTCAGTCTATGAAAACAAAAAACTGATATAAACTAGAAGGCATAGTAAAAAGAGCACATACAACATTATATCTCTCTGTGCTAAAAATAACATGGTTTTCATTTGGAAAATCATCTATTTACTTCTTACTCATATAGATTTTAGCTTTAATTTTTATATTATCCATATACTAAATGCTAGAATTTCTAACGACCTGGAGGGTATTATACACACGTGATGTGTTTTTCGTGCGAACTTTATATGTTTTTTATTTGTAGCGATGTGACTGTACCCCACATCCATCAATTTAAGCATTTAGGCTATTCTTAAAGTTAAAAGCACGTTACTACTCTCTTATGTTAATGAGAAAGGGTGCCGTGCACTATATAAGTTCACTTTGTTATTCCGACATATCTATCGTTTGCCACGTAGAACAAAAAGGAAACTGCACTCGCTCCCTTGCTCTCTCCCCCTAAAAGAAAAGTTTTCATGTCGATTTTTTTAGTTGCATTTATATAGCCTTGCATATCTTAAAAAAATGTAAAAACTTCTTGGTAGAACCCTATTGGCGCAATAAAAAAACTCCTATTGTAGAAGTTGTTGCACTTGTTCGTCCAAAAACAAGTCTTCTACAAAAGAAGTTTACCAATGAATAAAGACACTATAGTACAACCAAGCATGATCTGTCAATGTCTAGAACTTCTGCCTACGGAAAAAGTTGCTTGCCCCCTCCTCAACTATGATGAGAAAAAGCTAACTATGAAAGCGTTACTGAAGATTTTTGTCGCGGCGTAACTTGGGAAATGGGAATCGTATGAAGACATAGAAGAACAGCTTGGGGCGGATGAAGAGTTGCGGGAACATCTGAAGATAGACAGCATCAGCGGTTCACAGCTCAGCAGAAGAATCTATACATTGCCTACCGAGAGGGCTTAAAGGCTTGTTTGTCTCATCATTAGGAAAGTCAAAGACATGACAAGATCACGTTTAGAGGAAAGCAAATGTGACAAGGACATGGATATTCTTTTCGATGGAAAAGTCGTACTCTCTTTCTGCTTACTTTGAGCGTATTCGCATCCTTGATTCCACGACCTTTCAAGTTCCTGATCGATGTTCAGCTACTTATCCTATCGCCAGAAGCAAGGAAAGGAACGAGCAAACTATTAGTAAAAGGAGCTGCGCTTGCGTTAGAAGAGCAAGTGCAGGGTTTGACAACTGGTGTACAGAATTAATTTGGTACAATTGCAGAAGAAGTAAAAGTTGAAAAAGAGATGATGATTCATGCGTTTCGAAGTAAGGAGTAGAGGAAGGAATTGAAGCTATGCGTATGATCAAAAAGGACAAACTTCCTCAGGAGAGAAGTCTGTCCAAAATCAAGCGAAGTTCATCCGTCAACTATTTGGAATAGCTGCATAAATCTCGATTCCGTTAGAAATAAAGTTCTTCTTAACCCTAATAAGACACGTCTTTACTGCTCTTTGTGGAGATGGATGTAATGAAGTATAAGCATATAGAAAGGACAAGAGAGAATACCAATAAGCTCATAATCATGCTCACGACACCTCCCCAGCCAAAAGACGTCCAGAACATTCCTCCAACCGTTCCCCCTACGCTCGAACCAATGTAATAAAAAAATAGGTAGAGCGACGACGCTTGCGCCTTGTCGTGAAGGGCGCGCTGTCCCACCCAACCGCTAGCGATGGAATGACTTCCGAAGAATCCAAAGGTAAAGACCGCAATACCAATGATTTTAATTAGCAAATTGGTACTCAAAGTGGTGCCGGCACCTATAAACATGATGATAAGTGTGATCCACAGCACTTTACGCCGATCAAATTTGTCCGCTAAGCTCCCAATCCAGGCAGAGCTGAATGTCCCAACAAGGTAGACAATAAAAATCCATCCGACCATTGTTTGACTTAGGAAATACGGAGGTTCAATTAATTGAAATCCGATGTAATTATATAACGTGACAAAACTTCCCGCTGACAAAAAACCAATCATATATAAGCAAAGTAACGCTGGATCTTTAAGATGACTCATCATTGAATTCATTAATTTTCCTAGTTCTAGAGTGCGCGGGTGAAAATTTTTGGATGGTGGAAGAGTTAACCAAAATAGCAAGCTGGCTACAACACTCAATACTCCGATACCAACGATGGCCAAGCGCCAATTTAAGAAGTCGGTCAACGTCCCGATAATGATTCGGCCGCCCAACCCTCCAATCGTATTTCCACTAATATACAGGCCCATTGCCACACCTAAGCTGGTGGGTTCGATCTCTTCACCAAGATAAGCCATCGCAATCGAAGGCAATCCTGCAAACAGGATGCCTTCTAGTATCCTAAGGGCTAATAAGAGATGAAAATTTGGAACAAATGATGTAAGCAAAACCAACGCCGAAACGGAGAACAGTGAAAGTGTCATGATTGGTTTGCGCCCCCATGCTTCTGATAAGGAGCCGACAAGCAACATGCTGATCGCCAAAGCAATAGTAGTCAACGATAATGATAGGCTAGCAACAGTCGGAGATATGTGAAACATCTTGGAGAACTCCGGTAACAGCGGCTGTACACAATATAAATTGGCAAATGTACTGAAGCCCCCCGCGAACAAAGCAAGATTGGTCTTGCGAAAAGCAGATGTACCTCGTTTGATATAACTCATGATGGAATCACTCCTATATATAAATGATTTATAATTTCGACATATGAGCCGCTGCTATGCAGAACAAAAGGCAGCCTGCACTTGCTTCCTCTCTCTCATCCTTATATGGGACAGGAAAAGAGGTTGACCGCTTCTATGCTCTTTCCTCACTATAAAAAGACGGTTTTTTTATTCAGTTGTATATAGTTTCTGCAATCTATTGTATAACAAGCTTATATTTACAGCCCTATAGCTATAGATTATCCGTTTTAGAATTTTACATATTACGAAAACATCCTCGAGTCTGTTTCTAAAATTATTTTATCACCTTCCTTTTATAACGTATAATGTATTATACAAATCAAATTAATGCATATAGGTTATGGATTTTAATGGATTAATCAGGAGGTATTTTTAATTGGAATGGCATCATTTTGAATATTTTCAAACTCTCGCACGTACACAACACATGACACGTTCAGCTAAGCTTCTATCAATATCTCAACCTGCGTTAAGTCGCTCTATTTCTCGATTAGAGGATGAATTAGGTGTTCCACTATTTGAACGTCAAGGACGTTCGATTAGATTAAATCGATATGGTCACATCTTTTTAAAGCGTGTAGATTGTATTATGAAAGAATTCTATGAAGGTAAACAGGAAATTCAAGATCTGCTCGAGCCAGATCAGGGAGAAGTGTCGCTTGGTTTTCTACACACGCTGAGTACGAACCTTATTCCAGATTTAATTGCTTCTTTTCGTACTAACTATCCAAAAATCAACTTTCAACTCAGACAAAGTCCCTCCCATACTCTTCTCGAACAGTTACAATTAGGAGAATTGGATCTTTGCCTACTTGCTCCTATGGAAATGAAACCACCGATTCAGTGGGCTCAGCTCTGGAGTGAGGAACTCTTTGTTATCGTCCCTAAAGGCCACCAATTTGCTAGTCACGAAAGTATCACGTTAAAAGAAATTGCAGATGAGTCGTTTATTCTTTTAAAAAAAGGGTTTTCACTCCGCATAACTACCGAGCAATTGTTTCAAGAAGCGGGAATTACACCTAAGATTACATTTGAAGGAGAGGAAGCAGACACCGTGGCAGGGCTTGTTGCTGCTGGGCTGGGGGTTTCAATTCTACCCGATCTCAAGGGGGTAGACCAGAGTAAAATATCACAAATACCGGTACGTTGGCCGAAGTGCCAACGGGTAATCGGAATAGCTTGGGTCGAGGGAAGGTACTTATCACCTGCAGCTCAACAATTTAAACAATTTGTTTTGGATCATTTCTACGAATTAGAATAGGAATTCCTGTACAAGTTTTAAAGTTCTGGTGCAAACACAATGTGAATTTGAAGTTAGTTCACTAAATAATTTCAATAGTAACATCCACTTCTCAGAAAAAGGAATTAATGTTATCGTTTTTTCTAGACGCAATGCAAGCTATAGATAAAAGGAGCTAATATAATGAAGGTAGTTGCATCTAAGCCTTTTACATACAGAGGCGGAAATAAAGCTGTTCTTTTGCTTCACGGATTTACGGGAAACACAGGAGATGTAAGAATGTTAGGTCGGTATCTACAAGAACGCGGCTATACCTGCCATGCTCCTTTATACAAAGGACACGGACTGGAACCTAAAGAACTAATACACACTGGTCCAGAGGATTGGTGGCAAGACGTAATGGGTGGTTATCATTTCCTTAAAAATGAAGGCTTCGAGGAGATTGCCGTTGCAGGGGTTTCCCTAGGAGGAGTTTTCTCATTAAAAGTAGGCGCCGAATTACCCGTAAAGGGTGTTGTTTCAATGTGTGCTCCCGCGCAAGGAAAAAGCATTGATGAATTATATAAACGTGTACTCAATTATGCTAAGGGATATAAGAAGTTTGAGGGCAAAAACGAGGAACAAATCTCTTCGGAAATGAACCAATTTGAAAAAACACCTATGCATTCCCTGAAAGACCTTCAACAAATAATCGTTGATACGAGTGAAAAACTCCATTTAATCTCTTCACCAACCCTCGTTTTACAGGGGCGCTTGGATGATGCTCTATACACCGAGAGTGCTACAGTTATCTACAATACTGTGAATACGGAGAAGAAACAACTAAAATGGTATGAACAATCTGGTCACATTATTACGTTAGATAAAGAACGTGAGCAGGTGTACGAGGATGTGTATACATTCTTAAATAGATTAAATTGGTAACGTGCAAAACAAAGGCTACGCTTATTACAAAAAAAAATCTGCTACCTTATTGACATGAGTTATCGGTAGTTAGTAATTTCACTTCTCTCACTGTTTACTTTGCGGTCTAGGACAGGAATTCTATCACTACCGACGATAAGAACAACAACGAAACGGTTTAATATGCGAAAAGAAAAGCAACCAAAAACCACTACAAGACGGTTTATTGGTTGCTCTTTTGTTTGCTTCGAGATTACCGAAATTTTATTCGGCAGTGCATTTGTAACACTCATAAAGAAATTGCTCATTTTGTTCAGCCTTTAGCATTGCTGCGAATCTTGATCAACAACTGCCGAAAATCAATTTCCATAAGAATAAGAGAAAGCATAATAAGCGTTCCTCCAAACACCAACTCAACTGTAAATATTTCAAAACCAAACGCTATTGAAAAAACGCTTCCAAAAACTCCTTCAAGCATCATAATTAGTCCAGCAGATGTTGCGGAAGTATGTTTTTGTGCTAAAACCTGAACAGTTTGACCAACAAACGAACATATTATTCCCATGTATAGCAATGGTACTATTGCAACAGACCAATTGACACCCGCAAGCTGTCCTTTCTCTACCAAGAGGAAAAAAACTAATCCGCCTATTGCTTGTACAGCTGCAAGCATAAAAGCTACAATACTAACATCTGTTGTTCTTGCTCCATAGCTGAGATATGCAATAGAGCCTGCATAAAACAACGCACAGATAAGGGAGTATACGTCACCTATATTTATGGTTAATGCTTCGTTTAATATTCCTGTTAATATGACCATTCCCAGTAAACAAAAAGTAATGGAAACAAAGCTTTTTACTTGAAACTTTTTTCCATATATAGCCCAGGCTATAAAAGGCACAATTACCACATACGTTGCTGAAATAAAGGCGTTATTCGATGGAGTGGTATACTTGACACCAATAGTCTGTGTAATATATCCGCCAAAATTAAGCAATCCCGCAATTAGCCCTATTTTAAATGCTTTAAAAGTCATTTTAAATATTTTTTTATGAAAAAATATAAGTGCTAAAACAACAAAGAGAAAACCTCGAAAAAAGTTTATGAATCCCGCAGACACATTTGCGTCTAGAGCTATTTTTGTTACAACAAACCCAGAACTCCAAAGTACAGAAGTTAACAATAGTAGTACGTTTGCCATTGATTTTGTCATTTTCATATACTAACTCTCCTTTTCTATTTTAATAAAAAAATCCCGTCTCTTTAAGAGACGGGATTGATCTACTCTTATATTGTTTTCATTGAACATTCAACGATAATTAGTAACGGAATTGATTTTCCGACACCCCCTAATTTGGTTTTAGGGAGTTTTTTAGAAGTTCTCTTCATTATGATAAAATTAGGCTTGCGTCTTCTCTAACAACTACTAATTTGATGCATAATTATTAACTTCTTTATGTATTTTTTGAATCTTTTTATTAATGTACTACATTAACTTAATGAAATCAACCAGAAATCTTGGATACCCGATTCTTAAGTATGTCTATTTTCGTTATTCAACTGACCTAATATGTAATTTATGAAAAAGGCATAAACAAAAAACCAAGGGATGGATAGAACTGTGTAAACTAAACCCATAATAATAAGCTGTTGAATAGCATCTGCCCCTGTTTTTACAAATTGCGGTAAAACCGTTAAGAAAAATACTGCAACCTCCGGATTAAGCACAAAGGAACGCTCTTTTTAAGTTCTAAATCTCTTTGGCTAATTTTTGTAAGCGTTCTTTGTCTTGAATGATGTAGCCTCGTGATTGTTTTTCAATGATGTTTGCCTCGCATAGCTGCGCTAGTACGTGAAGTAGATGGCGATATGAGACGCCTAAGTATTCGCATACTTCGGTGTGTTTTTCTTTGTAAAAGTTATGATCGGCTGACATAAGTATAAAGGCGGCAAGGCGGTTTTCAAGTGGATAAGCTTGACTTTGCGCATATTTGGCTGAAATCATAGCCGCCTTTTTACTTAAAAAGATGCATAAATATCTTAGAAAAGTGGTGTCCGTTAAGAGTTCATCTTTACAGGCATGAATTGGAATGGCAAGACAAATTACTTGCGTGGCAGTTTGGATCCCTTTGGAATAGAGTTCCGCATTTAACAGTTCAATTTCGCCCATGAAGGTTGGAGCTTGTAAAAAATTGATGAGCGACACTTTGCCATTTTTGTGTGTAACATATATTTTTGCCTTATTGGACAGGATGGCTCGTACAGGCAAAAGGATTGAGTGTGACGGAAGCAAGTCTAATCATGGGATTTGGATTATTGGCACGCGGTGCATCGACGCTGTTTGTCTTCCCACTTGCATCTAAGTATTGGAGCAGTCAAACGGTTATTCTTGTTTTGACAGTTAGCTCACTTGTAGCGACGGTCCTTTATATTCTCTCTTCGTCATTTAGCACGCTTTTTGTTGTAACAGTTCTATTTAGTGCCGTTTATCCAGCCCTACTTCCTGCTATTGATAGTACAGCAGGTACCTTAGTACAGCAAGGGAACATACATTACGGGAAAAGTCGTTCGTATGGATCAATTGGCTTTGTTATCTCGGTGCTTATCATTAGTATCATAACAGGCTATTTTGGGGATCGGGCGATTTTATGGAGTATGATGGCTGGACTTTGTTTAATGTTTTTAATGAGCGTTCTACCGACACCAGCTGTACTGTTAGTGAAACCGGCAGCGAAGGATCGTAAGGAGTCACTAACGATGCGCAGTTTATGGAAGGTTAAAAGTTTCCCAAGCGTACAAAATTTCCGAAATATTGGCTGTACCCCATCACCATCAAGCTAACACTGGTAAAGAGTTTTTAGGGATATAATATTTTAAACCAAACCATTTACTTCAGGAGCGAAATCGTGACGTGCGATGGGCTTGAAGAATAAGAAATAATACTCAGGTCATACTGATAGCAGCGATAGTTTTTCTGGCCTATTTTTCACAAAGAGAAGCAAGGAGATTAAAATCATGGAATTCGTAGACAAGCTGTTTGAATTTTATCGGGACCGGTTAACGGGTGAAGAGGAAGACGCCGAGATCATTGTGGCTTCTCTTCTGGGAGAGATGGAGCGCGAAGATGTTCTCGATTTGATACAGGAAATGGATGACGAGGAACTGTACGGGCTAATCGGTTTTTATTTGATAAAAAGCTTGAAAGCAAGGATAGCGAAAGAAGAGTTGAATGAAAATGAGCTCCCAAAGTTTCATTAACGTAAAAAGGAAAAGCGTTTAGGTACTACATTCCATTAGAAAGGAGATGCAGCGATAATGAAAAAGAAAAAAGAACCCTTGTTTCAAAGCGGAGAATCAGTGAAAGATGAACGTAAGGGGCATTACAGTATGGACCCGGAGATGAGTCTTCAATCAGTGAACTTTGCGACAACTGAAAATCCCTACTTGAACGAGCACTATCAAGAAGATTCCAAAGAAGATGAATAGGATTGTCCTGCCCTTCACATAAAATCTTGAATGTTTATGCCATTGCAAGAAAATAAAAAGACGCTTGCACAAAGCAAGCGTCCCATACGAAATTTGCGGCGAAAGACCGCGCGCCACATCGCGCGTTTAGCCCGAAGGCTTATCATCCGACTTATGCAAATCAGCTCATCGCTCAAATAATATAACATAAAACAGAAATTCGCACAAGTCTTTTATCATTTCACTTCCACTTTTTTCGTTCCCCTTAGATTCCCTTTGTATTGCCGCCTTTAATATATTAAACTTAAAATGAAATCCATATTAAGCAAAACAACATATAATTTCATTCGTATAACCCTCTTATTTTCAACGCATTTCGACACAAAAACCACATGAACCTCCCCCACTTACTCGCATCCGCTCCTTGAAGTGGAGGTTTCTTAGCACCAACAAAGACAAGGTCCCATGAGAAGCGGATTTGCCATCTCCTCTCTGCACCTATGCAGGGGCTCCTTCCTTTATCTGACTAAGCAACTTCTGCACACACAGAAGGGTGGGAACACACCGTCTACTACTTTTTGCTTACGCAATCCGTAGATACTTTCTTTTTGTTTCTTCTGGGATATGACGCATCTCTCCGTACAGTTCTTTTGCCAAGATGTTGCGAGCACCATGAATGTCCCGGTGTTCTTCGTAGCCGCACACACAAACGTAGTTGCGTGTCCGCACTTTCTTTCTTCTTTGACAACATGGACATGTTTGAGAAGTGTATGCTTCGTCTACAAGAAACAAGAGAATGCCTTTTGCGTGCAGTTTATACGCCAAATACGCGCGGAGTGTGCCAAATGACCAATTTGACAGCTTTTGGTTGACGTGTTTCGTCCGTTTTTTCTTTTTCCTTCGCTGTACGCCTTCTGGATTGCCGACGAAAACTTGCTTCACTTCGTTTTCCAGGCACCAATC
>NZ_AUMR01000047.1 GCF_000430785.1 Ectobacillus panaciterrae DSM 19096
CGGCGTACTTGCTCATCTAATGCATATAGTAATTGCTGTCCTGTTGTTGCACCTGCGAATGCTGTTCTATGATGCTTCGTTCCGCCGAAACGACGGAAGTCCAAAAGTCCTTCCGGTGTACGGTTGAACATAACGCCCATGCGGTCCATCAAGTGAATAACGCCAGGAGCAGCTTCTGTCATCGCTTTAACCGGAGGCTGATCCGCTAAGAAATCGCCGCCGTAAACGGTATCATCAAAGTGTTCCCATGGGGAATCACCCTCACCCTTTGTGTTAACGGCGCCGTTAATACCGCCTTGCGCACAAACCGAGTGAGAACGTTTTACTGGTACTAACGAAAACAAGTCAACTTTGACGCCTGCTTCCGCTGCCTTAATCGTTGCCATTAAGCCGGCTAAGCCGCCGCCGACTACAATAAGTTTCCCTTTCATGCTCTCCCACTCCTTACATATTTGCTAACTGTGGATTTACGAATGCAAACAATGTGCTAACCCCCATCACTGCAAGCGCAAGAAAAATTACCATTGTAACATACGTAGCGATGCGCTGCGAACGAGGTGTCACTGTAATGCCCCAACTGATGCAGAAAGACCATAATCCATTTGAAAAGTGGAACACGGTAGAAACAACACCTATCGCATAGAATGCAAACATTGCCGGATTATCCAAGATGTTATGCATCATTTCGTAGTCCACTTTTTGTCCAAGAGCTGCTTGAATGCGAGTTTCCCATACGTGCCAAGAAATGTAAATAAGAGTAATCACGCCTGTTACTCGCTGCAACATGAACATCCAGTTGCGGAAGTAAGTGTAAGAAGTTACGTTGTTTTTAGCAGTAAAAGCGATATAAAGTCCATATACTGCATGGTACAACAATGGTAAAAATATCACAAAGGTTTCCAAAAACATTCTAAATGGCAACAATTCCATAAAGTGAGCAGCTTTGTTGAACGATTCTGCTCCTCCTGTTGCAAAGTTGTTTACTACTAAGTGCTCCAACAAAAAGACACCTACAGGAATTACTCCTAGCAAAGAGTGCCATTTGCGGAATGCAAACTCACGGCCTTTCATCTCCCCATTACCCCCCTTGAATGTTTAGCTCAAAATCATAAATTATTTAGTTTATAACAATAGTAAATTTTTATTCCTATTGTTATACTGAAAAGCGAAAAATTTATTCGAAATATTTAAGCATAATTTATGACAAGTCCATTTTACTCCTATGCCATAAAAGCGTCAAGAAAACGTATACAGAATTTCGACATAAAATTCAAAAAATATATTTGTATTTGTCTTATTATTGTAACACTTTTGCAACATTCCCAACAAATAGCTGTGTTTCTTTAACTGAAATGTTATATAATAATTTCAGAATAGAAAGAGGGGAAATGCATTGACTAATCAAATTCCAATGGAGCAATTACAAGATATACCAATGAATACTTTTGCGTACGAACTTCTTCGTGAACAGCTTATCCCGGATTTAATGGGCAAGGAGCTGAACCGTATATTATATTGGGCGGGAAAAAATTTGGCCCGTAAATATCCGCTTGAAACATTCGATGATGTGATTCGCTTCTTTGAACAAGCGTGCTGGGGCACATTGACTATTGTGGAGCAAAAACGCCGCGAGATGCATCTTCAGCTTACAGGCCCCCTGATTTCTGAACGCTACCGCAGCAAACGGGATACTACATACCAGCTTGAAGCCGGATTTCTTGCCGAGCAAATACAGCAGCAGCGCAATGTAATCGCAGAAACATATGAAGAGCAAAAGAAACGCTCAGATAAAGTGCTGTTTATTGTGCAATGGGACCCAAAAGACATACTGGAAGACTAATGTCCGCGGCCAAGCTTTTACAGCTTGGCCGTTTTCCACCTTTAGCTCAAAATCGCTGTACATATTTTTGAATAATTATAAAAATAATAGCAAAAGGCATTGCGCCTTACAACGGCTTTTGTTGAAAACGCTCCTGCATGATCTCGGCCACGTTTCGCGGAAGCCCTGCTTCTATCATTTCTTCTACGGAAGCTTCTTTTAGCTTCTTCACTGATCCAAAGTGCTTCAGCAGCATTTTCTTCCTCTTCTCGCCAATCCCAGGAATATCATCAAGGATGGACTGGATAGCAGACTTTCCATGAAGCTGCCGGTGAAACGTAATGGCAAAGCGGTGTACTTCATCTTGAATGCGCTGCAGCAAATAAAATTCCTGACTGCTTCGCCCTAAATCAATAGGTTCCGGCGGATCACCGATAATAAGGTGGGATGTGCGGTGCTTATCATCTTTTACAAGACCGGCAAGCGGTATAGATAAGCCTAGCTCATTTTCTAAAACATCTCCAGCAGCGGCGAGATGGCCTTTTCCGCCGTCAATCACAATTAAATCCGGCAAAGGCAAACCTTCCTTCAATACACGGGAATAGCGGCGGCGCACAACTTCACGCATAGACTCATAATCATCCGGTCCCTGAACCGTTTTAATTTTATATTTTCGGTATTCCTTCTTCTCCGGTTTCCCATCAATAAATACAATCATTGCAGAAACCGGATTTGTCCCTTGAATGTTGGAATTATCGAAGGCTTCGATGCGATGCGGCGTCGGGATCCCCGCTTTTATGCCGAGATTTTCAACAGCTTTAATCGTACGCTCTTCATCGCGTTCAATAAGATGGAACTTTTCATGCAATGCAATAGATGCATTTTTGGACGCAAGGTCTACCAGCTCTTTCTTCTTTCCGCGCTTTGGCTGTGTAATTTCAACCTCCAAAAACTTCTCCACAATCTCTTGATTGATGCTGTTTGGCAGTACAATTTCCTTTGGTTTGAAGTTATTTTCTTGCGCATAAAACTGTCCGATGAAGGTTAAAAATTCTTCTTCCGGTTCATTATAAGTCGGGAACATGGAAACATCGCGCTCAATGAGCTTTCCTTGCCGAACGAAGAATACCTGGACGCACATCCAGCCTTTATCCACCGCATAGCCGAATACATCTCGGTCTACTAAATCTGCCATAATCATCTTTTGTTTTTCCATTAGCGCATCTATATGAGCGATTTGATCCCGAAGCTCCTTCGCTCGTTCAAATTCAAGCTTTTCGGCCGCATCGTACATTTTCTTTTCGAGCTCTGCACGAATATCTTTATGACCGCCGTTCAAGAAGCGGGCAATTTGATCGACAATCTCCTTATTTTGTTCATCTGTAATATGTTTTACGCACGGTGCGAGACATTGACCCATATGGTAATATAAACATACTTTATCAGGCAGGTTCGTGCATTTGCGAAGCGGATACATGCGATCGAGCAGCTTCTTCGTTTCGTTCGCAGCCTGCGCGTTCGGATACGGTCCGAAATATTTTCCTTTATCCTTCCTTACATTTCTCGTAATGATAAGACGCGGGTGCTGTTCTCCGGTCACTTTAATGAATGGATAGCCCTTATCGTCCTTCAGCATAATATTGTACTTTGGGTCATACTTCTTAATCAGGTTCATCTCTAAGATAAGCGCTTCTAAGTCTGAGGATGTAACAATATACTCGAAATCCACAATCTCATTTACAAGACGATATGTTTTCCCGTCATGAGTACCTGTAAAATACGAACGAACGCGATTTTTCAATACCTTTGCCTTGCCCACATAAATCACAGTTCCTTGCTTATCCTTCATCAAATAACAGCCCGGCTGATCGGGTAAAATAGCTAGTTTTTCGCGCAAATGTTCATGCATTCTCTCATTCCTCCTCTCACTTTTCTATCCATCTATATAAAACAATCTCACTGTAAACTGGATCAAACAACGGATTGGACCGAAACACTTTCACCTTCTCCAAGTGCCCATCCATTTTCACGCCTTGACCGCGAAAGCCGGCAAGCAGGTGATTCGTAACGTATATTGTATCATTTGGATGATATTTTTTGTCTTGTAAAAAATAGGCATACTGATAGAATCTCTTATGCTCATATGGAACACGCAAATATTCCATCACTCGCGTTTCCTCCCACGTATAGACGATTGCTTCGCTGCTTTGTTCAGCAATATAGCCGGCAAGCTGATATGTAGCCGGCGGAACGGCCGCCTGTTCCTGAATAAGCAGCGCACCGATTCCTGTTTGTGCACTTGCAAACAAGAACAGCGGCAGCATCAGTTGTTTACGCTGCAGCATAATGGAGATAACCATAAATAATAAAAGCAGCACAATTGGATAAGAGTGTCGCGGCTTATCAATATTTTGCGCAAATAAATTCCATAGGAAATATACGGCTGTCAAAATAAGAAACAGTCTATCTTGACGCATTGCAAAACGTACGTTCTTCCATTGTAAAACAAATACGGCAAACAAGAAAAGAAAAACACCTGCTAGTGCGATGGAATGCGCAAAAAGGCCTGTCCAAATAATGTTCTCGAAAACAAGGCGATATAAACGCGACCAAACAGGCTCGCTCGTTTCTGTTACCGCTCCGCCCCATTCTGTAAAATGGCCGCCTATAAACCCGAATGCCAGCTTTAATAAACCATCCACACTGCCTACGTTCCAAACAAGCGCGCCTGCCCATATGCATTGAAGAAGCGCAGCAAGGCCAATTAAAGGAAGGACGCGAACTTTCTGTCTCTTCCAGTCATGCAGCCAAAGCAGGAGCAGCCCAAAACCGAACGGAGCATATGAAAGACGTACACCCATTAACAGGGCAAAGAACATAAGAGGCAGTATTTGATAACGAAGGCACTCTTTGCGAAACGCTGTTTCCAAGCTCCAAAGGTACCACCATAAAACGGCAATTGCCATACCTTCTGACATCGGCTGCGCTGCTAGAATAGAAAGATAGCTTCCTGTTTGCAAAACGGCTGTTGCAAGAAGCGCAGCATTCCATTCCATTCGCCGGCGTGCCAAAGCGTACATCGGTATCACAGCGGATACTAGCATACATGTGTTAAAAATAGCTAATGCTTCGGCCGGATTTACCACAAACAGATGAACAACCATTCCCCCTAAAATGAAAAAGGGGTATCCGGGAAAATGCGGCTGCATTGCCGATAAATCATATTTATCAAGTGCAAGTGCAAAATCTACATCGTCCCAAGTCGCCGCAAACGGGCTTGGATACATAAAACGAAACAATACAGACAACAGCATACATAAAACAGCGCCAAACGCGATAATTCGCTTCTTCATAGCTCTCTCTCCTCATAAAGTGAAACTTCGGGTTCTTTCCCCCACTTACACCACTTCATATACACTAAGTTTTGAAGTGGGGATTTTACTGCCCGTTAATGCGTGACAAAACTCTCTTTTCGCAGAAAAAAGTACAAGGCGCACCTTGTACTTTTTAGCTTACGGATTTATTTGTTTTTAACACTTTTTGTTTTTTTGTCTCAGCAGGCTGCTTTTTAAAAACAATCAGCATGTAAAGGACTACAAAGTAACCGATATATGCCATCACTTCTTCTAAGGACGGCATGGCCGAGTAGCCTAGAAAGGCTTTTAAGAAGATGCCAATATCACCGGACAGCAGCGGTGCCGTTCCATGGTCACGCAAATAGTGGGCATAATCGATTGGATGCTCCGGCAAAAACCACGTAATGTCATATACATGCGGCGCTACGCTGCCGAGCAGCTTAATATCCTGCAGTATGGAAATGCCTTGCACAAGAAGTCCTGCTGCGACTAATACGATAAAAGCTCCCGTTACTTTAAAAAAGGTTTTTAGCGGAACACGCATCGTTCCTTTGAAGAACATGTAACTTACCGCCGCTGCTACAAGCAGACCGGAGATCGATCCCCATCCTTGCAACGCTGCACCGATGTTTCCTCCTGTAATGGCTGCGAAGAAGAATACCGTTTCTACCCCCTCACGCACAACAACAAGGAAAGAGTGAATAACCATACCGACGACGTTTCCAGTAGTTATGTATTTACTCATTTTTCCTTCAACATTCGATTTCATGTCCTTGCTGTGCTCTGCCATCCAGAATACCATTTGCGTCAATAGCATGGATGAGATGAGAATGATAGAAACCTTAAGATATGTCTCGCTTCCCATTGCCGCAAATCCCGTAAATACGACCTGAAACAGAAGAGCGACAAGGAAGCTGGCCACTACCGCAAGACCGGCCCCTATCCAAACATATTTGACAAATTTTTTGTTATCGGTACGTTTCAGGTACGTTGTAATAATGCCGACAATCAGCAATGCTTCGAGTACTTCGCGAAACGCAATGAGAAACGCCTGAAGCTGCATCGTTTTTCCTCCCTCTTCTTATCCCGCTGTAACATCAGCAGGGATACAGACTCTTACTGGTGCTATCTACGCTTTCTTATCGCATAAATCACTACCGCTGCCAGTACAACGACAATAACAACAATCGGCAGCCAGTTTTTCAAGTTGCTTAAATCTGTCCATTCCGTTTTCTGAGAAGCTGCGGAAGTGTCTTCCTTTGCGTTGAAATGTCCAACTTTATAGTCTTTAATGTTAAATTCTGTTTTTAACTTATCTAAAATAAAATCTTTGCTTTTCTTAAATTCTTCTTTATTTGCCTGCTTTTGTCCCACTCCGAACAGCCCTGGATTTCCGAGAGATTCGAGTGCTTTATTGAATTCATCACGCAGCTGCGTATCCAGCTCCTTATTTTTAGCTGCTATTTTTGGCGACAGTGCTTCATACGTAGCAAACGCTTTAGCTAGCAGACGCTTGCTTGTATCATACTCAGAGAATTTTTCGTCTACGTTTGATAAACGTCTGTTTATATTCAATGCAAGTATACTTTCCATATCCTCAATGATTTGGTCTTTTTGCTCTTTGTCAAAATCTTTGTAAATAACCTTGGAAGGCTCTGCCCCCATATGCATGTCAATTTCTTCTTGCACCGTTTTATAGATGTCCTTCGCCGCCTTATAGTTTGGCGGATTTTCATCCAGCTTTACAACCATATCCTTATAGACCTGTGCTATTTTTTCTTCATTTGGATTTCCATATGAATAAGCAAAAGCAGTATTATGTATTGAGAATAGTGCGAAAATAGTTACAATAAATGTTGCAATTTTTTTCTTCATCAAATCTCCTCCTATTGAAAATGATAATAATTATCATTATTATTGTCAAGATAAGAAATGTCCTTCAGGAACATTTCTTATCTTGACCAAGAATATGTGCAGATTGATCAATTTTTACCTTTCTAACCGGGCGTCTCATTTCCTTCCAAATCCCCGGAAGAACGGACGTCATATACTTTCCAAATTTGATAAATGATTGCCCTGTCGCTCTCACTTTATACGTAATCGGCACTTCCAGCACTCGAAATCCTTTTCGCACCAGATTGAGCGTAACAACCTGTGCATAGTTGTAATCATGAATGATTTCAGCATGCTCCATCGCTTGTCTAGAAAAGGCACGCATGCCGGATTGACCGTCGTAAATCCATTTACGCAGCAACAGTGATTGTAGAAAAGTGAAACAATAGTTGCCAAGCCTGCGATGCAGCTTCATGCCGCGGATCGTTCCTAAGAAACGCGATCCCATCACATAGTCGGCTTCTCCTCTAAAAAGAGGCTGCAGAATGTTCGGAATTTCTTCTGCCGGATACTCGTTATCGGCATCGATCATGACACCAATATCAGCGCCTAGACGATAGCTTTCCTGCAAACCCGCACGAACCGCAGCTCCGAGACCGCGGTTTTGCGGGAAAGAAACGATATAATCTGCCCCGGATTCTTTGGAAACCTGCACAGTTCGGTCTCTAGAACCATCATCAATAACGAGCACCTCGACTAGTACATCGGGATGAAAGTGACGCGGCACATGGCGAATCACTTCACCAATGGATTCCTCCTCATTATGAGCAGGCAAAAAAACGATTACATGCTGTTTCATTTCTTACTCTCCTCAATTCCTTCAAGTAAAACGGGCCCGCGGCTGTGCGATGGATATGGCGCCCCGAGCAAGTAAGCAAGGGTTGGTGCAACAGAAACCAAACTATGACGCTTTTCTACGCGAACACCTTGTTTGATTTTCGGTCCGTACATGAAAAATGGTACAATGCGTTCCCCTTCATCTAAGTGCCCATGACCGCCAATGCCGTCCGCTTGGCCATGGTCAGCGCAAATAATAAAGGTTGTATTTTCCGCTTTTCCTGTTCGTTCTAAATGTGCAATGAAGTCCTTTACATGCTGATCTGCTTCATATATTTTTTGAAGATACTCATCATACAATACACCGCGGCTATGGCCGGTTTGGTCTGTCGAGATGAGCTGCACAATGAATAAATCCGGATTCTGTTCGTCCATGATTTGCTTCGCCTTCTTCATGATTTGCGAATCTACGATATCATTCTTCATAACAGCTGTATATGTTTCCACATCTTTGCCGAACGCGTCCACAAGATGTGCGACTGCAAGCATTTTTCCTTTTTTTCCGACCTTGCGGAGCGAATCAAAAATGCTCTCTGTCTTCACGCCAAGACTCCATACCATATTGGATTTGATGCCATGCTCAAACGAATACGTTCCTGTAAACATAGAAGAAAAACAGACAACCGTTCTTGCCGGATACACCGTTTCCATATTTGTAAATTCCGTACCATTTTTGCGTAGAGAGTCCAAATAAGGAGTGTGCGCCGCTTCAAAGCGATCCTTGCGCATACCGTCAATGACAATAACAACAATCTTATCGTTAAGCGGTTCTGTTGGAACTTCTGCGTTATTCGTATACGTAGACACAGCTTTCGGCTTCCAATCGAATAAATTGCGATGCAGGATAAACGCATACAATGCAACCCCCGCATAAAACACAAGCAATTGTGCCCAATCCACATCAGCAAAAGCATGGCCTTGTAAAAATTCTTGAAAATAATAGTACCAAACCGAAAGCAGCAGCAAAAACTTCGGAAGCTGTTCCTGCGCGTTGCCGCTTGTTGAATCGCTGTTCTTTAACACAAGCTTCCAAAAACGCGTAAAGTTCAGCCATGACGTACCGATGCGCAAATGATAGTAAAACGTTCCCCAAAAGAAGACCGTAAAAAAGAAATAGAGACCGATCGCAAACAGCAGCAGAGGCAAATTAAATATTTTGAACAGCATTAAATAGGCGATAAAAGGAAGCCATAAATAATTGCGTAAAAACAAAGGAAAATCATATAAATAATACAAAACGAACAAAGGCAGGATAAGCAGAAAGCTGCCAAGAAATGCAGGCCAAAACGCTCCGTCTCCTATTCGTCCTATAAAAAACAACAGAAAAGTACCCGTAACGAAAATCGGAGTAAACGGCTTTCCTTCATTCAATAAATTCCAGCAGCGCGCTGCTGTTTTTTCAAATTTTGATGCTTTTTTTACTTCTTCCACCCGAATGTTTCCCCTTTCCGTTTCTGGCGCAGAAATGATGTAAGTTGTATTGGATACACAAGCAGCACAATAGCTCCCGCTGCGTAAGAGAAAAGAAATTTAAAACCGTGGCTTAAAAGCGCACACTCATAAGCCTTCGCAGTCGACATTCCGAGTGCCTTCAGCGCAAACGTCATGACAGTTTCATATGTGCCGACTCCCCCTGGCGTAAATTGAAAAACTTGTCCGGCTATCGTCACGCTGTTCACCCATAATGCCTGTAAAAATGGAATGGTACGTGCGACTCCGAATACCACAAATGCCTCCAGCACCCAACTTCCTGCTGTCAGCAGCAAAATAAAGATGCCTCTCCATCCCCAAACAGCGGCTCGGAGCTGAGAAATCTGTGCCTTCAGAAATTTCGGTGCGATGCGGTTTAGTAAAAGCAGGCCGGCAGCCGCCATAATAATCGCTGAAACAATAAAGGCAGCGTTTAATGCAAATTTGCCAAACATCAGAAACAATCCTACTGCACCAAAGCTCCCCAGCACGACGAAATCGAGCACGCGCAGCACAACAACCGATTGTGCCGCTTCAGCAAAAGAAATACGCTCCTTTTTCGTAACAACTGCAACCCTTACCGCATCCCCAGCCTTAACAGGTGAGATATGATTTACAAGTAAGCTGTACAACAAACCGTACAACCCTTCTCTTACAGTAATGCGGTTTCCAAGATAAAGCCGCCATGCGTAAGCACGCAAAATGAAAGCAAATCCATACATGATGACAAGCATAATAAATATATGCGGCTTACCGATGAAAAAACGAAGCTCATGCAAGAGCGACGCAGCCTCAAACGTTTGTACCGAGAGAACAATGAAAGTAAGCAGCAGCAAAACCCCAATAGCTTTAAAGAAGATGCGCATACTCTTTCGCCCACATCACTGTTCGTCTTAACCCCTCTTGAAACGATACATTCGGCTCATAGCCAAGCTTTTCTTTTGCTTTTGAAATATCAGCCCACGTAGATGTAACATCTCCCTTGCGGCTTGCTTCATATGTGATGCGCATATCCGGAAAATGCTGCTGAAGCTCCTGCAGCAGCTCCTTCATTAAAACAGGAGAGCTTGAGCCAAGATTATATACATCGCTATCACGCGACTGCAGCGTAAGCCAAATGCCTTGTACAATATCATCGATATACGTATAGTCACGCCCGGTTCCTGTACCGTATATCGTGATTTCTTCTCCGTTTTGCAGCTTGCGCAAAAAGCCTCCAATTGCCATATCAGGACGCCCCCATGGACCGTACACCGTAAAGAAACGCAAGATATTCAATTGAAACCCGTACATATACTGATACGCATAGCATAGCGATTCAGCCCCGAACTTGGAAGCGGCATAAGGAGACAATACTTTTCCGTTTGCCATATGCTCCTGAAGCGGCACACCAGCTTGTTCTCCGTATACAGATGATGATGAACCAAACACAATATGCTTGACTCCTGCTTCCCCGGCACAGGCAAGTACGTTACCCGTCCCTTTTACATTAATATCAAGATAAGAAGCCGGGTCAATAAGCGATAATTGGACGCCCGGTAAACCCGCGAGATGGACAACTGCATCCGCTTTCTCTTTAAGCATAATTGCTTCCAGTTTTTCTTTGTCTAAGATATCACATTCATAAAATAATACATCATCCCTCTTTAGAACACGTTCTAATTGATTGTGCTTACGCGCTTTTGAGTAATAAGGATGAAAGCTATCCAGGAGCACAACTTGCTGCCCTTCTTGCAAAAGCCGAAGAGCCAAATGGCTCCCGATGAAGCCGGCTCCTCCTGTAATCATGATTTTCATATATAAATCCCTCCGCAATAACGGTAACAAAAAGAAGAAACCTTGTCCAAAACAAGGTTTGCTTCTTTTTGTTATTTCGCTGTTTGCACGACTTTATTCAATGTTGTTTCAAGCTCTGCCATCGCTTTATCTGCTTTCGCTTTATCTTTTGCTTTCGCTGCATCAATATATGCTTGTGCAGTTGCAGTTAAGTTCGTTACCGATTGATCGCCAAGCAACGCTTTTAAATCTTTTTCGATCACGTTGATAAACAATGCGCCCTCAAGGCCTGTGATGACACCTTTATCTTGACCGAAGTTTTCTTTGCTCTCCTTATATTCGTCAAGCGCTACTTTTGCAAGACCGCGCACGAATGCTTTGTTTACTGCTTGTGCATCCAATGTTTTCGCATCTGTTTGCAAGTCGAATTGTTTTAAGATCAAATCAGCTTCTTCGCTCGCATGCTTTTTCACGTAAGGATATACTGCTTGATAGAATGCCCATCCTTCAGCTTGTTCTACTTTTGCTTCTTTTTCATCTTTCTTAGCGGCTTCTGCTACTTTTGCTGCATAGCCGTTTGGAATATCCCCTGTTGCAAGGTAGAAAGTTTTCATCAATGTTTTGTCCACTACTTGTTTGCCGAGAGCGAAGGAAAGCTTATCTCCTTTTTCAATCGCAGCTTTCATTTCACTGAAGCCGGAAGCAATCGTATCCTTCATTTTTGTGCCGTTTGCAGTATCACGCTTTTCAACTGTAGTTTCAAGGGCTTTATAAAAACTCATTGCTTCTTCGTATTCTTTTTGCGCTGCACCCTTCTTATCCCAGTTTTTATCAGCTTCAGTGAAGTCATGACGCATTGTTTGGAAGAATTCTTTTTGCATTAATTTATCGAAAAGCTGCCTTACAACCATCGGCTCCATTTGCTTATTTTTGCCCGCTTCTAGTGCTGCGACGATTGTCTGGTCAATTTGTTCGGTGAATTCGCCATCACGGCCTTGCACAAGTGCTTGTAATTTTTCTTTATATAATGTCGTTACTTTATCAAAGTCTACCGGCTGTCCTTGCTTTGCTTTGTCAAGCTCTGCAACTCCGTCCTTATAAGCTTGGACGACCTCTGATGGTGCCAGTTCTGCTTCTTTCTTTTCTGTTTTATCTTTCGCTTCTGTTTGTGAAGTTTTCTTAGTCTCTGTGTTCTTTGAAGCCTCTTCTTTTGCACAACCTGCAAATAGAAGCGATGCAATTGCTGCTGCGGATAATACTTTCCATTTCACTGACATGTCTCGTTTCCTCCCGAACCCCAAATGATAATGATTTTCATTTTAATTACTTTCATTATAAAAGAGAACGATTATCAGTGTCAATGAAATTTTCGAAAACATTGTAATATTTTGCAGAAACGCAAGGAATGGATATACAAGTACGAGGCAGTAAGAAAAACCGAGCAAAAACCGCCCGATCCTTTTTAGATGGGCATAGTGCGCCTGCCGAGTATAGTAACGGTCAGAGCCTTCCAGATGCTCTCCCCTGTGTCCTTTTACTCAGCATATAGGTTTGATATACTGCGAACAATCGCAACCAGAAAAAAGAAATAGAGAGCATTGACTCGGAATTTTATACTTTCTTACTTTATAAAAAAAGCGTATGCTCTATAAGTTTGAAGACTTCATCAAAGTTTCTCTCTGACTTTATAAGCAGGGGGGACAGCTCCTTTTTTAAAAAGAGCGCAAAATAAATAGCCCGGTGTTTATACACCGGACCATTTATTAGAAATGCTTGGATACTAGCTCAGCTAAAGCTTCTTTTGGCTGGAAGCCTAATGTTTTATCTACCACTTGGCCGTCTTTCATTACGAATAAGGACGGGATGCTCATTACTTCGAATTTAGCAGCTGTTTCTTGGTTCTCATCTACATCCACTTTAACAACCTTTACTTTGCCGCCCATTTCTGTCTCCAACTCTTCTAAAACCGGAGCAATCATTTTGCAAGGTCCGCACCAAGGCGCCCAGAAATCTACTAATACAACACCGCTTTCTGTTTCAGCAGTAAATGTTTGGTCAGTTGCGTTTACAATAGCCATTTTTCTTCCTCCTTATAATGTAAATCTACGAAGAGTATAACACTCTCTCCCGGCTGTGGCGAATATTATGTACTGTCATCATGTTCTAATCGTCCGAAGCAAAGCCGTAAAATCACAACCTAAACAGACGCTAGCAACCCGGTTGGTTCAACTAACATTCGTGGAGTAAAGCGTTCCACGAATGAAGTTTCACCTTACCGCGTTTTAACCGTCCGTAACTGGGATGTATCTTCAAGATGCACAACGGACGCTAGCAACCCGGTTGGCTCAACTAACATTCGTGGAGTAAAGCGTTCCACGAATGAAGTTTCACCTTACCGCGTTTTAACCGTCCGTAACTGGGATGTATCTTCAAGATGCACAACGGACGCTAGCAACCCGGTTGGCTCAACTAACATTCGTGGAGTAAAGCGTTCCACGAATGAAGTTTCACCTTACCGCGTTTTAACCGTCCGTAACTGGGATGTATCTTCAAGATGCACAACGGACGCTAGCAACCCGGTTGGCTCAACTAACATTCGTGGAGTAAAGCGTTCCACGAATGAAGTTTCACCTTATGTATTGTACCAAATTGAGTGCTTCTTATACGAGACGAAAGCGAGAAGCAGGAGACTTCTCGCTTTCTTATATGTTTAGGGGGAACCTACAGAAACTTCACTTGCTCTTTAGATCAAGAATGTACCTTCAGCTTCTTAAATTCTTCAGTTAAAAGAGGCACTACTTCAAATAAGTCGCCTACAATGCCGTAGTCAGCTACTTTGAAGATGTTAGCTTCTGGGTCTTTGTTAATTGCAACGATTACCTTAGAGTTGGACATACCTGCCAAGTGCTGGATTGCGCCGGAGATACCGCACGCAATGTAAAGGTCTGGCGTTACAACCTTACCGGTTTGCCCGATTTGCAAGGAGTAATCGCAATACTCAGCGTCACATGCACCGCGGGATGCACCTACTGCCGCGCCAAGGACATTCGCAAGCTCTTGCAGCGGCTTGAAGCCTTCTGCGCTCTTCACGCCGCGTCCGCCTGCGATAATCACTTTCGCTTCAGAAAGGTCTACGCCTTCTGCAGCCTTGCGTACTACGTCTTTAATGATTGTGCGCAAGTCTTTAATATTAACCGCTAAGGATGTTACTTCTCCTGTACGGGATGTGTCTTGCTCTAACGGCGGAATGTTGTTTGGACGGATTGTCGCAAAGATGATGCCGTCCGTCACAATTTTCTTCTCAAACGCTTTTCCGGAGTAGATCGGACGAGTGAACACTGCGTTTCCGCCTGCTATTTCTAAAGCTGTCACGTCAGAAACAAGTCCTGCATCAAGCTTAGCCGCAAGCTTTGGAGAAAGGTCTTTTCCAAGAACTGTATGACCGAACACGATACCTTCCGGCTGTTCAGCGTCTACCGCTGCCAAAACAGCTTGTGCATAGCCGTCAGATGTATAAGATTTTAATTTAGCGTCTTCTACTGTTACAACGCGGTCTGCGCCGTAAGCAATTAAATCATTTGCTAAAGAAGAAACCGTTTCACCAATAAGAAGACCTACTACCTCGCCGCCTTCTGAAATTGTTTTTGCTGCTGCTATCGCTTCAAAAGATACGTTTCTTAAAGAACCGTCACGCACTTCACCCATTACTAATACTTTACGAGCCATCTGTTTCCCCTCCGATTTCTGCTGTTTGAATTAGATTACTTTCGCTTCCGTATGCAATAATGAAACAAGCTCTTTCACTTGGTCCTGAAGCTCGCCTTGCAGCACTTTGCCTGCGTCCTTCTTAGGAGGAAGATAAATTTCGATTGTTTTCGTCTTCGCTTCTACGTCATCTTCTTCTAAATCAAGATCGTCAAGCTCCACTTCATCAAGAGGCTTCTTCTTCGCCTTCATAATACCAGGTAAAGACGGATAGCGCGGCTCATTTAAGCCTTGCTGCGCTGTTACTAAAAGAGGCAATGTAGTTTCGATGATTTCTGTGTCACCTTCTACGTCGCGCTCAACCGTTACATTTTTGCCATTGATTGCAAGCTTTGTAATTGTTGTTACGTAAGGAATGCCAAGCGCTTCGGCAACGCGGGGACCTACTTGACCGGAACCGCCGTCAATTGCCACATTGCCGCCTAGAATCAAGTCAGCATCCTTATCTTTTAAGTACTCTGCCAAAATTTTAGCAGTTGTATATTGGTCGCCGTTTTCCACATCATCTTCTACATTAAGCAAAACAGCTTTATCGCAGCCCATCGCAAGTGCAGTGCGAAGCTCTTTTTCAGCATCCCCGCCGCCTACTGTAATGACTGTCACTTCACCGCCGTTAGCGTCTCTTACTTGAATTGCTTCTTCAATTGCATATTCATCGTAAGGGTTGATAATGAATTCAGCTTCACCGTCATAAATTGCTCCATTTTTGATCACAATTTTTTCTTCTGTGTCGAATGTTCTTTTCATTAGTACGTAGATGTTCATTGTATTCCCTCCTAAAGTTCAGAAACATTAACTCGATTTTGATTTTTCAGTCTTTTAAACTTAAAAAAATATTAGGGAATTACTTGCCGCTAAACACGGGCTTGCGCTTCTCTAAAAAGGCAGCCACACCTTCTCTGCCGTCTTCCGTTATGAATACTTCTCCAAACAACTGCGCTTCGCGCTGTACACCCTCATAGTATTCGGATGTTTTTGATGTTTGTAGAAGCTCCAGCACGGCGCGGGCTGAAGCCGGGCTCTTAGAAGCCATTTTCTTCGCCAGCTTCAGCGCTTCTTCGAAAAGGCTTTCTTCTGGATAAGCATGATTTGCAAGTCCCCACTTAACAGCTTCAGTGCCTATAATCGGATCTCCTGTAAGCATCATTTCCAACGCCTTCGCTTTGCCTACATAACGCGGCAGACGCTGTGTTCCGGCAAAGCCAGGAATGAGGCCAAGATTTAATTCAGGCAAGCCAATTTTGGCATTCTCCCCGACAATTCGCATATGGCATGACATCGCGAACTCAAGTCCCCCGCCTAATGCCGCACCGTGAATGGCTGCGATAACCGGCTTCGAAAACTTTTCTACGCGCTCAAATACGATTTGTCCTTGCTGCGCCAGCTCGGCAGCCTGCTTTGCATTTTCAATGGCAGTAAATTCACGAATATCCGCCCCCGCAGAGAAGAAGCGTCCTTCGCCATGCACAAGCACAACGCGTACGCTGTCGTCCTTCTCTACTTGGTCAAGAACCTTGGCAATTTCCTTAATCACTTGAGAAGACATCGCATTTGCCGGCTGGTGGTTAATCTTCACAACCGCTACCTGTTCCTCGACTGTTACTGATAGGAAATTCATTCATAATCCTCCCCTTTATTCGCTATATTCCCAAGCCCCTACTAATAGCTCGTGAACTGTCTTTGACAGTTCTACCAAATCATACTTATGATCGCTCATCACCCAGTTGGTTACGACTTCATCAATTGCCCCAAATACCATTTGACGTGCCACGCGGATATTTAGATCGCTTCGGAATTCTTTCTGTTCAACCCCCGCTTGCAAAACTTCATCTATAATTCGCAAGTACGCCTTAAGTACTTCGTTGATTTTAAAACGAAGCGCTTTGTTGGACTGACGAAGCTCTAATTGCGTTACAATCGCAAGATGACGATCCTCGGAAAGCCACATGAAATGCGTTTCAACCAACACTAATAATTTCTCTACAGCGCTTTCAATTCCTGCCGTTTTTAGTCGAATTCTCTCGACAAAATCCCCCATCTTCTCCTGAAAAAGGGATATTAGAATATCTTCCTTATTTTTGAAGTATAAATAAATGGTACCGTCCGCAACGCCTGCTTGCCTCGCAATTTTGGAAACCTGCGCCTGATGATATCCATTTTCGGCGATGATAATTACCGCCGCATCAATAATCTGATTGTATTTTGGTTTATGTTTTTTCACTTTCAATGTCCCCTTCAAAAAGATGAATGAATCATCATTCATAACCCCATAATACTGACAATTTAAAATATTGTCAACAAGATATCCACAAAAAAGAAAGGGCTCTCTTCAGCCCAATTTTTCATCACTGTTTTTTTGGACCTCTTCTTCGACAAGCGCTCTTCGCAAAATCTTTCCAACCATCGTTTTTGGAAGTTCTTGGCGGAATTCATATAGCTTCGGTGCTTTATATGCAGCTAAATATTTGCGGGCATATTGATCGATTTCTTCTGCCGTACATGCAGCGCCCTCTTTCAATACAATGTAGGCTTTTACAGTTTCCCCACGATAAGGATCTGGTATTCCTGCCACGACAACTTCTTTTACTTTTTCATATTCATATAATACCTCTTCTACCTCGCGCGGATAAATATTAAAACCGCTTGCTACAATCATATCTTTCTTGCGGTCTACAATATAAAAGAAACCGTCTTCATCCATATAGCCAACATCGCCGGTATACAGCCACCCGTCACGAAGCACCGCATCTGTCTCCTCCGGCTTTTTCCAATACCCCTTCATAATTTGCGGTCCTTTCACTGCGATTTCTCCTATTTCACGCGGCGGAAGCGCTTCTCCTGTTTCAAGCGACAAAACCTGTGCTTTTGTATCCGGCCAAGGCACGCCAATGCTTCCGGATACTCTCTTTGCCCATAAGAAATTGCTGTGCGTGATAGGGGATGCTTCTGTCAGACCGTAGCCTTCTACAAGCTTTCCTCCCGTCACCTCTTCAAATCGCTCCTGTACTTCAACCGGAAGCGGTGCCGATCCGCTAATACAGGCGCGAACGGAAGACAAATCATATTCATGCAGCTTCGGATGATTCAAAAGCGCGATATACATGGTAGGCGCTCCAGGAAAGAGCGTAACGCTATGCTTCTTAATTGCCTTCAGCATACCTTCTACATCAAATTTCGGAATAAGCACCATTTTATATGCTTGCATAATAGAAATATTCATAACAGCTGTCATGCCGTATACATGGAAAAATGGTAAGGCACCCAGTACAACTTCCTCACCAGGAACACAATTGTACAGCCAATAAATGCCCATCACTGTATTAGAGACAAGATTTTTATGCGTCAGCATAACACCTTTTGGGAAACCGGTCGTTCCCCCTGTGTATTGCAGCAGCGCCAAATCCTCATCATGATCACAAGGTATTTCATGCGGTTCTGCACCTGCGTTCATGGCAGTTTTCCATAAATGAAGCTCTTTTGTTTCTGTTACTTTTACTACTATATTGTTTTGTTTTTTTTGAACGAATGGATAGAGAAGATTTTTCGGGAAAGGCAAAAAGTCTGAGATGCTTGTAAGGATGATATGTTCTAAAGATGTTGCGTTCTTTACGCTTGTTACCTTTGGATATAATAAATCGAGGCATAATATGGCTTTTGCTTCTGAGTCTTTCAGCTGATACTCCAATTCACGCTCCGTATAAAGAGGATTCGTCTGCACGACAATGGCCCCTGCTATTAAAGCACCGTAGTAACCGATGACTCCTTGCGGACAGTTCGGCAGCATAACAGCTACACGATCGCCTTTTTGTATACCGAGTGACTGCAAATAAGCCGCGAACTTCTTGGCCATCGTATGCACTTCTCGAAACGTAATATCCTTGCCTAAAAAGTGAAGAGCTTTCTTAAATGGGTAACGAGATGCAGTCTCCTGTAAATAATGGTGCAGCGGTTTTATATCATAGGAAATCGTATGCGGAATTTCCTTTGGATAACTGGCAAGCCATGGTTTCTCCATATATGTTCCCTAGTCAATTTGAAATGTATAAAAATATATAAAACCATCTCAAATCAACCAGTCCTCCTCTCTCATTTTATTTTTTAGAACCAATATATGTTTTGAAACCTCCAGATTAACGTTACAGGTTTCAATCCATAACGCTTTAGGATTTTACCATCTGTCGTGGTCATATTACATTGCCTTTTCTCCGGATAGAGAGCTGTGATATATGCGTCATATGTTTCTCCGTTTCATCATTTCGTTGTTCGATTGTTCCTTTACATAGAGGTTTGTTTTTGGTTTGGCATTTTTGAACCAAAGCAATCCCTGCCTGTTTCGAACCATCATCAATTCCTAATACAATCGGGGTTGTGTCTATTTGTTCCTTTGGAATCACCTTGAGAAGTTGGATGACCATAGGAAACTTGGATCGAAGAATGGCACGATTCTTACGGATGAGATACCATCCTTTTGCTTCCTTTGTCGGCGTCAATTTCTCCCCATTTTTGTCTACCACAAAACAATAAGCAGTCATCTCTGACCAAACTCCTTTCGGGGATGGTTCGCTTTGCCCATGTCAACGAGAGGACATGTTTCACCGTGTTCGTTCTCATGACCTAGAGAACGGTCGTAAAGTGAAACTCACAGAGCGGCAGACTAGCGAAGCATCGACGGTGTGTCTTGACCTGACTCGCCAACGTAGTTCATCGTGCTAAAACAGTTTCCTGCTTCTACACTCACTGGGGCTTGAAAGCAAGGAACAGACTATACAAGCCCAAAGGTCACGGTTTTATATAGTTTTTTACGATTTTATACGAAATAAAATCAACTGTTCATAGCTCCTTGTGCCTACCTCATTTTTTCGCTCCAATTATACCATGAAACACCACATATTATCATAATATTCTTACTATTTAAGGAGTAAAACGAGAATTTCTTTGCGGACGAGGAGAATTTTTTATTAAAATAAAGGATCAACACAAAAACATGTTCTTGATTTTTTAAAGATGCTATACTTTGTTGCAGCACCTTGAAATCTATCCATCCACTTTTTCAAGCGTTTATGATATCCATTGACGTGCTGGATATTAAGGTGCAACCGTACCATCTATTGCCCAAGAAGGACATCTTGAAGGGTCTGACCGCTTCTGCACGCGGCGATCTAGCCTCTCCCGCAAAAAATAGTTTTTTTTCATCCAGGAATGCGGCTGCACCATCATGCTCGTTTCTTATGTCGTATTTTTAAATTGGACTTATATAAATCTTATTGCAGTTGACATAAGATAAGATTCGTTATCGGAAGTTAAATATTAATTCAAGCGTGGTAATGATTCAGTGTCCTGAGAATGAACTATCAAATTATTGAATAAAAGCGGCATCGATTTTCTCGTGATTGTTAATCACTGTAAATCGATGCCGTTTATCATTCTATAACCTCAAACATCCCAAAACCTTGTGAGTTCCTCCCTCCAATTCCTGTATCATGAGCAAATGCCAATTGCTCTGGTGAGGATTCAATTTCAAACTTCCCAAGCCATCCTGTAATAATATGACCTTTAAATGTTGTGACAACTTTATATTTGTCCAGTACTTGAATAGGGCGAATGCTGAATTTGTGCTTCGGTCTCATCCCATGGTATGCTTCATATTTATTTTCGAAATTTGACTCGATGAGGAGAGGAAAAACCGGGTCCATAGGCTGGAAGTAATGTGTTTTCTTGCGTTCTTCCTTTTCATATGTACTATATATCGTCACAGGAGAAAGCATTTCAATCCTGTACGTTTTCTTATCCAGCTTTGTTCTTTGAAATTCCACCTTATCTACTGTCAGCAGCTGGCCGTGAAGCTGAATCGTTTCTGAAAACATAAGGTATTCCGCCAGCTGCTGAATGAGCGTTTCCAGCACACTGCTCACATGCCATGTAATCGTTTCGCCAAATTCAATTTTCTTTTGTTTGATTAAGATGCGGTGCGGTCCGGACAGTCGGCTGAACGTAAATAGTTTAAATGTCCGATTTCCTTTTTGAAATCCGACCTCATGAAGAAAGTTCGCAAAGTGTACTTCCGTTAAAGAGCGGTATAAAAAGCCCTGCAGTACATATTGATAATTTAACGGCAATTGCAGCGTTCTGTTGATCGGTCTGAATGTAACAGATAATCTCATAATGATAATCCCCTTTTGGACTCTGCATGATAAATTCCGCATGTGAAGTCTTCATGGCGGAGGGCCGTAATTTGAATTTTCAGTTCTTTAAAAAGAACAATATGATGTTGTTTTTAGCAATAGAAGGCTTGCAAAAACATGATGTTTTCTCCGCTTCTATCCATACGATAGCAAGCCGAGCATGAACTGTTTTCCTATTCTCCTCGAATAAGCAGGATTGTACTTCTCCTAAATTTCGCTCTTCTATATATGAGTGAATGATAATTTCGGCATGTCCATGTGCTCTGTGCAACCAAAAGGGAACATTGTATGCTTTTTCTCTCTGGTTTACCCTTGCATGAACCACTACAAAGGTTTGACCGCTTCTGCACCTCGCCGGATGATCTCTCCCCACTATAAAAAGACGGTTTTTTTATTCACTTATATAAAAAATATTGCAGCATGATTTCTTTATTACGAACGAGAAGAGCCTGATTTTCTAAGTAATGCATGCGCTTCGTTCTGTATGTAAACTCCATTAATCTTGTAACATTAATTGTGTATTCCGCAATAGCGCCAATGGACGCACTTCGGATTCCAATTGAATGAAATCGCGCAAATCAGCTTCTATCGATGGTACACCCCCTTCTAAACTAGGTTATTATATTAGTTTATGATAACAGACATATTCAATATTGTAAATATATAAAGAACCAATTGTATTATATTCACCTTTTATATAGGAGTGAATGATAATTTCGACATGTCCATGTGCTATGTGCAGCCAAGGCGCAGAATTTTATAATTTCTTATAGTTTTAAACAAATATCGCCGGTCCGCTGTGCGGACCGGCGACAAATTTACTTTGCGATAAACGTCAAATATATAACCCCAATCACTAAAAACGCACCGCAAAGCGCAAGCAGCACCTTTGCCAGCTTTTCCATGAACATAGTATATACCCCTTTTTGCTTATACTACTTCAATTCTACCACAGTTACGCCGAGGCCGCCTTCTCCCATATCTCCGTAACGGAAGGATTTGACACCGCGGTGCTTTTTCAATGTATCCTGTACGCCTTGGCGAAGCGCTCCCGTTCCTTTTCCGTGAATGATGGAGATGCGCGGATAGCTGGCAAGCATTGCATCATCCAAGTATTTTTCTACACGGAGCATTGCATCTTCATAACGTTCTCCGCGCAAATCAAGCTCCAAGTTAACGTGATAGTCTTTTCCTTTTACTGTTGCAAGCGGACGCTTCTCGACTTGCTTTGGACTACTTACGTATTCCATATCGGATTCTTTTACCTTCATTTTCAAAATTCCGATTTGCACTTGCCATTCTTTGTCGCTTACCTTTTCAAGAAGCTGGCCTTTTTGACCGAATGTAAGAACCTTTACTTCGTCGCCCGGGCGAAGCGTTTTCTTTGGTCCTTCCAGCTTTACTTGTTTCTTTTCTTTTGTTGCAAGCTTAGGCGCCGCTCCTTCCAAACGGCTTTTTGCCTCAATCAGCTCGTGCTCTTTTATATTAGCCAGCTGTTCCTTGCGAAGATGGCGAAGCTCGCGAATAATCGTTTCTGCTTCCTTCTTCGATTCTTCCACTTTTTCTTCTGCTTCTTTTTGCGCTTTAAGCAGCATTTGATCACGCTGTTCATTGAATTCAATAATTTGACGCTGCAGTTCTTTATGCAGCTTTTCGGATTCCTTGCGCAGCTCTTCTGCTTCTTTCCATTCGCGCTCTGCGTTCTTTTGGCTTTCCTCAAGCTTCGCAATCATGTTTTCTACCTTGTTGGATTCCGTGCTGATATGACTGCGCGCTCTATCGATAACGCGATCTGACAGACCAAGGCGTTTAGAAATTTCAAAGGCATTGCTTCGGCCTGGAACCCCAATCAATAGCCTATATGTCGGGCTCAATGTATTTACATCAAATTCCACACTTGCATTAATGACCTTCTCGCGGTTGTAACCATATGCCTTGAGCTCCGGATAATGCGTTGTCGCTACCACACGCGCGCCGCGATTATATACTTCATCTAGAATAGAAATAGCAAGTGCAGCACCTTCCTGCGGATCTGTTCCTGCTCCCAGCTCATCGAAAAGAACAAGGCTTTCAAAATCTGCTTGTTCCAGTATATCCACAATGTTCACCATATGGGAGGAGAACGTACTTAAGCTTTGCTCAATAGATTGTTCGTCTCCGATATCTGCAAACACGTTCTGGAAGATACAAATTTCTGAACCGTCAAGCGCCGGAATCTGCAGACCAGACTGTGCCATGAGTACGCACAATCCAATTGTTTTCAATGTTACTGTTTTACCGCCCGTATTCGGACCGGTAATTACAATTGTCGTAAAATCTCCGCCGAGCTCCGCGTCGTTCGCGACTACAACATCCTGCGGAATAAGGGGATGACGAGCTTTAAAAAGCTTCATATAGCGATTGTTGTTCATTTTCGGCTTTGTTGCCTTCAGCCGCTTTGCATATGCTGCTTTAGCAAAGATGAAATCCAGCTCTGCCAGCACTTCCACATTTTCCAACACGGCATCTGCATCATTTGCTACTTCCTCCGTCAGCATGAGGAGAATTCGTTCGATTTCTTGCTTCTCCTTCACACGCGCCTCTTGCAGTGTATTATTCAAATCTACAACCGCTTGCGGCTCGATGAAAAGCGTTTGCCCTGAAGCAGATTGATCATGGATGATTCCGCCGTACACACTACGATACTCCTGCTTCACAGGAATCACATAGCGATCATTTCGAATGGTAATAATCGCATCGGATAGCATTTTAGATGCGCTAGAAGAGCGTACCGTGCTTTCGAGCTTTTCACGTATGCGTGATTCTGCCGTCCGAATTTGCTGGCGAATCGTACGCAGCTTATCGCTCGCGCTGTCTAATACTTCGCCGCCGTCCCCGATACAGCTGTTAATTTTCTTTTCCAAATCATAAAGAGAGATCATACGGTCCGTATAGGAAAGAAGAATCGGGAGCTCTTGTCCATTTTCTACAATTTCCTCAATAAATCGTTTCATTTGACGGCTTCCATACATCGTTGTGGAAATATCCAACAGCTCATGCGGATGCAGCATACTGCCGATTTTTGCCCGTTTCACGTTCGGACGGATGTCCGTTACGCCGCCAAGCGGTGCATGTCCTTTTAAACGAAGCACCGTTGCGCCTTCATCTGTCGTATCTTGCAATGCAATGACTTCTTCATAATCCTTGCTCGGCACCAATTGTTTGACCTTCTCCCGACCAAGAGAAGAAGAAACGTGCTCGAGCAGCTGTTCTTTTACTTTATCATATTCTAAAACGCGTAAAGTTCGTTGTAACACGTGAAATTCCTCCTAATTACTTGTGCCGGCGGATGAAGTCCAACAGCTTTTCTGTCTCCCATGTGTTGATGACAGTATCTTTTTGAATCCATCCCTTTTTCGCTGCAGCCACGCCAATTTCAAGGTGCTCCAGCATATCCAGCGTATGCGCGTCTGTGTTAATAGCAATTTTAACGCCCGCATCTTGCGCTTTTTTCAATAATTCCGCGCTTAAATCCAGGCGGTTCGGATTTGCATTCAATTCAAGCACTGTATCTGTTTCCTTCGCAAGCTGAATAAGCATATCCGTATCCACGTCATATCCTTCCCGTCTGCCGATCAGACGCCCGGTCGGATGTGCAATCATTGTAACATGCTGATTCTCAATTGCCGCACGGAGGCGCTTCATAATCGTCTCCCGGTCTTGTGAAAAACTGGAGTGAATGGCACCAATGACAAAATCGAGCCCTTGCAGCACATCGTCATCAAAATCCAGCGTTGCGTCCGGCAGGATATCCATTTCAATACCGCGTAAAATCGTGATATCCGGGTACTTTTCATTTATACGGCGAATCTCTTCTCCTTGCTGAAGCAGACGCTCCTTCGTTAAACCGTTTGCTACCTTTAAATATTGCGAGTGGTCTGTGATGGCCAAGTATTGATAGCCGCGCGCACGGCAAGCCTGCACCATTTCTTCAATAGAAAAGGCGCCGTCGCTCCATGTTGTATGCATATGTAAATCGCCTTTGATATCCTTCATATCGACCAAATTGCTGCAGTTCTGAATGAGTTCAATTTCCTTCCCGTCTTCACGAACTTCTGGCGGAATAAACGGCAAGCCAAAATGAGAAAAAAATTCTTCTTCGGATGTAAACGTCAATACCTCACCAGTCTCCAAATTTTCTACGCCGTATTCACTAATCTTTTCATTTTGCGCTTTCGCGATTTGCCGCATTCTTACATTATGGTCCTTTGAACCCGTAAAATGGTGCAATGTCGTAATATATTCCTCCGGCTTTACTAAGCGAAAATCAACTGAAATATCATATTCGTATTGAAGGCGAAGTGATACCTTCGTGTCGCCGCTTGCGATTACTTCCGCAATATCCTCAAACTTCAACAGATGCTCCCGCATAGCAGCCGGGTGATTTGTCGCAATAATGAAATCCAAATCCTTCACGGTTTCACGCACTCGGCGCAAGCTGCCGGCACGGGAAAAGCGCTCTGCCTCCGGAATTACCGAAAGCTTTCGCTCTATTTCCTCGGCAATAGGGAGCACAGCAGCAATTGGAAGGCGCTCCGGCCGCGTACCGAATTGGGCGATAGCATCCAGAATTTTTTCTTCCGTTTTCTTGCCAAATCCAGCAAGCTCCTGCACACGATTCTCTTCACACGCTTGCTTTAATGTCGTTAAATCCATAACACCGATCTCTTTATACAGCTTCGCCAGCTTTTTTCCGCCAAGCCCCGGGAGCTTCAAAAGCGGAATCAAACCGCTTGGCACTTCCTTCTCCAGCTCCTCAAGGGCGGCAGATTTTCCGGTCTCTATATACTCTATAATAACCGTTGCCGTTCCTTTGCCAATCCCGCTGATTTTCGTGAAATCTTCAATCTCTGCAAGACTGCGGTCATCACTTTCTAAGGCAGCGGCAGCTTTGCGGAAGGCAGAGATTTTAAACGGATTTTCACCTTTTAGTTCCATATATAATGCGATAGTTTCTAACAGTTTTATAACCTGCTTTTTATTCATACTCATGTTTCCCCCGCCTTTCTATCATTCTCTCCTTGTCGGTGTCTATATATGAGTGAATTATAATTTCGACATTTCTATGTGCTATGTACAACCAAAAGGAGTATTGTATGCTTCTTCTCTCTGGTTTACCCTTGCATGAATCACTACGAAGGTTTGACCGCCCCTGCACGTCGCCGGATGATCTCTCCCCACTATAAAAAGATGGTTTTTTTATTCACTTGTATATAGCTCCGCTTTTCTTGTATAGAAAAAACTTCTCTTTGTATAAAGAGAAGTCATACTCTGTCGCCGTGCACCCATAACTCTTTTACTTTATCAGAGAGCACTGGTGTGTCGTCCACGATTACTTTACACAGCACAGACTGCCCTATGGAAGTTTGTACTTGTTGAACCGGCAGCAACGTACCGATTAAAATCAACACAAACAACACGATATATGTTTCTACAAATCCAAGAAATGCCCCGCCTACAGCATTCACTTGCTTTAATACCGGAATTTGCGCAAACATGTTTAAAAGATGCCCCAGTAAGGAGAACGCGATTTTCGTTATGAAAAACAAAATAACAAAGGCAATTGCCCGGTAAAATACATCTTCAACACTGCCTGTGTTCAGCCAGGCCGGAGCTTGCTGTGCTGTCGCGTGAAGCGGATACGGAATAATGGATTTTAAAGAAGGCGCCAACTTATCGCAATACAGATACGCTACAAAATAAGCTGCGATAAAACTTACTAAACGTACTGCTTGCAAAATGAGCCCCCGTTTCAAGCCGATAATAAATCCCATAAGAAGCAATGCTATGATGATTAAATCGATCATAATTCACCCATTCCTTTTTACTCGTTCTTTCAATCGTTCATTTTCTTCTTTTAATTTTATGTAATCATGCACAACATTTACTGCCGTGAGCACTGCCAGTCTACTTATGTCAAGAGAAGGATTCTTGGCGTTTATTTCACGCATTTTGTCATCGACGATGGCTGCGACCATACGGATATGACTTGTGCTCTCATCTCCAACAACAGAATATTGCTGGCCGTAGATTTCCACATTAATTTTAGTACGATTTGGGTTTTGCTGTGACAACTCACTGTCCTCCAATCAACATACAGAATCCTAAATTCTATCATAACATGAATTGGCGGCAGATGGAAATAGAAATGGAACCTTGTGATGAAGAAACATAAGGCTTTTATTGCACTCTTAGCAGACTATATAAAACGAACTACATGTTTTTAAAATGCATTGCGAGATTGTATAGAATATATAAATCCCTCTTAATTTTCCGACATGTCCATGTGCTATGTGCAACCAAAAGGGAGTATGGCATGCTTCTTCTCTCTGGTTTACCCTTGCATGAACCACTACAAAGGTTTGACCGCTTCTTCACATCGCCGGATGATCTCTCCCCACTATAAAAAGACGGTTTTTTATTCACTTATATATATTTATTGACAATATGCCCACACTCTCTTCCTTATAAACCACAAATATAACATTCTGTTTCTTTACCATCTTCCGTTCCTTTTCTATGGATTCTTTCTTTGTCGAGTATTCTTTTATTTAATCATATCACTCCCTTGTTACCTTTTCATAACAGCAATGTGCAATATTATGACAAGATGCATACAACTTCAAGGCAAAAAAAGAAGCTCCTCCTATAGGAGAAACTTCTTTTTGTTTTATTACTTACGCAATTCTGCACCAAACTTCGCTTCTACCGCTTCAAGCACACGATTGTGCGCTTCTGTTACTTCTTCATCCGTTAACGTGCGTTCCGGATCGAAGTAGCGTAAGGAGAAAGCAAGTGATTTTTTGCCCGGCTCCATTTTGTCACCTTCATATAAATCGAACAGCATTACTTCTTTCAATAATTCTCCGCCTGCTTCTACAATTGCACTGCGAACGTCGCCGGCAAGAACCGATGTTTCTACGACAAGTGCCATATCGCGCGTCATGGATGGGAAGCGCGGCATGCTTTCATAGCGGATCTCTGGAACATCCGCTTGGAACAATGCTGCAAGGGAAAGTTCAAACACGTATGTTTCTTTAATATCCAGCTGCTTTTGCATTTCCGGATGAATTTGGCCGATAAAGCCGATTTCTTCTCCTTCAAGCTCAATTACTGCCGTGCGGCCCGGATGCATACCTTCACGCTTTGCTGCTTTATAAGAAATGCAGTCAAGAACGCCGAGCATTTCAAATAATCCCTCTAACACACCTTTTGCTACATAGAAATCAACAGCTTTTTTCTCGCCTTGCCATGCATGATGAAGATGGAGACCTGTTAATACGCCTGCAAGATGCTGCTCTTCCTTCGGCAATTCATCTGCACCTGAAGGAAGGAAGACAGCTCCGATTTCATATAGTGCCACACTGTCGATTTTACGTGCGTTATTGTAAGCAACCGCTTCTAACAAATGAGGCAGCAAGCTCAGCCGAAGCTGGCTGCGGTCTTCACTCATCGGCAATGCGAGACGAACCGGATTTGCCGCTGTTTCTTTAATTGCATATTGCTTCGCTTTATCAGCGCTTGTTAACGCGTACGTGATTGCTTCATACAGACCCGCACCTTCTAAGAAGCGGCGTACTTTGCGGCGTTTTAATTGGTTGGCAGTCAGCTTGCCGCGCGTTGTTTCTGCTACTGGAAGCGTTGCAGGAATATGATCGTAACCGTATAGACGGCCCACTTCTTCCACTAGGTCTTCCGCGATTGTAATATCTGGTCTTCTTGGCGGAACGTTGACATGGAATGTTCCCCCGGCTTCTGTGAACGGGAACTTCAAGTTTGTGAAAATTGCCCCCACTTCTTGTGCTGTAACAGCTGTTCCCAATACGTTGTTGATTTTTTCTACTGTAACGGAAACCGTATTTTCCGCAAGGTTTAAACGATCTGCTTCTACTGCGCCTTCAAGCGCTTCACCGCCTGCGTATTTTGCCATTAAAGCTGCGGCGTGCTGCGCTGCTTCGAATGTGCGGGTTGGATCAATTCCTTTTTCAAAACGTGCACTGGATTCGCTGCGAAGCCCTAAATCTTTAGAGGCTTTGCGAACGGTTGCTCCTGTGAAATAAGCGGATTCGATTAACACGTTGATTGTTCTTTCATCTACCTCTGAATTTGCGCCGCCCATTACACCAGCTGCTGCGACTGCCTTTGTTCCGTTCGTAATGACAAGATGATCTGCCTTTAGCGTACGTTCCGTGCCGTCCAGCGTTTCAATTGTTTCGCCTTCAGAAGCAAAGCGGACTACGATTTCTTTGGAGTCTAATTTATCATAATCAAACGCATGAAGCGGCTGACCGTATTCCATCAGAATGTAGTTTGTAATATCGACTACATTGTTAATAGGACGTACACCTGCTGCCATAAGGCGCGTTTGCATCCAAATTGGAGAAGGACCGATTTTCACGTTCTTGACCATTTTTGCAATATAAAGCGGATTTTGCTCCGGTGCTTCTACCGTAACGCGAATATAATCGGATGTTTTTTCACTTATTTCATTTAATTCCGCTTTCGGAAGCTTTACTTCACGACCTAGAATAGCTGCTACTTCGTACGCTACGCCCAGCATATTCAGGCAGTCTGCACGGTTTGGCGTTAAGCCGAGCTCTAATACTTCATCATTCAAGTTTAGGATTTCAATTGCGTCTGCTCCGACTTCCGCATCGCTTGGGAATACAAAAATCCCTTCCGCATATTCCTTTGGCACCATCTTGGAATCCATGCCAAGCTCTTGCAAGGAGCAAATCATGCCTTGTGATACTTCACCGCGAAGCTTTGCCTTTTTAATTTTCAAACCGCCTGGCAGTCTTGCTCCGACTTTCGCAACGGCAACCTTTTGTCCTTGCGCCACGTTCGGTGCACCGCAAATGATTTGTACCGGCTCTTCTTCTCCGATATCTACTAAGCATTTGCTGAGCTTATCCGCTTCCGGGTGCTTTTCCCGCTCCATAACGTAGCCGACAACTACGTTGCTGATGCCTTTGTTTAATACTTCAACACCTTCTACCTCAATACCGCTTTTTGTAATTTTATCCGCAAGCTCAGATGCCGTTACGCCATCTAAGTCCACATACTCTTGCAGCCAACGATAAGATACGAACATGTTTTTTCTCCCTCCTTAAGCCCGTTTGAATTGTTTTAAGAAACGAACATCGTTTGTATAGAAATGACGAATGTCATCAATGCCGTATTTTAGCATCGCGATACGCTCTGGTCCCATGCCGAATGCAAATCCTTGATATTCAGCCGGGTCGTATCCCGCCATGCGCAATACGTTCGGATGAACCATGCCTGCACCCAGAATTTCAATCCAGCCTGTTCCTTTACAAGTACCGCAACCTTTGCCGCCGCACATCATACAGGAAATATCCATTTCAACAGAAGGTTCTGTGAACGGGAAGAAGCTTGGGCGAAGACGGATTTCGCGCTCTTCACCAAACATTTTTTTCGCGAACGTTTGCAATGTGCCTTTTAAATCGCTCATGCGAATGTTCTTATCGATGACAAGACCTTCGATTTGCATGAACTGGTGAGAATGCGTCGCATCGTCATCATCGCGGCGGTATACTTTACCAGGGCAAATGATTTTGATCGGTCCTTTTCCTTCATGCTTTTCCATCGTTCTTGCCTGCACCGGGGAGGTATGCGTACGAAGCAAAATTTCTTCTGTAATATAGAAAGAATCCTGCATATCGCGAGCTGGGTGTCCCTTTGGCAGGTTCAGCGCTTCAAAGTTATAATAGTCCTGTTCTACCTCTGGACCTTCCGCAATCTCATAGCCCATTCCGATGAATAGATCCTCGATTTCTTCGATGACTGCTGTTAACGGATGATGAGACCCTGCGTTTACAGGACGGCCCGGCAATGTTACATCGATTGTTTCAGAAGCCAATTGCTTTTCAATCGCTTCTTTTTCCAAAGCTTCTACTTTTTCGTCCAAACGCTTTTGGATTGCCTCGCGCACTTCGTTGACTAATGCTCCCATACGCGGACGCTCTTCTTGGGACAGCTTGCCCATGCCGCGAAGTACTTCTGTAATCGGTCCTTTTTTCCCTAAGTATGCTATGCGAACATCATTTAACTCTTTTAGCTCGCCAGCCGTTTCAATTTTACCGAGCGCTTCTTCCTGCAGCTCTTTTAAACGTGCTTCCATGAAAAAACCTCCTATTTTATACTTTCTTACAAAATAAAAAAACCTCATCCCTGGCAAAGGGACGAGGTTTGATCGCGGTACCACCCTAATTAACAGCACAAGGCTGTTCACTTCATTGTCATAACGGCTAAACCGGCACGCCTTTATATGTGTGCAGCACACATGGTCCCGGCGCCAACTCCGGAGGTGAATTCACTTGCTTCTGCCATAAAAATGCTTGCAGTCTTCGGCATTTTCTCCCTGCATGGCGAGCGGCGAGCTACTTTTCTCCATCATCGTTTTTGTACTATTTAACTTTTTACTATTATAGAAAGTTTTTTGTTAATTGGCAACCGGACTTTGTAAATAATACATCAAAATTCCTGCCGCGACTGCTACGTTGAGCGATTCGGCTTGTCCGTAAATCGGAATATATAAGTTCTGATCACAAAGCTCCAATAGGTCCTTGCGAACACCATTTCCTTCGTTGCCGACAATTAAAGCAAAGCTCCCAGCCGGATTTACGTGCGGATAGGGTACAGCCTGCTGTAAAGCCGTTCCGTATACTGGAACGCTTTCTTGTTTCATATTTGCAACCCATTCCTCCAGCTGCCCTTTTATAATTGGAAGGTGGAAAATGGAACCTTGCGTGGAGCGAAGCACCTTGCTGTTGTATACATCTACAGTGCCTTCTCCGATAATAACAGCGTCCAATCCAGCCGCATCAGCAGTACGGATAATCGTTCCTAAATTACCCGGGTCTTGAATGCCGTCAAGGAGAAGAAACTTTCCATTTGACAATTGTATGTGCTGCTCATGCTTTTCGCAGACGGCAAGAATGCCCTGCGGTGTTTCCGTTTCACTTAACGTCTTCATAATTGCCTCAGATACAATATACAATTCGGCGCTTCCTACGTCCCATTTTACAGGCAAATCCGTATTTTCGCTTATAATAAGCTCTCGCACCGTATCCTGAGCTCGTAATGCTTCCTCTGCAAGATGAAAGCCTTCCACTAAAAATAACCCCGATTTATCGCGCTCTTTTTTCGTCTGCAGCTTCTTCCACTGCTTCACGCGCGGATTTTGAAGCGAATCAATTTTTTTCATGCTTTTCCCTCTCTTTACACCTTCTCATTATAGCCTATTTCAAATACATAATTACACTAAAAACATCAAAAACTAATCCTATACTTTGAAAAGAGGTGTCCAGCATGAACTTTAATTTACGCGGAGCAGTTATCGCAAATGTATCAGGAAATTCTCAGCAAGAACTTGAGGCTACCATTGTAGATGCAATTCAAAGCGGTGAAGAAAAGATGCTTCCCGGCCTCGGCGTATTATTCGAGGTGATTTGGGAGCACGCTGATTCTGCCGAGAAAAAAGAGATGTTAACAACACTGGAAAATGGTTTAAAAAATCACTGAATACACGAAAAAGGCTCTGCTGGATCAAGCAGAGCTTTTTTCATCTGCCATTATTTGACTAACTCAGCAAAGAAGAGGAGGAATGCTCTGCATCCCTCCTCTTTTGTATTTCTTTACTCAAATGTGATTTGATTTACTGTATTGGCATCTAAACGTTTAATAACTTCTACAATTAATTTTACTGCATGTTCATAATCGTCACGATGCAGCATCGCAGCGTGAGAATGAATATAACGTGTTGCGATTGTAATGGATAGTGCCGGCACGCCGTTCATGGATACGTGGATGGCGCCAGCATCTGTTCCGCCGCCGGCAATTGAGTCATACTGATACGGAATGCTTAGTTCATCCGCTACCTCTACAACAAAATCACGCAATCCTTTATGAGATACAGTAGAAGCATCATATAAAATGATTTGCGGTCCGCGTCCCATCTTGCTTTGCGCTTCCTTCTCAGATATACCCGGAGTATCGCCAGCGATGCCTACATCTACCGCAAATGCGATATCAGGCTGGATATAGTTTGCGGAAGTTTTCGCTCCGCGCAGTCCTACCTCTTCTTGTACAGTTCCGACACCATATACAATGTTCGGATGTTTTGCATCTTTCAATTGCTTTAATACATCGATTGCAATGGCACAGCCTATACGATTGTCCCACGCTTTGGCTAACAGCATCTTTTCGTTTTTCATTACTTGAAACTCGAAGTACGGGACAACTTGGTCTCCCGGACGAATGCCCCATTCCATTGCTTCTTCTTTGCTTGAAGCGCCGATATCAATAAACATATCTTTAATATCAACAGGCTTTTTGCGCGCTTCTGCAGGCAGGATGTGCGGGGGCTTAGAACCGATGACGCCTGTAATATCCCCATTTTTCGTTACAATTGTTACGCGCTGTGCCAGCATCACTTGCGACCACCAGCCGCCCACTGTTTGAAAACGAAGAAATCCTTTATCATCAATTTGCGTAATCATGAAGCCGACTTCATCCAAGTGTCCGGCTACCATAATTTTCGGTCCACTGCCATCGCCCACTTTTTTTGCAACTAAACTTCCAAGGTTATCTGTTGTGACTTCATCTGCATAGGGAGCTATGTATGTTTTCATTACTTCGCGAGGCTCGCGTTCATTTCCGGCAATTCCTTTTGCATCTGTTAACGCCTTTAGCATTTTCAGCGTATCGTCCAGCTTTGTCATTGTCCAAACCCCTCCTTGAATATAGTATCTTTTTCATTATACAAGAGGGGAGACAATGTTCAAAATACACTTTAATATCCTTGCGTTTGACGCTCGTGATTCACTTCATTTTTTGATAAATACGCTTTTTCAATTTCCTCTTGCGTAAAATCGAGAGCTTGTCCCAAAAGAAGATAGCTTGTAAACAATTCGATGTAATTTGTAATGGAAGGCTGATCATGGAATCGAATCACTTTGCTGTATACGTCCAAGAAAATTTGCACAACTGTTTTATTTGGCTCTGCGCATTTATAGAATAAGAAATTTTTATCCACGCCTAAATCAATACCGATAGACAAGATGAAGTGAAGTCCGTCTACATACTCCTCCAAAATGACTTCACGTTCAGAAGCAGGCTTATTGCTCCAATATTTAAAACAGCGCGTTTCATTTGCAAGCTCGCCCACTTCTACAAGAAGCGCCAGCATTTTTTCTTTTAACAATTTTTTCGACTCAAGATTATGCTCTTCTAAAATCCGTTCATCCAACTCTTTTTGCAGCTTAAATAAATGCAATAAATCCATTTATATTTCCTCCTCAGCTTTTCATGTCCATTATAACAGCGGCCTTGATGAGATGCCGATTCTTTTTTTGTATACTTAAATATTGTATATGCAGAAACGAAAAAAACAAACAAAAAAACCGGAGGAAAATTCCTCCGGCTTTCCCGTTTACTTTTTAAAAATGCCAAACGGCTTACCGACAGGCAATACCACACGGCCAAAATGCGTGTTTAATACAGCTGCGGCAGAAGCATAAAAAGATACTAATGAAATGAGAAGCTCAGAAAACGCAGCTAAATCATGCATCATTTCCGGCATAACACCCAATGTGCTGAACGATAAACCAATAAACAAGAAATCAATAAGAACGAAAATAGAGAACAGCACTTTATGTGTTTCCATTGCACCGACTGTCATAAATAGGCTGAAGATTAAATAGCCGACAAACGCCATGCCAAGCTGCTTCGGATCTGCTGCTCCCGCCAGCGCCTTGCCGAATGCGCCAAGCTGAATGAGCCATGACATGCCGACACCGAACCAGAACAAGCCGAATGCACCGAATGCCGTCATGCCGAACACATTGTTATGCTTCGCGTCTTGAATGCTGGCAAACAGCTGCGCAACACCCCCTAAAAAAATGGCCCATGGCAAAATAAAAGATACTCCTTCTGTTAAACCGAGCTTTTGTGAAGACGCCACAAGCGTCACGATTGCAAGTCCGAATAAGCCGATAGCAGACGGATCTGCCGTTTGAATTTTTACTTGCTGTACAGGTTGTTGATTCATGATGTTCCTCCTTGTTTTTTTTACACATACCAGAAAAAGATACATAATTCGACAAGAAGTGTCAATATTCATTTCAAATTGAAAGCGCAATCTTCATATGTTTTTAATATACAATTTCTAACAGGACAAGCATTGCTGCGAAATTTTATACTTTCCTGCTCAAAAATAAAAAGCCTTAGAAGACTCGGTCTTCTAAGGCTTTACTGTTATTATTTATTTAAGCTGCCTTTTGCAGCAGTTGCTAATTCAGCAAATGCGTTTGCATCAGTTACAGCAAGGTCTGCAAGCATCTTGCGGTTCACTTCGATACCAGCAAGCTTTAAACCGTGCATTAAACGGCTGTAAGAAAGACCGTTCATACGAGCTGCTGCGTTGATACGAGTGATCCAAAGTTTACGGAAGTCGCGTTTCTTTTGACGACGGTCACGGAACGCATACATTAAGGACTTCATTACTTGCTGGTTAGCAACTTTGTATAATGTATGTTTGGAACCGTAGAAACCTTTAGCTAATTTTAAAACCTTTTTACGACGTTTACGAGTAACTGTACCGCCTTTTACTCTTGGCATATTGTTTACCTCCTAGATAATCTATATTAAACCGTGATTTATTTGATGTTATCAAGCATTTGACGAATACGTTTGAAGTCGCCTGCACTTACTACGCCAGCTTTGCGAAGCTTACGTTTAGCTTTTGTAGATTTGTTAGCGAATAAGTGGCTTGTGTAAGCGTGAGAACGCTTAAGCTTACCAGATCCTGTTTTCTTGAAGCGCTTTGCAGCGCCACGGTGAGTTTTTTGTTTCGGCATGAAGGTTTCCTCCTCTATTTATTACTTATCGTTTTTAGGTGCTAAAACTAAGAACATGCTTCTGCCTTCCATTTTCGGAGAAGATTCCACTGTGCTCACTTCTTTGCAAGCTTCTGAGAAACGATCTAATACACGTTGTCCGATTTCTTTGTGCGTAATGGCACGGCCTTTAAAACGGATAGACGCTTTTACTTTATCGCCTTTCTCCAAAAACTTGATTGCGTTGCGAAGTTTTGTGTTAAAGTCATGTTCATCAATTGTCGGGCTCAAACGAACTTCTTTTAGAGTAATAATTTTTTGGTTCTTACGCATCTCTTTATCTTTCTTTTGCTGCTCAAAGCGGAACTTGCCGAAGTCCATAATGCGGCATACCGGCGGTTTCGCAGTTGGTGCAACCATTACAAGATCGAGATTCACATTTGCAGCTATTTCCAATGCTTCTTGACGAGATTTAATTCCGAGCTGATCACCGTTTGGTCCAACGAGACGTACCTCACGAGCACGAATTTGCTCGTTGATCATCATGTCCTTGCTAATAGTAAGCCACCTCCAAGGTTTTATGGGAATACGTTTGTGATGTGCCCCGAACACAATAAAAAGTGCGGGTGTACATAATACACCCGCACTGCAACTGTTCACATTGGTTACATTTATCGTCAAACCTGGCAACTGCTTTATGCGTCCATCAGGTGAGAAGCGGGGTGCTCCTTCTTTTCACAAGTTCGTATTCAATTTATCCTTGAAAACTATATCATAGTTCATAATGATTTGTCAAGAAGACAAAACAATCAATTGACACAAAAAATATTTTAACAGACAATTCACGAGATGGCAATAGTTTTTTTATAAGAAAAAACATAGCACGTGTATCCCGTGCTATGTTCTTTTGAGGCGGGCATCGTGCTCACAAATATATGAGTGAATGATAATTTCGGCATTTCCATGTGCGATGTGCAAGCAAAAGGGAGTATGGTATGCTTCTTCTCTCTGGTTTCCCCTTGCATGAACCAAAGGTTTGACCGCTTCTGCACGCCGCCGGATGATCTCTCCCCACTATCAACGGTTTTTTTATTCACTTGTATATAGACATGCACCTTAACTTACACTTCCCCTTGAAAAAGAAGCTGCGGAAATCTCCGCAGCTTCCCGTTAGCGCTTTGCTTCTTTCGCAATCATATCCGCAAACGCCGCAAACGGCATTGTTTCGGATTTTTGCTCGCCGTATTTACGTACGTTTACGCCGTTTTCAGTTACCTCATTGTCACCAACCACAAGCATGTACGGAATCTTTTGCATTTGCGCTTCACGAATCTTATACCCGATTTTCTCATCGCGAGTATCTACTTCCGCACGCACTCCTGCCAGCTGAAGCTCTTCTTGTACCTTCTTCGCATAGTCTAAGTGCACTTGCGGAGAAACCGGAATCACTTGCACTTGTACAGGCGCCAGCCATGTCGGGAAGGCTCCCTTATATTCTTCAATTAAGAAGGCTACAAAGCGTTCCATTGTAGAAACAACACCGCGGTGAATAACAACCGGGCGGTGCGGCTTGCCGTCTTCACCGACATATGTTAAATCAAAGCGTTCCGGCAATAAGAAATCAAGCTGAACAGTGGAAAGTGTTTCATCTTTCCCAAGAGCTGTACGAACCTGCACATCAAGCTTCGGACCGTAGAATGCAGCTTCGCCTTCCGCTTCATAGTACGCAAGTCCCATGTCATCCATTGCTTCTTTTAACATACTTTGCGCTTTGTTCCACATTTCATCATCATCATAGTATTTCTCTTTATCTTCCGGATCACGGTAAGAAAGACGGAAGGAGTAATCTTCTAACCCAAAGTCTTTGTATACGTCCAGCACGAGACGTACAACGCGAATGAATTCTTCTTTAATTTGATCCGGGCGCACAAAAATGTGAGCATCATTCAAAGTCATGCCGCGTACGCGCTGTAAACCGGATAATGCGCCGGACATCTCATAACGATGCATTGTTCCAAGCTCGGCAATACGAATCGGCAGCTCGCGATAGCTGTGGATATCGTGTTTATATACCATCATATGGTGCGGACAGTTCATTGGGCGCAATACCAATTGCTCATTGTCCATCTCCATTGGAGGGAACATGCCGTCACGATAGTGATCCCAGTGACCGGAAGTTTTGTATAATTCCACGCTTCCCATAACCGGCGTGTACACGTGATCATAGCCTAGACTTACTTCTTTATCAACAATATAGCGTTCAATGATGCGGCGGATTGTCGCACCTTTTGGCAGCCAAAGCGGCAAGCCTTGTCCGACCTTCTGCGAGTTTGTGAACAGCTTCAGCTCTTTGCCGATCTTACGATGATCGCGCTCCTTTGCTTCCTGCAGCAAACGAAGATGCTCATCCAGCTCTTCCTTCTTCGTGAATGCAGTTCCGTAAATGCGCTGCAGCATTTTGTTGTCGCTGTCGCCGCGCCAGTATGCACCTGCTACGCTTAACAGTTTGAACGCTTTGATTTTGCCAGTAGACGGAAGGTGCACGCCGCGGCAAAGGTCAAAAAATTCACCTTGCTCGTAGATGGAAATTGTTTCGCCTTCCGGCAGCTCATTAATAAGCTCCAGCTTTAATTCATCGCCGATTTCTTCATAACGCGCAAGCGCTTCTTCACGGCTTACTTCTTTGCGCATAATCTCCAAGTTCTCCTTAGCGATGCGCTCCATTTCCTTCTCGATTTTCGGAAGGTCTTCTACAGTAATGGATTCCGGCATGTCAATGTCATAGTAAAAGCCTTTTTCAATTACAGGCCCAATCCCCAGCTTTACATCTTTATATAACCTTTTCAGTGCTTGTGCAAGCAAATGGGCTGTAGAGTGACGAAGAATTTCCACGCCGTCTTGTGAATCTAAAGTGATAATGGAGATGGCCCCATCCTGTTGAATCGGTGTTTTTAAATCCAAGAGTACATCGTTCAGCTTCCCAGCAATAGCCTTTTTCTTAAGACCCGGACTGATGGAAGCAGCGATATCTTCTGTTGTCGTTCCCGCCGCAAACTCCTTTACAGCTCCATCAGGGAAAGTCATTTTTACTACTTCTGCCATGTGTCTCACTCCTTTAATAAAATAAAAAACACCCGTACCCAAAAAAGGGACGAGTGTTGTATTCGTGGTTCCACCCTTGTTTCAAAGGACAGATGTCCTTTGCTCAAGATGTCATAACGGTGCGTGCCGTCAGCAATTACTATGAATTCACTGCTGAAGTTCAGAGGCGGTAAACAGCTTTTTCGTATTAGGAAGTTCACAGCCAAAGACTTCCCTCTCTGAGAATCGTAAAAAGAAGCTCATGTCCTCATCATAACTTATTCCTGTATTATGTACGTAATTATATGCTGAACATACGAGAAAATCAAGGGAGCATTCGCCTATTTTATAAATTCCCTCTTATTTTCTCAAATTCATTGACAGAATATAGTTTGACCCGCTCTTGAAATACGTTCTGAATCGTAACGACCATATTGTGATCCGCATGTGCTGTATACAGATGAATCGTCTTTGGAGCAATGGATACAAGCGGTGCAATTACATTTGCATCTACGTATATTTCCTTGTTGTGGATTATCTTCTCATCTATATACTGAACAAGTTTATCTTGATTTAAACGCGAGCCCTTTTCATCATAAAAAATAAAGCTTTCATGAAATACAAGATGCAGACACGATAAACGCGATTTCCGTATGCTTACCTGCTGTCTCAGCATTTCAATAAATGTTTGATATTCCTGCTCCAATTTATATTCGTCAATCGCGAGTTCCGCCCACCGGCTCAAATAAGAAAGATACTCTCGCAGCCGGAAACGAACGTATGATTCGAAGGAGAACGATGTCGGAGCTTGCAATACGTCCTGCAGCGATTCATACAAAAGCTGCTCCCTGGATTTCTCCAGTCCTTTACGGGGCACCCCTTTCCGGCTTCCATCCAAAATCGCATGAGCGATATGTAAAATTTGATTTTGCTCTTCCGCATCTCGATAGTAAAATACTTGTTCTAATATAGCGTTCATCCATTTTTTTTCTTTCACCTTCAAAATGAATTGAACAAGATTTTGAACCAATCGTTCTTCCACATCACGCGCATGTGTATCAGGCATGCATACAATCACGGTTCGCTCCTCGAGAAGGATGCTCTCTTTATACATCTGTTTCGCCTCATGGAATAGCTGCTCGTACAATATTTTCGCATCGTACTCTTCGTCAAAGTGGATTTCGATCAATTTTGTCCCCCCTTTAAGGTGCTTCTCATCTGTTCTTATGTATATTAGAAAACTGTCCAAAAAATGATAAGGGGGACCTGTACCTGTAAAAGAAATGTAACAAAAACATAAGGAGAATGGGGCATCTCCCCCATTCTCCTTATAACCGACGATTTCCGCCCAGCACTTCGACCGGCTTCGCCAAATATTTAATGCGCTCCATAATACGCGCTGCCTTCATTTTTTCTTCTTCGCCCCGCTGTGTATACGTGAGGTGATGTTCTAATCCCTTAAAATCGAAGTTAGATGTGAAGAAGGTAGGCAAATTTTCAAGCATGCGGAACTGCAGGATTGTGCCTAAAATGTCGTCCCGCACAAAGCTGGACATCGCTTCAGCTCCTATATCGTCCATCATGAGAACGGGTACACGCTTTACGGCATCAATCTTATCATGAAGTGTATTGTCTTGAATCGAGCTTTTTAATTCCCGTAAAAATTCCGGCAAATATACAATCATAGATGCGATCTGCCTTTCAGCCAAAGCATTGGCAACAGCTCCTAAGATATACGTTTTGCCTACTCCAAACGCTCCATATAAATAGAGGCCCTGTACACGCTTGCCGGGTTCGTATTCATCCAAAAACTGCTTAGCCGCCAAAATGGCATTAAAGCGCTGTGGATCCCCCAAATCTACTGATGCCATGCTAGCTTCCAAGATATCTTTTGGCATATATACACTTTGAATGAGCGACTCCTGCTTTTTCCGTTCATCATGGGTCACTTTTCGGGGACAGCGCTCATACTGAATATCAATCATTTTTCCCTGTATGATGAGGTGCGGGTGATAGCCTTGAATCATATTTTTGCAGCCTTCTAAGCTCGGACATTCTTTGCACGCAACGCTTTGTCCTATGTACTCATACAGCTTAATTAAACTGCGCTCTACCATGGACGTTGTCACTTCTTCGTGTTCTTCTATAAATTGCTGTATATGCGGGTGAGAAATTACTTCTTCTTTAAGCGATTCGTATCTTTCTTTAAAGCCTTCTTTTTGAATAAGTTTTCCAAATGCATTTTGGATAGGTTCCATTCTTTCACCTCTAAAACGCTGTTACTCTTTTTTGTATTGTTTTAACGCCTCTTCTAATTGTTTTCTTTGCTCTTCGACATTTGCCTCAGCTTGCTGTTCCTTTTCTGCAGAAATTTGCTGCTGTTCAAGCCAATCTGGAAGCATTTCTTTACGAGTTGAGCGTCTGTTTTGTTTTTTGCCTTCTGCCCATTGCTGATATTGCCGATGCTCTTCCTTAGCGAGCGCCATAGCTTCTGTGACTGTTGTAATTTTTTTGCGGGCCCAATGACCGGCAATTCGCTCTACATAGGATTTGGCAAGCTTCATATCTGTTCTTAGCATAACATAATAAATCAGCACATTCACAACGCCCGGCAGCAGCTTCTGCTTCATCATAACTTCTTCTATCACTTTTAAGTCTGCTGCAGTCGGTTCTGCTCCTCCAGAAATCTCTATGAGCAGCTGCCGCGGCGACAGTTCTTCCAGCTGCTTAATTAATAACTCTTCTTGACTGGCTGGTTCTTTCGTCTGCATTGTGCGTGCGTTCAGCGGCTGTGTTCGTTCAATAAGCACCGGCAGGTTTTGTCCATGTTCAAAACGATACCAATCGCGTGCGTTCTTTCGAAGTGCTTCCATATCAATGGTATTTTGATCCGTAACGGCGCCTAAAATAATATTTTGCATCACCAGCGGAGCAATGCCATACACATAAGCCAGTGTAATAATGCATTCCTTTATTTGTGAAGTAATCGCCTTTTTCGGTACAAGAGAAGACAAACCCTCTATGAATAAGCCAAAATCAAAAAATTCGTTGTATATCTTGGAAGAGCTTCCTTTTGCGCGCTCCGGCGCTTTATAGCTCTCGGGCATTGCGACTTCTTCCTGAAGCTGAGCCATCTGGTCGGTTGTCATAGATTGAAACACATCGTTAAAGGAGTGCGTAACCTCTCTGTACAATGATAAATCATGCACTTGTTCAAGGAAGTATTGCTTGACTTGATTGTATTTATTTTTCCCGAGACGATTATATAAGAAAATATTAAGTACAATTTCATCAAAAAATTGCTTCGGTGAAAGAGGAGGCTGCAGCTCATATACAAATTTCCGTATGTCTTCTTCTTTTTTCATATATACTTTAAGCAGCCCAATCGCTTCAAGTTTTAAACGCTCTTGATATATATCAGGCAGCTGCATGGACATATTAACCATTAATACGTGATGGCCGTTTTCTTGTCCGCTGAGACTGTTTTGTTCAAGCTCACTCCATAAGGTCATATACAGACTGAAAGCCCCCGCGCCTATCAGCGGCTGATAGAGCATCGTCAGTACTTTCCGGTCATACTCATGCAACAGACCGGCTGCGCATACTTTATAACGATCTATAGGCAGCAAATCCATCCACGATTTTCTTTCCATGCCTGCAAGTCCTTTCTCATCAAGGTAGAGGAAAACATCCTCATTGTACAAAAAAGAGCCGACAGCCTTCGCTTCAAGCTCTTTTTTATTTTCTTCCCTTTTGTAAAATATCCTTAAGTTCATCAATGAATACATTTAAGTCTTTAAACTGACGGTATACGGAAGCAAAACGAACGTAAGCGACGTCATCAATGCAGCGCAATTGTTCCATCACCATTTCTCCGACCATTTCGCTTTTCACCTCTGATATGCCGAGATTGCGCAAATCACGCTCTATGCTCTGCGTCACTTCTTCAAGCTGTTTCAGAGATACAGGCCGCTTTTCACACGCCTTAATCAATCCCCGCAAAATCTTTTCCTTGCTGAATTCCTCGCGTGTGCCTTCTTTTTTTACAACGATGAGCGGCGTCTCCTCTACTCTTTCAAATGTAGTAAAGCGGTAAAAGCAGCTCTCGCATTCGCGTCGTCTGCGAATGGAACGACTATCGTCAACAGGACGAGAATCCAGTACTCTTGTGCCATTATGAAGACAGGCTGGACAACGCAATGCCATCACTCCCATTTTAGTCTTATGTTACAAAAAACAGTGTACGTATACAAGCTATAGCTTTTGGCCTAATCCCGTGCCGATGAACACAAGCCGCTTGTCCAGCATGTTGTACAGATCAATAATCAAACGCTTACTAAAGCCGAAATCAGTCGGCAGCACAGTTTCAGTAAATACCATGAAATCCACAGCTGTTTCAAACGGACGAATTGTCACAACCGTGACTACAAGAAGCGCCTTTGTCTTTCCAGTAAAAGCAGCGCTGATTTCTCCTCGTTCAGGGGAAACAGATGTAATGCGGCAGTCCTTTATGCCTTGCAGCATTTCCTCTGTCACTTTTAATGCATTTTGCGTATTTGTTTTATAGTAACGGCTTCTTAACTGTTCGTATTTATGAGTATCTGTTGTTTCTGCCTGCGTAGTAAAAAACTGCTTTACCTTCGCTATGATGCTCATATACAGGTCCTCCACTATCGCAAAAAATAAATGAAAAAGAGGTGTATAGCACACCTCTTTACATTTTAAAACAAATATCTTTTTTTTTAAAGAACTTTTGCTTCACGTTTTTTAATTTCAAAGCTTCCTGTACCGCGTGGGAGCTCAATGCTTTCTCTTGTCTTAGCATTTAATCCTTCTGCGATAAATTCAGCTGCAACATTCGGATCGATGCGGTCTCCGCAAGTATATACATCAATGCTCGCATAGCCGTGCTCCGGGAAGCTGTGGATTGTTAAATGAGACTCAGAAATGATAACAACCCCGCTAACTCCTTGCGGTGCAAATTTGTGGAATGCAACCTCGCGTACTTCAGCTCCAGCTTTTAGCGCAGCATCTACAAATAATTGTTCAATAAACGGCATGTCGTTCAATTTGTCAAAATCACAGCCCCATAATTCAGCGATAACATGGCGGCCCATAGTGTCCATAGTATGCATTTAATACTTCCCCCTTTAACGATATTTAACTGTTCGACTTAAACTAACCCGCAATCGATACGTTCAACTACCACGGGGGAAAGTTAGTCCAAAGAGGTCCTAACCCTTTAAGTAGTTACTTTATCCGCGCGTTTCGTTTACGAAAGTTAGTATACTTGGTTTGTTTTCATTTTGCAACATGTCTTTTCTATTTTTTTGCAAAATATTAAAGGATGATAGCAGCGACTCGTTTGTTAATTTTCCCATTGAAAAGTAACGAATATAACAAAACAAGAAACGCAGAACCGGCTAGTTTAGGCGCAGAACAAAAGGTTCTGCGCCTAAACTAGCCGGTGGATTCAATATAAAAAATATAAGCTGCCTAAATGCTCTCCTGTGCATTTAGGCAGTGTACATTAAATATGTTGCACGTTTTCTTGTTTAACAAAATGTTCCGCAACGATTCCTACAAGGTCTACAACACGGCGGGAATAGCCCCACTCGTTATCGTACCAAGCCAGAACCTTCACTTTGCGTGTGCCCATTACCATAGTAGACAAACCATCGATTATAGCGGAGTGTGTATTTGTGTTAAAATCCACAGATACAAGCGGCTCTTCGCAAAATTCAATGATGCCTTTCATGGACCCTTGAGATGCAGCAAAGAACGCATCGTTAATTTGCTCTACTGTTACATCGCGCTTTACGTCCACAACGAGATCAACAAGTGACACATTTGGAGTAGGAACGCGAAGCGCCATACCGTGAAGCTTGCCGGACAGGTGCGGAAGCACTTTTGCCAATGCTTTTGCAGCACCTGTTGTAGTAGGAATAATAGATTGTGCACAAGCGCGCGCTCTGCGTAAATCTTTATGCGGATTATCAAGATTCTTTTGGTCGTTCGTATATGCATGAACTGTTGTCATTAAACCGTTTTCAATGCCAAACTGCTCATCTAACACCTTCACTACAGGAGCAAGGCAGTTTGTTGTGCAAGAAGCATTGGAAATGACATCATGCTTTGAAAGATCCAATTGTTCATCGTTTACCCCAACTACAATTGTTATATCTTCATTTTTCCCCGGAGCTGTTAAAATTACTTTCTTTGCTCCCGCTTCTAAGTGGAGAATTGCTTTTTCCTTGGAGTTGAATTTCCCTGTTGCTTCAATCACAACATCTACACCCATTGTATCCCAAGGCAATTCCTGCGGATTGCGGTTGTTAAGAAGCTGGATCATTTTTCCGTCTACTAACAGATAATCTTCAAACGCTTCTACTGTTCCGTTAAATTTGCCGTGAACTGTATCGTATTTGATTAGGTGCGCCAAAGTCTCTGATGGATAGCTTGCATTAATCGCCACGATTTCGAATGCGCTTTCTTTCACTGCTTGACGAAATACCATTCTCCCAATACGTCCAAATCCGTTAATTGCCACACGAATCATATAAGTTAATCCTCCTTGATTGAGTTATACTATTTATCTCAGATTCTATTAATAGTATAGCACAAAATGAGGATAAATCACTAAACAATTTCATTAATTTTAAAAATTTCTTAGTTCACTACACCCCATTGTTCTAAAATGCATACCAATTGGGCTTTTGTCTCCTCAATTGTGCCATTATTATTTATCATTTTATTTGCTAATGCAATTTTATGAGCCAGCGGCATTTGCGAAGCTATGCGCGCCTTTGCTTCTTCTTCCGTTAATTCGTTGCGTTTTATAAGGCGTTCCAATTGTGTTTCATCATCTACATATACAAGCAACACCTTATCAACCAAAGATGTTAAGTTACTTTCAAATAAAAGCGGAATATCCAAAACTACAGCCTTTTCGCCTTTTTGTATGTAAGCATCCTTTTGTGCATTCATTTCAGCGCGAACTGCCGGATGAACGATGCTGTTTAATAACAAGCGTTTCTTTTCATCATTGAAAATAATGTTGCCGAGCTTTGGACGGTCAATCGTTCCATTTTCGTATAATACATTCGCCCCAAACTCTTCTACAATTCGATTGTATGCTTCTCTTCCCGGTTCTACCACTTCTCGTGCAATCACATCTGCATCGATAACCGGAATATGCAAATTACGAAACATAGCGGATACCGTGCTTTTTCCGCTTGCAATTCCTCCAGTAAGACCAATTACTACTGTCATATACATTCCTCCTTTTCTTTTATTATACTCTAACGCAAAAGACACAGAGCAAACCGCTCTGCGTCTTTTCTACATTTTCCATATACACAGCTTTCTGTACGTATATGACAAAACTATCCGATGTTATTCAAAATTCTTAGGCTGACAAACGGGACAATAATGGGTGCCCCGTCCGCCGACAACTGTTTTTTCAATAGGGGCCCCGCATGTTTCGCACGCTTCTCCTTTTCTGCCGTAAACAAATAAACTTTTCTGGAACGTCCCGATTTGGCCCTGCGAATTGATATACGTACGGATTGTGCTGCCGCCCTTTTCTACGGCTTCCATCAGCGTCAGTACAATCTCTTCCTGCAACTTTTCAATTTCCTCCAGAAGCAGAGATGATGCCTCTCGCTCTGGATGAATGTTTGAACGGTGCAGTACTTCATCTACATAAATGTTGCCAAGGCCGACAAGCACTCTCTGATCCAATAATACAACCTTCACTTTTCGATTCGTCTTTTGCAAATGCTTCTGCAGGTACGCTGCAGTTAATTCTTCAGAAAACGGCTCTGGTCCCAAATCAGCGAGCGGAAGCCGTTCTTTCTCTTCCCCTTTTTGGAACAAGTGCATCGTACCAAACTTGCGGACATCGTTATAGCGAAGCTCCGATCCGTCTGTAAAGCGGAACCGGACATGTGTATGCTTATCCACAGGATCTGCTGCTTCATGCAATCTATATTTCCCCTCCATGCGAAGGTGCGAAACAATTACATAATCAGTCACATAAATCAGCAGAAATTTTCCTCTTCGGTCAATCGATTCAATCGTTTCGCCTTGCAGCATGCTTCTAAACATCTCTGCATCATCCGGCTCTTTAATGAGCTTTGGATACGTAATGATAACATCCTCAATTTGTTTGCCCTTCACAAGCAATTCCAATGTTCTTCTAACCGTTTCTACCTCTGGCAATTCCGGCATTGTCTCACTTCCTTATTTTGCGTCGTACCAGGTTGGACCATAAGAATAATCCACTTTCAGCGGAACCATTAATTCAATTGCGTGCTCCATTACTTCCGGTACAAGCTTCTCCATTTTTTCTACTTCTTCTTTCGGAACTTCAAAAATGAGTTCGTCGTGAACCTGCAGCAATAGACGCGCTTGCACCTTTTCTTCCTGCAAGCGGTCAAACATAACAATCATCGCCTTTTTGATGATATCGGCTGCACTTCCTTGAATCGGCGTGTTCATTGCTGTCCGCTCCGCAAAGCTGCGCAGATTGAAGTTGCGGCTTGTAATCTCAGGAATGTAACGGCGGCGGTTGAGCAGTGTCGTAACGTACCCTTGCTGTTTCGCTTCTTGAATAATGGCATCCATATATTCCTTTACGCCAGGGAAGCTTTCTAAATACTTTTGAATAAACTCCGCAGCTGCTTTTCGTGTAATTCCTAAGTTTTGCGACAAGCCGTAATCGCTGATACCGTACACAATCCCGAAATTAACCGCTTTTGCCTGCCGTCTCATATTGGATGTAACTTCATCATTTGCAACATCGAATACATCCATTGCTGTTTTTGTATGAATGTCCATATCGTGACGGAACGCATCAATCAGCCCCTGATCTCTTGCAATATGAGCCAGCACACGCAGCTCGATTTGGGAGTAATCTGCAGAAAATATGACCCAGCCCTCTTCAGACGGAATGAAAGCTTGACGAATTTTTCGCCCTTCCTCTAAACGAATCGGGATATTTTGCAAATTCGGTTCTGTAGAACTCAACCGGCCCGTTTGCGTTAACACCTGGTTAAAACGCGTATGGATTTTTGATGTATTTTCATGAACAACCTTTAATAAACCTTCAATATATGTGGAATACAGCTTTCCTAATTGACGGTAGAGCAGAATTTTTTCAACAATTTCATGATGATCTACCAGCTTCTCAAGAACATCAGCGGATGTGGAATATCCCGTTTTCGTCTTCTTCATAGCCGGCAAGTTCAGCTTTTCAAACAGCACGGTTCCGAGCTGCTTCGGTGAATTGATATTGAACCCTTCGCCAGCCAGCTCATGGATGTCTTTCTCGATATGCCCAAGCTTTGCAGAAAGTTCATTGCCCATGCCGCGCAAACGACCCGTGTCCACCTTCACGCCCGTGTACTCCATATCTGCCAATACGCGGGAAAGCGGCAGTTCAAGCTCTGTGAATAATTCATATTGCTCATTTCTCTTAAGCTCTTCTATAAAGGATTGTTTGACGTTGTACAGTACGCTCGCTTTGCGCGCGATATGATCTCCCAGCACTTCCTCAGCTGGTACCGCCCGCTTTGCCCCTTTACCGTACACCTCTTCATCCGATTGCACAGTGTGAGCGCCCTTCATTTTAGCAACAGAACGAAAATCTTTATCCGTGTCCGACGGATCGAGCAAGTAAGCTGCGACGAGAAGATCGAAATCAATTCCTCTCAGTTCAATGCCTTTCCATTTTAGCGCAACGATTGCTCGCTTCGCATCAAATGTAGACTTAGCAATATTTTCATCAGCAAGCCACGCTTTAAACTCTTCGGATTTTAAAGCCAGCTCTGCCGGAACAAAATAACAGCCCGTATCATTTACAATACCGAAGCCTTGAATGGCTGCACCGTGATAATTGTCTTCCTGCACTTCCACAATAAGTGCGCTGTCAGTACGCAATACGTCGCTGTTAAACTCTTCTGCTCGCTCAAAAGACAGCTCGTCCAAAGCTGTCGGCTCTTGTTCCTCTTGCTTTACATCCAGCTTATCAAGAAGAGAGTTGAACCCAAGATTTTGGAAAATCGGAACTACATCTGCCGGTTCATAGCCGTTATATGCGATATCATGTAAATGAACAGCGATAGGCGCTGTCGTATTGATCGTAGCCAGTTCCTTGCTCATGAGCGCCTGCTCTTTATTCGCTTCGAGCTTCTCTTTAAGCTTTTTGCCGCTTACACCTTCCAAGTTCTCGTATAGATTTTCCACTGTCTCAAATTCTTTGAGCAGCTTAATAGCTGTTTTCTCGCCTACTCCGGGCACGCCAGGGATATTATCAGATGTATCCCCCATCAGCCCTTTCATGTCGATAATTTGCTTGGCAGTGAGGCTGTACTTTTCGAACAATGCTTCTGGCGTGTATTCTTCTACTTCTGTAATGCCCTTTCGCGTAATGGAAACTTTTGTAGTCTCAGAAACGAGCTGCAGCAAATCACGATCACCGGATATAACTTTTACCTCAACATTTTCACTGTCAGCTTCTTTTGCGAGCGTACCGATAATATCATCAGCTTCATAATTCTCCAGTTCATAACGCTTAATATGAAAAGCATCCAGCAGTTCGCGAATAAACGGAAACTGCTCAGACAGCTCCGGCGGCGTTTTTTGGCGTCCGCCTTTATACTCACTAAATGTTTTGTGGCGGAATGTTGTTTTTCCAGCATCAAACGCGACAAGCATATGTGTTGGCTTTTCTTCCTCCAATATCCTCATTAACATCATTGTGAAACCGTAAATGGCATTCGTATGTATTCCCTTATCATTATTCAGCAGCGGCAATGCAAAAAATGCACGGTATGCGATGCTGTTTCCATCAAGTAAGACGACCTTTTTCTTCAAGCTCATCATTCTCCCCATTTCCTTTCTATATAAAGTGTTTTGCATGAGAAAAGCGCAGCCTTCGAGGCGCAGAGGTCAAGGTTCTCCGCCCGAAAAGGCGCTTTTTGCCTTTTTGCGGCGAAGGCTGCGCTAGACATACTCCCGGAATTTTATACTTTCTTACTCATCAAAAAAACCGTTATTTTCCCTCTCTATCATATCATGACCTGATAAGAGAAGGAAAATAACGGTTTGTTGCCAAAATATATTTTGTACATAACGAAAGATTTAAAAAAGGGAAGGGATGAGAATAGAAAGAATCTATTCTCACCCAAAACTACTCCTTGGATGAAGGGGTTTTCGTTAATTAGAATAACAGAGATATATTAACGAGACATGAATGTATTGTTAACATAATGTAAATCTATTCTTTTCGAAGCATAACAGTAAATACTGTACCTTCCCCTACTTCACTTTCCACTGTAATTTTGCCATGATGCGCCTCTACAAGATGCTTTACAATGGACAGGCCAAGACCTGTTCCTCCCGTATTGCGGCTGCGTGCCTTATCTATGCGATAAAAGCGTTCAAAAATACGCGGGATTTCCTCTTTGTTTATTCCGATTCCTGTATCGGATATTTTGATGCGAGCCCATTTCTGCTCATCTTCTACTGTTACACTGACACGCCCTCCTGCAGGCGTATAAGAAATTCCGTTATTAATTAAATTGATAAAGATTTGTTTTAGACGATATGGATCACCGGACACAGAAATATGCTCATCTATATGAAATGCAAGCTCTATTTGCTTATCCTCCGCCTTCGCTTGTAAAATCACGCCGATTTCTTCAAGCAGCAGCTTCAAGTCCACTATGCCCATGTTCAATTTAAAACCCTGCTGCTCGATTTTCGATAAATCGAGCAAATCCTCAATTAAGCTTTGCATCCGATCGCTTTCTTTCAAGATAATAGAAAGGAAATACTCACGCAGCTTTTGATCCTCCATCGCCCCGTCCAGCAGCGTTTCAGAGAAGCCCTTAATAGAGGTAATCGGCGTTTTTAATTCATGCGATACATTAGCGAGAAAATCCTTCCGCATCTGCTCCAGCTTCTTCAGCTCCGTTATATCGTGGAATACAAGAATAATCCCTTTCCACTCATGGTTTGTTCCGATAATGGGAGCGCCGTACACTTCAAAGTGCTTGCGCTCAATGCGAAGCGGCAAGAGCATTTGCTTTCGCACCTTTACTTCTGTCATAAAAATTTCTTCCACAAGAGCAACAACTTCTTTATGATAAAAAGCTTCATAATATAAACGGTCAAGATATTGTTCGTTTGTAACATGGAATGTTTCTTTGTACGAGCGATTAACGAGATTAATATAGCCGCGGCTGTCGATTAAAATCATGCCGCTTCCCATATTTTCAATGAGCGTATGAAGCCTGTCCTGCTGCATTTCTTGTGCCGAGGTCATCTCCTGCAAATTGCGCGCTAAAATATTGATCGCTTGGCTGAGCATTTCTGTTTCATCTGCATTGCTGCCATATGCCCGTGCTTTGTAATTTCCTTTCGCAAGTTCAATGGCGACCTTCGCGACATTCTCAATCGGCCTTGTATATTGAGCGGTAATCTTAATCCCGAGAAACACGATTACGACAAATGCGATCAGAAAATTCGTAATAAGAAGGTACCAAATTTTTTTATGAATGTCTGTTAACGAGCTTACGGATAAATCAACAATTAAGTACGCTCGGTCATCATGCTTATCGCGAAGCAGGATGCCGTAATAATATGTTTCCGAATCTCCGCTTTTCGCTTCAACTACATCTGGAGTTTTATCCAATTTTGTAATAATTCCCTGAACTGCTCCATTGGACTCAGCAAGCTTCTTACGTCCTTTGGAGTCATATAAAACTTCTCCTTTTTCATCGAGCAAGCTGAGGTTTACCTTTAAATTCTCTTCTACTCGCTGCAGCGTTTCCGGATAAAACAAGGAATAACGAATTCCCTCCCATTCCATAACGGAAGCAACATACTGAAGCTCTTTCTCCATGCGCTTGTTGAAATTCTCCATATAAAACCCTTTAAAAAGCTGGCCCAATAGGATGCCGAGTCCAACAAGCACGGCGATGATAAGAGAAATTAAAGCAAAGAGAAGCCTCGAGCGAAACTTATTCATCAGCCTTTGGCTCCTCTAACTTATACCCTAATCCCCGAATTGTTTTAATATATACTGGTTTTTTCGTGTTTTTTTCAATTTTATCGCGCAAATGACTGATGTGCACATCTACAATGCGTGTATCTCCTGCAAAGTCATAGTTCCAAACTGCACTGAGCAGTTGATCCCGCGTCAGAACACGCCCTTTATGCTTTGCCAAGTATACAAGCAATTCAAATTCCTTCGGTGTAAGCTCCAGCTTATCCTCCTGGAAATAAGCTTCGTAATACTCCGGCAGAATTTTCAAATCGGCAATTGTAAGTTTTCCGTCTTCCTTTTCGTCTGGTGTATGTTCCTCCTGAAGCTTTGTACGGCGTAAAATTGCTTTTACACGTGCCACTACTTCTCTTGGGCTGAATGGCTTTGTCATATAATCATCCGCCCCCAGCTCAAGTCCGAGCACCTTATCAAACTCATCATCTTTTGCCGTCAGCATTAAGATTGGAGTCATCATACGCTGCAAACGCAGCTCTTTACATACTTCCATACCGTCCATTTTTGGAAGCATAAGATCTAATATAATCAAATCAGGCCGTTCTTCTGTCGCTTTCTTTAAACCAGTCTCTCCATCTATGGCTGTTATGACTTCAAAACCTGCCTGCTGCAAATTGAATTCAATTAAGGTTAGGATAGATTCCTCGTCATCTACTACTAAAATCCGGTTACTCATTCTATTCCTCCAAGTCACAAAGTAAAACCGATCTTCATCCATATAGTCTTTGTCTACTCTATCAATTTTATGATACTAGAAAATAATTGGATGCTCAATTGAAAAAGAAAAGATTCCGTGATTGAACAAAAAAAAAGGACGAAAAGTCGTCCTTTAAAAATTATCGAGCGCTCTTTCCATCATAGAAGTGAGGTGATGGGGCGGAGCTACTGCAAGAAGTCCTTGAATGACCTTATCTTCTTCCTCATCATAAGCAGCGACTCGCATTTCAATTACGTGCTTATCCGGATAAACAGCAATTACTTCAAAGTGAAAATGCAGCGTCGCATAATGGTGCACGGATTTCGGAAATTCCAGTTCTTGTCTTACAACATGGCTGCCGGGGCCGGGCAAATACTTCGTAACCGCAGTAGTTACAATCCCTGTCAGCATCACACTTGGAACGATTGGCTTTTGATATGGAGTTTGCGAAGCGTAGTCATGCTGAATGTATAAAGGATTCGCATCGTCTGTCAGACCTAAATATAAAAGCAAATCCTTGTCTTCAATTTTTTCTGTAATAGTAAGTTTTTCCCCTATTGAAATCTCATCCATTTTACGGCCTAGCTTAAACTTCTTCCTTAACATATCCTCTCCACCTCCGAGTCTTTGTTCCGACTGCATACTCTAGGCATACAGATTGTCCTGCACCTTTTTGGTAGCGCTTTCAAGTTATTTCACAAAAATAATCCCCTAATAAGGGAAAAAGATTCGGGACTTGCTCCCGAATCTTTTTCTTATGCTGGCATCAGTGAAGAAATCTTGCATTCTGACTGATGAAGCTTTGCTTTTATTAAGCAAGAACCTTCATAACGTTGCGTACAGATTCAGCAGAACGATCTAAAGCTGCTTTTTCTTCATCAAGAAGATCAAGCTCAACGATTTTCTCAATGCCGTTGCCTCCTAGGACAATAGGTACACCAAGGTAAAGATCGCTGTAGCCGTACTCGCCTTCTAAATAAGCGATAGCCGGCACCACACGGCGCTGATCTTTAAGAACCGCTTCTGTCATGTCTACTAGAGAAGCTGCAGGTGCATAATATGCGCTGCCGTTTCCTAATAGATTTACAATTTCGCCGCCGCCTTTGCGCGTGCGTTCTACAATTGCATCCAAGCGGTCTTTTGGAATTAATGTTTCTAGCGGAATACCGCCAGCGTAAGAGTAGCGTACAAGCGGCACCATTTCGTCGCCGTGTCCGCCTAATACGAAGCCAGTAACATCTTTTACAGATAGGTTAAGCTCTTGTGCTACGAATGTACGGAAGCGAGCTGTATCAAGTACGCCGGATTGACCAATTACGCGCTCTTTCGGGAAGCCGGACTCTTTGAATACTGTATAAGTCATAGCATCAACTGGGTTTGTTAATACGATGATTACGCAGTTTGGAGAGTATTTTACAATTTCTTGCGTTACACTCTTCATAATCTTGGAGTTTGTTGCAACAAGATCGTCACGGCTCATGCCTGGTTTACGTGCAATACCAGCTGTGATTACCACTACATCGGAATCAGCTGTGTCTGCGTAGTCTGACGTACCGATGATATTTGCGTCAAAGCCTTGTACCGGGCTTGCTTCAAGCATATCTAATGCTTTACCTTTTGTCGGGTTTTCAAGCTGTGGAATGTCAACTAGCACTACGTCTCCCAGTTCTTTTTGAGCAGCTAAAAATGCTGTTGTTGCGCCTGTAAATCCCGCGCCTACTACAGTGATTTTTTTACGTGTGATTGTCATAATTTTTCCTCCTACACGATTACGCGTTTTCTACCGCTTTCTTCACGTCCATATTTTTGATTAATTCATTCGCAAACTCAGAGCATTTCACTTCTGTTGCACCGTCCATAAGACGAGCGAAGTCATACGTTACAACTTTAGAAGCAATC
>NZ_AUMR01000048.1 GCF_000430785.1 Ectobacillus panaciterrae DSM 19096
CCTTGGTGAGCCGTTACCTCACCAACTAGCTAATGCGACGCGGGTCCATCTGTAAGTGACAGCCGAAGCCGCCTTTCCATTTCGAGTCATGCGACTCAAAAAAGTATCCGGTATTAGCTTCGGTTTCCCGAAGTTATCCCAGTCTTACAGGCAGGTTACCCACGTGTTACTCACCCGTCCGCCGCTAACCTCCGAAGAGGTTCGCTCGACTTGCATGTATTAGGCACGCCGCCAGCGTTCATCCTGAGCCAGGATCAAACTCTCCATAAAAGTGTTTGTCTAGCTTTAAAAATAAAAATTGACGTTTCGCATTTTGTTTAGTTTTCAAAGAACTATTCATCGCTCAAGGCGACTTTTATAATATACCATTTCGTCATCTCTACGTCAACAACTTTTTTCTTTCAAGCTGTTTCGTTCGTGACAACGTTTATAAATATATCAGTTACAAATAAGAAATGCAATAGTTTTTTTAATAAAATTTTTCACAAAGTAAAATAGCTTTAAATAGGCTTTATTACTGCATTTTCTATCCTAACAAAATAATAAAAAGCTTTGGAGATTCTCCAAAGCTTTTTCTACATTAGTCCTGTTTATGTCTCATAAGAGGGAATAACAAAACGTCACGAATAGATGGCGAGTTTGTTAATAACATGACAAGGCGATCGATTCCAATACCCAGCCCGCCTGTAGGAGGCATACCGTATTCAAGGGCTTCGATGTAGTCATCATCCATCATATGCGCTTCATCGTTCCCTTGCTCACGTTCTTTTAACTGTGCTTCAAAGCGTTCTTTTTGATCAATCGGGTCATTCAGCTCTGTAAACGCGTTCGCATGCTCACGCGCTACAATGAATAGCTCGAAACGATCTGTAAAACGAGGGTCTTCGTCGTTTTTCTTCGCAAGAGGCGAAATTTCTACTGGATGACCGTAAATGAATGTAGGCTGAATCAGCTGCTCTTCTACTTTTTGTTCGAAGAATTCATTGATGATATGTCCGACTTCCATGTTCTCGTTCACTTCTACGTTGTGTTCTTTTGCAAGCGCACGTGCTTCTTCTACACTCATAGGGCTCCAGAAATCTGCTCCTGTTTGCTCTTTAATAGCATCTACCATATGAAGTCGTTTCCATTCTGGCTCTAGATCTACTTCATATTCGCCGTATTGCACCTTCGTTGTACCTAATACTTCTTTTGCAATGTGAGCAATCATATTTTCTGTAAGCTTCATAATATCCTTGTAATCTGCATACGCTTCATACAGTTCAATCATTGTAAATTCCGGATTATGACGAGTAGAGATTCCCTCATTGCGGAATACGCGTCCGATTTCATATACTTTTTCTAAACCGCCGACAATTAGACGCTTTAAGTGAAGCTCAATCGCGATACGCATGTAAAGCTGCATATCCAATGCATTATGATGCGTGATAAACGGACGGGCAGAAGCACCTCCGGCAATTGCATGCATCATTGGAGTTTCTACTTCTAAGTAGCCGTTGTCATCCAAATATCTTCTCATAGCTTGGATGATTTTGCTGCGTGCGATAAATGTTTCACGGCTCTCCATGCTTGTGATTAAATCCAAGTAACGCTGACGGTAGCGCTGTTCTACGTCTTTTAAGCCATGATATTTGTCCGGAAGCGGACGAAGGGATTTTGTTAATAAAGTAAAACCTGTTACTTTAATAGATAGTTCTCCGACCTTCGTTTTAAAGATTGTTCCTTCAATTCCTACAAGATCGCCTAAGTCTGCTGTATTGAACATTTCATATTGCTCTTCTCCGACAGCATCTTGCCGAACATAAATTTGAATTTGGTTATGCAAGTCTTGGATATGGGCAAAACCTGCTTTTCCCTTACCGCGCTTCGTCATAATGCGCCCTGCAATAGAAACGGAAACGCCCTTCTCTTCTAGCTCTTCTTTAGAAAGCTCTCCGTATAATTCAAGTAGTTGTTTTGTGGAATGCGTACGCTCAAAACGTTTTCCGAACGGGTCCATTCCTTTTTCCAGCAGCTTGTGCAGCTTTTCTCTGCGCACCTGCAACTGGTCATTTAACTCTTCGTGACTCATGAAATCAACTCCAGCTCTATGAAATTTTGCAATATATACAGTATAACACTTTCTGTCCAACTAGAAAAACTGCCAGCTAAATGCTGGCAGTTCTCATTTCTTTGACGTAATTATAGGCAGTACTGCCTTGAATGTCAACGTTATCCTACTTGAATTGCGCTTTGCTTTTGCTCAATTTCATCTACAAATGTTGTTAATAGCGTTACAAGTTCTGCTCTTGTATTGCATTCATTCACAGCATTTCTTACTCTCGCATTGCCGCGCACGCCTTTTAAATACCAAGCAGCATGCTTTCTCATTTCTTTTACGGCAATATTTTCATTCTTCAAATCGATTAAACGGTCCAAATGAAGAATACATACATCAATCTTTTCACGTACTCCTGGCTCTTCCATCAGCTCGCCTGTTTCTAAGTATTTTACAGTGCGATAAATCATCCATGGGTTGCCAAGTGCTGCACGGCCAATCATAACACCATCTACACCGATTTCATCAAGCATGCGCTTTGCATCCTGCGGCGTCTCTACATCACCGTTTCCGATAACCGGAATGTTTACCGCTTGCTTCACTTGCTTAATGTAATTCCAGTCCGCTTTTCCTTCATACATCTGTGAACGCGTACGTCCATGCACCGCTACAGCCTGACCGCCTGCTCGCTCTACGGCCATTGCGTTTTCCACTACATAAATGTGATCTTCATCCCAGCCAAGGCGCATTTTTACAGTAACAGGCTTTTGTACTGCATCTACAACAGCTGCGACCATCTCATATACTTTATTTGGATCTAAGAGCCATTTTGCCCCTGCGTCGCACTTTGTAATCTTCGGCACAGGGCAGCCCATATTAATATCAATAATGTCTGCTGTTGTATTTTTTTCTACAAATTTTGCAGCTTCCACAAGCGTTTCTTTTTCTCCACCGAAAATCTGCAAGCTGAGCGGCTTCTCGCGCTCATCAATATACAGCATATCCATCGTTTTTTGGTTATTGAACAGAATGGCTTTGTCACTCACCATCTCTGCACATACCAATCCTGCCCCGAATTCTTTAACAGTCAAACGGAACGCCGAGTTACATACGCCTGCCATCGGCGCTAATACAACCGGGTTTTTCATTTCGATGTTTCCTATTTTCAACATCTGAATTCCTCCCTTCTTATTGTTGCTTCGGTTTAAGCTCTTCTATTGAAACATTCAGCGCTTTTGCAGCTTGTGTAAGAAAATCTTCGGAAGGAAGCCGATTGCCTCGTTCGATTTCCCCTAGAATTGACACAGATATTCCTAATTGCTTCGCAAAACTCTCTTGCGTATAGCCTTTTAGCTTTCGAAAAGCACGAATGCGCCTTCCCCATTTCTCTGCTTCCATACCGTAACTCCTTCTAGCCTTTTCATTTCTTCTAGCTGTATATGCGAAATTTGTTCCTCTATCGCTCGATTTATTTCAGACAAAGGCGCTAATACAAACGCTCGTTCGTACATACGAGGATGAGGAATAATAAGGCTCTCTGTTACAATATTTTCGTGATTATACAGCAAAATGTCAAGGTCAATTGTACGCGGCCCCCAGCGAACTTCCCTTTTTCTTCCTAATTCATACTCAATACTTTGCATAATCTGCAAGAGTTCTTCAGGTTGTAAATTGGTAGAAATTTTTACTGCTATATTAAGAAATCGGTCTTGGTCTGTATATCCAACCGGATCTGTTTCATAAATAGAAGATACTTTTTCTACTTTAATCGCCGTTTGCTCATTCAGCAAGGAAACCGCCTGATGTAGATAAGCCGAACGGTCTCCCATATTAGATCCAAGCCCTAGATACGCGATATTTTTCATGCACAATCCCTCTTGATCTCTACAGCCACCTCACGATAATGCCCGCGTATTGGCGGATCAGGCTTAATGACTTTTACCGTGCAGCTTTGAATCAACGGATACTCGTTCAAGATAGCAGAGGCAATTTTCTCCGCCACAGATTCTAGAAGCTTATATGGCTTCCCTTCTACAATACGCTCACATAAGTGATACAGCTCTCCGTAGTTGACGGATTGGTCCAAATCATCTGTTTCCCCAGCTTTGCGCAAATCAAGCTCTACTGTCAAATCCACTTTAAAACGCTGTCCAAGCTTATTTTCCTCTGGAAACACACCGTGATAACCATAGAACTCCATATCATGCACGAAGATTTTATCCAAGACGAACGCCCCCTTTTCCGAGCATCGCATCCATCATTTTTGCCATTCTGGCCGTTTCTAACACATCATGCACACGCACGATATCACAGCCCTTTTGAATACCTAAACAGACTGTGGCTCCTGTTCCCTCCGCTCTTTCATCGACCGGAAGCTCCAAAACATGCCCAATAAAGGATTTGCGGGATGTTCCAAGCAAAATAGGGTAACCAAGAACAGTCAGCTGCTCTAAATGTCTCATCACTTCCAAGTTTTGCTCCTGTGTTTTCGCAAAGCCGATGCCAGGATCTAAAATAATATTCTCATCGCGAACGCCCGCTGCCTTTACGAGCTTTACGCTTTCATATAAGTCTGCAATCATATCCGCCATAAGACTGCGGTAATTACGATTGTCGCGATTATGCATTAAAACAATCGGAACCTCATAATAAGCGGCTACTTCCGCCATTTGCGGATCCGCCTTTGCACCCCAAATATCATTAATAATATGAGCCCCTGCTTCAATAGCTTGACGCGCCACCTCAGCTTTATATGTATCAATAGAAATCGGCGCCTGTACAGCACGAGACACAGCTTGAATTATAGGAACAACGCGTTGTAATTCCTCTTCTTGCGTAACCTTTGCAGCACCGGGACGAGTAGACTCGCCTCCAATATCTATAATATGCGCCCCTTGCTGTACCATCTCCTTAGCACGCGATACCGCTGCTTGCACTTCATCATAATTGCCGCCGTCTGAAAAGGAATCGGGCGTTACATTCAAAATACCCATAATGGCGGTTTCTTCTGCAATATGCAGCTCGTATGGTCCGCATTGAATATTATATTTCATTCCCATACTGCTCAATCTCCTTTTGTAATCTCATTTTTGCTCCACAATATATGTCGATAAATACGATATGCATGGATAAGTTTTGCCGTAACCTCTCCTTCTTTCCCTGGAAATGAAGCGGAACCAACACCATGCATCGGCACGATTTCTTGAATGGAATTTGTTACGAACACTTCATCGCTCTTTAGAAGCTCTTCTTTTGCAAAAAATCCTATGCGCGTCTGAACGCCTATGCTCTTTGCCAACCGTAAAACAAACGCTCTTGTAATGCCGTTTAAAATGCCCGTCTCTACTGAAGGTGTATATAATACACCTTGTTTTACAAAAAAGATATTCGATACAATTCCTTCTGCCACATATCCCTCTTTAGTTAAGAAAATGCCTTCTTTTTTCGGGTCATTCCCGACTTCTCTTTTCCCGAGGATATTGTTTAAGTAATGATGTGATTTTAAACGAAAGGGGCCTTCCGGTGTATTGCGCGGCACTTGTAAAATAATGCCCTTTTTCTCTGGAGTACTGTCGGTAACCGGCAACGGCTTCATAAACATAATAACGGACGGAGCATAATACGGATCTGTTTGCAAGCCAACCTCTGCGGTCCCTGCTGATACATTCAGGCGCACATATGCATCTTCAATACCGTTGCGCTCCAATAATTCGTGTAAAATCTGGAGCAATTCTTTCTTCTCCATATGCCACTCAATATGCAAGAAAGAGAGAGCGGTCAACAGCCGCTCATAATGATCATCAAATAAAAACGGGTGACCGCTATAAACGCGGAATGTTTCAAATACACCTAATCCATACAAAAAGCCATGATCATAAGGAGAAATAACCGCTTCTTTATCGCTTACATATTCTCCGTTCACATAAATCAGCATGTTGCAGCTCTCCGGCTGTAATGCGTAATAAAGTTTTTCAGCAGTTCTTTGCCGTGAGATGTCATAATGGACTCCGGATGGAATTGCACTCCTTCTATCGGAAGCGTTTTATGACGAAGCCCCATAATTTCTCCCTCTTCTGTCCAAGAAGAAATTTCAAGGCAATCCGGCAAAGTTTCCTTTTTCACGATAAGGGAATGATAACGAGTTGCCGTAAACGGATTTGGAATATCCGTGAAAATAGTTTTACCGTCATGATACATTTGTGACGTTTTCCCATGCATCAGACGTTCTGAACGCACTACGTCTCCCCCGAATACTTGCGCGATCGACTGATGTCCAAGGCATACGCCGAAAATTGGGATTTTACCAGCAAAATGCTCAATTACCTTCATGCTGATGCCCGCTTCATTCGGGCTGCAAGGACCGGGTGAAATCATTAAAAACGACGGAGCAAGCTCTTCAATTTCTTCAATGTTTACTTCATCATTTCGTTTTACGAAAAGCTCTTGTCCGAGCTCACCTAAAAATTGTACAAGATTAAACGTGAATGAATCGTAATTATCAATCATCAATATCATATCTCTCACCTAACCGTTTCTTCGCTGCTTTCTTTTGCACGCCATAATGCAATGGCTTTTTTCAGTGATTCTTTATATTCATTTTTTGGATTTGAGTCAATGACTATACCTGCTCCCGCTTGTACATGTGCCTGTCCATTTTTCGCCAGCAATGTACGAATTACGATATTTAATTCCATTTCGCCTGAAAATCCGATCCAGCCGATTGATCCTGTGTATATGCCTCTTCTTACCGGCTCCAACTCTTCAATAATTTCCATTGTCCGAATTTTAGGGGCCCCTGTAATTGTACCGCCTGGGAAGACCGCTTTTACAATATCAAAAGCATCTTTTCCCTCTTCCAACTCCCCCTTTACATTGGAAACGATATGCATCACGTGGGAGTATTTTTCAATTGCCATAAATTCATTCACTTCTACTGTTCCGTAGCGGCACACACGCCCTAAATCGTTGCGTTCCAAATCAACAAGCATAACGTGCTCTGCGCGCTCTTTTTCATTTTCGATCAATTCCTTTGCCAACGCTTCATCCTCAGCCTCATCTTTGCCGCGCGAGCGTGTGCCGGCAATCGGACGCGTACTTACCTCATTTCCCTTTTTCTTGATAAGCAGCTCAGGAGAACCGCTCACGATTTGAAAATCAGACAGCTCCAGGTAGCCCATATAAGGAGATGGATTAATTTCGCGAAGCTTCGTGTAGACCTCAATCGGATGAGAGCGAAGCGGCTGCGATTGACGGACAGACAGGTTCACTTGGAATACGTCGCCCGCCGTGATGTATTCTTGTATACGCTCTACTGCGTCCACAAAGCCTTCCTCTGTAAACGATACACTCGATTCAGCAGAGGAAATATCCTGCGGGGGAACGTAGACCGGCGGCACTTCCTTCATCCAGAGCACCTTCATTTCTTCTAGGCGAGTCATAGCTTTTTCTTCATCACCTTCATGCTGTATGATAAACCAAAGCTCCTTCTCTTCCTGGTCGAATACGAATACTTCATCAAACACCATAAAGAACACATCCGGCAGTTCCAAATCGTCTTTCGATAAAGTATCAAGTTTTTCGATATATCGAATGCAATCATAGCTGAAGTAACCGACAGCGCCGCCTTGGAATGGCGGGTACACATCGTTGTGCTCCGCATGCCGCTCTTCCATATAGTGCTTCATCAAGTCAAGGGGATTCCCTTTCAGCACGAGCTCTTGCTCGTTCTCTTGGATGCGCAGCTCATCCTCTTTCCCGCGCAGAACCGCAGTCGAGTCCAATCCTGCGATGCTGTATCGGCCTCCTCTGCCGCTCTCGAGAATGAAATGATACGGTTTTTGCTGCGACAAAAATTTATATTGAAGAAAAAAATTCTTTTCATATGGCACAGAAACAGCTAATACCTTTCGTTGCTGCATATTCACACCTCACATCGTTTTGTTAGTACGGTTTCATTCTACACGATGTTGTCTGTCTCTTCACTCTTTTTTAAGAAAAGCGAAACCGGCTCGCTCAGGCGCAGAATCAGAGGTTCTCAGCCCTAAAAGGCGTTTTTTTGCCTTTTTGCGGCTGAGGTTCTCTGGTGGCAGCGCCTAGCCGGTGGAGCTGGACACCACAGAAAAGCGAAACCGGCTCGTTCAGGCGCAGAACCTAAGGTTCTTACCCCTCAAAGGCGCTTTTTGCCTTTGTGTGGGTAAGGTTCTTAGGTGGCAGCGCCTAGCCGGTGGAGCTGGACACCACCAAAAGCGAAACCGGCTCGTTCAGGCGCAGAACTAGAGCTCCCCAAAAACATTATACCTTCCCAGCAAACAAAAAAGGGCATCCCTACTATTAGGAATGCCCTGAAACTTAAGATTCAAATTGATAAAGTGGTGTGCTTAAATAGCGTTCGCCGTTACTTGGAATAATTGCCAATACTTTTTTACCTTTGCCCAACTGTTTCGCCACTTCCAATGCCGCGTAAATCGCTGCGCCGGAGGAAATACCAACAAGGATTCCTTCCTCGCGTCCCGCTCTTCTCGCATATTCAAATGCCTGCTCATTTTTCACTTGGATAATTTCATCATAAATTTCTGTATCTAATGTGTCCGGCACAAACCCTGCACCGATACCTTGAATTTTATGAGGTCCTGGCTTTCCGCCTGATAATACAGGGGAATCCGTCGGTTCAACAGCAACAATTTTTACGTTTGGATACTTTTCTTTTAATACTGCACCTGCACCTGAGATTGTACCGCCTGTTCCGATACCTGAAACGAATGCATCCAATTGGTCGCCCATTTGCTCAATAATCTCGGGGCCGGTTGTTAAGCGGTGAATTTCCGGATTCGCTTCGTTTTTAAATTGCTGTGGTAGGAAGTAGCCATACTCTTTCGACAACTCTTCCGCTTTGCGAATCGCTCCACCCATTCCTTCAGGTCCTGGCGTCAATACAAGCTCAGCTCCGTATGCACGCAATAAGTTGCGGCGTTCTATACTCATCGTCTCCGGCATAACAAGGATTGATTTATATCCTTTCGCAGAAGCCACCATTGCTAACCCGATACCTGTGTTTCCACTTGTCGGTTCAATGATTGTATCCCCTTCTTTTAGAAGCCCTTTTTTCTCAGCATCTTCAATCATAGCTAACGCAATACGGTCCTTTACGCTGCTTCCAGGATTCATGAACTCTAATTTCAAGTAAATATCAGCACTGTTTTCATCTGCAATACGATTCAGCTTTACAATCGGTGTTTTTCCAATCAATTCTGAAACAGATTGTGCAACCTTCATCTCCGTCACTCCCATTACCAAGTAATTTTATTGATTTTATAAACATTTTCACAGACAAAGGACTATTTGTCAATTCATATTACTCGATATTGTATATAATTTTTCAATAAATCAAAATTATCTCTTTTATAAGTTTTCTATTAACTTTGTCAGATCTTCTCGCGAAAATATATATCGTTCGTTGCAAAAATGACAATGTACCTCTGTTTCCTCTTCTTCTTCACGCACTGTTTCGAGTTCTGCCTTACCTAAACTCATAAGTACACCCTCAATGCGTTCTCGAGAACATGTACATTGAAATTTTATATCCATTGTTTCAAGAATCTTGAGATTTTCTTTTCCTACAACCTCATACAAAATTTCCTCCGGAGAGAGCCCTTGCTCTACCAGCTTGGAGATAGGAGGGATAGCTTGCAGACGCTTCTCAATAAAAGCAATCGTTTCTTCCTCTGCCCCTGGCATAATTTGCAGGATAAATCCGCCGGCAGCCAAAATGCTGTCATCTCCGTTTACAAGCACACCTACCCCTACAGAAGCCGGTGTTTGCTCAGAAACAGCAAAGTAGTACGTAAAATCCTCTCCAAGCTCTCCGGAAACGAGAGGCACTTGTCCAATAAACGGTTCACGCAAACCAATATCTTTAATGATTGTTAGGAATCCTTCTGTCCCTACTGCTTGATACACACGAAGCTTTCCTTGTTCCGTCGCTTCAAAGTCTACATGCGGATTGGATACATAGCCGCGCACTTCTCCATTTGCGTTCGCATCCACTAAAATATGTCCAAGAGGGCCATTTCCTTCTACTTTGATCGTCAGCTTTTGATCTCCCTTTAACATGGCTCCCATCATTGCACCCGCCGTTAAAGATCTCCCTAACGCAGCAGAAGCTGTTCTCCACGTATCATGACGGCGCTGCGCTTCACGTACTGTTTCGGTCGTAAGCGTACTGTACGCACGCACCTCGCCGTTAAATGCCAATGCTTTCACTAAATAATCTTTCATGCTGTTTATTCACCCTTTTCTTGTTGTAGCGCATTGCGCTCATATAGCATATATAAACCTTTTAATGTTAAAAATGGCTCTACAATATCAATCACATCGGATTCCTCTGCAATTAATTTTGCCAAGCCGCCTGTTGCAATAACAGTCGGCTCTTTTTTCGCTTGCGCTTTCATACGCTTTACAATGCCCTCGACTTGTCCTACATAACCATATAGGATGCCTGATTGCATTGCACTAACTGTATTTTTCCCAACAACTTCATTTGGACGCGTAATTTCAATTCTTGGCAATTTTGCGGCACGGCTGTATAAAGCTTCTGCAGAAATCATAATGCCTGGCGTAATGGCGCCCCCCATATAATGCTTCTCTTCATTGATATAGCAATATGTAGTAGCCGTTCCAAAATCCACTATAATAAGCGGACTGCCGTACAATTGGATTGCTGCTACTGCATTGACGATCCGATCCGCACCGACCTCACGCGGATTTTCATATTTGATATTTAAACCTGTTTTAATGCCCGGCCCTACTACAAGCGGCTTTAGCCTGAAATATTTTTCACACATTCTTTCCAGCGCGAACATAATGGGCGGCACCACAGATGAGATAATAATGCCAGTCACATCACTAAAAGTAATACCTTCATAAGCAAGAAGCTCCTTTACAAGCATCCCGTATTCATCTTCTGTTTTATTGCGGCTCGTTTCAACGCGCCAATGCTGACACAAATGCCCTTTTTCAAATACTCCCAGAACAGTGTTTGTATTCCCCACATCCAATACAAAAATCATACTTTCACTCCTCATGTTTAATACAATTATCATATCATACCGACATATGATTATTCTTTCAGGAGAATTGTTATCAAGGAAAAAACAGCACGGGAGAAACCCGTGCTGAATTCTTTTTTAGATGGGCATAGCGCGCCTGCTGAGTATGGTAACGGTCAAATCCTTTTAGACGCCCTCTTTGACTGAGCATGCAGGTTTGTTCTTTTGTATGGCACATACTGCGCAAGCAGCATGGGCTGCAAACAGAGAAAAGTAATGGAAAGCATTGCCGCGGAATTTTATAATCATTGAAAAAAGGAGTGACTTAAAGTCACTCCTTCGGCTCTTGCTTCGTTTCATCTTTTTTAGCGGATATGTTTATCTTTACATCTTCTGTACTGAACGTATTTTGCTTTCGCTCCGGCAATATGCCGTTTTCGTAAAGACCCTTGATTTGTTCCGCATCCAAAGTTTCCACTTCGAGCAACGTCTTAGCGATAATTTCAAGCTTATCGCGATTCTCAGTCAGAATTTCCTTAGCACGAGCATAACTCTCTTTCATGATGCGCTGCATTTCCATGTCAATGTCATGTGCAATCGCATCACTGTAGTTCTGCTCAGAATGGAAATCTCTTCCTAAGAATACTTGACCCTGCGAACTCCCAAACTGCATTGGACCAAGCTTATCACTCATACCAAACTCAGTTACCATACGTCTTGCGATGCCTGTTGCACGCTGGAAGTCATTATGAGCGCCTGTGCTGACTTCACCGAAGATGATTTCTTCTGCTACGCGTCCGCCAAGCAATCCTGTAATTTTGTCGAGCAACTCCGGCTTTGTCATGAGATAACGGTCTTCTTTCGGAAGCATGACTGCATATCCGCCAGCTTGACCGCGAGGTACGATTGTTACTTTGTGAACCATGTCCGCTTCATCAAGCACCATTCCAATTACTGTATGACCAGCTTCATGATAGGCAACAATGTTGCGTTCTTTTTCAGAAACCACACGGCTCTTCTTCGCAGGACCTGCAATTACGCGGTCGGTTGCCTCATCAATATCAACCATTTCGATTTTCTTTTTGTCTTGACGCGCTGCTACAAGAGCAGCTTCGTTTAATAGGTTCTCTAAATCTGCACCAGAGAACCCTGGTGTACGCATCGCAATCGCTCTTAAGTTAATGCTTTCATCAAGCGGTTTGTTGCGAGCATGTACTTTCAATACTGCTTCACGTCCATTTACATCTGGACGGTCAACCGTAATTTGACGGTCAAAGCGTCCTGGACGCAATAGCGCAGGGTCTAGAATATCTGGGCGGTTTGTTGCTGCAACGATAATGATACCTTCGTTTGCACCGAAGCCGTCCATTTCTACAAGCAATTGGTTCAGCGTTTGCTCGCGCTCGTCATGACCGCCGCCAAGACCTGCGCCGCGCTGACGTCCTACTGCATCGATTTCATCGATAAAGATGATACAAGGCGCGTTCTTTTTCGCATTTTCAAACAAATCGCGGACACGGGAAGCACCGACACCGACGAACATTTCTACGAAATCAGAACCGCTGATAGAGAAGAATGGCACGCCAGCTTCTCCTGCTACCGCTCTTGCAAGCAATGTTTTACCCGTTCCCGGAGGACCTACTAACAGAACCCCTTTCGGAATGCGGGCACCGAGCTCAGCGAACTTGCGAGGGTCTTTTAAGAATTCCACTACCTCCACAAGCTCTTGCTTTTCTTCATCTGCACCTGCTACATCTCGGAAACGAACCTTTTTCTTATCGTCGTTGTAGAGCTTCGCTTTGCTTTTCCCGAAATTCATCACACGGCTTCCGCCGCCCTGTGCCTGATTTAAAAGGAAAAAGAACAGAATGAAAATGATTACAAACGGAATGATGGAAGTGAAGAACGTCACCCAAGCACTTGTTTCTTCTGCCGGCTGATAGTCAACCTTTGTGTTCTTTGCTTTATCATTTACCTTCTTTTGTAATTCTTCAGTATTTGGCGCATAGGTTACAAAGTAATCCTCTTTGCCGGCATTCGTGAATTGCCCCTTCACTTCGAATACGCCATTTTTAGGCTGCAGTGTGACTGAGCTTACCTCTCCCTTATCCAATCGATCAAGGAATGTATCATAGCGAACCGGTTTTGTCTGCTGGGTAGAACCGTTAAAATAGCTGACAACCCCGATTACAACTAAAAATATTAGTAAATAAAAGATGGTATTACGGAAGATGCGATTCATTCCTAACCTCCTCTCACAGCATAAACATTATAGTAAATAGTAACATAGAAAAACTTTCCTATCCAACTGTAAAACCTATGTATTATTAGTTTGAATAAACGCTTGGTTTTAATACCCCTATGTAAGGAAGATTTCGATATTGCTCTTTATAATCCAAGCCATATCCAACAACAAACTCATTCGGTACAGTAAAACCTACATAATCCGCTTGGATGTCTACTTTTCTGCCTGTCGGCTTATCAAGCAATGTAACGATTTTTACGGATTTCGCTTTACGATATTTAAATAAGTCTACCAAGTAGCTTAATGTAAGACCGCTGTCAATAATATCTTCTACAATTAAAATGTCTCGCCCTTCTACAGAAGTGTCCAAATCCTTTAAAATTTTCACTTCTCCTGTAGAAATTGTAGAATGACCATAGCTCGAAACTGCCATGAAGTCCATTTCAATGTACGTATCTGTACGTTTTAGAAGATCCGCCATAAACGGCATAGCGCCCTTTAATACGCCTATCGTTAAAGGAATCGTATCCTTATAATCCTGTGCGATAATCGCACCGAGCTCTCTTACCTTTTCTTGAATTTGTTCTTCTGATACAAGTACTTGTTCAATATCTTGATTCATCATTTGTTTATCCTCCTAGAAGAATCCTTGCTTTTGTAATGAATGAGCAGATAACTATCCTCGCTTTCCTCCGGCACTGAAACAGCTAAAGCAGACTGCTTCAACAATGGAAGCCAAACGATATTTCCTTGTGCATCACAAACAATCGGCCATTCTTCTCTTTGAAGCTTTGGCACTTTTTCTTCAATAAAGATAGCTTTTATCTTTTTCGTGCCGTTCATACCCTTTATCGTCATTCGATCTCCACCTTCACGCGATCGAACAATGAGCGGAACAGAAATGCTTTTGCTTAATCCGATAAATGTAAAAGAATCATGAGAAGAAGGAAATTTCTTGCTCACTTCTGCCGTCAATTCATCTCCATTCGGCAAAACAACCGTTCCCGGAACCGATAGCATATAAGAAAAAGGAAGGGCTTTCTCTTGTTTGAAACTAAAGCTACACTCCTCATACGTCCGTATTACCTTAAGTCCAGCTGGAAAATCAAGCGAACCAGAAGGATGAGAACGTCTTAAAAAAGCCAGTGCTTGCTCAATATGTATAGAAGAAAGTGATGAAGGTAGTTTGTATTCGTAAAGATAGTTTAATATTAGTTGAATCCCTCTCCTTTGTAAAGGCATAGGCAGGGATTCGAAAGCAGGAATTGAAAGAACTATATTATTTTTGTCCTTTTTCTTAACTACTTTATTCATCTTTTCAAAAGCTAATTCCTGCAAATAGGCTTCATCCTCTTGGATAAACTTGCTAAAGAATTGGAAACGCTCATGAACATTTGGATTTTCCTGCTTCAGGTATGGAAGCACATGCTTGCGGAATCTGTTTCGCGTATATGCTTCCTTTTCATTGCTTGGATCGATGCGCGGCTCGATATAATGTTCGCAGCAATACTCTTCAATTTCCGTTTTAGTGACAGCCAAAAGCGGACGAATAATCATCCCGGAAGCAAATGCCCGCTTTGCTGGAATTCCTGCATATCCTTTTGAAGTGCTTCCTCTCACAAGACGCATCAGGATAGTTTCGATTTGGTCATCACCGTGATGGCCAAGCGCTAAATAATCCGCGTTATATGTTTTCATGACAGATTCTAAATAAGCATATCGACACTCTCTTGCTGCTGCCTGCGCTCCAAGCCCATACTGCTCTTGATATTTCTTTACATCGATCCGCGCTGCCTCGCATGCAATTCCAAGTTCCTTACACAAGCTTTCCACATATCGCATATCCTGCTCCGATTCTTCACCGCGAAACATATGGTCTACATGAGCTGCTATAAGACGGAGCCGGTCTTTTTCTTTTCTTTGCAGCAAATAATGAAGCAAGGCAAGGGAATCAGGTCCTCCCGACACACCAACTACCACGATTGCACCAGGATGCAGCAATTGATGCTCTGCTGTAAAGTCATCTATTTTAGAAGCAAATGATTTTTTCAATATCTTATCACCTTTCATACGCTGCTCCATTCTACTTCCTGATACAATCGTACCACTTTTTATCATTTATCTGCAAAAAAAACACCTATAATTATAGTAAGTTTGTGTATATGTACACAAAATATCCAATTAATACGGCAATAAGCAGAAGAATGGTTTCCCATATCCCCTTCTTTTTTTTCTGAGAAGGAGCTCTTTGTCTATGCACCTGCTTTGGCACATTTCTTTTGTCTGATCTCATTCGCAGCTGCACGAGGTCGTTCTTCATTTGCACGGCGTCTGCGTATTTACCTTCAAATGCTTTTAAAAGGATCGGCTTATATTTCATCAGGAGAGACTTTTGCTCAATCATTCGAATTAGCTGGGTATGTCCATCGCCCTTTTTAATAAATCTGTGTGGATAGGCAACATTCATAATCATCATTGCCACGCAAAATAAATCATACGATGGTTCAGCCTTCCTTGACCCCAAGCCCCAATATCCGCGGTCAAAGAACTCGGTATATTCCTTGATTGCTCTTCCTTGCAGTGTTGTTCCTCCAACATCGAGCCAGCGGATTTTCGGGGGAGACGGTATAATAATCACATTATCAGGTTTTAAATCTCCAAATACCCATCCGGTTTCGTGCAGATTCTGCAAATCACCAAGAAGCTGGAGCAAAAATACCTCCAGCCACTCCTCACCGCGCTTGTTGATGAACTGAAATAAATTTTCTCCGTCTAAATATTCCATAGCATAGAAGTGCATGAGCTGACTTGAAGAAGGAGAAAACCAATCATCTACATCCAACAAAGAAGGCCCGAGGATAGAACCTTGGACCTTCCCGAACTTCTTTAAAACATTGACCTCTGAGATAATTGCCGTACTATTATTGCTCATTTTTAAAGCGACGCGTCCCTTTGGACATTCTGCTAAATATACTATACCTGTCGCTCCGCAGCCGAGAGATTTAATGATTCGGTATCGAGAGTGATTCCACTTTCCTTGTACGATTGTTCCTTGCTTTAGATTATAAGCCTGATGAACCGATATCATATCCGTCTCCCAGCTCCTTGCTTCTTTCCTTCCGTTTCTCGCGGAAATATTCCAATGCCTGCTTCAATGCAGGTCCTGTCGGCGTTAAGCCGCCTGTCACAAGCTTTGGAAACACACTTGTTAATTTCTTTAAATTTGGCGTCCAGTCGAGCACTCTGTCAACATTTTCATGATGCCCTGGAAATACGAAAACGCCAAATTCATTATCTCCCATTCTCGCATTCAGGCTTAAAGAAAGATCCAGCAAAGCTTCTTTTACAGTAGGGAGCTTCTTCTCCATGCTTGCGCTCGTATCTATCAAAATTAACACTTGCAGATGAATGGTTTCCCCGAGATCATCCACTACCTCTATAACTTCGCCGCGCTTATCCGGCGGAAGATCCTCAAGCGTTTTCTCTTTTCCGAGAATATGCTGCAATTCTTTATTGATGAGCCCTTGCAGCGTTTGTGTCATCGCTTTTCTTGTTACCATTTGCACCGTCTGCGACAGCTGCTTTGCATATACGATTTGACTCATTCCGCCGCCCGCTGCAGAAATCTCTTGAATTTCCCGCTGCGCATTTTCATCTAAATGATCTTCATCCAAAATTCCGATTACGTTTACTGTTATCCCATACTCTTTTGCTAAAGATGCCATCGCAATGGGATCTTCTCCATGATTCGAATAACCATCCGTCAGCAGTAAGATTTGCCTTAAAGTGCCTTTCACCCTTATCCCTCTTCTCTTCTGTAACGTATTACCATCTTTGACGGGATCAAGGGGTTTTATACTACTGTGCCTGCTTACTTATAATTGGAATAGTGGCCCATTTCGGCATATTTTTTTCTATCTTTGCCACTACAACTGTCATATCGTCCTCAATGAAGCCGCCGCGGGAGCGGATAACCTCTTCAATGAGAATATCTGCAATCTCCTGCGGATCTTCTGTTTGCAGCTCTTTTATTTTTCGTTTCATCCAAGCCTCATGATTTTCTACATGCTTCGGCCCTTCAAAAATACCATCGCTCATCATGATGAGCAGATCTCCGCTCTTGAGCTGTTCACTCACAACATCCACTTCAAAATCTTCAATAATGCCCATCGGCAAATTGCTGCCCTCTACTTTAATAATACGTTCTCCCCGCTTTACAAAACTTGGCGTAGAACCGACTTTTAAAAATTTTGCACTTGCATCGCGCAAATCAATCATTGCTAAATCAAGCGTTGTAAACATTTCTTCTGTTGTCCGCAATGATAGAATCGAATTAATGGCTTTAATAGCAATTGTCTCCTGAATACCGGATTGCAAAATCTTTTGCAGCAGCTTAAGAGTCTCTTTACTTTCCATATGCGCACGCTCGCCATTTCCCATGCCATCACTAATCGCAAGAGCATACTTTCCTATGCTCAACTCCATGGTAGAATACGAATCTCCTGATACAAGGCCGCCGCCCATTGCAGCCGTGGCGATGCCTGTATCTACAGAAAACGTTTTTGCCGACCCGAAGCACACCGTACTCACCCCATGGGGATATGGTGATTTCTCCTCTCGCACCACTAAAATCGTTTCGCTTAAAATATCAGACAACATCGGCGCAATGAGTTTCTCGCACTCCCCCCTTTGATTGCTTGCATTTGGAATTGTCATTTCTATATCAACATTGCCTTGGTCGAGGCAGTAAATATCAACATGTCCAATTTCAACACCAAAGTTGCGGAAGGCTTCTAAAATCTGCTCTTCCTGCACTTGATGATTTTCCTTTTCACGCTGGATTTCCTTCGCGAAATCTTCCATGACCTTAGAAACACCAAGGAGCTGCTCTGCTACAAGTCTGCGATTCTCACGTATTTGCTTTCTTAACTGCTGATTTGCATAGAAATGGAATAGCTCTTGCTCAATGACTTCGGTGACTTTCGTTCCTCTTATACAATATTTGCCCCACTCCTTGAGAAATTTCGTATTGCGTCCAAGCGTACCTTCCTCCGTTTCCGTCATAATCTGCCTCAGATAATCGTACGTCCGCTCCGGATTTACTGCCCAACATTGCTCTCTTTTAAAGCACGATTGACAAGTTTTCCCCGTCACGCCGCCCAAAAATAAATCTGCTTCTTCTTCTTCATCTGCCTCATGCACATAACCATAGACAGAAAAGCTATTAGAAAGAGCTTGGAACACATTGGCAAACTGTGTAATTTTCTGAGATGTGACATCTCGCATTTTCCTTAAATATTGCTGTTGATCTACCGAATTTTCCACCGTACCCGGTATAAATTTAGCTAGCTTTTCTAAAATAAACTTCGGTGTAAGCAGAAATATGAGAATTGCCGCCACAGATTCCAACAAGGTTTTTGAAATATCCGCTTGCTTATCTACGTATAAAGTAATGAGACTTGTCCCAATGAGTAAGCCTAAACCGACACCAATTCGCTTCCCTTCTTTTAATAGTCCGCCGAGCAGGCCTGAGAAAGCAAGAAGGCTAAGCTGATACAAGCTTGCGACATTTGCCAAACTTAAAATTAAACCGGTTACGACTCCGACCGTTGAACCGGTTGCAGCTCCTGCTGTAAGCGCAAATACGAGCACTAAATATCTAGTAAAAATATGCTGCACAGATAAATGGTAGATAAACCAATCTGTTGTACCTGTCAAAACAGAAGCAAGTAAAATGATTAAACATACTATTTCTTCCGTTTCAAGAGACTGCTGTTTTCCTTTGCGTTCCGTAAGCAGCGGTACGCTTTGTAAAAATATCATAGTTAAGACGAAGCTTAAGCCGGCTTCAATCGTACTCATAAATACATCATACATAACAAGGGATTGCTGACTGAAGTATACGACAACCAAATGTGCTGTCAACGCAGAGAGGAATACTTGAAACGGTACAAGACCAACTATTTTGCGAGTGAATCTTGCAAAAAACAAATTATATAGGAAGAATATAAAGATAGAGGCAAAGGTGAAAGCAGTATTTTCAAAAGAGACTGTAGATGCTCCTCCCATCAGCGCTAAGAAGGCCAATGCCATCTTATCTCGCTTCATGACATAGACTGCCGCAAAGAACGGGAGCGCAAACGGTAAAATATTCGTTAAGATGTAGGCTCGTCCCAGAAGAAAGCCCACTAAAGCAATTACAAACCCCCATCGGAAGAAGATATTCTCTATAACTGTCTTTACTTTACTTGTCCAACGTGAAACACCGCGGTCTACTGCCAATACACTAGCACCCGAATCCATCGTACCTTTTTCTGTTCTTGGCATACTTTTCACACCACCCGCATATTTTATTAATTGTAATTATAAAAGGATAGCTAGGGAATTTTTGTCAAAACAACTACCTGAATTGTTATAATTGTTCGACTTTTTATCTGAAATCCCCCTATATGTATACATAAACATGGCTGTTTTTATATATACAGTGCAAGATTTTACAAAGATTCGCTCTGTTTTTGTAGAAGTGTTTTTAGAATACATAGGTATGAACCTCCCCCACTGAATGCGCTAAGTTTTGAAGCAGGGGTCTTACTGCCCGTTAATTCATGATAAAACAAAAAAGCTAAACCATAATTGGTTTAGCTTTTTACATGATGACCCGTACGGGATTCGAACCCGTGTTACCGCCGTGAAAGGGCGGTGTCTTAACCGCTTGACCAACGGGCCGTTATATAGCGGCGGAGGGGATCGAACCCCCGACCTTACGGGTATGAACCGTACGCTCTAGCCAGCTGAGCTACACCGCCATGTCCTGATTTCCTTAACGGACAATTACTATAATACCTGTAATCGCATCTTGTGTCAACAGCTTTTTTATTTTTACACAAACAAAAAGGCACCCGTCTCCGAATGCCCCCTATCTCCAAGGATAAACAGCAAATTATCCGCGTCTAGCGCCGCGGCCTCCGCGTTTGGATTCCGTATTGCGTTTTAAAGAAGATAAGCGATCTTCGCTTTCTTTTAAGAAGCGAACCATCTTTTGTTCGAAATTTTCTTTCGGATTGCGATCGTCACGGTCACGATCACGGCCGCGACCGCGGTCACGGTCACGGTCACCATAAGGGCGGTTGTTGTTGCGTTGCGGACGATTCGGACGCTGTTGCTCAGCTGCTGCACCTTCACGCTCTTTTGCTTTCTTAATAGATAAACCAATTTTACCGTCTTTTTCAACGTTTATTACTTTTACTTCAACTTGATCGCCTACTTTAAGATGATCGTTGATATCCTTTACATAGTTATCCGCTACTTCACTAATGTGAACGAGACCTGTTACTCCATCTGGCAGCTCTACGAAAGCCCCAAAATTAGTAATACCTGTTACTTTTCCTTGTAACTTGCTGCCTACCTCAATTGCCATAAAAAAAATGCTCCTCCTTAGGTTTGAAAAGGTCGATTTTACTTCATTATATATAATCCTAAAATACAGTGTCAACAAAACACCAGCTACTTAGAAATAGGAATAATTACCTCTCCCGGTTTCGAGAAGAAGTAATCTCTTCTGGCAATCTTTGCAATATACTCGTCGTCGTTCAAATTTTGAACTTGGCCGTTCAGTTTTTTCTGCTCCGCACTTAACGTCCCCAGTTCTCTCTTCAGCTCTTGAATTTGCGCTTGCTGCTTCTTAATATTTGCTTTCTGCTTATAGAACGTAATATTTAAACTGATTACAACGGTAAGGGCAAATGTAAGAAACAGAGTCAAACGACGCAGAAGACGCTTTTTGCTTTTATTCTCTGTTGGTAGTGTATGCTGCGGTGACGAAGTTGGATTCTCTCTTACATATTTTTTCAGTTCCCTCATTCACGAGGTCCCCCTAACCTTTTTTTAATGTATTTCCACCATTTTAGGACAATCACTTTCATCTTCTCGATTTTTCGCAAGAATCCTGCACAGTGTCTTATAAAAATTTTAACACGGTTAGGGAGAAGTTTCCATACAAGCGTTCCAATAAATCGAAGCGGGACGTAAACAATTTTCCATATAAACAGCAAAATACGGATGCACAGCCTGTAAATGAATAGAGAAATTGCTTGAATTGTACGAAGCAGAAACAGCAAAATTGCTATTAATAGCTGTATGAACAATATAATAGGCTTAATCACGAGCAGCTTGAACAGAGAAGCTAACAGTTTATACGTTCGAATTGTAAACTGAATGATGGCTTCCAGCATTTTTACATATAGCTTTTTCAGCAGACTTTGATAGGCAGCGAATCCGCACAGCAGTGCAACAAATATATATATACGCAGTTCTGCTTCATTCACAAGCAGCAGGACGTAAAAGATAAGGAGAGCTTGGACAGTCCAAAACAGTAAATCGTGTATGAACACAATCCATCTTTTTCGTTTCGGACGCTGCAAAAAACGGTGATAAGTATCCAGAGCTGCGCCCACCCATGCCCCCATTCCAACCATGGAAAGCATTGTATAAAACTGTACGGTAAGGCTCATTTAAACAACTTGCTAAAGAAGCCTTTAGCCTTCTCCGCATGATGCTCATCTATATACGCCATCTCGAACACTTTTCCCTTGATAGATACAATGCCCTTTTCAACATCCAAGTTTTTCATTTGCAGATTTTGACCGCGAATCGTCAAAAAACCCATAACTGTCTCCAGAAGAAATTCTTCACTATCAAAGCTTTCTACTTGCTTAACGCCTGTGATGTCCAGAAGGCGCCTGCCCCGCATAATAACATCATGCTCAACAGAAGCGTTTGTATTATTAGAAGAAGCTGCTTGGTAGCCCTTGTTCATCATAATCCCCCCATAGCTAGTACTGTTACCAATGTATGAGGAGAGCCGCCTATTTAGAACAAGCCTTCCGCTTCAGCTTTTTCTTCTTTGACGATAGAATACATCTCATTGGCCGCTTCTTTTTTCGTCGTTTCCTTCAATTCATTCACTTTTACAGTTACAATCTTTTGACCAAAACGAACTGTCAACTCATCACCCACTTTTACAGTGGAGCTTGCTTTCGCAGGCTGACCGTTAATCATGATGCGTCCTTGATCGGCTACTTCTTTTGCCAATGTTCTTCTTTTAATTAAACGAGAAACTTTTAAAAATTTATCCAATCTCATCCGAATCTCTCCTACTCAATTCCGTTTTGTTTTGCCTCTTCCCATAAAACATCAAGTTCTTCTAACGTAAGAGAATCTATTTCCTTATTCATCCCGGCAACCCTGTCTTCCATGTATGAAAATCGGTTCAAAAACTTTCGATTTGTTGTATGCAGTGCCTCTTCTGGATTCAGCTTATAAAAACGAGCGATGTTTACAAAAGCAAATAAAATATCTCCAAACTCCTTCAGCATGCGCTCCGGATCCATCTTTTTCACTTCAGTCCGGAACTCTTCCCATTCTTCGCTGACCTTCTCCATCATCGGCTCTGCATCCTGCCAATCGAAACCGACCTTCGCCGCCTTCTTCTGTAATTCATAGGCTTGCAAGAGCTGCGGCAGGCTTTTCGGAATACCGGATAGTACAGATTCTTTCACTGTTCCTTTTTCCTGTTTTTTAATTTCGTTCCAGTTCACTACTACGTCTTCAGCATTGTCAGCCTGGACTTCTCCAAATACATGCGGATGACGGCGCACCATTTTTTCTGACAGGGTGCGAATTACATCGTCAATTGAGAACCACCCTTCATCTTCTCCAATTTGGGCATGGAGCATAACCTGCAGCAAAACATCCCCAAGCTCCTCGATGATGTGGTCGTCATCTTCCTCGTCAATCGCCTCTAACAGTTCATACGCCTCTTCAATTAAGTATTTCTTTAAAGATTGATGCGTTTGCTCTTTATCCCATGGACATCCGTTCGGTCCGCGCAGCTCGGCTATAATGCGGCGCAGCTCATGAAACTCTTGATACAGAAGCTCTTCATCCTTTATAGGAGGAACATATACGCTCGTTAAGTTATTTAATTCTGCTTCATGATCTAATTCATACAACAGCACTTTCTTCACGCTTTCAGATGACGTTCCGGCGGCTGTCACAATATATACTTCATAATCATCAGGCAAGGACTCCATCAATGTCAGCTTTACTTCGGACGCGATAAATGCATCATATACTTGGCAAAAGATAATATGGTGACGAAGCTCCAGCTCATCCTGCCTAAAGGATGTTGCATCCACTAGCTGGAATCCTTCAACCGGATCAATTTTCACGCTTGCAAACAACGGATCCAGAAAGCTTTGACCTCCCTTAATTTCCACTCCAATGCCGCGCGCTTCTCCTTGCTCCAGCAAAAGCTGTACCGTACGTTCCGCTACTAAAGGATGCCCTGGTACCGCGTACACAATATCCTGCTCTGCGGCCCGCTCCAGAAGGATAGACGTAATAGATTCATATACTTGTTCAAACTCGTCGTACGCTTCATATACAGCATCAAAAGAAGTGTACGTCAGCCCTTCTGCTTCAAGCTGGGCGATTACCGGATGCTCTTTCGTGCGTACGTATAGATGAGACGTTTCCTTCAGCAAACGATATACACCCATCGTAAGCTGATCCAGCTCACCGGCGCCAAGACCGATAATTGTAATTGTGTGTTTCATAAGCCTTCACTCCTTTTTCATCTCGTATGAACAGAACAAAACGGAACTTCATCTGCAGACGCTCTCCCTGCAGATGTTAGCTGAGCCAATCAGGCTGCGTCCGTTCTTCTTTCTGCCTACAACATCTTGTTACGGACGGTTTGAGCGCGGTAAGGCGAAACTCATCTGTAGATGTTAGCTGAGCCAATCGGGCTCTTAGCGTCCGTTCTTCTTCCTGCCTGCAGCATCTTGTTACGGACGGTTTGAGCGCGGCAGTAACGGAACCTTCCCGCCCTTCCAAACAATCCCAATTTCCTCTTCTGTAAATATCTGCAATTTAAAGATAAGGAATATATACATTACTCCCCCAGACGCAGCAGCGGTTAAAGCTTCTAATGATGCAGCTCCGCGATGGCCTGAATGCACGCCTGTCAATAGATGCTCGAATAGATATGTGTATATGGTGACGCATAAAATCATTCCTATACAAGAAAAGATAACATTTCCGATGTTGCGCCAGTTAAACAGCGGCTGATGCATCTTTCGTCTCAGCGCCGCAATGTTTAAGAAAGCGATACAAAAAAGCGCCAATACGGTTGCCGCGGCGGCTCCTAAAGCACCTATGTCCGGGATAAGAATGCGATTTCCAATATATTTCACAATAGCTCCTATAAGCACAAAAAAGGCAGGTAATGTTGTGTTTCCCAGCCCTTGCAGCACGGTGGACGTCGTAATAGAAAAGGCACTAAATATAATAGAAATTGCCAATACCGCTAATAAATCAGAGCCGTCACTATTTTGAAACAGCATAATATTAACCGGGCGGATAATACATACCAGTCCCCCTGTTGCAGCTAGTCCAATTACTAATGTAAGCTTCATCGCAAACTGTATTTTTTTCTGAATAAAAACATAGTCACCGCGCACGCGCGCGCCTGAAATAAGCGGTACAAGCGGTAAGGCAAAGGAAGTGGCAGCCACTGTTCCAAGCTGTATAAGCGGAATTCCCCGATCATACACTCCTTTTATAATTTTCGCTTTTGTCCCCGTTTCTCCTGTTGCAACCAATAGGCTGTATAAAGATATAGAGTCCACTAACTGTATTAAGATCAACACAAGATTGCTTACACAAATCATGATGCCTTGCCAAAACACCAGCTTAATAATCAAGCTTTTATCCGGAATTGCAGACCATGTTTGCGCAAAAATTTCTTTGATTTTGTTTCGTAAGAAATACAGTAAAATCATAACGCTGATTGCACCGCCAACAACAGAACCTGACATGGCGCCCGCACCGACCGTATAGCTGTCAAAGCCCGCTGCTACCAACAGCAGTGACAGCAGTACGATAACAGCAACTCGGATAGTTTGCTCTATGACTTGGGACACAGCAGTAGGTGTCATATTTCCGAAGCCTTGAAAATATCCTCTCGCTACAGATAAAAACGGCATAAGCAAAAACGAAAAAGAAACAACCTTCAGCAGTTTGTCCAGCTTTTCGTCCCCCATAAACACAGCAATGGCGTGTGAGCCGAAGAAAAAAACAAAAAATAGACCGGAGCCTATCATCATTAAAAACCAGAATGAAATAAAAATAATGCCGTTTGCTTCCTGCTCATTCCCCTTCTCCAATCGGGAAGCCACAAGCTTTGAAATTACAACCGGAAATCCATAGGTCGCCAGCACCAGACAAATACCATAGACAGGATATACCTGCTGATAAATATAAAAACCAATATCCCCTGCGATATTTTGGTAAGGAATACGGTAAAAAGCGCTCAGCACTTTCATAATGAGACTGGCAAGCGTAAGAATGATCGCACCTTGCCAAAACGCTTGATACTTCTTCGTTTCCATGCAAAAGCTCCTTCTTTCATATACTCATGCCACGTATTATATCATACTCCACCATGTACACCGCTTAAAATTTCTTATTGCCCGCAACATGAAAAAAGGTAGCTTTACGCTACCTCAAAAATTACTGTTCCATTTGCTTTGCCAAGAAGCTTGCCGCTGTCTCAACAGCTTTATGCTCTACATCTCCAATAACTTTTTCTTTTGAGAAGATGATAACAGCGCCAATCGGATCTCCGTTTGCAATGATAGGCCCGATTGTGTAAGAAGATACTTTTTCTTGCAGACCGTCAATAATCGAAATTTCGCTTTCATCCGTCATTACAATAGAATTGCGGTCTTCCATCACCTTTTCAACTAAGTCACCAATATTTTTATTTAAGAATTCTTTTTTAGAAACACCTGCTACGGCAATAATGTGATCACGGTCGCAAATGAGTACGTTGTGTCCTAAGCTGTCATAGAGCGCATCAGCATATTCTTTTGCAAAATCACTTAATTCGCTGATCGGTGAGTATTTTTTTAAGATGACTTCTCCATCTCGATCCACAAAAATTTCTAACGGGTCCCCTTCACGAATGCGAAGGGTTCTGCGAATTTCTTTTGGAATAACGACTCTGCCTAAATCATCAATTCGACGTACTATTCCAGTTGCTTTCATTCTAATGCTGCCTCGCTTTCTACAGATGGTAAAAGTGGTGATTTTCCTTATCTTCTCCTTATATTGTAAAAATCACCAACTGTTAAGCATAGTATTGTACACATTAGAGGTTCTATGCACGCCGAATATCATTTTCTTGTCAAACTAGGCATTTACTGCTTCTTTTTTTACGTCCTTCAATCCTTTTAACAGGTTTTCTGCAATCGTCAGCCATTTAGATGGCTCCATGCCTTTAATATCAATTACAATCTTCAGTTTAGAGCCTTCCATGCCTAAGCGTATCATCCGTCCAAAACTGTTGCTTAATACAAACAGCTTTCCACCGTCGATATTTTGACTTGCTTTTTCAGAAAACAGAAAAATCACATCTTGCTTAACCTGCTTAATAGACTCGATTTTCTCTTGCATTGCTAATACTTTTAAGATGGCGATTTGCAGCAAGTAACCTACCTCCTGCGGATAGTCGCCAAAGCGGTCTGTCATTTCTTCCTGCAACTCTTCAATATCCTCAATCGCAGAAACGCTCCTGAAGTGTTTGTACATTACAATCTTTTGTTTGCTGTCTGAAATATACTCATCCGGCAAATATGCATCTACCTCTAAGTCGATTTCTACATCAAAGCGCGCTTCTGCCTCAGAAGTGCCTTTACGCTGTTCAATAGCTTCCTTAAGCATTTGCGAGTACAAATCGAATCCGACAGAATCGATAAAACCATGCTGCTCTGCACCTAATAAGTTGCCGGCTCCGCGGATGGATAAATCCCGCATAGCAATCTTAAACCCAGAGCCAAGCTCAGTAAACTCCTTAATCGCTTGCAAGCGCTTTTCAGCTACTTCAGAAAGAACCTTATCTTTTTTATACGTAAAGTATGAATACGCTACCCTGTTGGAACGCCCTACTCGTCCGCGAAGCTGATAGAGCTGTGATAATCCCATGCGATCCGCATCATATACGATGAGCGTATTGACATTTGGAATATCTACACCTGTTTCAATAATAGTTGTACTTACGAGAACATCATATTGTCCGTCCAAGAAGGAAATCATAACAGATTCGAGTTCGCCTTCATTCATTTTTCCGTGCGCAAAAGTAACGCGCGCATCCGGGACAAGCATCGAAATCTCTTCAGCTTTTCTCTCGATATCCTCAACACGGTTATATAAAAAATAGATTTGACCGCCGCGTGCCAGCTCACGTTCAATAGCTTCACGAATCAGCCCGGGGTTATATTCAACCACGTATGTTTGAACCGGGAAGCGGTTTTCAGGCGGTGTTTCAATAACAGACAAATCGCGGACGCCAAGCATAGACATATGCAAGGTACGCGGAATTGGTGTTGCCGTTAACGTAAGTACATCGATATGCGCTTTCATTTGCTTAATTTTTTCTTTATGTGTTACACCAAAGCGCTGCTCTTCATCAATGATAAGCAAGCCTAGGTCTTTAAATGTAATATCCTTAGACAGTACACGATGTGTTCCAATTACAATATCAATGGTGCCATCTTTTAAGCCTTTGATCGTTTCATTCTGCTGCTTTCTTGTACGAAAGCGGCTTAATAAACCGATTTGAATCGGATAATCTTGAAAACGCTCTCGAATCGTCTCATAATGCTGCTGCGCTAAAATTGTGGTAGGAACTAAGATAGCTACCTGCTTTCCGTCCATAATAGCTTTAAATGCTGCCCGGATAGCTACTTCTGTCTTTCCGTAGCCTACATCCCCGCAGAGCAAACGATCCATTGGACGCTCCCGTTCCATATCTTTCTTAATTTCTACAATAGAGCGAAGCTGATCTTCTGTTTCTTGATATGGAAATGATGTTTCAAATTCTCTTTGCTCTGCCGTATCAGGCGTGAAAGCGTATCCTTTTGATGCTTCGCGTTCGGCATACAGCTTGATTAAGTCATCTGCAATATTTTGAACGGACTTCTCTACCTTATTTTTAACGCGCTTCCAGTCGGTTCCGCCTAACTTATACACTTTTGGCTCTTTTCCTTCAGAGCCTACATATTTCTGGACTTGATCAATTTGCTCAACCGGCACATACAACTTGTCGTTTCCTTGATATTTAATGTGCAAATAATCTTTGTGAACGCCATTAATTTCCAGTGTTTCAATACCGAGAAACTTCCCGATTCCGTGGTTGACATGGACAACGTAATCACCCACTTTTAACTCGGAATAACTTTTAATCCGCTCTGCATTGGACAGCTTTTGTCTCCGCTGCGGCTTTTTCACTTTTTTATTAAATAATTCTTTTTCCGTAATAACTGCCAGCTTTTGCATCGGCATTTCAAAACCTGCATGCAAATCTCCGGTTACAATTTGAATGCGTCCCGGCGACAGCAAGTCGGCACCCGATACAATACTGGCTTCCACATCATAGTCGCTTAAGATATGCTCCAGTTTCTTTACTCGTTCTTCGTTTGCGCCTAAAAGCACAACAGTAAACTTTCCTTTTTGCCAGCGTTCCAGTTCACTTTTAAAAAGCTGCATTTGCCCATGAAAATCTTGCATCGTCTTACAAGTCATATTTACAATATTTTGCGGATGCGTATGCGGAATATGACGCAAGAACAGAGTTAAGTATAGATAACTTCGTTTTTTCTGCTGCAAAAGCTTAGCGAAATCATGAGAGAAGGACAAATCTTGCACAATAGCGCCTTCCTCAAGCAAAGATATATACCAGTCTGCTTCTTCTTTTTCTAAGTGCTCTGCTGTTTCTTGAATGCGCGATACCTCATCTAATACAACAACACCGTTTTTAGGCAAATAGTCTACTAGACTAAAAGGATGCTCATAGTAGAGGGAAAGATATTTGAACATCTGTTCAATAGATTGCCCGCTTTTTAACTGATCAAGTTCGCGGCCGATTGTTTCTACAAGCAGCTCTTTCAGTTTTTCATCCTTAACCTTCTTTAACGTTGCTGCCAAACTCTCTTCAAGCTTAGCTGTCCCTTTTGTCATCTCTTCCGGAGTAAAGATAAATTCAGCAGCCGGTCCAAATGAAACAAAAGCAACCTTATCTTGCGAGCGTTGGTCTTCTATGCTGAACATGCGAATAGAATCAATCTCTGTATCAAAAAATTCCACGCGAATCGGCATTTCTTCTGTTAAAGGATAAATATCAAAAATACCCCCGCGAATACTAAAATCACCCGGAGCCTCTACCATAGACTTACGCTCGTAGCCCATATCTATTAATGTACGTGCCAATTGATCTAAGTCTACATCATCGCCTACCTTCAGCTCCATCTGATGCCGGGCCCAAAGCTCTTTAGAAGGCAGGAAGCGGCGCAGCCCTGCAATCGGCGCTACAATGACTGCAGAGTCATGATGCACAAGGTGGTTCATGACTTCAATGCGCTGTGCCTTAAGCTCAGGACTTGCCACCCCGATTTCAGATGCAATCAGCTCATTAACCGGATAGAGAAATACGTCTTTATCCCCCAATAGTGAAACTAAGTCTTCATAGACCTTTTGTGCTTGAAATAAATTATGCGTCACTACAAGCTGCGGACGCCTTGTCTTTTTATAAAGAGCCGCAAGCAGCAAAGTGCGAGATGAATTAGACATCCCGGAAATGAGCTGCTCCTTCAGCCCTTCTTCAACTCCATTCATAATGGATAAGATTTCTTTATTATCATAAAAACGTTCCAGTAACCCTAGCATTTTTAAAACTCCTCTCAACAAAAGAGCAAGTCAGTATATTTTTATGCGAAATTTTCAGAAAAATGGAACGGAAAAATGCTTTGGACAAGCCAAAGCTTACTGAATAAACGATTCATACTCATGATAATGAGGATGGTTCTCTAATGTATGCTGACAATCCTCACAAATCGCTTTTACATATATGTTTCCATTTTCGTCATAATGAAGCATGTCCTGCTTCTCCTGCTCTGTTAAATGCCCTAAAACTACATTATAAATTTCCTCACGTTCAATAGAACCTATATGATTTCCGCAGTGGCGGCAGTAATAATGCGTGTTCATACTTTCCTCCTGAAACTTCGCGATTATTACTAGTATGGGTGAAAGTGAAGAAATTTATTCCTTTATGTCCGTATGCATCTATTATACAACAACTATGCGTTAAAAGTATTCATAACCTGAAAGAATGGTACAGTGAGCCACTTTTCGCAAGCATCTGCACTTTTATTGATAGAATGCTGTACCTCTGGCATTTCTTCGCTTGTAAATCGTCCTAATACGTAATCTACTACCTTCATGCCATTTCTAGGACGGTCAATACCAATACGGATTCGATTGAATTCTTGCGTACCTAAATGCGCAATGGTTGATTTTATGCCGTTATGTCCCCCGGCACTTCCCTTCATGCGCAAGCGCAGCTTGCCAACTGGAAGATCTAAATCGTCATACATTACCACAAAATCTTCCACATCCAGCTTATAAAAATCCATTAGGGGACGGATGCTTTCGCCGGATAAGTTCATATATGTAAGCGGTTTAAGCAATACAACCTTCTCTCCTCCTACTACCCCGGAACCGTAAATCCCTTTAAATTTCTGCTGGTTAAGCGGAATGTTCCATCTCTTTGACAGTTCGTCAATGACCATGAATCCAATATTATGCCTTGTTGTTTCATATTCCCTGCCCGGATTTCCAAGTCCTACAATCAGCTTCATAAATGTGTTTATCCTCCTCATCATTATGTACGAAAAGACGTAACCGTGAACCGGTTACGTCTTTGCAGCTATTAATCAAATAAAGTACTTACAGATTGCTCTTCGTAAATGCGGATGATTGCTTCTCCAATCAGAGGAGCAACTGAGAGTTCTCTAATTTTGTCGATTTTCTTGTCTTCCGGCAATGCAATGGAGTTTGTTACAACCAACTCTTTAATTTTAGAGTTCTGAATACGCTCAATTGCAGGACCAGAAAGAACCGGATGTGTACAGCAAGCATATACATCGGAAGCGCCGTTTTCAACAAGTGCATTCGCTGCTAATGTGATTGTGCCGGCTGTATCGATAATATCGTCAATTAAGATTGCTGTTTTGCCTTCTACATTACCAATAATGTTCATAACTTCTGAAACGTTTGGTCTTGGACGGCGCTTGTCGATGATTGCAATCGGAGCTTTCAAACGATCTGCCATTTTTCTTGCGCGCGTTACACCGCCGTGGTCAGGAGATACGATTACAATATCTTTCAAGTTTTTCTGTTCGAAGTACTCAGAAAGAATAGGTACACCCATTAGGTGATCGATTGGAACATCAAAGAATCCTTGAATTTGTGGCGCATGTAAATCTAGCGTAAGGACGCGAGTCGCGCCTGCAGTTTCAAGCAAATTCGCTACCAGCTTCGCTGTGATAGGCTCACGGGAACGAGCTTTACGGTCTTGACGCGCATAACCGTAATAAGGCATTACGATGTTGATTGTTTTCGCAGATGCACGCTTTAACGCGTCGATCATGATTAAAAGTTCCATGATGTGTTCGTTTACCGGATTGCTTGTAGATTGAATGATGAATACATCTCCGCCGCGGATGCTTTCTTCAATGTTAATTTGAATCTCTCCGTCACTAAAGCGCGTTACGGAACATTTTCCAAGCTCTACACCGATATGTTTTGCGATTTCTTCTGCTACACTTTTATTGGAATTTAAAGAGAATACTTTTAATTTGGAATTCAAATATTGAGTTGGCACTGGATTAAACCTCCACATTACGAATTTTTCTTATTATTCAGCTGCCCTACATACTGTTCTTTATTTGTTTGACGCGCACGCGCGATGGACAAAGCATTTTCTGGCACATCTTCTGTAATGGTAGAACCTGCCGCTACATAAGCATTCTTTCCGACCGTTACAGGAGCGACGAGGTTAGAGTTACAGCCGACAAAAGCTCCATCTTCAATTACAGTTTTAAATTTGTTTTTCCCATCATAGTTTACCGTAATGGATCCGCAGCCTAAATTCACGTTAGAACCTACTTCAGCGTCACCAATGTAACTTAAATGAGAAGCCTTGCTGCCTGTTCCGAAAACAGACTTCTTAATTTCCACGAAGTTGCCCACGCGTACTTCATCCCCAATCACAGAAGCAGGACGAATATGAGCGAAAGGGCCAATTGCTACATCATTGCCAATCTTGCTGTCATGCACAACAGATTGACGAATAGTCGTATTATTGCCTACTTCGCTGTCTTTCATTGTCGTATGAGGACCGATTACACAATCGGAGCCGATTACAGTTTTTCCCTCAATTACCGTTCCCGGGTACAGCACTGTATCGTTTCCAATCACTGCATCTGCAGAAATATATGTGCTTTCAGGGTCAATGATGGTAACACCATTCACCATATGTTTACGGTTAATACGTCTTTTCATAAGCTGCTCTGCTTGAGATAAGGCAACTCGGTCGTTTACACCTAATGTTTCCTCGAAACTTTTTGTTTGATAGGCAGATACAATATACCCTTCATTCTTCAAAATTTCAATTACATCCGGAAGGTAAAATTCTCCTTGCGCATTCTCATTAGAAACTTTAGAGAGCGCATCGAATAGCATTTTATTGTCGAAGCAGTACGTACCCGTATTGATTTCTTGAATACGAAGCTCTTCTTCACTTGCATCTTTATGCTCAACGATTTTTTCGACATGGCCCTCACTATTTCGGACAACTCGCCCATACCCGGCAGGCTCATCTATGTAAGCAGTCAGGACAGTCACTTTTGCCTCTATTTGTTCATGGTGCTTTAATAGCGCTTCTATCGTTTCTGCTGTAATAAGCGGTGTATCGCCGCAAATGACAAGTGTAGTTCCTTCTTCCGCAAATAATAGGTCTTTTGCCTGCAAAACTGCATGCGCCGTACCAAGCTGTTCTGCTTGAAGTGCAAACTCACTCTGCTCTCCTAACTGATTTTTCACTTTCTCCGCGCCGTGGCCTACAATTGTAACAACCTTTTGCAGCCCAAGCTGAGACACATTGTCTACTACATGCTGCACCATTGGTTTCCCACAAACAGGATGAAGTACTTTATACAGTTTAGATTTCATGCGAGTGCCTTGTCCTGCCGCTAAAATAACTACAAATCGATTCGACATATAAACCCTCCATCGTAACCTATTTATCCACTAAAGATATTATCTTAAAACGTTTATCATTTCAAGAAACAACGCATAACTACTAAATTGTACCACAATTTATCATATACGTTTTATAAAATTATCTTTCCTGTTTTTGGTCCTGCAGGCAAAGTATTTGCATACAAGAAGAAAAGAGACGAAAATAAAAGTACAAAATAAAATAAACTCCTGCTTGTACAGGAGTTTATCGCCAGTTAAAGAGCTGATACCATCAGTTCTTCGTTATCCTATTTTTATGAAGCGCCAGCTTCTTCAAATTCCACCTCTTCTAATTCGCCAAGACGATGATACTCAGCTAAAACTGCATCTTGAATTTTAGAACGAGTACCGGAATTAATCGGATGCGCAATGTCGCGGAACTCTCCATCTGGAGTGCGCTTGCTTGGCATTGCTACGAACAATCCGTTATTGCCGTCAATTACACGAATGTCATGAACTACGAATTCATGATCCAAAGTGATGGATGCAATCGCTCTCATGCGGCCCTCTGTGTTCACGCGGCGTAATCTTACGTCAGTCACTTCCATCTTATGTTCACCACCCTTTTCCTAAATAAGCGATATAATGTTATAAATTCCACAATATTTTGTAATTTCCTTCTAATTTTAAAAAAATTTTTAATATAAAAACTTTACGGAAAATGCGGTGTTTAACTGTTTACAAGGGCGATTACTTCAATCTCTACTGCCACATCTTTTGGGAGCTTTGCCGCCTGTACGCAAGAACGCGCTGGTTTGTGTACTGAAAAATATTGAGCATACACGTCATTAAACGCTTCAAAATCATTCATATCCTTTAAAAACACGGTTGTTTTTACAACACTTTCTAATGAAGCGTTTGCTGCTTCTAAGACTGCTTTCAAGTTTTGAAACACTTGATGCGTCTGCTCCTTTACATCTCCAGTTACTAGAGTTCCGTCTGCCCGTAATGGAATTTGACCGGAGCTGTAAAACATATTATTTACGATGATTCCTTGCGAGTATGGTCCAATCGCTTGTGGTGCTGCATTCGTATGTACATTTTTCATGAAATATCAAACCTTTCTGATTTTTTAATTTAAAAGAAAAGCTCCTGTCTCTTATCTTTGCCAAATAAGGGCGGGAGCTTACGTATCACTCTTCCGTTACCAGTTCTTCTTTTTGCAATGCGGGAAGCGAATAGTTCCCCTTTTCTAAATCAATCACTTTTTCTCTTGTATCAACTGCAGATAAACGCACAAGAGATACATAATTCTCTACAAGGCGTTCTTCGATGTCGACAGCTTCTACTAACACACCAATCCCGATAACGTTTGCTTTAAACTCCTCAAGCATGCTGATCATGCCTTGGATTGTACCTCCAGCTTTCATGAAGTCGTCTACAATTAATACGTTTGCGCCTTCCTTAAGGCTTCTTTTGGCTAAAGTCATCGTTTGGATACGCTTGGAGGACCCTGAAACGTAGTTAATGCTTACTGTGGGACCTTCTGTTACCTTGTTGTCTTTACGCGCAATGACAACTGGCACGTTCAGATAGTTAGCCACTGCATACGCCAACGGAATACCTTTCGTCGCTACTGTCATAACGACATCGATTTCTTGTTGGGCACATAACGAAGCAAATAACCGTCCTGCTCCGTTAATGTAACGCGGATTGCTCAAAAGATCTGTCATGTACAAATAGCCGCCTGGAAGAATCCGATTTGAATCAGACAGCTGTTCACAAAGCTCTGTAATCAATTCGTTTGCTTCCTCATGATCCATATAAGGAATATACTTCACTCCTCCTGCTGCGCCTGGTATCGTTTGTAAAGTACCGACCCCTTGTTGCTCAAACGTTTGCTTAATAATAACTAAATCTTCACTGATGGAAGATTTAGCAGACTGATACCGCTCAGCAAAGAAAGTGAGAGACACTAAACGTCGAGGGTTTTGCAGCAAATAGTAGGTCATATCAACCAATCGGGTACTGCGCCTAATTTTCATACTCTCACCTCAAATCACGAATATTCTAAACAATATCATAACCCATCATACGTCTTTATTCAAGTTTTTCTCGCTCACCTAACATACGAACCGCATATACTTGTTCACAGAAGCCTTTTAAGCCGTTATAAATGCGATGCATACGGGAGTCGTGACGCACGATCCCGAACACAGTAGGTCCGCTGCCACTCATTAATACGGCATCTGCCCCAAAGCGTTTCATTTGCTCTTTAATGTGCTCAACCTCTGGATGCATACTAAAGGTAACTTCTTCTAACACATTGCCGACAGAACTGCAAATCCCTTCGTAATCACCTTGCTCAATGCTTTGGATCATTTTGTCTACATCCGGATGAGCTACATGGTCTGCTTTTAAATTACGATACACATCAGCTGTAGAGACACCGATTTGCGGTTTAGCCAAAATAACCCAGCAGGGCGGCGGTGCTGGAATGTGCTCGATTTGTTCTCCGCGTCCTGTCGCAATCGCTGTTCCCCCATATACGCAAAACGAAACATCAGAACCGATTTCCGCACCAATTTTTGCAAGTTCCTCTGCACTTAGTCCCAGCTTCCAAAGCTTATTTAGTCCGCGCAAAGTAGCTGCTGCATCGCTGCTTCCTCCTGCCAATCCAGCAGCAACAGGAATCGTCTTTTCAATTACAATAGAAACGCCCTTTTGCACGCCATATCGTTCTTTTATGAGCTTTGCCGCTTGATAAGCTAAATTTCGCTGATCATCCGGCACATACCGATTATGCGAAACAATTTCAATTCGATTTTCTGCGAGCTCTGTCAGCTCCAGACGGTCTGCCAAATCAATAGTCGTCATAATCATTCGAACATCATGATACCCGTCTTCTCGTTTTCTCAATACATCTAGCGATAAATTAATTTTCGCCGGTGCTTTCACTAGTAGTTTCAATCTTTTCACCCACTCTATGTACTCAATCTTTGTCGTCTATTTTACCACATTCAAGCATATGTAAGCCTAATTATACCTGAAAACTTACACAAAGAAAAAAGCCGGGGCAAAGTTCCCCGGCTGCCGCAGCTTAAAAGAATTCATCTGCTATTGATGTTGTTGATTCGTCAGCTTTTGTTCAGCAATTTCGATAGCGCGCTTTACCATATTTCCTGCATCTTTGGCGCGAATGCCGCCCCAGCCTTCTTTTTGCACGACATCGTAAAATCCAAGCTCTTTTGCAAGCTCTTCTTTAAACTGTTCTGACATAATGCCTCGTCTTCTGCTCAATGCAAAACCCTCCTTTTTTTTACACTACGGCAATGTTAGTATCGGAAAAATGAGAGTTTTTCAATTGCGGTAAAATATGTAAATGAAAGTGTTTATATAAAAAAGCAGTAAACTTTTTGTTTACTGCCCGCTCCAAGCTGCTTCACCGCTTTGTTCATCAAAAAATGTAAGCTCTACTGTCTCCGTTAATACATCGGCATAGCTGTAGGATACACGCTGAAATGCATTTTCCTCTTGATCAAGCTGTACTACAAAAACCGAGGGATAGGTTTCTGCCAGAAAACCGGAGCGTTCAATCGTTTTTCTTCTCCCGCTATTCGCTTTCAGCATAAGCCGTTTTCCAAGCTGACCGTCCAAAGAACTTTTGATTTCCGTCAGTCGTTTTGCCATTTATAATGCACCTCACTGCCTGTATATTTGTAATAAATCCCCTAATCCTCACTAACCATGCTTCACACCTATAGTTTGTACTGTTTTTTATTTTTTATGTATGAATAGAAATAAGCAAGGCACATCGCCTTGCTTGTTCTTCATTCTTCATAGTATTGAAACGGAAGCCCCGTTCGTAAAATCCCCTTCGTCTCTACGCCACCAAGACCTCTTTCTCCCGTAATGGTATTGCGTACTATGTCCCATACATTCACTCGCTCCACAAATGATGTGAAGCTGATTTTTGCGACTACATATACAGGATCTAAGGCATGAATATTAATGCGGGAAGGAGAGCTGGCAAAGTTCGCCCCAGCCCGAATCAGCGCTTCAAAGTGCGATTGACATGCGCCTGCAAAAATGACGAGGTGATCTAAAGAAGGGTATTTTTTTCGCGCCTCCCGCACGGCCTGTACGAAATGCCGCGAATTCCGGTAAGCCTGCAAATCATTCATTTTTCCTTTCGTTTTTGCATAAGAATCATGACCCGTAATGACAAGAATATCAGGCTGAAACTGATTCAGCAGCTCACCGACACGCTCAGGCATGTCAGCTTCCTTACAATGAACGCCTTGTACCGGAACACCAATCTTCTCATATAAGTCCAAACATTTTCGTAAATATAAAGGATCTCCGTCCAAATGAAGCACTTTTCCCGGCATTTGAAAATAATTGATGTCTGTTGCATATCCGCCTGTAGAATAATATTCATTCCGCTGCCGCACTAAACGGTAATCCTGCTGAAATAAGCGATACGTGCGATCTAATTTATCTTTTTCTTCCTTGGCTCTCTGTTTATACTCACGCTGATTAACAGTGACTAAATCTTCAATAGGCGCATCTGCTACAAGCCGAAATTCTTCCCCGAACAGAATTGCAATTTTTCCTGTATGCTCTTCCCTCAACTCTGTCACCCGAAAAAGAAGGTCGCGTTTATAAGACACTCTTTCCACTAAATCTCCAACCTGTACCTCCATCTCTTCCTACCTCCAAGCTTCGGCGCAATGACTTTCCATTATCTACATTTCTGTATCTAGCCTATGAAAAAAATGAAAAAGAGTGACAAAAAAACGGCGGTTCTTGTTAAACCGCCGTTTTCTGTGCATAGAGCGCATCACTAAGACGCGCAAATTCTTCAATTGTTAAGGTTTCTCCTCTGCGCTTCGGATCAATACCGATTTCAAGAAGAATTTTCTCAAGCATCGCTTTATCCTTTGGAATACCTGCCAGGTTGTTAGAAAGATTATTCATGAGCGTTTTACGACGCTGTGCAAAGCTCGCTCTTACGACCGCAAAGAAGAATTCTTCATCCTTGACCTCAACTAATGGCTTCGGACGTTTCATTAAACGAATGACGGCTGAATCTACATTCGGCTGTGGTACGAATACTGTACGAGGCACTGTCATTACGGTTTCCGCTTCTGTATAGTATTGAATTGCAATAGAAAGCGAACCATAATCCTTTGTGCCGGGACCTGCTGCAATTCGATCTGCTACTTCTTTCTGCATCATCACAACAACACCGCGAATCGGCAGGTCTTCCTCCAGCAGCTTAAACAAAATTGGTGTTGTTACATAGTACGGAAGATTTGCAACAACCATTACATCTTGCCCCTCTGCAAACTCCTCGTTCATCACCTGCTTTACATTCGCTTTTAGCACATCGCTATGAATAATTTTCACATGCTCGTATGGCGCCAAAGTTTCACCCAGAATCGGCAGTAAGCGTTGATCAATTTCAAACGCTACAACCTTGCTTGCACGCTTAGCCAGCTGCTCTGTTAATGCTCCGATCCCCGGCCCGATTTCGATCGCTCCTGAATCAGAACCAAGCTCCGCAAAATCTACAATCCGATTTAAAACATTTGTATCAATTAAAAAGTTCTGTCCTAAGCTCTTCTTGAAAGAAAAGCCGTGCTTCTCCAAAATCATTTTCGTGCGATTGGGCGTCGCAATATCTTTCATTCTGTATCCTCCTGTAACACTTGAGTCACTGCTTCTTCAAATGCTGCCTTTGATATTTGGAACATTTGAAGACGTTTAAACAGCTGCTTTCCATTTGTATGTCCGATTTTCAGCAATTTTCCTAAGCGCTCCCGGCGGCCGCTTGCTTTTTCTCCGCCAACTAAGCCGGCTTCCAATAAATCATCCCACGTAATATCGCTTATGTATTCTTGCATCTCTTCCTTTACATTTTGCAAGGCACGTTGAATTGATTCTAAAGAAGCATGCTCGACTCCTAATCCTCTTTTACGCTTCGCAATTGCTTCTTCTTTAGGCAAGAAGGCATGCTTACAGCCGGGCACCTTTTCGGCAACAATTTTACGAATGCGTTCTCCCGGATAATCCGGGTCAGTCAAAATAATCACACCCCGAGTTTGCTGCGCGAGACGAATCCGGTCAATAACCTCATCTCCAATTGCAGATCCGTTCGTTTCAATAGTATCGGCATCGACTGCCCGTTTTACTGCAACAGTATCATCTTTTCCTTCTACTACTATGATTTCTTTAATTTTCATTGTTTCCTCCACATGCAAAGCATCTCTACTATTAAACAAAAAAAACAAAGACTTTTCCATTATTATTTTCCGTATTGCCCAAAATTAAAAAGCAGGAGAGTGAAATTCTCCTGCTTATATCATGTCTATATATGAGTGAATGATAATTTCGACATTTCCATGTGCAACCAAAAGGGAGTATGGTATGCTTCTTCTCTCTGGTTTACCCTTGCATGAACCACTACAAAGGTTTGACCGCTTCTGCACGTTGCCGGATGATCTCTCCCCACTATAAAAAGACGTTTTTTTTATTCACTTGTATATAGCTGAGCCTCCTGGATGCTCAAACAGTCGGCTACGCTTTTCTATTTTGTCTAGCTTCACCGGCTAGCCCCTCCTGTCAGAGAACCTCCAACCATAAGATGAAACTTCATCCGTGGAGGTGATTTTTCCTCCATGGATGTTAGTTGAATCAATCGGGCTCTTAGCGTCCGTTTGTTCATCTTTTCTAAGCAGCCCTGTTACGGACGCTTAGAGCGGGATAAAGGCAAAAAGCGCCTTTTTGGGGAGAGAACCTCTGCCTTCCGGAGCTGAACGAGCCGGTTCCGCTTTTCTATTTTAAAATGCGGATTTTTACGTGTTTACGTCCCCATGCTTGTGCTTGCCCTTCAGTCGGCACCAATACATCAATGCGATTTCCTTTAATTGCGCCGCCTGTATCGCTTGCAGTTGCATAACCGTATCCTTCTACCCATACTTTGCTTCCAAGCGGAATAATTCGTGGGTCTACTGCTATAATTCTAGCATTAGGATTTGCCGTCAAATCATATCCTGTTGCAGTAAGAACTCGACCTCCGTATGTTCCGTTATCTTCTGAATGTGGAGTATAGGCAGTTGCTTCTACATAAAATTCATCAGCTACCGCGCTGTTGTCATTGCCGCGCGAAGGCGTGCCTGCAGCCTCTGTTTGCTTTGTTCCAACTGTGATAATCTTATCTTTGCTATCTTTTAATTTTGTTTCTTGCACTACATTTCGAGACACTTCTATACCGTTCTCTTTGATGACTTCAAAGGTTTTTTGAACCTTTCCCTCTTCACCCTCTTGCACGATATTTTCCGTTCCTGCTGCTAAGGAGTCGTCCTGCTTCTTCACTGTAGTGAACGGAACCGCCTCTTCCACCACATCGGTGACTTTTTCTACCCGCGTAACTTTTACTACTGTATTTGCTTGAACCATTTGATCTTTGGAAGGTTCTACTTTATCTAATTCATTCAACGTTACGTTTTGCTTCTTTAAAAAGTCAGCGACAGTAATCGAAGTAGACCATGCTTGTGTCTCTTGACCTCCAACGTTTAACACAATCGGAAATGCGTGTTCCACAGTGATAATATCATTGTCTTTAATTATTTCATTCTTGCCTGGTTTTACTTGGTCGTGCTCATCCAGCTTAATATTTTGCTCTTTCAACAAATCTCCTACAGTCTCAGCAGCAGACCAAATCTTCTCCTGCTTTCCATTTACGGTTAAAGTGAGTGGATTTGCTTTTTCTACTGTAATTTTCATATCGTTCTTCAGTTTTGCAGAAAGGGCTGGATACACCTCATCTTTACTGCTCAACTTAATATTCTCATTTTTTAATAGTTCGCCTACAGTCCCGGCATGCGTGTAAACCACTTGCTTCTTTCCTTCAACTTCAATTGTTACACTGTCTTTTGTTGCTGCATAAGCAACTGTTCCTACTGAGCCGGATATTACTAGAACACTTGTCAGTTGTAATGCTAGCTTTTTACTTGTCCCTAACCTTGATAATAGGTTCCTCGTGTTCATTATCACGATAAGAACGCCTCCTTTATGTTTGAGATCAAATGGACTAGCTTCCTCCTATCAAACTAGTAAATCCGGGTCGGTAGGATATGTAGGAGAAGTAAGAAGGATAGAAACGTTTTAGATAAGGGAGACTTGCAGAGCTGATGCAGCCCCCCTATTTCTATTATCCGATGCCAAACAGACGCTTTGCATTTTCTGTTGTAATCTTAGCTACTTCCTCGTAAGAAAGCTCTTTAAGCCTTGCGATTTCTTCTGCTACGAGAGAGACATAGCTTGGCTCGTTGCGCTTTCCGCGGTACGGATGAGGAGCTAAGTATGGGCAGTCCGTTTCTATCAGCAGCTTTTCCATTGGGATTTCCGCTGCTACTTCTTTTGGTTTTTTTGCGTTTTTAAATGTTACAGGTCCGCCTAAAGAAATAAGGAAGTTCATTTCAATGCATTGCATTGCCGTTTCTACACTGCCGCTGAAGCAATGCATAATACCTCCGACTTCGAAAGCGTCTTCCTCTCTTAGGATATCCACGATGTCTTGTGTAGCCTCTCGATTATGAATAATGATAGGCAGTCGAACCTTTTTAGCTAGTCGTATTTGTTTGCGAAACACCTCTTGCTGTATGTCTTTCGGAGATTTATCCCAATAATAATCCAGACCCATTTCTCCAAGAGCTACAACCTTCGGATGAGCGGCTAATTCTTCCAGCCATTGTAAATGTTCATCTGTCATGTCAATTGCATCGACAGGATGCCATCCGACAGCCGCATAGATGAAGTCATATGCTTCAGCCAACTCAATCGCTTTTGGTATCGTCACGCCGTCAAAACCTACTACGACGATGTAAGAAACTTCTGCTTCTTTTGCACGTTCAATGACTTGTTCTATGTCCTCATCAAATTGTTCTGCATTTAAATGTGCATGTGTATCAAAAAGCATAACGATATCCCCTTTACTTTGTTTAAGTCTAACATAACAAAAAATTACTTTCCTAACAGCAAATTAACAAGTATATTACAATTTTGATACATGACAATGTGTTTTTATAAGATATTCGACAAAAAACTTCGGAGATAGGCAATAAAAAAAGAGATGTTTCTCTATGTTACACGTGAAACATCTCTATTTTTGTCGATTTTACTTAATCTTAGTCCCGTTCGGTAAAGTTTGATCTACAGTCGCAAGAGACAGCTTTCCGTTTTCTTCTCCTGCTAGAATCATTCCTTGTGATAATTCGCCTCGTAATTTCACGGGCTTCAAGTTCGTAACGCAAATTACTTTTCTTCCTTTTAACTCTTCCGGTGAATAGGATTTGGCGATTCCAGACACCACTTGTCGCTTTTCCGTACCTAAATCCAGCTGCAGCTTTAATAGCTTATCAGCTTTCTTTACAGGCTCAGCTTCGATGACTTCCGCTACACGTAAATCTACTTTAAAGAATTCATCAATAGAGATCTCTTCAGCCTGCTCTGTTTTTTCTTCCTTCTTCTCTTCCTGCTTTGGTGCAGAGCCCTTCATTTGTTCCTTAATATACTCCACTTCCGGCTCTGCTTCCAAACGAGGGAAAATCGGCTGTGCTTTCGCTACCTTTGTTCCTTCTGCGATAGCGCCAAATGAAGCTAAGCTATCCCATGTTTTCAGCTTTTCATCTGTAATGCCGAGTTGCCCCAACATTTTTTCAGGTGTTTCCGTCAAGAATGGCATAAGCATAATTGCAGATTGACGAAGCACTTCAGCTAAGTGAACCATAACAGCCTGCAGCTTTTCACGGTTTTCCTCGCTCTTCGCAAGCGCCCAAGGCTGTGTTTCGTCAATATATTTATTTGTACGGCTGATAAGCTGCCAGATCGTGCTGAGCGCAACGGAGAACTCCATGTTTTCCATTGCGTCTTCCACTTTTTGAATTGTATTCTTCGCAAAAGCCGCTAAATCAGCATCAAATTCTGTTACGTTTCCTTTATAAGCAGGAATTTCACCGTCGAAATATTTATCGATCATAGCAATCGTACGGTTCAACAAGTTTCCTAAGTCGTTCGCCAAATCGTAATTCAATCTTTCAATGAATCCTTCCGGTGTAAATACACCATCTGAGCCGAACGGTACTTCACGAAGCAAGTAGTAGCGAAGCGCATCTAAACCATAGCGCTCAATTAATGTAACAGGATCTACTACATTCCCTTTAGATTTGCTCATTTTGCCGTCTTTCATTAAAATCCAGCCATGCGCAAATACTTTTTTCGGAAGCGGCAAGTCTAAAGCCATAAGAATAATCGGCCAATAAATTGTATGGAAACGAACAATTTCTTTTCCTACAAGGTGTACATCGGCAGGCCAGTACTTTTGATAATTCTCATCATGGTCAGTGCCGTAGCCAAGTGCTGTGATATAGTTAGACAAGGCATCTACCCATACATAAATTACGTGCTTGGGATTGCCCGGTACCTTAACTCCCCAGTCAAAGGAAGTACGCGATACCGCTAAGTCCTCTAACCCAGGCTTAATAAAATTATTGATCATTTCGTTCTTGCGAGATTCCGGCTGAATAAATTGCGGATTATCTTCGTAAAACTTTAATAAACGATCTGCATATTTTCCCATTCTGAAGAAATAGGACTCTTCGCGTACCAGCTCTACTGCATGACCACTGTCCGGGCTTTTTCCTCCCACTATTTTTCCATTCTCCATAATAGGATCTACAAGTTGGTGTTCTGTGTAGAATGTCTCATCTTGTACAGAATACCATCCCTCATACTCATCGAGATAAATATCTCCTTGATCAAGCAGCTGTTTAAAAATCTTTTCGACAACATCTTTGTGACGCTCTTCTGTCGTACGAATAAAATCGTTATAGGAAATATCCATCTTGCCCCAAAGATCTTTAATGCCGGATACAATTCCATCTACATAAGCTTGCGGTGTTACGTTAAGCTCTTCCGCTTTCTTTTGAATCTTTTGACCATGCTCATCTGTTCCTGTTAAATAGTAAACGTCAAAGCCCTTTAATCGCTTATAACGTGCCATCGCATCGCCTGCCACTGTCGTATAAGCATGTCCGATATGGAGCTTGCCGCTTGGATAGTAGATAGGTGTTGTGATATAAAAGGTCTTCTTTTCTTCTGCCATCGTTTAACCTCCCAAAATGACCTATATGTATTTATCTCGCTCATATCCGTAAATATCCTCTAGAAAATACTTACCGGATACTAAGAGCCCGATTTGCTCAACCGTCATCATTAGGGAACATCGCCTGCTGATGAAGCTTCACTTTATAAATAGTATAACAAAAACTCTCTCCTAAAGACGAGAGTGTGTTCTTCGCCATTCATCATATTATCATGTATTTCTACTGCAACCATAAAATATACCTAAAAAGACGAGAAATTGCTATAAAATTGTTAAATACATATACAGAAATCAGTATAAACTGTACGTTTTTTTTATTATATTTAATAGTTAAATAGTATATTTTTACATCTATATACGAGTGAATAAAAAACCGTCTTTTGATAGTGGGGAGAGATCATCCGGCGACGTGCAGAAGCGGTCAAACCTTTAGTTCATGCAAGGGGAAACCAGAGAGAAGAAGCATACAATCCTCCCTTTTGGTTGCACATAGCACATGGACATGTCGAAATTATAATTCACTCATAGGTATATATTCTAAATGAATTTTCGACATGAAGTTGGATTTTGTCCATGTCGAACTTATAAATTGTATTTATGTATAAATTTTTAAGGAATTCTAAAATTTAATAATTGACGGTAATGTAAATGATTGGTATGATAAAACGATAAAGTTGTCGAAAAATGACGAATTAAGATATTTAGAATTTAATAATTGACGGAAATGTAAATGATTGGTATGATAAAGCGGTAAAGTATTTTGTCGAAAAATGACGAATTAAGATATATAATAATTAATGTATACAGATTAGGGAGGAGAAAAAAATGAAATCTACTGGTATTGTTCGTAAGGTTGATGAGTTAGGACGCGTGGTAATTCCAATCGAATTACGCCGTACATTAGGTATTGCAGAGAAAGATGCTCTTGAAATTTACGTTGATGATGAAAAAATCATCTTAAAGAAATATAAGCCAAATATGACTTGCCAAGTAACAGGTGAAGTATCTGATGACAATCTTTCTTTAGCTGGCGGCAAAATCGTATTAAGTCCAGAAGGTGCAGAAGCTATTCTGCAAGAGCTTCAACAATATCTTACAGCTGCAAAATAATATAATATAAAAGGGCTTCTCTTCCTTTAAGGAAGAGAAGCCTTTTTTATTATTCTTCTACGTGATACGCTTGATATATGTCCCGTTTCGACATATTCCGATCTTTTGCTGCTGCCTTAATGGCATCTTTAGAAGAAAACTGTTGTTCATCTATGTAGTATTGAACATGTGCAACAAGCGATAAGCTCTCCCACCATGCCTCTGCTGCTGGTTCTTCTTCTTTTGAGCCTTCCACGAGAATACAAAACTCTCCGCGCACCTCGCTTGTTTTGGACCATTCGATAACTTCATCTAAAGAGCCGCGAATAAACTCTTCAAACTTTTTTGTCAGCTCACGGCATACCGCAATTTGACGATTCCCAAAAGCATCCAAAATAGCTGTCAAGCTTTCAGAAAGACGATGGGGTGCTTCATAAAAAATAATTGTATCCTTGATATAACGAAGCTGCTCCAGCTCTTGCTTCCGTTCCTTTTTTTGCCTCTGTAAAAATCCATAGAAATAGAAATGCTGTGTAGGAAGCCCTGATGCAACAAGCGCTGTCAATGCAGCATTCGGACCGGGCAACGGAACGACTGTACATTGCCTGCGAACCGCTTCTTCCACAAGCTCATAGCCTGGATCTGATATACACGGCATACCAGCATCACTCACAAGTGCTACTGTTTTGCCTTCCTGCAGCAGATCCAATATTTTATGACCGCTCGTTTCCTTATTATGCTCATGATAGCTGATAACAGGTGTTTCTATTTCAAAGTAATTGCATAGCTTTTTCGTTTGTCTCGTATCTTCTGCCGCAATGAGATCCGCTTCCTTCAGTGTGCGAAGTGCCCGAAATGTCATATCTTCTAAATTGCCAATCGGTGTCGGAACAAGAAACAAGGTTCCTTCTTCAGCCGATTGAAAGCTTTTTTGCTGCCACATCATTTATTCTTCCTTTCGAATATACTCTTCTTTTTTTTTGCGGTTCAGCTGTTTAAACCGATACTCCGCTTGTAATGCCTCTGATTTTGATGAAAATTTCTCATGGTAGAGGAGCTGTACAGGTAGGCGTCCCCGCGTATACTTCGCTCCTTTTCCTTCATTATGTACAGCGATTCTCCGTTTTAAATCATTCGTGTAGCCTGCGTAATAGCTGCCGTCCCCGCACTCTAGAACATAGAAGTAATAGTTATTCTTCTCCATATAAAATCTGACGCATTTCCTTCGTATATTCATCATTGTCTTCATATACAACAAGCGGCGGCAGGATTTTTAAATCTGGATTTCCATCTTTAATTCCTTCAATCAATAGCATGTTTGCTTCTTTCCCAGCCTTCGGATACACAAGCTGCAAACGCTTAGGCTCTACTTTATAAGCTCTCATTAATGTCACGATATCAAGCAAACGCCCCGGCCGGTGCACAAATGCAATCTTTCCGCCTTGCTTCACAAGCTGACTGCTCACACGAACCACATCTTCCAATGTACATAAAATCTCATGGCGGGCAATTGCTAAATGTTCATTGGGATTTCTCTCAGATGGTTTTGGTGTTTGAAAATACGGAGGGTTACAGGTTACTACGTCGAATTTGTTATACCCCAATATCTTTGGCATATCTTTTAAATCCCCATGGATAAGACGAATCTGCTCTTCCAGTTCATTATATTGAACACTGCGTACACCCATATCATAGATCCGTTCTTGAATTTCTACTCCTGTAATTGTTCCTTTTGTACGTGTACTCATAAGAAGCGGAACAACCGCGTTGCCGGTACACAAATCCAAAATATTTCCCTTTTGAATCGGAAGCCATGCAAAACGTGCCAGCAGAACAGCATCAAGCGAAAAATTGAATACAGACGGACTTTGAATAATTTTCATTTCTTCAGCCAACAAATAATCCAGTCGTTCATCACCATATAATTGCATACGTTTATTCCTTTCTCTTATGCCTTCTTATTACTATCTCTTTTATGAATACAAAAAATTACCTTTCCAATCTCTTGGAAAGGTAATTTTATTTTTTATTGAGGAAAGATAGACAAAATAAGCAATCTCCTTCTTTCCGTACACTTCCGTAATGTAAATTACAAATATGGAAGCCTTCCTGATAGAGACGCGCCAGATTATCGTAGCCTTCCCCGATATCTGCTGCCAGCTTCTTCTCCCTCTCCTTGAAACGCTGCTGCTTTTTTTGTGCGGCTTCCTCAAAACGACGGCGTAAATTTTCATTTTCCATTTTAATGTGTTGATTTTCTTCGAGCAATTCAGCAAGATGCTGCTTTAGCTCCCCGAGCTGTTTATATAAATGTCCGATCTGCTCTTCCATGCTCGAAACAGATTCAAAAATATCTTTTTTCTCCACAAGCACCCACCTCATCAATCTGTGGTTTGACTAGAAACAACGCCTCCATTAATTAGTTCGTCCAGTGTATATTCTATAATGCGATCTTTACCGATGAGTTCAACTTGAATCAATCGTTCTAATATATTCAATCCTACCACACGGCCCGTACCGCTCGGTGTTTGTATTTTTTGATCTAAATCCGGGAGCTGTTCCTTTGCTGCTTCATACTCATCGTTTTCGTACTTCAAGCAGCACATCAAACGGCCGCATAAACCTGAAATCTTAGCAGGATTTAACGATAAGTTTTGGTCCTTCGCCATTTTAATGGAAACAGGCTCAAAATCACCTAAAAACGTCGAACAGCAAAGCATACGGCCGCATGGGCCAATGCCTCCCAGCATTTTTGCCTCATCTCGCACCCCAATTTGTCTGAGCTCAATACGCGTCCGGAAAATAGCAGCCAAATCCTTTACAAGCTCGCGAAAATCAATGCGCCCATCTGCTGTAAAGTAAAAAATTACCTTATTTCGGTCGAATGTGTACTCTACATCTACAAGCTTCATATCAAGTTCATGAACAATTACTTTTTCCAGACAGACACGATAAGCTTCTTTTGCAGCTGTTTTGTTTTCTTCTACGATATTCCGGTCGTTTTCATCAGCGATACGAATGACCTTCTTCAGCGGCAACACGACGTCATTTTCATGCACTTGCTTCTTATTCATGACTACTTTACCGTATTCGATTCCCCGCACAGTCTCTACAATGACACATTCGTTTTCAGGAATGTCCAGATTGTTCGGGTCGAAGTAATAGATTTTGCCTGCTTTTTTAAACCGTACCCCTACTACATCATACAAGCGTTTATCCCTCCTGCAGGCGCAACACCAGCTGCTCAAATACAAGCTGTACATTCGCATTGGCATTAAGCCTATTTTTTGCTTCTAATATATTGGAAAGTGCCGATACAATTCGTTTTTGAGAATAGGAGAGAGACTCAAATAAAGATTGTTGATCCAAGAATGTAACGTTTTCATTCTCTCCGAGCTGTACATATAATAAATCCTTGTAAATAAGGAGTAACATATCTAACCCTATTTGCAGCTGTTCTTTATCCGCAAAATGCTTGCCCCATTTTTCTTGTACAAAAAAAAGAGACGAGGTATCCTTTCCTAGGACTTCACATAATTTTATCACTAAAGTTCGAGCTTGTGCAAACCATTCATCATTACAGAAATTTTGCGCTTCTTCTATATTGTTTGTAAGTTGCGCGGCTGTTGCTGCAAAAGCATGAGATATCCCTTGCAATTGCAACTGCTGAATCAATAACTCTTTAGAAAGCGGCCGAAATGTAAGTGTTTGGCAGCGCGATAAAATTGTATTCAGCATTTGATGACTATTTTCTGTCAGCAGCATTGCTGTTGTTTTACTGCTCGGCTCTTCTAAAAACTTGAGTAATGTATTTGCAGCGTTGATTGTCATGCGGTCTGCATGCTCTATGATATATACTTTCTTATTAGATTCTAAACCGGTTTTAGAAAACTCTTCCTGCAGCGCATGGATTTGCTGCTTTTTAATAGAAAGTCCATCAGGCTTTAAGACATATATGTTCGGATGGTTTCCGGACTCGATGCGGCGGCAGTTGCTGCAAGCATGACAAGGCTCAAAGCCGGACAGCTCTGAACAAAAAATGCTCTTTGCCATTTGCATCGCAGTTTCCAGCTTTCCGGTTCCTTTAGGTCCTTCCAATAAGTAGGCGTGGGATATCCGCTCTTTTAAAATACTGTTCGTCAACATCTTAACGGCAATGGGCTGCATCAACGTCAGCTGCTCCCACGTCTTAGTCATCATTCATCACTCACTTATTTTGTATTTCATTCCCCACTAACTATCCGTAATTGTATAGCTATGCTCCAGCCATATACAAGTGAATAAAAACCCGTCTTTTTATAGTGGGGAGAGATCATCCAGCGACGTGCAGAAGCGCTCAAACCTTTGTAGTGGTTCATGCAAGGGTAAACCAGAAGCATACCATACTCCCTTTTGGTTGCACATAGCACATGGAGATGTCGGAATTATAATTCACTCATATATAGAATGGACAGTAAAAGCCCGATTGGCTCAGCTAACATCCGTGGGGGTAATGCTCCCACGGATGAAGTTTCGCTTTATCCCTATTATATCAACTTTTTTTGTTTCTGAGAGCATAAACGTTATACTTCCAATTATTGCAGATGTTTTTCAATCACTTTTTCTGCATCTTTTAACACTTCTTCCGGCAATTGAGCTCCGTTGATTCGCACTATACGATTTGAAAATCTTTCTAGCAGCTGCAAGTACCCTTCCCTTACCTTCTCATGAAATGCCAATCCTTCTAAATCAAGACGATTGATTTCCCTTCCTGCATCCTTATGAATTCGTGCTAACCCTTCGCTTGGTTCAATGTCTACATACAGAGTAAGAGCGGGCATGCAATCTTCCGTTGCGAAGCGATTAATCTCCAATACTTGATCTACGCCAAGACCTCTTGCATAACCTTGATAAGCAAGCGAGCTGTCTATAAAACGGTCGCACATTACAATTTTTCCTGCGTCTAGTGCCGGTATTACTTTTTCTACTAAATGTTGTCTGCGCGCAGCAGCATACAGCAGTGCCTCTGTACGAGAATCCATCATCGTGTACGCCGGATCATGGATAATCGTTCGGATTTTTTCGGAAATCTCAATACCTCCGGGCTCGCGCGTAACTAAAATATTATGTCCCTTAGCTTGGAGCAGCGGAACTAATTTTGAAATTAAAGTTGATTTACCAGAACCCTCTGGTCCCTCTATTGTAATAAAGAATCCTTTCATTCTGCATTCACCTTTCCTTTTCTATCGTATACAGCCAGCTCTTGAAGAGAAGCGGTCCCTTGGAAGCGGGCTCCAGCTTTGATAAGAAGCTGCAGCTGTTTAATGTGGTCATTTGTAATCATTTCTCCAGGCATGATAAAAGGAATGCCCGGCGGATAAGGAATCACCGTTTCCGCTGCAACGTATCCTTCTGTTTCTATTAGAGGTACGCGTGTTACAGGATACTGTTCCAGCTCTTTATAATCCATTGGCGCAGAGAAAGGTGCATCCTCTACGCGTACAGGAAGACTTTTTCCTGTTACTGAATAGAGTTTTAATGCATCTCTCATAGCAGATACTGCTTGTACATATTGTTCATGTATGTAAAGCGGCAAAACTAAAAGGACATTATACGGATCCGCCATTTCTGTATAAATACCTTTTTTCTCAAATACCGCTTGCAGTTCATAACCAGACAGAGCGCATCTTGTTTGAATGGTTACTTTTAAAGGATCTTGCATATCATGCTGCAAAACAGCAACTTGCGGGATCGAGGACAGCTCTTGCCGAATATGCTGCAGAAAACGAACCAGCTTTTCTGTACCTTGTGCTTTCAGCTGAGCCAGCTCATAACGTGCTAAATCTAAAGAAGCCATGATGGGATACGACGGACTGCTCGACTGAAGCATACTCAAGTAATGGAAAACCTTATCTGTCTTTATTATATTACTATTTATATGCAAGTAAGAACCCATTGTCATGGCGGGGAGTGTTTTATGAGCAGAGTGAATCACAACATCTGCCCCATATGCCAAAGCTGAACTTGGAAACGGCGCTCCTAAACAAAAATGTGCACCGTGTGCTTCGTCCACAAGAACCGGTATCCCTTTCTCATGCGCCAAAGAAATAATTTTATGTAAATCTTGTGCCATGCCATAATAATTTGGATGCGTTAAAACAACAGCTTTTGCCTGCGGATACTGTTGTAAAGCTGCTTCTGCAGTTTCAAATGCAATCCCCATAGGAACTTGCGCATGTTCATCAACAGCGGTTCTCAAAAAGACCGGCCGTGCTCCTGCCAATTGGATGCCGTTCATTACAGATTTATGGCAATTCCGCTGTACGAGCACTATATCCCCTTCCTTACAAGCAGCTAAAATCATGGCTAAGTTTCCCACAGTAGAACCATTGATAAGAAAGTAGCTTTGCGATGCTCCATATAAATCAGCTAAAAGTGTTTCCGCCTCTTTAATACATCCTGAAGGATTATGTAAATCATCGAGTCCCGTCAATTCTGTTACATCAATTTCTAGCAAACTATGAAAATGAGAAAATGCTCTTTTGGCAAAATGCATACCATTCTTGTGTCCAGGCACATGAAATGAAATAGGACGTTTCTCAGAAAAATGTGATATGGCATTATATAAAGGTGTTTGTGTTTGTTTCATTTTATTTCTTCCTTATATAAAAGTTATATATTCCATTATAATCAATTTCAGTGCAAAAAAATAATAGGCATTTCAGCCTATTGCTCAGGTAAACAAACTTTCCTTAGCTGTTTTAAATAAAAGGCATACTTGGGATCATCCGTTTCTGTGTGAATAATATCCTTTTCGCATGTTTCACATATAAAACCATTGTACAAATGGATCCCTTTTTCTTTTTTCTCTTCGCATACAATGCAGCACTTCAGTTGAGTTACTCTCACAGCAATACTCATTATCTCCACCTCCATACTAATAGCTTTTACATTTTTTGTTTATATATACAAACTTTTCTAAATTTTCCTTTTATCATATTTAAAAAGTAAGCCTCCTCTTAAAAGTAGCGTAAGCGAGTTAAGTAAAGGTTCTTTTATAAATGTATGTATAATCCTGGGCTCTGTGTCTGTCAGCCTTGTATTTTCTTCAAAAACAAAAAGGACCAGTCAAATGACTGATCCTTTTTTCAGTGCCTAGCGACGTCCTACTCTCACAGGGACAAGGTCCCAACTACCATCGGCGCTGAAGAGCTTAACTTCCGTGTTCGGTATGGGAACGGGTGTGACCTCTTCGCCATCATCACTAGACATATGAAGGATATTCCTTCAAAACTAGATAACATAAGATAAAGTGTATATTGGTTAAGCCCTCGATCGATTAGTATTCGTCAGCTCCACGTGTCACCACGCTTCCACCTCGAACCTATCAACCTGATCATCTTTCAGGGATCTTACTAGCTTGACGCTATGGGAAATCTCATCTTGAGGGGGGCTTCATGCTTAGAT